>JAKBZN010000033.1 GCA_021842465.1 Pseudomonadota bacterium
AGCGCAGTCGCCCCGGAGGGGCGACCACCGCGTGGCCGGCCCCGACGAGGCACAGCCGCCGCTCGCTCGCGTGGTGCAAGCAAGCATCGGGAATCGCCACCGCATCGAGCGGCGCGCTGCTCGATCGTCCGAAGGCCCCCCTTCTTTTCGTTCCAAAATTTACAAAGCACTACACTAGCGTCGTACAACGCCCGTCATTGCGAGGGCGAACCCCGAAGCGATCCAGGGCCGCGCCTGGATCGCCGCGGCCCTGGGGGCCTCGCGAC
Source organism: Pseudomonadota bacterium (assembly GCA_021842465.1). Classification (GTDB taxonomy): domain Bacteria; phylum Pseudomonadota; class Gammaproteobacteria; order Burkholderiales; family Burkholderiaceae_F; genus GJ-E10. The sequence continues at coordinate 267 of JAKBZN010000033.1, forward strand.
GACGCCGATGTTTTCCGTTTCCCGGCGGCGGATCGATGTTCGGGTCAGGCCAACTTCTCCCGCCAGAACGCCACCTGTTTCGCCACCTGCGCGGGAGCCGTCCCGCCGAGGTGGTCGCGCGCCGCCACGCAGGCCTCGGGCGTCAATGCGGCAATCATCTCCGCGATTGCCTGCAGATCGATGCTCGGCAGGAACGCCCGCACTTCTTCGACCGGCAGTTCCGGCAGGTCGCAGCCGAGTTCCGCGGCGCGGCGCACGGCGCGGCCGACGGCTTCGTGCGCATCGCGGAAGGGCATGCCCCGACGGACCAGGGCGTCGGCGAGGTCGGTGGCCGTCGCATAGCCCTGCCGCAGCGCCTGGCGCATCGCATCGGGTCTGGCGACGATGCCCGGAACCAGGTCGGCGAAGGCGCGCAGCGTATCGCGCACCGTGTCGATGGTGTCGAAGAGCGGTTCCTTGTCTTCCTGGTTGTCCTTGTTGTATGCGAGTGGCTGGGCCTTGATGAGCGTGAGCAGGGCGACCAGATGTCCGAGCACGCGTCCGGTCTTGCCGCGGGCGAGCTCGGGAACATCCGGGTTCCGCTTCTGCGGCATGATCGAGGAACCCGTCGTGAATCGGTCGGGCAGTTCGATGAACGCGAAGCGCGGATTGACCCACAGGATCAGTTCCTCGGCGAAGCGCGAACAGTGGGTCATGACGAGGGAGGCCGCGGCGCAGAATTCCACCGCGAAGTCGCGATCGGAAACCGCATCCATCGAGTTGCGGCAGACCTCTTCGAAGCCCAGGCGCTGCGCCACGAATTCGCGATCGATCGGATAGCTCGTGCCGGCAAGCGCCGCCGCGCCCAGCGGCAGGCGGTTGATGCGCCGGCGCGCATCGGTCATGCGCTCGGCGTCCCGGCCGAACATTTCGACGTACGCCAGAAGGTGGTGGCCGAACACCACGGGCTGGGCCACCTGCAGGTGGGTGAAGCCGGGCATCAGGGTCCGGGTGTGCGCCGCCGCCAGTTCGACGAGCGCGCGCTGCAGGCGGTGGAGTTCGGCGACGATCGCATCGAGTTCCGCGCGCAGGTGGAGCCGGGTGTCGGTCGCCACCTGGTCGTTGCGCGACCGCCCGGTATGCAGGCGCTTGCCGGCGTCGCCCACGAGTTCGGTGAGCCGCGCCTCGATGTTGAGGTGGACGTCTTCGAGTTCCAGCCGCCAGGCGAATTCGCCGCGCTCGATTTCCCCGCGGATCCGGGCCATGCCGCCCTCGATCGCCTGCAGATCGCCCTCGGACAGCAGCCCCGCGCGCGCAAGCATCGCCGCATGCGCGAGGGAGCCTTCGATGTCGGCCAACGCCAGACGCCGATCGAACCCGACGCTGGCGGTGTAGCGCAGGACGAAGTCGGCAACGGGTTCCGAAAAACGGCCCGACCACGCCTCGTTCTTGGCGTGCAGGGAGGAGGTGGAGGTCGGGGGCGTTGCCCTGGCGCTTCCGGCGGATGCGGTTTTGTCGTTCATCGCGAAATTTTATCGTGTGCCGCAGCGCGGGGGCATAATCGGCCCCCGTGTCCGAGTCCCGTTCCCGCGATCGTTCCCCGGTGCCCGACGGCTGCAACGCCGGCATCGCGCTGCGCGTGGCGCTCGGGGTCAACGCGGCGCTGGCCGCGGTGGCGGCCGCCGCGGCCGCGGCCCTGCGCGCGCCGGCAGAAGCCACGGTGCTGTTTTTCCAGATCGCCGCGGTGGCCGAACCCGTCACGTTCGCCAGCCTGCTGGCATGGTGCGCGATGCGGCGCCGGGGTGGGCCGGGTTCGGAGCGGACGCAGCGCCTGGCGGCGTGGGCGGTTCCCGGCATCGCGGCGGCGGCGGTGCAGGGGGCGCTGCGCGCCGGAATCCCCGGCGGGCCGGGCGGCGACGCCATCGCCGTAGCCGGGGTGTTCGGCCTGGTCGGCGGAATCGCGGTGCAGCACTATCTGGAGTTGCGGGCACGGGCCTACTCGCCGGCGATCGACGAGGCGAAGTTCCAGGCGCTGCAGTCCCGCATCCGGCCGCACTTTTTCTTCAACAGCCTCAACGCCGTGCTGGCCGTGTTGCGCGAGGATCCGCCGCGCGCCGAGCGCATGCTGGAGAGCGTGGCCGAGCTGTTTCGGGCGGTGATGGGCGACGTGCGCCGCATGGTGCCGTTCGAGGACGAAATCGACCTTTGCCGGCGATACGTGGAGATCGAACAGACGCGCCTCGGTGATCGGCTGGCGGTGCGTTGGGATGTCGGGGCGGTCCATCCGAATGCGCGGGTGCCGCAGTTGCTCCTGCAGCCGATCATCGAGAATGCGGTGCGCTACGGTGCCGAACGTCATGCGGCCGGCGAGGGCGGACCGTGCGAAATCGACATCCGCGTGCGGCAGATCGGATTCCGGCTGGAGGTGTTCGTCGCCAATCCGATCGCGGCCGAACCGGTGCAGCGCGAAGGCAATCAGATCGGCCTGCGCAACATCCGCGGCCGCCTGGCGCTGATCTATGACCTGGAGGCCCAGTTGGAGACGCGCGTGCGCGGGGGGCGCTTCGAACTCACCATGACGATTCCGGTGGCGCGTTCGGAATTGCGGAAAGAAGATCGTGATGATCCGGATCCTGATCGTCGATGACGAACCGCCGGCGCGCACCCGCCTGCGGCAGCGGCTGGGGGATTGCGCGGCGGAGATTGCGGTTGACGTGGTGGGCGAGGCCGCCGGCGGCGCCGCGGCCGTCGAGGCCGCGGCCCGGCTCCAACCCGACCTCGTGCTGCTCGACATCGCCATGCCTGACATGAGCGGCATCGAGGCGGCGCGCCATCTCGCGCGCCTGCCGGCGCCGCCGGCGGTGGTGTTCGTGACGGCGTTCGACGACCACGCCATCGAGGCGTTCGAAGTCCAGGCGGTCGACTATCTGCTCAAGCCCGTGCGCACGGAGCGGCTGGCGGCCGCCTTGGCGCGGGTCCGGCGGCGCGCGGCGGAGCCGGGGCCGACCGCGGATGCGCGTCTCGACTCGGCGGCGCGCGCCCTCGGGGTCGTTCGCACGCGGCTTGCGATCGCGGAGCGCGGACGCATGCATTTCGTGCCGATCGAGGACATCGTGTATCTGCGGGCCGAACTCAAGTACGTCACGGTGCGCACCCGGGAGCGCGAATACTGCACGGAAGAATCGCTGGCGTCGCTGGAGGGCGAGTTCGGTGCGCAGTTCGTCCGCGTCCACCGCAGCGCCCTCGTGGCGCGCGCGCGGATCGCCGGATTCGAGCGGGTGCGCAGCGCGGAGACCGAGGGCGAGGGCGGAGAGGCGTACTGGCAGGTCGTGCTGCACGGCGTTGCCGACCGGCTGCCGGTGAGCCGCCGGCAGTGGCCCATCGTCAAAGGACTGGCCCGATCCTGATGCGTCTTGCTTGTTAGACTAGCGGGATATGACACCTCGCAAACTCCGTATCGCCACGCGGGCGAGCCCCCTGGCGCTTTGGCAGGCGCACCATGTGCGCCAACGATTGATCGACGCCGATCCGACGCGCGCGGTCGAACTGCTGGAATTGACCACCCGCGGTGACCAGATCCTGGATCGCAGCCTGTCGAAGGTGGGCGGCAAGGGACTCTTCGTCAAGGAACTCGAGGTGGCGCTGCTGGAAGGCCGTGCCGACCTGGCGGTGCATTCGCTCAAGGATGTGCCGATGGAGCTCGCGCCGGAATTCGAGTTGGCGGCGGTACTCGAGCGCGCCGATCCGCGGGACTGCTTCGTCAGCCCCCGGTATCCAGGCCTGGAGGCGTTGCCGGCCGGCGCGCGCGTCGGGACATCCAGCCTGCGGCGCGAACTCGCGTTGCGCGCGGCCTACCCGCACCTCGAGATCGTCGCCGTGCGGGGCAATGTCGGCACGCGGCTCGCCAAGCTCGATCGCGGCGAGTTCGACGCGCTGTTGATGGCGGCGGCGGGATTGCAGCGCCTGGGGCTGGCGGAGCGTATTGCGCAGATCCTGCCCGTCGACGCCTTTCTGCCGGCGCCCGGGCAGGGCGCGCTGGCGATCGAGATCCGGGCGGGCGATGCCGCGGTCCGGGAGCAACTGGCTTTCCTCGAGCACCCCGACACGCGTGCGATCGTCACCGCCGAGCGTGCGGTATCGCGCGGGTTGGGCGGATCCTGCCAGTTTCCGCTGGCGGCATATGCGGAGGTCGCGGACGCGGCGCTGCGCCTGCGTGCCTGGGCGGGCAACGCGGCCACGGGCGAGCGGCTCGAAGCCGATGCCGCGGGACCGCTGGCGGAGGCGGAGGCCATCGGCTTGCGCGTCGTGGATGATCTCAAGGCGTGCGGGGTGGAACGGCTGCTCGCCGGTGGATAGGACGCCCCTCGTTCTGGTCACCCGCCCGGAGCGTCCCGGGTGCTTGCTGGCGGCACGGTTGCGCGACGCGGGCGCCGGCAGCGGCGTTTCGGCGCTGTGGTGGCCGACGTTCGATCTCGTGCCCCTCCCCGACGATCCCGCGCTGCAGGCGTCGCTCGCTCGGCTCGCCGGCTTCGATCTCGTGGTGTTCGTAAGCCCGGCGGCGGCACGGGCCTGCGCACGGGCGCTGCGCACACCCTGGCCGGAGACGACGGCGATCGCGGCGGTGGGCGCCGGCACCCGGCAGGCCGTGCTGGCATGCATTCCCGAGGCGCAGCGCGCGCGCATCGTCGCGCCGTCGGACGCTGCCCCAGCGGGCGGCGGCTCCGAGGCGCTGCTGTCCGCCCTGCGTCAGGCCGACTTGGCGCCGGAACGGGTATTGGTCGTCCGCGCCCAGCGCGGACGCGAACTCCTCGCCGATGCGTTGACGCAGGCGGGTGCCGACGTGGAGCAGGTCGCCGCGTACCGGCGTACGGTGCATTGCCCCGATCCGTGCGCCTGGGCGGCGCTGCGGGCGGTTCACGACCTCGGACGCCCCGTCGTGCCGTTTTTGAGCAGTAGCGAAGGCGTGGATGCACTCCGGGAGCAGCTTGCGGCGGGAATGCCGCCGCTACCGTGGAGCGAGATCCGCGCGGCATTGTGCCTGCACCCGCGCATCGCGGGCGCACTGGCCGCCCGCGGCGTCACCGATGCGGTCGTGTGTGACGCGGATGCCGCATCGATCCTCGACGGCCTGCGGCGCGTGCAGGAAACCAGATCGGGTACATTGGCCTCATGAGTACTTCTCCACCACAGAGCCCTCCGGAAACTCCGCCGGCAGCCGAGCCGGACCGCCGCGGGCCACGCGCGGACGCGACCTCGGCGGCCCGGCCCTTGGGCGGGATCGGCGGCGTGCGGGAAACGGTCGCCGCCGCGGTCGCGGGTTTCGCCCTGGGCGCGCTGCTTCTGGGCGTCGCCCTGGTCTGGCAGAACCATCGCTGGCAGCAGCGGCTGGCGCGGCAGGCGGTCGAGAACGCCGGGCAGGTTCGGCGCGAGAACGCGCTCGAGCGGCGCATCGCGGGGCTCGAGCGGCTGGCGGCGGCGGGACCGGCCGTGCCGGGGGCGGCACCGGAGATCGCGCTCGATCCGCAGTTGCGCGGCCAGCAGGCGGCGCTGGTGCTGTTCGATGCCGAGCGCGTGGCAGAACTCGTCCAGGTGCAGTTGCGCCTCGGTCTGGCGCCGGCGCGGGCGATCGGCGTGCTGTCGGTGATCGATGCGCGTCTGGGGAAATTGGGAACGCCGGCGGCAGCGCGGGTGCGGCGGGCGCTGGGAGACGATCTGGCGCGCCTGCGGGCGGCGTCCACGGCCGATGTCGGGGCCGCCGCCGCGCGATTGGACTCGGTGCTTCGCTCGGTTGACGCCTGGCGCACCTTGGCCGACACGGCGCACGGCGCGCTTGATCTGCCCGCACCGCATCCCGCGCCGGCCGTGGCCGGCAAACCTGCCGGTGGGCAAAACGGCGGCTGGGCGGGACGGATCCGCGTCTGGCTGGAAGATGCGTTCGGTGGCCTGTTGCGGGTCCAGCCCATTCCCACCCCCGACGCGGTCCGGCTCGACCCGGCGCAGCAGGAGATCCTGCGCGACCGCGTCCGCCTCGAACTCCTCGATCTGCAGCAGGCCGTTCTTCTGCGGGATGGGGTGCGGGCGCGCGTCCGCGAGCAGTCGCTCGAGTCCCTGTTGCAGCGGTATTTCGATCCCCGTGACCCCGCAATCGCCGGCGCGCTGACCCAGATCCGGACGGCCGCCGATGCGGCCTCCTCCGCGGCGCCGCCCGCGCTCGACGAGACCCTGGCGGCGTTGCGTGCGGCGGTTCACGCCGGAGGAAACTGAGGTGAAGACCCTGCTGTGGGGCGTGGCGCTGGCGGCGCTGGCGGCGGCGCTGGCGTGGCTGCTGCACGCGACCGAGGGCGCGGTCATCGCGCTGGCCCCACCGTGGCGGGTTGACGCGTCGCTCGACCTCGTCCTGCTCCTCGCGCTGTTCGCGCTGTGGCTGGCCTATCTCACCGGGCGTCTGGTGCAGCGCGCCAAGGATTTCCCGGAGCGGGTGCAGGCCTACCGCGAGCGCCGCAGCGACTGGGGGGCGCAGCGCGGCCTGGTGGTCGCGCTCAAGGCCCTGCTCGAAGGGCGGTTCGCGCGCGCCGAGCGCGCGGCCGAACGCGTCCAGGGCTACCCGCAGATCGCCGGCTTGGCAGCCCTGCTGGCGGCGCGGGCGGCGCATCGCATGCAGGAATACGGCCGCCGGGACCAGTGGCTGGAGCGTGCCGCCGACGATCCCGAACTTGCCACCGCGCGCAGCGTGGTGAGCGCGGAACTCTGGGCCGAACAGCGGGAGAACCTGCGCGTGCTGCAGACCATCGAGCCGATGCAGCAGACCGGCGCACGGCACATCCATGTGCTGCGCATGGCGGCGGTGGCGCATCTGCAATTGGGGCATTGGGAGGATGCGCTGCGGATCGTGCGTGCGCTCGAAAAGCACCGCGGCCTGCCGGCGCCCGCCTGCGCGGCATACAAGACGATGGCGTACCGCGGCCTGCTGCAGGATGCCGACGGGGCGGACCTCTTTTCCCGTGCGTGGACTGCGGTGCCGCCGGCGGATCGCCGCGCGCCGGAACTCGCGTTGGCCGCGGCCCGCGCATTCAACGGATTCGGCATGGGAACCGAGGCCGCGAAGGCGATCGAGGACGCGCTGGAGGCGGGCTGGAGCGAATCTCTGCTCGACGAGTATGGCCGCTGCGCGGTCGCCGACGGTCGCGCGGCGCTGGCCCGGGCGGAACGCTGGCTCGCGCAGCACGGGCCGTCGGTCGCGCTGCTGCGTTGTCTGGGCCGGATCTGCCTGCGGGAGCAGTTGTGGGGGAAGGCCCGGGCATACCTGGAGGACAGCCGGCGGCTGGCGCCGGCGCCGGAGACGTCGCTGGCGCTCGGCGAGCTGGCGGATGCGGTGGCGGATCCGGAAGCCGCCGCGCAGGCGTACCGGGAAGCGGCGCGAGGCTTTGCCGACCGACCGCCGCCGCCCCCCGTGGCGGGGGGCGACCGCCTGTCCCGCCGCGAAGCCAGCCTGTAGCCCGATACAATCCGGCGCCACGCATCCATCGATGCGGGGCCGCAGATCAAGTAAGGAATCCAGCATGAGTCTTAGCAAGGTAGGCCCCGGCAACGCGTTGCCGGACGAATTCAACGTCGTCATCGAAATTCCGATGAACGCCGATCCGATCAAGTACGAGGTCGACAAGGAAAGCGGGGCGCTGTTCGTCGATCGATTCATCGGCGCGGCGATGCACTATCCCTGCAACTACGGCTACATTCCCCACACGCTGGGCGAGGACGGAGATCCGCTCGACGTGCTGGTGATCACGCCGTTTCCGCTGCACCAGGGCGTGGTCGTGCGCTGCCGCCCGCTGGGGGTGCTCAACATGCAGGACGAAAGCGGCGGCGATGCGAAGCTGCTCGCCGTTCCCACCGACAAGATCCTGCCCTGGTACAAGCACTGGCGCTCGCCGCAGGACCTCGCGCCGGAACGCCTCACCCAGATCCAGCACTTCTTCGAGCACTACAAGGATCTCGAAGCCGGCAAATGGGTCAAGGTCCTGGGGTGGTCGGGGTCGGATGCGGCGCGCGCCGAGATCCTGACGTCGGTCGAGCGATATCAGTCGGCGGCGGTGAAGCCGGCGTTCTGACGGCGACATGTCCTCGGTTCGCGTCGCGGTCGCGCAGATCGATTGCACGGTGGGCGATTTCGCCGCCAACCGGCGGCGAATCGTCGAGGCGGCGGCGCAGGCGGTCCGCGCCGGTGCCGACGTGCTGCTCACGCCGGAACTGTCGATTTCCGGATATCCGCCCGAAGATCTGCTGTTGCGCGCGTCGTTCTATGTCGCGGCCGAGGCTGCGCTGCGCGCGTTGGCGCAGGATCTGGCGCAGTTCCCCGGCCTGCACGCCATCGTCGGCCACCCGATGGCCCAGGGCGGAACGCGCTTCAATGCGGCGTCGCTCCTGGTCGGCGGCACCGTCGCGGGCGTGTATTGCAAGCACGACCTCCCCAATTACGACGTGTTCGACGAGCGGCGCTATTTCACCCCGGGCGAGCGCCCGTTGGTGTTCGCAATCCGGGGAACCCGTTTTGGCCTGAACATCTGCGAAGACACCTGGTTCCCGGATGCGCCGCGGCGCGCCGCGGCGGCAGGGGCGCAGGTCCTGCTCGTTCCCAACGGCTCGCCGTTTCATCTCGGCAAGCAGGCCTTGCGTCAGGAGGTGATGCGGGAGACGGTGTGCGCGAACGGGATGGCGGTGGTCTACGGCAACCTCGTCGGCGGTCAGGACGAACTCGTGTTCGACGGCGGATCGTTCTGCCTCGACGCCCAAGGGTGCCTCGTGGCCATGGCACCGCAGTTCGCCGAGCACATGCTGATCCTCGATTTCGTCGACGGCGTGCCGCAGGCGGGCGAGATCGCGGCGCCGGAATCGCCGGAGGCGCAGGCATACCGGGCATTGCAGCGGGGGATTGCCGACTACGTCGGAAAGAACGGTTTTCCCGGGGCGATCGTCGGCCTCAGCGGCGGGGTCGATTCCGCGCTCACCCTGGCATTGGCCTGCGATGCGCTCGGTGCCGAGCGGGTGCGCGCGGTGATGATGCCGTCACGGTTCACCGCCGACATTTCCTGGATCGACGCCCGCGAGATGGCCGCGCGGCTGGGGGTGCGGTACGACGAGATCCCGATCGCCCCGGCGTTCGATTCCTTCCTGACCATGCTGGCGCCGGAGTTCGCCGGTCGGCCGTGGGACGCGACCGAGGAGAACATCCAGGCGCGGGTGCGCGGCACCGTGCTCATGGCGCTGTCGAACAAGAGCGGCGCGATCGTGCTCACCACCGGCAACAAGAGCGAGATGGCGGTGGGATATTGCACGCTCTACGGCGACATGGCGGGGGGGTTCGCCGTGATCAAGGACATCAGCAAGACGCTCGTCTACCGCCTGGCGCAGCACCGCAATGCGATTTCCGAAGTGATCCCGCAGCGGATCCTCGACCGGCCGCCGAGCGCGGAACTGCGAGCGGGGCAGACCGATCAGGACACGCTGCCGCCGTACGAGATGCTCGATGCGGTGATCGCGCTCTACATGGAGGACGGCGCGAGCGCCGAGGAAATCGTCGCCGCCGGATACCCCGAAGCGGACGTGCGGCGCATCTTGCGCATGATCCGGCTGAGCGAATACAAGCGCCGCCAGGCGCCGGTGGGGATCCGGGTGACGCACCGCGCGTTCGGGCGCGACTGGCGGTATCCGATCACCAACCGCTTTTGTGAGGATTGAGGTTCGGAGATCCCGCCGGCGCGGTAGTAAAATCCGTACCAGTTCTCCAGGAGACTTCCGTGAAACTCATCACCGCCATCATCAAGCCGTTCAAACTAGACGAAGTGCGGGAGGCCCTCGCCGACGTCGGAGTGACGGGTCTCACGGTGACGGATGTCAAGGGCTTCGGCCGCCAAAAAGGGCACACCGAGCTCTACCGCGGCGCGGAATATGTCGTCGACTTCCTCCCCAAGATCAAGGTCGACGCCGTCGTGTCCGACGCGATCGTGGATCGCGCGGTGGAGGCGATCACCCGCTCGGCGCGCACCGGCAAGATCGGGGACGGCAAGATTTTCGTCCAGTCGGTCGAGCAGGTGGTGCGGATCCGGACCGGCGAGAGCGGCGAAGGCGCCATCTAGTGTAGTGCTTTGTAAATTTTGGAACGAAAAGAAGGGGGGCCTTCGGGCGATCGAGCAGCGCGCTGCTCGATGCGGTGGCGATTCCCGATGCTTGCTTGCACCACGCGAGCGAGCGGCGGCTGTGCCTCGTCGGGGCCGGCCACGCGGTGGTCGCCCCTCCGGGGCGACTGCGCTGCGCTGCTCGGTCCGCAGGACGCGCAGCGAGTTGGCCGTGCGCCCCGGCTCCGAGCAGCGCAACGGAGTCGGCCCGCAGGGACGACCGCGACACCGGGGCCCGAACCGGCACAGCGCACCCCGACCTCGTGCGGGATATCCTTCACACGCATCCGTCGCGCACGCACGACACCCATGCAGCAGGCACGAAGCGCTTACGTTCCAAACAGAATGAAGCACTGCACTAGTCCCTGCGCGGCAGGAGCGGTACCCCTCGCCCGCGCGGGAAGAGGGGCCACGGCGCGCGTCCTGCCGTCCGGAGATCCGTTTGCGGCGCAGCCTCCGCGGAAGCTGCGAATGCGCATCAGCGGCGCGTTCCCGGCTCCCGGTCGGACAACAGCGTCAAATCCGTACTCAGATCGAGATCCAGCGACAGCATCGTCGGCATCTGCGTGAGCGGGATGTCCGGTTCCGCCTTCGGCTCGGGCGCCGTCGGAGGTTCGCCGAAGATCGACGGGGGACCGGAATCCATCGGAAGTTCCTCGTCGACCGTCGGCCACGGATCGGGCGCGGGCGCGAACGCGTGCCCGGGTGCGGCCTCCGGCGGCGCTCCGGCGCCGCGGGGGACGTTGCCCGGTTCCGGGCGCGTAATGGCGGTCTCGGTGCGGCGCGCCGTCGGATGGTGCAGTTCCACCACCTCGATCCGGTGGCGTGTGGGTTCCGTGAGCGCCTGGTGGTCGTCGGCGAGTTCGTCGTCGGATGCGGGCACCGCGCCAGCCTGCTGCGGCGCGGCCGGTGGGGCGTCTCCCGCGACGGGTGTCGCCAGGGGTAGGGATCGTTCCGGCCCCCGGTCCCGATGCGGCGCCATGGCGGACGCCGGGACCGGGGCCACCGGCGCGGACGGTGCCGTCGTCATCGGTTGCGCCGGCGCGGTCCGCCGGCCATCCCACGGCGATGCGGCGAAATCGGTCGCCCCCCGGTCGGCCGTCGGGTCCGGGACGAAGGCGTCCCACGAACGGCGCCGGCCGTCTTGATCACCCCGGCGCCGGATCCAGAGCAGCACCCCGGCGGCGATCAGCGCGGCGGCGATCGCCGCCGCGGCGACCCAGGCCAATCCCGATGACCGTTCCTGCGCCGCCAATTGCGATTGCAGCGCGAATTCGCGGTCGGTCAATCGCCGCTCGCGCGTCCGATCGGCGACGAGTTCGGTCTGCAGGATCCGGATCTGCTGGGTCAGATCGGAGATCTGTTTGCTCATTGCAGCCATCCGGGCGGAGGCCGCGTCCGGCGCCGCATTCCCGATCCCGGCGTCGACCGGGGTGGCGGCGAGCACGAGACGGTCCTGGGCGTGGAGTGCCGCCGGATGCGGATGGCGCGGCAAGGAGGCGGAGGCGTGGAGCGCCGCCGCGGCGATCATCCGCGGATGGGTGGGCGCCGGAACGCGCGGCGCCATGGCGGGGTGCCGCGCGTGGTGGACGAGGCGGTGGTGGCTGGCGTGGTGGGAGACCACCGCGCGGCGATGCGGCCGGGAAATCGTGGCCCCGGTGCCGGAGCCCGCCGTCGTCGTCGCAGCGGGGACGGGCGCGGCCGCGAGGGTCGGGGCCGCGCTGCCGAGGAATCGGGTTTCCGGGGGCGCGGCGGCGACGGCCGGCGCCGCCGGCATGTCGAGCAGGACGCCATATTCCCGCTGGAGCGGCGACGTGCAGCCGACCGAAACCGCCACCCGTACCGCCGGTTCGGTGACCGGACCGGGCGTGACGAGGCGAATCTCGGTGTGCCCGCGGTCCTGCGCGATCAGGATGTCGGCGTGCCGGATCACCGGCGCGCCGTCGCCGGACAGCGCGTCGGTGAGATGCACGCATTCGGGTCGGAGCGTGGCGGCGGCCGATCCGCCCACGGGGATCCGCATCGCCAGCGGCCGCCCGACCTGTGCGAACACCTGCGGCATGCCCAAGGACAGATCGGGAGGCGGTGGGGCCGCCGCAACGCGCACCGCGGCGGCCAATGCCGCCGGGTTGGCGGGCGATGTCGGGGGATCCAGCAGCACGGTGAATTCGCGTCGGACCGGCTCCGCACATCCCGCTTCCACGATCAGGTGGACCAGCGGTTCGTTGACCGGGTAGCGGCTTACGATTTCCAGCGCCCGATCCGTCCCCCGGCCTTCGATGCGTACCTGCGTACCGGAAAGCGCCGAGATCGTCGGCAGCGGATCGTCGGCGTCGTTGACCAGGCGCAGGCACTGCGGCGTGAGTTCCACGTCCGCCTCGGCCAGCACCGGAATGCGAAGGCGCAGCGGTTCCCCGAGCGCGCTCTGCACCTGGGGGTTGCCGAACCCGAAGGCGAAGGCCTCGGGTGCGCTGCCGGCCAGCGCGATGGCCACGGCGGCAATCGCAGCGGTGACCGCGAACCGTCGCGAAGCGCGTCGGCGCAGCGCAGGTCGAGGCGAACCGGGTTGGAGGAAATATGGGGTCATTCTGCCGTTTGCCGTCCCCCCGCCGGACGATCCCGAACGGCGGAATCCGGAGGATCGCAGGGGTGAACGGATGATTACGCGAAAGAGGGATGCCGCATGGCGCGAATACCTACCCGGAATCCAGCCAATTACGGCGAAGCCCGTACGATGCCCACGCGCCCCGGAATCAGTCCTGCGATTCGAGCCAGCGCTGGGCATCCAGCGCCGCCATGCAGCCCGTTGCCGCCGACGTGATCGCCTGGCGGTAGACGTGGTCCTGCACGTCGCCGGCGGCGAACACGCCCGGCACGCTGGTCATCGTCGCCAGGCCGTCGGCTCCCCCGCGAGTGACGATGTACCCATGTCGCAGATCGAGTTGTCCCGCGAAGATCTCGGTGTTGGGGCGATGGCCGATCGCGATGAAGCAGCCTTGCACGGCGATTTCCGCGGTGCCTTCGTCGCGCACGTTGCGCAGGCGCACGCCGGTGACGCCGGAATCGTCGCCGAGCACCTCCTCGAGGCGTTGCCACAGGTGCAGTTGCACCTTGCCCTCGTCGACGTGCGCCATCAGGCGGTCGACCAGGATCGGTTCGGCGCGGAAGCGGTCGCGCCGGTGGATGAGATGCACGGTGCGGGCGATCTTGCACAGATACAGCGCCTCTTCGACGGCGGTGTTGCCCCCGCCCACGACGCAGACGTCCTGGTTGCGGAAGAAGAAGCCGTCGCAGGTTGCACAGCCGGAAACGCCGCGCCCCATGAACGCCTGTTCCGACGGCAGGCCCAGGTATTGCGCCGAGGCGCCGGTGGCGATGATCAGCGCATCGGTGGTGTATTCCGCCGCATCGCCGAACAGGCGGAACGGCCGCGTCTGCAGGTCGACGCGCTGGATGTGGTCGAAGACGATCTCGGTGTTGAACCGCTCGGCATGCTGCAGGAACCGCTGCATCAGATCCGGGCCTTGCACGCCATGCACGTCGGCGGGCCAGTTGTCGACCTCGGTCGTCGTCATGAGCTGGCCCCCCTGCGCCATGCCGGTAACCAGTACCGGGTCGAGATTGGCGCGGGCGGCGTACACCGCGGCCGTGTAGCCGGCCGGGCCGGAGCCCAGGATGAGAACGCGGGAGTGGCGGGGCGACGACATGGCTCTTCAGCTTTTCCTTCCGGAGGGAACCTGTGATTTTATCGAAACCGTTGCCGCCTGGACGGCATCCCTTCGGGCGGATCCGAAGTGCGCCGGATGATCGGCGTACGCCTTCCCTATAATCCCGCCATGGCGGAGCCGATTGCCGATGGTTTGAACGAGGTCCCCGTGCGGGCGCGGGCGCAACCGCGTGCCGCCGCACGGGCGCCTGCTGCCTCGGCGGCGCCGGAGCGCGGGGCGCGCCTGCTTGCCGAAACGCGCTGGATCGTCGCGGCGCTCGCCGTGCTGGCGCTGGGCACCGCGCTGCTCTCCTATCACCACAGCGATCCCGGCTTCACCCACCTGTCCGGGAGTTCGCATATCGCCAACTGGGAGGGGGCGGCCGGCGCGTGGGTGGCCGACCTGCTCTTTTTCCTCTTCGGGTTTTCGGCATTCTTCTGGGTGGTGTTTGCCGGGGAGTGGGTGTGGCGCGGATTTGCGCGCCTGCACCGCAAGCCGTCCCACTCGGCGTTGCCGTTGTGGGTGCGCGGGCCGGGTTTCGCCGTGTTGATGCTGGCGGCGACCTCGCTCGAATCGCTACGACTGCCGCGGGCCGCCGCCGTGTTGCCGGGATCCGCCGGCGGGGTGCTCGGATCGTCGCTTGCGCCGTGGGTGGAGCGGGCGCTGGGTGCAACCGGCGCCACGGTTGCGCTGATCGTGCTGTGCGCGTTGGGCGCGAGCCTCGGGTTCGGCTTCTCCTGGCTCGCCGTCGCGGAGCGCGTGGGTGCCGCCATGGAGGCCGTCGTCGCCCGCGCACGCATGCGGCGCGAGGAAAGCGAGGATCGGACGATCGGCGTCGCGGCGTCGGTGGAGCGTGCCGCGATGCTTGCCGCTCAGCGCGATCAGGCGCCGGTGCACGACCCGGTGCACATCGAGCGCCAGCCGGAACACGCGCCGATCTCGGAGCGCAAGCAGCAGGAGCGCCAAGTGCCGCTGTTTGCGGAAGCCGCCGCGAGCAGCGGCCTGCCGACGCTCGACCTGCTGGACGAAGCCGACGGCGGGCCCGAGGCGGTCGCCACCGAAACCCTGGAGTTCACGTCGCGCCTGATCGAGAAGAAGCTCAAGGATTTCGGGGTCCAGGTCACGGTGGTCGCGGCCTATCCGGGCCCGGTCATCACGCGCTACGAGATCGAACCGGCGACCGGCGTGAAGGGGGCCCAGATCGTCAACCTCGCCAAGGATCTCGCCCGCGCGCTGTCGCTTGTTTCGATCCGGGTGGTCGAGACCATTCCGGGCAAGAACCTGATGGGGCTGGAGTTGCCGAATCAGCGCCGCCAGGTCGTGCGCCTGTCGGAGATCCTGGGCTCGGCGGCCTACGCGGAAAGTCATTCTCGGGTGGCGCTGGGTCTGGGCAAGGACATCGCGGGCAAGCCGGTGGTGGTCGATCTCGCGCGCATGCCGCATCTGCTGGTCGCCGGCACCACCGGCTCGGGAAAGTCGGTGGGCATCAACGCGATGATCCTGTCGATCCTGTACAAGTCGGATCCGGCCCAGGTGCGGCTGCTGCTGATCGATCCGAAGATGCTCGAAATGTCGGCCTACGAGGGAATTCCGCATCTGCTCGCGCCGGTGGTGACCGACATGCGGGAGGCCGGCCACGCGCTCAACTGGTGCGTGGCCGAGATGGACCGGCGCTACCGCCTGATGAGCAAGCTCGGCGTGCGCAGTCTCGCCAGCTATAACCAGAAGGTGACGGATGCGCGCGACCGCGGCGAGCCCATTCCGCACCCGTTCGCCGATCCCGCCGAGGCGCAGCCGCTGGAGCCGCTGCCGGTGATCGTGGTGGTGATCGACGAGCTTGCCGACCTGATGATGGTCACCGGCAAGAAGGTCGAGGAACTGATCGCACGCATCGCCCAGAAGGCGCGTGCGGCGGGAATGCACCTGATCCTCGCGACCCAGCGTCCGTCGGTCGACGTCATCACCGGGTTGATCAAGGCGAACATTCCCACGCGCATCGCGTTCCAGGTGTCGAGTCGGGTGGATTCGCGGACCATCCTCGACCAGATGGGCGCGGAGTCGCTGCTGGGACAGGGCGACATGCTGTACCTGCCGGCGGGTGCCGGCATTCCCGCGCGGGTGCACGGCGCCTTCGTTTCGGACGAGGAAGTGCATCGCGTCGCCGAATCGCTGCGCAGGCAGGGTGCGCCGGTGTACGTGGAGGGCGTGCTCGAGGCGCCGGATGCCGGCACCGAGGCGGCGGCCGATGCGACCGGCGGCGGAGGCGAAAGCGATCCGCTGTACGACCAGGCGGTGGAGATCGTCCTCAAGCAGCGGCGCGCCTCGATTTCCCTGGTGCAGCGCCATCTCCGCATCGGCTACAACCGGGCGGCGCGGCTGCTGGAGGACATGGAGCGGGCGGGAATGGTTTCGAGCATGCAGGCCAACGGCAATCGCGAGATTCTCGTGCCGAATCGGGAAGGAACGGAATGAAGCAGTGGTGGCGGATGGTCGCCGTGTTCTGCGCGGCGAACCTCATGGCGGCGGGCGCCGGCGCCGCGCCGATCGACGAGTTGCATGCGTTCCTGGCGCATACGGCGTCGATGCGCGGCGACTTCACGCAGCGCAATCCCTCGGCCGGAGGAGGCCGGTCGCCGGCAAAGCGCCTCGCGGCTCCCAGCGTGATCCGTGGCACGTTTTCCTTCCAGCGGCCGGGGAAGTTCCGCTGGGTGGTGCAGCAACCCTACGCGCAGCTCATCGTCAGCGACGGTCGCACGCTGTACCTCTACGACCAGGACCTCGAACAGGTGACGAAGAAGACGCTGGCCGGCTCCTTGCCCGCGTCGCCGGCGTCGATCCTGTTTGGCTCCAATGATTTCGAACGTGAGTTCGTCGTCACGAACGACGGCACGGAAAACGGGGTGGCGTGGATTCTCGCCGTTCCCCGGACGAAGGATTCGCCCTTCGAGCGCATCCGCATCGGGTTCCGTGACGGTGTGCCGGTGGCGATGCGTCTCGAGGACCAGTTCGGCCAGCGCACGCGGCTGTCGTTCGATCACATCCAGCGCAATCCGGCGCTGGATCCGGCGCAGTTCCGGTTCGTTCCTCCCGCCGGCGTGGACGTGCTCGACGATCGATGAACGACCTGTTCGATTCGTCGACAGACCAACCGGCATCGCCGGAACCCGCTGGCGCACGACGGAAGGCGGCGCCGCCCGCCGCGGTGCCGCTGGCCGAGGCCATGCGGCCGGTGCGCATCGACGACGTCGTCGGGCAGCGGCATCTGCTCGGTCCGGGGAAGCCGCTGCGGATGGCGTTCGAATCGGGACATCCCCATTCGATGATCCTCTGGGGGCCGCCCGGCGTCGGCAAGACCACGCTGGCGCGCCTGATGGCGGGCGCATTCGGCCTGGATTTCATCGCGATCTCGGCGGTTCTGGGCGGGGTGAAGGACATCCGCGATGCGGTCGAGCGCGCCACCGCGACGCGGGCGCGCACCGGCCTGCCCACGGTGGTGTTCGTCGACGAGGTGCATCGCTTCAACAAGGCCCAGCAGGACGCGTTCCTGCCGCACGTCGAATCGGGCCTGTTCGTGTTCATCGGCGCCACTACCGAGAATCCCTCGTTCGAGGTGGTGGGTGCGCTGTTGTCGCGCGCGGTGGTCTATGTTCTGGAACCGCTGTCGGAGACGGACCTGCTGCAGTTGCTCGAATCCGCGCGTACCCGGTTTCTGCCGCAGGTCGAGATCGGCGATGACGCTCGCCGGATGCTGGTGGAAATGGCCGACGGCGACGGTCGCCGTCTGCTGCAGGCGCTGGAGATCACCGCCAATGCGGCGACGCAGGCCGGGCGCCCCGTCGACGTGGAGTTTCTGCGCGGGGCGCTGCCGGCGACCCTGCGGCGTTTCGATAAGGGCGGCGAGAATTTTTACGACCAGATCTCCGCGCTGCACAAGTCGGTGCGCGGGTCGGATCCGGATGCCGCGCTCTACTGGATGGCGCGCATGCTCGATGGCGGCGTGGATCCCCTGTACGTCGCGCGGCGCGCGATCCGCATGGCGTCGGAGGACATCGGTCTTGCCGACCCGCGGGCGCTGCAACTCGCGCTGGAAGCCGCGCAGGCCTACGAGCGGCTGGGGTCCCCCGAAGGCGAGCTTGCGCTTGCGCAGGCGATCGTCTATCTGGCGATGGCACCCAAGTCCAATGCCGTGTATCGCGCCCTGGGCGAAGTCCGGCGCTTTGTCGAGGCCGACGGCAGTCGCCCCGTTCCCATGCATCTGCGCAATGCACCGACCCGGCTCATGAAGGATCTGGGCTATGGAACCGGTTATCGCTACGCGCACGACGAGGAAGGGGCGTTCGCCGCCGGCGAAACCTACCTGCCCGAGGGCGTGACCGCGCAGCAATGGTACCGCCCGACCGACCGCGGATTGGAACAGCGGATCGGGGAGCGCCTGGCCGAGCTTCGCGCACGCAACGTGCGGGCCGCAAAGCCGCCCGGCAAGTCGTAGTCCATAATTCAGACCGTCCCTTCAACCCCCTCTCCTTTTTCGAGGGAGCGGGCGGGGTGAGGGGGGTTCCTCCAATCCATCGTCAGGACCGCCATGCTCGACATCAACGCCTTGCGCCGGAATGCCGCCGAAATCGCGGCACGGCTGCGTACCCGTCCCTACGAATTCGACGTCGACGGATTCTCCGCGCTGGAGGCCGAACGCAAGGCGATGCAAAGCACGACGGAAGAACTACAGGCGCGTCGCAACGTCCTCTCCAAGCAGATCGGTATCTGCAAGGCGCGCGGCGAGGACGCCGGCGCGCTGATGGAGGAGGTCGTCGCCATTCCGGAAAAGCTCAAGGCGCTGGAAGCTCGCCTGGAGGGTGTGCAGGCGCGCCTCCACGGAATGCTGCTCGAGGCGCCGAACGTTCCGCATGCCTCGGTCCCGGTCGGCACGTCGAGCGCCGACAACGCCGAGGTGCGTCGCTGGGGTACCCCGCGCGGATTCGATTTCCCGGTGCGGGATCACGTCGAAGTGGGTGCCGCGCTGGGACTGGACTTCGAGGCGGCGGCCAAGTTGTCGGGCGCGCGCTTTGCCGTGCTCAAGGGCCCGGTGGCGCGCCTGCACCGCGCGCTCGCCCAGTTCATGCTCGATCTGCACACCACGGAACACGACTACACCGAGTGCTACACGCCCTATCTGGTCAACGCCCAGACCCTGGTGGGCACGGGCCAGTTGCCGAAGTTCGAACAGGATCTCTTCCGCGTTTCGCGCGGCGGCGAGGCGGCAGGTCTGGACGGTTCCGGGGAAGCCTCCGCGGTGGAGCCGCTCTATCTCATTCCGACCGCCGAAGTGACGCTCACCAATCTGGCGCGCGACCGGATCCTGCGCGAATCCGAACTGCCGCTGCGGCTCACTGCGCACTCGCCCTGTTTCCGCTCGGAAGCGGGCTCGTACGGCAGGGACACGCGCGGCATGATCCGGCAGCACCAGTTCGACAAGGTGGAAATGGTTCAGGTCGTCCACCCCGAGCGCTCGTTCGATGCGCAGGAGGAGATGGTCGTGCACGCGGAGACCGTGCTGCGGCGCCTCGAGCTTCCCTACCGCGTCGTATTGCTCTGCACCGGCGACATGGGCGCCTCGGCCGCCAAGACCTATGACCTCGAGGTCTGGCTACCCGCACAGGAGACCTACCGCGAGATCTCCTCGGTTTCGAACTGCGAGGCGTACCAGGCGCGGCGGATGCAGACGCGGTTCCGTAACGCCCAGGGCAAGACCGAATTCGTGCACACCCTCAACGGCTCCGGACTCGCCGTCGGCCGCACGCTGGTCGCCATCCTGGAGAACTTCCAGAACGCCGATGGCTCCGTGTCGATCCCCGCGGCCCTGCAGCCGTATCTGGGGGGCGCGCAACGCATCGAGCCCGTCGGCGCCTGAGTCACGCCCGATGTCACGTTGGCGTAACGCATGGCGCCGACTATTCTTCCCCGCCTGACATTATTATTTGGTCAGGTTTTCTCAACTGCGAACGAGGAGAATCGGATGAACGCAGTCAAAATCGCGGCAGCAGCCGTGCTGGCCCTGTTTGCGCTCGGTGCCCAGGCCCATCCGGCAAAGCCGCTTAGCGACCGCCAGATCACCGAGATCATTCAGCACCGGATCAACCACTCCCCCGTGCTGGACGGCGACGTCATCAACGTCGAGACCCATCAGGGCCGCGTCCACCTGACGGGCCAGGTCGATTCGCGGTTCGAACGCCACGTCGCCAAGCGCATCGCGCTCAAGGTCCCCGGCGTGAAGAGCGTCAAACTCGATCTGGGCATCATCAACGACTGATCGACGCGAAGCGCGCGTCCTGCCGCACCGGGCAGGACGCGTCCGCGATCGCCTGACGTGATCGGTTCGGAATTGCCCGGAAGAACCGAACATTTGCTAGACTCTCGCGTTTCGACACGCCCGCGCACCAGTATTCCGGAGAGGTGGCAGAGTGGTCGAATGCGCCGGACTCGAAATCCGGTGTACCGGTCTCCGGTACCGTGGGTTCGAATCCCACCCTCTCCGCCATGAATCCAGGTAAATCCAGTGGGTTGCGGAATTCCTCCCACGATTCTTCCCACAATCCGGCAGCGCCGAGCGGGGTTATCCACAACCGCAGGGCGGCCAAACTTTCCCAAAAAGTGGGGGGTGCCGACAGAACCGACGGCGCGCGTTTGGTGCAAAAGGTCCATGGAACGCCCATGTAACCCGCACACATGGCCACCCCCGCGGCGTTACTCGATTTCCAGTCGCCGTTGGCCTGATCGCTCGGATCGGGTCTCCACCCGTGCCGACATTGGCGGCTTCTCGCCGTCCCGCGGCGTGAGGAGTGCCTTGGCGGCCAATGCGGCTTGGGCCCGATTGGTGACCCCCAGCGCCTGAAAAATCCGGGTGAGATGGGCTTTGACGGTTGCTTCGGTGATGTCGAGCCTACGCGCGATTTCGCGGTTCGAGAAACCCTGGGACAGCAACTTGGCGAGGTCTCGCTGGCGCGGTGAGAGCTGCGGTTTCTCCGGAGGGGGCGCGAGGGTGCCGGCAGGAATCGCGACGAGCGCATGCCGTGGGACGAAGACTTCCCCGACGAGCACAAGTCTGAGCGCCTGGATGATCACGTCGCGGGAGGCCGATTTGGGAAGGTAGCCCATCGCGCCCATGTCGAGCGCTTCACGCATGGAGGAAGGATCTTCGTCGGCGGAGATCACCACGAGGGGCGTCGCGGGATGCTGTCGACGCAGCTCACGCACGAGGCCGAGGCCACGCCGATCGGGAAGGTGAAGATCGAGCAGCACGAGGTCGATGGACGGTTCCTCGGACAGGTGCCGACGTCCTTCGCTGAACGTGCGGGCCTCGATCACCACGGTCGCGCCCAGCGTCTCCGCCACGCCCCGCAGCGCCTCGCGAAACAGCGCATGATCTTCAACGATGAGCATCTTCATTGCACCGTCACCTCGCCTTCGGAAAGGATGGCATTGAGCACGCTGCGCAGGCGGGCCGGGGCGATCGGCTTGTGCAGGATCGGCAGCCCGCTCGTTTCGGCTTCGCGGACGCGTTCCGGAGCGGTATCGCCGGTGACCAGGATTGCCGGGATCTCCGCCCCGATCGTCTGGCGCAGACGCCGCACCAGGGTGATGCCGTCTTCGTCCGCGCGCAACCGGTAGTCGGTGATCAGCGCCGCAGGGGTCTCGCCGCAGTGGGCCAGTGCCGCCAGCAGATCGTCGCCACCGCATGCACAAATCACCCGGCAGCCGAAGCGCTCCAGCGCGCCGCGCAGCGCATGCTGGATCACCGCTTCGTCGTCGACCACGGCGATGAGCGCATCGCGCAGGCGCGTCGCGGGAAGCCCCGCCGTCGTGGCGGGGGCGGTGGCCGGTTGCCCGGACGCGGTTTGCGGCATCGAGATGGAAAACATCGAGCCGCGCCCCTCGACCGAACGAACGGCGAGGGTTGCTCCCATCAACCTGGCGATGCGCTGCACGATCGACAGGCCGAGACCCAGGCCCTTCGCGCGGTCCCGCTCCGGGTTGTCGATCTGGAAGAACTCTTCGAATATCTGGCTGTGATGGCGCGGCGCAATGCCGCAACCGGTATCCCAGACCTGCACCGACAACGATGCGCTGCGGCGGCGGCAGCCGATCACCACGCCTCCGCTCGCCGTGAACTTGATGGCGTTGGACACCAAGTTGGCCAGCGCTTGTTCGAACAAGACGGGATCGGCCTCGACCCACGCGGGCGAGGAGCGTACGCGCAGCTGCAGACCGCGGTCTGCAGCGATCGGCCGGAACAGGATGTGGATCCGTTCGAGCACCGGTCGGACCGGCATCGCCACGCACCGGGCGGCAACCACGCCCGAGTCCAGCCGCGAAATGTCGAGCAGGGCGTTGAAGAGACCGCCCATTTCGTCGATCGACCGCTCGATGTACTCCACGACCTGTCGGGCCTTGGGTCGATCCTCGATCTCGCCGTGCAACTGTTCGGCAAACAGCGCGATCGCGTGCACCGGCTGGCGCAGGTCATGGCTGGCTGCGGCGAGGAACCGGGACTTGCTGGCATCGGCCTGCTCCGCAAGGTCCTTCTCGCGCTGCAACTGCGCGATCAGGTCGAGGTTCTCGAGCCGCTGCAGCATCGACTCGACCAATAGCCGGTGCAGATTCCAGCCGAATGCTGCCGTGGCAGCCGCGTACAGCACGGTCATTGCCGCAAGGATCCGGTGGACCCGGTCGCTGTCGAACGCCTGGGCCATCGCCGCAGGGGGAAGGCTGCTCAGCAGGAAGGCATAGAAGGCGGGCAGGTAGGCGGTGAGCGCATAGACCGAGCTCGAAGCCATTCCGAGGAGGGTGAACCAGAGCAGCAACTGGTACGCCAGCGAGCCCGGAACATACAGGAGTATGCCGGCGCTGCCCCATGCCACGCCCGCGGCCAGCGATCCCAGGGCGCTGCGGCGCGCCCAGCGTGGATCCTCGGCAGGACGCCGTTGGTAGCGCAGTACCAGCAGACCACGGGCCGCCGTGACCAGGATCATGGCAACGAGCCAGGCAATCCGGACCCGTGGCGCGACAGGAATCGCCGCCGCGAGGATCGCCGCCATCACGATGCTTGCGCCCAAGGTAACCGGGGCGTTGCGGTACAGCAGGGCAGTTTGCTCTGCCAGTTGGCGCTGCTCCCGCGTCGGTCCGGGGGAGGGGGAAGCCACATTCGGTGCCGACGGCATCGCTGGAGGAGGAATCCGCCAGCCAGTCGGGGTGGTGAAGGTCGCCACGTTGGTTTCGTCGTTCGGTGTTCGGGTCGACAGCGGTGCGATCTGACGCGACGAACGTCGTACGACCTACGTCTAATTGTGCCAGCCGACGGGCAACTCTAACATGTCCGCCGTCCTCGAACGCAGCATCAATGCTGTCCGACAGGCCGGCGCCAACGTCCGGACCTTTTGCTGCCTCCAGCATGTCCGCCTCCGATGACCTGCCGCCGAAAAATCTCCATAAAAAAAGGAAAGAAAGATGAACCGTGTGTTGCTGTCCAGCGCCGCGCGTGCGCTGGGTCTGGTGGTGCTGACGGCCAGGGTGCTGTCGGGTTGTTCAGGCCCTCCTGGCACTGCGGTGATCATCGGAGGCTACCTCACCGGCCTGGCCAGCGGCACATCGATTGTGCTGCAAGACAACGGCAGCGATAACCTGACCCTGACGAGCAATGGAGCCTTTAGCTTCTCCACGCCTGTTACTGAAGACTACCCCTTCGACGTCACGATCCTGACCCAGCCGTTGCACCAGGTCTGTAGCGTGACGGGCGGCTCCGGCCCAGCCCGCGTTGCCTTCGGTACCATTACCAGCGTCACGGTGAGCTGCGCTGCAAGGCCCGAGTACGCCTATGTGGCGAATAAAGGCAGCAACACCGTGTCGCAGTACGCGATTGGGAGTGGCGGGGTGCTGACACCGATGACCCCGTCCACGGTCGCGGCTGGAGGCTCACCCGCCTCCGTCACGGTCGATCCCACGGGCAAGTACGCCTATGTGGCGAATTCTGGCGACAGCACGGTGTCGCAATACACCATTGGTGCGGGCGGGGCGTTGACGCCAATTGCCACCGCCAGCGTCGCGGCGGGAACCACCCCCTTCTCCGTCACGGTCGATCCCACGGGCCAGTACGTCTATGTGGCGAATGAGGGTGATGGCACCGTGTCGCAGTACACGATTGGCGCGGGCGGGGCGCTGACACCGATGGCCACGCGCACCGTCGCGACCGGAAATGTTCCCTACTTCGTCACGGTCGATCCAAGTGGCAAGTACGCCTATGTGGCCAATTACGGCAGCGGCGACGTGTCGCAGTACACGATTGGGGCGGGCGGGGGGGGGCTGATACAGATGACCCCGTCCACTGTCGCAGCGGGAACCTACCCCACCTCTGTCACGGTCGATCCAAGCGGCAAGTACGCCTATGTGGCCAATTACGGCAGCGGCGACGTGTCGCAGTACACGATTGGGGCGGGCGGGGCGCTGATACCGCTGACCCCGTCCACTGTCGCGTCGGGAAGCTACCCCACCTCTGTCACGGTCGATCCGAGCGGCAAGTACGCCTATGTGGCGACTGGCAGCGGCGAGGTGTTGCAATACACGATCGGCAGCAGTGGGGCGCTGACTCCCATGACCACATCCAGCGTGGCAGCCGGCCCCCCCCCCAGCTCCGTCACGGTCGATCCCACGGGCAAGTACGTCTATGTGGCAAATGAAGGCAGCGGCAACGTGTCGCAATACACGATCGGCAGTAACGGGGCGCTGACTCCCATGACCCCGTCCACTGTCGCAGCGGGAAACAACCCCTCCTCCGTCGTCGTGGCGTGGCCGCAATAGTAATGCCTATTCGCATAGCGTTTCCGGAATCGATCCGGACGCTTGGGGGGGTCGGGGCACCGTGGCTCCCAGGGGCGGGCGGCGCAGTCCCTCTGGAAGCCGCGCATCCCGATGCGCGAAGTGCTGCCCCGGCAGTAATCGAAAAACGTTTTTCAGGCGAAAAATATCTATGAAAATTACTGCAACTCTTCCAAGGCGGTGGGCGGCGCTTGTCGCGGCGACCGGGGTCATCGGCTTCATGCTGGGCGGCTGCTCGAGCTCGTCAACGAGTGGGACGACGACGCCGACCTACACGGTC
>JAKBZN010000005.1 GCA_021842465.1 Pseudomonadota bacterium
ACGAGGCGCGCGGTCGCGCGCCGCCCGCGGCCTTGCGCTGCTCGCCACCGCGTCCTACGCCGGCCCCGACGAGGCACAGCCGCCGCTCGCGGCAACGACTTTGACCCGGCAAGGGACTGCCCCTCATTTTGGAATATCACAGCGTTTGCCACGAGGTCGGGGGGCGCTGTGCCGGTTCCGGCCCCTTTGGGGCGCGGTGAGCAGCGGAGGAGCCGGGGCGGCGCGCGATCGCGCGCCTCCTTCCTCTGACTCACGGCCCTTGTCTGAGCGTAGCGTCCGCAGGACGCGCAGCGAGTTGGCCGTGCGCCCCGGCTCCGAGCAGCGCAACGGAGTCGGCCCGCAGGGACGACCGCGACACCGGGGCCCGAACCGGCACAGCGCACCCCGACCTCGTGCGGGATATCCTTCACACGCATCCGTCTCGCACGCACGACACCCATGCAGCAGGCACGAAGCGCTTACGTTCCAAACAGAATGACTCACCACACTAGCGGCCACCACCCGGCAACATGCCGAAATAGAGAACGCGCATCCTCAAGTACGTGCGCCCTGCCGAGGGCGACGAAAAAACGGCGGGTCCATCGGGACCCGCCAAAGAAACGTCGCAGGGGCGGCTTGCCGGCCCCCCGACGCGGGGATGCCGGAACGCTCAGGCGGCCTGCGGTCCGTAGTTCTCGACGTCGCGCGGTTCGGGCGCGTAGCGGCGCAGTGCGCGCAAGGCCAGGGCGATTCCGCTGGCGACAACGGTCCACTCCAGTCCGGTCACGATGGTCTGCGCGCGGAGGACCGACTCCTCGAACGCGACAAACGCAACCGGTACCAGCACGATGGGGGCCGCCATCACGATGGCAGAAAGGGTTTCCAGGAAGGTGGGCTTTTGGGTCGTCATGTCATTCTCCTTGCAGTGGGTGTCGGGATTTCGGTTCGCTTGGCGAACTCAACATGGCGACACTGTGCGCCCGGGTAGTGAACGACCTCTGAACATCCGGTTCAGAAAATGTTCAGCGTGGCAACCAGGTGTAACGGCCCCGGCTCCGCGCCGGGAGCGGACCGCGCGGAAGCAGCCGCAGTCGCCTCCTCTGCCCGCGCGCCCGTCACGCCTTGTCGATGACCCGGGAATATGGCAGATCGTCGAGTTGCAACGGGTTTTCGCTGGCAAGCGTTTCCCTCCAGGGACCCAGTTCCGACGCCGCGCCCCGAACCATCAACACAACCTTCCCCTCCGTGATCGCGCGGTGGAGCGATTCGATCTTTTCTTCCGGAATGCCGGCACGGTGAAATGCCACGGCCAGTTGCGACACGGCCGCAGAACCGCTCATCGCCGCCGCGCCGATCGCCGTGCCGCCGGCAATCGCCTCCACGATATGTCCCGCCGCCAATACGGGGCCCACCCCCGGAATCACGAATAGCCCGGCCGCTCCGGCGAGCAGACCCCAAAGCCCACCCCAAAAGGCGCCTTGCTTGCCCCACGCCCGCATCCGGTCGCCGACTTCCAGGTGATAGATCCCCAAGGTGTCGTCCCCGATCGCATGCTGCCTTCCGAGTACCGAGATGAGATCCATCTGGCAGCCTTCGCGATTCAGGCGCCGTATGACCGACTCTGTCGACGCTTCGTCGGGATACACCGCGACCAAAACCCGATTCCGTTCCCGCCATGCGGGCCTTTCCGTCTTGTTCATATCGGCACCTTCATCGAGTGGTTTTCCGATCGCCGCCGCCCGCGGCGGCCCCACCGGTTCGACCCGACGAATCCTCGGAAGTTGCCCGGCTCCGTGACCCGTCTTACCGCCAATGGCGCAAGGGCTTGAACAATTTGCGGGATGCCATGACGAAGCACCGCGTATCGACAGGATTGGCAGACCACGCGGGACCGGCCACAATGATTCGCCACGAACCCTTCGTTACTTCCTGCGATGTCGCCATGCAAGAGAACCGTCTGCTTACGCCTCGCGAAGCGGAGGCCGTGATCGAAGACCGAATCGAGCGATTCGGACTCGGTTCCCTGCCGCGCGTCGTGGTTACGGAAGTCCGGGGCGGAGGGTGGCGCGTCCGCTGGGACAGCCTGGAACATACGGTCGCACCGATGACGCGATCCGAATGGCAGGTGTGGCTCGAATGCCACGTCGGCTCCCTGGATGCCGGAGACTTGGCAACCACCGAGAGCTGAGCGTCGAGCCCGCCCGCGCGTGCGATCGCCTGCGCCAAACCGATGCCGCTCGCTTCGAAATTGACCTCTGCGTTGCGGCGGGTGGCCCCGAGCACGGTGACGAAAGGAATGCGGAAAAACGCTGCCTCCCCTCCCGCGTCTCCAGGGCGCGCGATCGCCGGAATATCGCGATATTCTTGCCGGGATTCCGGACCACCGACCAACCGCACCGATGAACGCCCGCCGCAGACTCGAACCCGCCCGCCTGCGCCGCCATGCGCTGACGCCCGATGCGCTGGAGATGCTCGACGCGATCGCCCGGCGAGGCAGCTTCGCCGCGGCGGCGCGCGAGTTGGGCCGCGTCCCGTCGGCCCTCACCTATAGCGTGCGCCAGTTGGAGGAAACGCTCGACGTGCTGCTGTTCGACCGCAGTTCGCGTCAGGCGCGCCTGACGGCCGCCGGCGAGGAACTGCTGGCGGAGGCGCGCCGCCTTCTCGGCGAACTGGACGCGGTGGCCAATCGCGTGCATCGGGTCGCGACGGGGTGGGAGAGCCATCTCACCATCGCCGCCGACGGCGTGATCGCGCGCGCAACGGTTTTCGATCTGATCCAGGCGTTTTCCGCCTTGTCGGTGGCCGACGCGGGGGCCGCGCGGGATGGTCCGCATCGCGGCCCCCCAACCCAGATCACCCTGCGGTCGGAAATCCTCACCGGAACCTGGGAGGCGCTCCTGAGCGGCCAAGCCGACCTGGCGATCGGGACCGCCGAGATCACCGATCCGCCGGCGGGCGTGCAGACCGAGCCGCTCGGGACGCTGGCATTCGTATTCGTGGTCGCCCCCGGCCACCCGCTGGCGCAGTTGCGGCGGACCATCGGCGATGCCGAACTGGCGCGGCACCGGGCCATCGCCGTGGCCGATTCCGCGCGCCGGTTGTCCGCGTTCACGGCGAACATCCTGCCAGGCCAGGATGTGCTCACCGTCGCCACCGTGCAGGAGAAGCTCGAAGCCCAGCTGCGCGGCCTCGGCTGCGGCTTCCTGCCGGAGCCGATCGCGCGCGCCCACATCGCGGCAGGCCGCCTGGTGGCCTGCCGGGTGCAGCGCGCCGAACGTTCGGCGCGTCTGGGCTACGCCTGGCGCGCGAGTTCGCGCAACAGTGCGAGCTGCGGCCTTGCCTTGCGCTGGTGGCTGACGCAATTGGGCAGCCCCGCCACCCGCAAGGCCCTGCTTGACCGCCCCGACGGCTGCACGCTCGCCTTGCGCGCAATGCCAGCCTCCACGCAAGAGGCGGCGCGATGACGGCCACTTCCCCGCAAGCGATCCGTCCGCTCGCCCGCACTGCGATTCCCGAAGAACTTTCGGGAGCCGTCGGCGACAACCGCGCCGACCCCGCGCGCCTGCAGATCGGGGCGCGCAACGACCTTGAAGCGATCTCGTGCTTCCTCGCCGAGTACGACCGCTCGCCGGGCACGGCACGGATCTACCAGCGCGAATGCGAGCGACTGATGCTCTGGGCAATCCACGAGTGCCGCAAGCCGTTGTCGAGCCTGACGCGGCAGGATTTCGAGGGCTATTTGCATTTCCTCGCCGACCCGCAACCGGCGGCGTTCTGGTGCGGGCCGAAAGCGGATCGCAGCAGCGATGCGTGGCGACCATTCGTCGGCCCCCTCAGCGAAGCCGCCCTGCTCACGGCGATGGCGGCGATCAATTCGCTGATGCGCTATCTCGTCGATGCCGGCTATCTCGCCGGCAATCCCCTCGGCCTCATCCGCCAGCGCCGGCGCAAGCTCGCCGCCGAGGGCGCCGCCGCGATCGCCGCGCCCGGCGAGGATCCGGCGCCGATCGAACGATTCCTGGACGCCGACATGTGGCACGCGGTCACCCAGGCAGTCGAGGCGATGCCGCGCCAGACGCCGGCGCAGCGCGACGAGTACGAACGCCTGCGCTTCCTCTGTGCGATGTTGTATCTGCTCGCACCGCGCGCCGGCGAACTGGAAAGCCACCGCATGAACAGTTTCCGCGAAGAGCACGGGCTCTGGTGGTGGCACGTCATCGGCAAGGGTGCCAAGCGCGCCAAGGTGCCGGTTCCGGACGACATGCTGCAGGCGCTGGTGCGCTATCGCAAGCACCTCGGACTTCCGGCGACACCCAAGCGCAACGAAACCACCCCCCTGCTCGTCGGCTTGCGCAGCCGCGAGCCGATCACCGCGCGCCGCTTGAACCAGATCCTGAAACGCCTGTTCGTCCAGGCCGCGGCCCTGCTGGGGCCGGATCAGCTGCACAAGGCGGAAAAGCTGCGTGCGGCCTCCGCGCATTGGGGACGACACACCGGCATCACGGCCAAGGTCGATGCCGGTATGGAGGAACGCTACGTTCAGAAGGACGCGCGCCATGCCGACCGCCGCACGACGCAGCGGTACATCCACGAGGAGGAACGGCGCTGGCACGACGAAGCGCAAAAGCAGCGCCTGCCGTGGACCGGCGACCGCGACGACGCGTGAACGCCACGATGCGGGCGATGGCATGGCGTAGGCGTGACTTGTCACACATACCCTCCCCTTGCTCCACGTCAGGCAAAATCGCGATTTCCCCGTGCGCGGTTTGCTGTTGCGGATTTCCCCGGTAGCATTCACGCATCAAGGGTTGTCGCGCGCGTGGAATCATGGGAGCGAAAGACACGAGTCATCCGGAAACCGCACGGCACGATGCGGCGATTTCGTCCCTGGTACGGGAAACCCATCGCTCCGAGTCCGAGATCCGCACGCTCTACGAACAGGAACTCATGCGCCTGGAAAACGGCGCACGCGTGCGCGACTATCTGCACGTTTGCGCCATCCGGCACATCCGCGAGACCTTGCGCCACCAGCCTTGAGCACCCCGCGGGAAATGGACGGATACCGTCCGGTCAGGATGCTTTTTCGAAGTGCATGACCGCCGGCGGCTGCGCGAAAAATCCGCCGACGATCGCGCGCCATTGCGCGAACGCAGGGGATTGCCGGAAACCCTCGGTGTGGTCTTCCAACGCGCGCCAGCGGATGAAGAGCAGATAGCGCTCGGCCGATTCGATGCCACGCTGCAGTTCATGCCCGAGAAACCCGGCGGTGGGGGCGATCGCAGTGTCGATGCCGCGCCGCACGGCTTCCTCGAACCGCTCCTGCATACCCGGGTGGATCACGATCTCGACGACTTCCAGAACCATCCTGCGCTGCTCCGAATCCAAAACGGGCGCCCGCCGCGCTCGCTACACTATGCGCGCCTTCGATGCGGCGTGCTGCCGCGATAGTGTAATCACCTTCCCGTCCCGGAGTGTCCCCGGCCGTGTCCATCCGCCGCTGTTTCCTGTCGTTGCCGTTCGTGCTCGCCATGCTCGGACTTGGCGCCTGCGCGGGGCCGAAGCCGCTCCTGCCGAACGTCGATGTCGGCGCGGTCGCGCGCTATCGCCTCGCCGGATACGACGCCGGCGCGCTCCGGACGATCGAGCGCCGGCACTTCTCGTCGCCGCCCTCCCTCGAGGTGGGCTGGCGTGCGGATCTCGTCCGCCCGTCGTACGGTGCCGGCCAGGCGGGACCGGTCCCGGTGATCGTCTATGTGCCGGCTTTGGGGCGCGCGAGCGCCGCGCCCAATCGATGGGTCGACGCATGGGCGCGACGCGGCTACGCCGTGTTCCGCGTGCAGCCGCTGTCCGGCGATGCCGCCGCCTGGCAAAGTCCGGCGGCGATCGACGGCGATTTCGATGCGGTTGCCCGCGAGCGCTATGCGGCGGACGTGATGCCGCGGCGTATCGCCCGGCTGCGAACCGTCCTGCAGGCCCTGCGCGCGCGCAGCCGGCTCCGCGAGCCGGACCTCGACGACCTGGACTGGTCGCATGTCGCGATCGCCGGCTCGGGCCTGGGCGCATATACGGTGCAGCGCATTGCCGCGACCGGAGCCCTGCCATCCTTCGGGGTGCGCGCCTATCTGGCCATCAGCCCCTATGCTGTGGCCGCGCG
Source organism: Pseudomonadota bacterium (assembly GCA_021842465.1). Taxonomy (GTDB): domain Bacteria; phylum Pseudomonadota; class Gammaproteobacteria; order Burkholderiales; family Burkholderiaceae_F; genus GJ-E10. The sequence continues at coordinate 6,134 of JAKBZN010000005.1, forward strand.
ACATCGGTCGCGGGCGAGCGGCGCCCCCATCCTGATGGTCAGTTCGCAGGACGACGTCGACCCCGACGGCATGGTCTCCGATCCGCTGGCGCGCCATCTTGCGTTCGACCGCTTGCGCAGCGGCGGCGAGGACTATTACCTGGAATTCGTTTCTGCCACCCATCGCTGGCTGGACGGCGCAACCGACGAAGGCACGCTGCAGGGGGATGATGCCCCGGACACGGCACCGTTCGGGGGAGCGGACGACGCCGCGTCGGATGGCGAGGGAAAGCCCGATGCGGCGGCGGCGCGCAAGGAACGGGAAGCCCACCGACGTGCGGTGCGCGCACGCAGTCTCCTGATGACCGACACCGCGCTCGCCGAGGTGTCGTTCGCCGACGTCACCACCGCGTTTCTCGACGCCAACCTGCGCGGCCGCGCCGCGGCGCGGTCCTGGCTCGCCGGCCCGGCGCCCCGATGGCTGCAGGGGGCGCGCCTGAAGCGCCGGGATGGCGGGCGCAGTCTTCCCGCCCGCGCGCCCCGATAACGCTCCGCCGCGCCGCGCAGGGTGCGTACAATGGGCGCCGACGGATGCACGTCAATCCCGCGCGCGGCCGGCGTTTGCCGCCACGGCGGGGGATTCCAGCGAAGACCGATTGCCGATGAAGATTCTGCTTGTCGACGACCACGCCCTGATCCGGGATGCCTTGACCGCGTTGCTGCTGGATCTCGATCCGGATGCGGAGGTATTTACCGCCGGAGATGCGGAGGGTGCGCGCAACCTCGTCCGCGAAAACCCCGACGCGGAACTGATGCTGCTGGACTTGGGCCTGCCGGGGTGCACCGGCACCTCCCTGCTCGAGACCCTGGTCGCAGAAGCGCCCGACCTCAAGATCCTCGTGCTGTCGGGTCAGCAGGATCAGCGCAACGTCCTGCAGGTGCTGCAACTTGGCGCGGCGGGCTTCGTGCCGAAATCGATGGCGACCGACACCCTGATCGCGGCGATCAAGTTCGTCCTCTCCGGCGGCGTCTACATCCCCGGCGACATCCTCGAGGAAGCCCAACGCCACGGCCCCTTCCCGGTGTTCGGCCCGCCACCCCGGGTCGTCGATCCGCCGCCGGGCGGCGTACGGGTCGCGCTGACCGAACGGCAGGAACAGGTCCTGCAATTGCTGGCCCGCGGCGCCCCAATCAAGGTAATCTGCCGCGAACTGCAACTCTCCGAAGGCACCGTCAAGACCCACGTCACGGCGATCTACCGCGCGTTCGGCGCATCCAACCGCACCGAAGCCCTGCTCGCCGCCCGCCGCAACGGCTACGACATCGCGTAGCGTGGCGGCGCCTGCCGCCTTGATCTACATCAAGCGAATTGTTCGGTGAAAAACGAGCAATTCCCAAGGAAGAATCCATACATTTCGGCACATGCCGTCACCCAGGTGTAACGGAGAATCGCTCAACCAATCAGGGAGAGAACGATGCGCGTGAACCTGCCGGTCACCCAAACCGAATACGTTGTCCCCGAAGGCTCGACCTTGATGTCGACCACCGACCTCAAGGGGCGGATCACCTACTGCAACTCGGCGTTCACGCAGGCCAGCGGCTTTGAACCGTCCGAACTGATGGGCAAGGCGCACAACATCATCCGCCACCCCGACATGCCGCCGGCCGCGTTCCAGGATCTGTGGGACTCGATCCAGGCCGGAGAGCCCTGGGTCGCGATGGTGAAAAACCGCCGCAAGAATGGCGACTACTACTGGGTAAAGGCCAACGCATCGGTGCAGCGCGGCGCCAACGGCGCCCCCAGCGGCTACATCTCCGTACGCACCAAGCCCAGCAGTGCCGAGGTCGCCGCGGCCGAGGCGCTGTACGCACGCATTCGCGAGGGCCAACTCAAAGGCTGGAAGATCCACAAGGGCATCCTCGTTCGTACCGGCATGCTGGCCTGGCTCTCGATGTTCCAGCGCATTTCGGTGGGCGCCCGAATCCACGTCGCCACGGTCCTCGCGGCAGCGGTGACCGGCGCCGCCCTGCTGGCCGGCCTGCGGCTGGCCGGCGGGGATGTACCCATGCCCGCGATCGCCCTCCCCGGCTGCGGCCTGCTGGCCGGACTCGGTCTGGCTGATCTGCTGCTGCAGTGGCAGATCGCCCGTCCGCTATCGCGCGTCGTCGAGCAGGCGAAAGTCGTCGCGGCAGGCCAGGTTCCGCCGATGATCGCGTTGAATCGCGTCGACGAATTGGGAATCCTCCTGCGGTCGATCAATCAGAGCGCGCTCAACCTCCACGCGATCCTCGACGACATCGGGGCGCAGACCGGCCGGATCCAGACTGCAAGCGCCGACATCGCGCGCAGCAATTCCGATCTCTCGGCGCGCACCGAGCAGTCCGCGGCGGCCCTCGAGCAGACGGCCGCCTCGATGGAGCAGATGGCGAGCACGGTCAAAAACAATGCCGACTCGGCCCGCCGCGCCCGGGAACTGGTGCAGAACGCCTCCGACGCCGCCGAACTTGGCGGCGACTCGGTGTCCAAGGTCGTGGCGACGATGGAGGCCATCAGCACGTCGAGCAAGAAGATCGAGGAGATCATCGGCGTCATCGACGGCATCGCGTTTCAGACCAACATCCTCGCCCTCAATGCCGCGGTGGAGGCGGCGCGCGCGGGCGAACAAGGGCGGGGTTTCGCGGTCGTCGCGGGGGAGGTGCGCAACCTGGCGCAGCGCAGCGCCCAGGCGGCGCGGGAGATCAAGACGACGATCACCAGTTCGGCGCAGACCGTCGCCGCGGGAACCGGCTTCGTCGACGAAGCGGGCAAGACGATGGCGACGATCGTCGAACGCGTCCACCAGGTGAGCGACCTCATCGCCGAGATCACCGCGGCAACGTCCGAACAAAGTGCGGGCATCGATCAGATCAACAGCGCCACGGCAAGCATGGACCGCACGACCCAGCAGAACGCCGCCCTGGTCGAACACACGGCGACAGCCTCGCGGACGCTCAACGAAAACGTCGAGGCCCTGGTCGGCGGCATCGCGTCGATCACGTCGTCGATCAACGACAGCGACGCCCAGGCGCGCGCGGCGATCACCCGCGCGATGCGGATGGAAAACGCCAGGACGCCGCGAGCCGCCAAAGCGATCTGAACGGGCGGCCGCCGCGCGGGCCCTGCAAGGCCCCGGCGCGGCACACCATCACGACGAGCACGACAGACAGGGAGCGGGCGCATCCGCCGGCGGCGGGGCCACGTACCGCTCCCGGTCGGGCGACACCTCGTCGAACGGCCGGCGCGCGAGCGCGAGCAAGGTCCCGGTTTCGGAAATATCTCCGTCCTGCGCGCGATCGATCGCATGCTGCAAAAGGTGGTGGCGGAGCACGAAGAGCGGATTGGTCCGATTCATCCGTGCCGCGCGCGCGGCGTCCCCGTCCGACTGCTGCGCCAGGCGGGCGCGATAGCGCCCGAACCATGCGCCCAACTCGGCCTGCGTCTGCGGGAACATGCGCTGCAGTGCTTCCGGAATCGGCGCCTCCGGATCCGCCGCCGCCAGCGCCAGACGGCGATGGCTCAGCGTCCAGTCCGCCCGTTGCGCCGCGAGCAGCGCGAGCCACGCCTCGATGAGTTCCGGATCTCCGGCTTCGCGGCCCAGCAGCCCGAGTTTGGCGGCGAGGTTCGCGTGCAGCGCCGCACCGAAGGTTCCTGCGAATCCGTCGACGACGTCGGCCGCCGCTTCCGTGTCCCGGAGGAGCGGCAGCAGGGCGTGCGCCAGGGCGCCCAGATTCCATTGTGCGATCCACGGTTGGCGGTACCAGCAATAGCGGCGGTTGCGGTCGGTGGTGTTCGGCGTGTACTGCGGATCGTAGGCATTGAGAAAGCCATAGGGACCATAGTCGAGCGTCCAGCCGAGCAGCGACATGTTGTCCGTGTTCATGACGCCATGCACGAAGCCCACCGACTGCCATTGCGCCAGCAGATGCGCCGTGCGCCGCGTGGTCTCGCGCAGGAGGGTGAGCGCCGCAGGCTCCCCGCCTTCGGCGGCGTCCGGAAAACAGCGCGCGACGGCGTAGTCGGCCAGACGGGCCAGCGCGTCCTGCGCGCCGCGGTCGGCAAAATGCTCGAAATGCCCGAAGCGCAGAAAGCTCGGCGCAAGGCGGGTCACGACCGCTGCGGTTTCGATCGATTCCCGCTGGACCGGCAGATCGGAGGCGACCAGACACAGCGCACGGGTGGTCGGGATCCCGAGATGATGCATCGCCTCGCTGGCGAGAAATTCCCGGATCGACGACCGCAACACCGCGCGACCATCCCCCATGCGCGAGAACGGAGTCCGTCCGGCGCCCTTGATCTGCACCTCCCAGGTCGGGTATCCCGCCGCCTGGTCGGGGTCGGCGGCCGCGACCTCGCCGAGCAGGTGGGCCCGGCCGTCGCCCAGCTGGCCGGCCCAGACGCCGAACTGATGGCCGGAATACACCGTGGAGAGCGGCGGGCAATCGGCGGGCCAAGTCGAGCCGCTGAATTGCGCCGCCCAGCGCGCGGAACGATCCGGAGCCGATCCGGGGTCGGGCAAGCCGAGCAGGCATGCCGCCTCCGTGCTCCAGATCGCCAGGCGGGGTTCGGGCAATCCCTGCGGCGGTGTGGTCGCGTAGAACTCCGGTCCGAGACGATGATAGGTCTGGACCGGATGAAGCACGCAGGCGGCGGGGGCAGGCCGGGGCGTGGGGTTGCGCATCGATCAATCCTCCAGGCGCCAATCGGGCCGCGGACGGTGGCAGGTGTAGCCACCGGGGTGGCGCTCGAGGTAATCCTGGTGCTCGGGCTCGGCGACCCAGAACGGCCCCGCGGGCGCAAGCTCGGTAACGACCTTGCCGGGCCAGCGCCCGGATGCGTCGATCCGCGCGATGAGGTCCATCGCCACCGCCCGCTGCTCTTCGTCCTGGTAAAAGATCGCCGAACGGTACGACGGGCCGACGTCGTTGCCCTGGCGGTTGCGGGTCGTGGGGTCGTGAATCTGGAAAAAGAACGCGAGCAGGCGGCGGTAATCGATCCGCTGCGGATCGAACACGATCTCGATGGCTTCGGCGTGCGTGCCATGGTCGCGATAGGTCGCGTCGGGCACGTCGCCGCCCGTATATCCCACCCGCGTCGCCACCACGCCCGGCAGCCTGCGGAAGAGATCCTGCATTCCCCAGAAACACCCTCCGGCGAGAACGGCCTTGTTCTGCACCATCCCCTCAACGCAAGAACCGGGTGTCGGCCATCAGCAGCGCCTCGAACTCCGACATGGGGATCGGTGGGGAGTACAGATATCCCTGCGCGTAATCGCAGCCGAGGGCACACAACAGATCGTGCTGGGCGCGGGTCTCGACCCCCTCCGCGATCGTCTTGATGTCGAGCTTGTGCGCCATCACGATGATCGCCTCCACCAGCGCGCTGCTGCTGCCCCCGACGTCGAGATTGGCGACGAACGAGCGGTCGATCTTGAGGTAGTCGATATCGAACTGTTTGAGGTAGGAAAGCGACGAGAAACCGGTTCCGAAATCGTCGAGCGCCACCTCGATGCCATTCTGACGACACGCGAGCAACTGCTCGCGAACGTGCTCCGAGTCCGCCAGCAGCAGGCCCTCGGTGATTTCCATCACCAACGCACTCCCCGACAAGCCCGCGCTCTCGAGCACGTCGACCCATCGAAACTCCTTGCGATCGAACTCCACCGGCGAGCGGTTGACGCTCACCTGCACCTCCCGACCGCACCGCGCATGCCACACGACGACGGAGGAAACCGCCTGCAGGCAGACCCAGTTCCCCAGATCGTGGATGATCCCCGACTCTTCCGCCAGGGGAATGAAGATCGCGGGACTCAATGATCCGCGCTTGGGATGCTCCCAGCGCAGCAGCGCCTCGGCCTTGGCGATCCCCCCGGTGGCCAGGTCGACGATCGGCTGGTAGTGCAGGGTCATCTGGCCGACGCTTAGCGCATGGCGCAGATCGTTGGTGAGTTCGCGCCGCTCGCGCGCCTCCTGGTCCATCAGCGCGGTGAAGTAGCTGAACTGGCTGCGACCACGCTTTTTTGCGGCGTACATCGCCTGGTCGGCATGCTTGAAGAGTTCTTCGATGCTTCCGGCGTCCTGCGGATACAACGCGATTCCGGCGCTGCAGGAGACGTGGCCGAATTCCGAGTCCCCCAACGCGAACGGAACCTGCATGTCGCGCAGGACGTCCCGCACCACCCGATCGATATCGGCGGTGTCGGCAAAATCGGGCACGATGATCGCGAACTCGTCCCCGCCGACGCGCGCGACCGTGTCCGCGCTGCGCACGCGCCGCCGGATGCGCCGCGCCGCATCGACCAGCAGGACGTCGCCCTTGTTGTGCCCCAGCGTGTCGTTGACCTCCTTGAAGCGATCGAGGTCGATGTACACCAGTGCCAGCGAGGATCCGTTGCGCGCAACCCGGCGGGTGTCCTGCTCCAACCGATCGAGGAACAGGCGGCGGTTGGGAAGCCCGGTGACCTGGTCGAAATAGGCCATCTCGTGGATCTTTTCCTCGAACCGCTTCCGGTCCGTGATGTCCAGCATCGAGCCGACGTAATTCGTGATGTTGCCGTTGCTGTCCTTGACCGCGGTGATCGTAAGGTGCTCGGGGTAGATCTCGCCGTTCTTGCGGCGGTTCCAGAGTTCCCCCGACCAATGCCCCGTTTCGAGGATGGTGTCCCACATTGCGGCGTAAAACGTCGCATCCTGCCGCCCGGAGTGCAGCAGATCGGGCTGTTTGCCGATGACCTCCTCCGCCGAATAGCCCGTGATCTCGGTGAATGCGCGGTTGACGCGCAGGATCCGGGCATGGGAGTCGGTGACGATCACCCCGTCCTGCGATTCGAATGCGATTGCCGCGATCCGCAGCGCCGCTTCATGATCCTTTCGCTGCAGCACGATCCCGGTGATCGACGACGCAATGCTGAGCAGAATCCGGTGAAACGCCGTCGGCGACCGGTGCTCGAAGCTCGACAGGGCGAAGGTTCCGATCACCTTGTCCTTGCCGGAGAGGATCGGCATCGACCAGCAGGCCCGTACATCGAAGTCGTAGGCCACCTGGCGGAGGTCGCACCAGCGGACGTCCGTCAGGGTGTCCCGTACGAACTGGGCTTCGCGCCGGTACACGGCATTGCCGCAGGACCCCGCGCCCGGCCCCGGCTTCAACCGGCTTAGGCGCTGCACCGCGTCCGGGGGCAGCCTGGGCGCCGCGTACACGTTCAGGAACGCCTGATCCTCATCCAGAACCATCACGGACGCCACCGAATTCGGCAGCAATCCCTCGGCGAGCCGGCAGATCTGGTTGGTGATGTCGAGGTCGTCGACCCCCTGGGCCACCAGGACCAGGATCTCCTGCAGGAGATTCAGCAGCTGGCTCTGCTCGACATTCGACAGGTCGGCATAGTCGACATGAGACGTCAGGAAATTTCCGTTCATCGCGCCCAGCCAAGGCTCCGTGCAGGATCAAGGCGAAGTATATGTCAGGCGACCGGCTCCGGAAGCGGGCGAAAAACGCACCGGGCGGCCGGATATTCCCGCTCTTTTCCCGCTTCCGTTCCGCCTTGATTCGGCGTCGAACTTTTTGTATCCGCCGGGTTGATGGGGCGCAACCGCAAATGCTGGCAAACCGCCCGGCTTGTCACAGACTGGAGCCGTTTCCGGACCGATGCAACGATCCGGAACATCTGATCCCGATTCAAGGAGGTGTGCGATGAGCGCTCCCCGCACCGTCACGCAACGCGGCATTCGATGGACATTCCTGGCCGGAGTCCTGATCACGACATTCCTTTCCTGGATCGTCTCGGGATGCGGCGGTGGAAGCAGCACCACGCTGTCCACGCTCGATCTGCCCGGCGTGCCCACCGCTTTCACGGTCGTCCCGACCCAGGGTACGACCTTGTCGGCCACACTCAGTTGGTCGCCGCCGACCAGCGGCGGCGCACCGACCAATTACGTCATCTACCGCAGCACCACGGCGGGGACGGCCTTTTCCCCCACCAATCTGGTCACGTCGATTCCCGCGGTGACGGGTCAGAGCACTTATACGTTCATCGATAACGCCGAATTGACGTCAGTTCCGACCTACTGGGTGGTCAGCGCGGAGAACGCATCCGGCGAAACGCCGACGGCCGAGGTCAGCATCACCCCGATCGGTCCATCGAACACGAGCGGCGACACCGGCTTCGGCAACAACCTGTCGTCCCCGCTCATCTTCGCCGACGGCTATGGCATCACCGAACTCCCCATCACCGGAACCTGGACCGCGGACGTCGCCACCGTCGACTACAACACCGGCCTGCGCCCGCTCACCGCGATCCTGCCAACCACGGTGACGACCCTGCCCTACCTCGACAGCGCCGACGTCTACTCGCTCGACGGTAAGACGTACTACGAGCAGGGAACGGCGAGTACCTGGCAGGCGCAATGGGAGAACGGCGCCGGCACCCAACAGGACGTCGTCGCGACCTGGGGCGACAACCTGACCAGCCAGAACCTCACCTCGACCTCGGTCATCCGGGTGGAAATCGCACTGTCCAAAACGCTGGCGACGTCGATGACGGGATACAAGATGCAATTGCTCTATGGCACCAACGCCAACGAGGTACAGGGAACCGATGGGACGACCTACCTCAGCACGGCCGCGGGCGTCTTCGCGACCAACGCCCACCTGAAGATCGAAAAACTCGATTCGAACGGGACCTCCGTGTACGTGCTCTATGACCAGACGCTCTGGCAGGGCGACGGGCCCGGCTATTTCGCCGGCGAAGTCACCGTATCCGGCAGCTTCACCTACGGCTTCGTCTGGAACATGAAGAACGTCACCCTTCCTTCGACCGTGACCAAGGATGGAACCTGGCGCATCACCTTCTCGCTGGACGGCAAGTCGCCGGTCGGAACGAACAACAACACCACGATCACCAGCGCGACCAACGGCGTGCTCGACTCCTCGACCCAGGTGCACATCGACATCAACGTCGCGAACTGAGTCTTCCGGGCCGGCCTGCGTAATCGCAAGACCGGCCCCGGCACGGAGGCTGGGCTCAGTACCCCACGCGCTTGTAGCGGCTCGATCCGACGATCAATTCCTCGCTCGCCGGATCGAGTACGACCGTGGAGATCCCCAACCCCAGCGGCAGCGGCTCCACGTTCTTCAGGGTATCGCCATCGGCCTTCAGGACGACCGTCGATACATGATGGTCCGGGCACTGCGGAATATGGCCGGACAACAGGTTCCTTCCAAGATCCTTGCAGGCAAAGGCGGACGGCGTATCGTCGACGTCCTTCGCCAGGAATTCCGGGCCGTTCTCCTGAATCACCAGCGTACGGGCGGGATTCCGGACGTCCTGCCACGTGCCGAGGTACCGATCGGTGGGTTTTCCGCACGCGGACATCAGGACTGCCGAGATCGCCACCGCCATCGTGGTCCAACCGGATCGCCGCATCATCATTCCCTTCCCGTCGAAACGCCGGCGCCGGCGCCGGATCATTGGTTTATCGAACCGTCGGGCGCGGAGAATACCGTATCGAACGAATGGCTCGTCAGGATGTGCAGCGCCGCGGCGACCACCAGGGTCGCAAGAAGCACCGACGCCAACCCGGCGTACGAAAACCGCTCACGGCACTGGTATTCGTACGCCACGGCCAGCGCGGCCAGCCACGCGACGCTGAATCCCACGCCCCCCAATACGTCCGATAGCCCATGGGCCCCGAGATACAACCGCGAGAGGGCGATCGCGCCGATCAGGAACGCGGCCAGGACCGCCGTGATCCGGCGAAATGCGGGAGGCTCCGTGCGCCACAGCAGGAATGCCAGAAAGCCGTAGACCACCGTGCTCATGGTGGTGTGGCCGCTCGGAAACGAAAGCGCCGCGAGGCCCGGCGGAACGACGCCCGGGCGTTGCCGATGCAACGCGAGCTTGACCATCTCGCTGAGCAGTTCCGCGACGCCGACGGCCACCAGCCAGTAGCCGGCGGTGAGCCAGAGGCGGTGCACGAGGAACCAGGCCAGGGCTGCGAGCATCACCGGCAGCAGCACCTGGGCATCGGCGAGTTCGGTGACCGCGATCATCAGGTGGTCCCCGACGGGCGTGCGCAGCGACTGCAGCAGTCGATGGACGTGGGCATCGACCACAACCAGCAGATCGCGATGGATGCCCTGCTCCAGCGCGCCGAAAAACAGCCATGCTCCGCCGACCACCAACGCCGCGGCGGTGAGGAGAAACCATTTCGGACTCTCCGCCCCGAGCAGCCAGTTCATGATGTCCTTGCGCGACACCGGCCGGCTCGGTGTCGGCGCCGCGCGCATCGTGGCGGCGACCGCCGCGGTCCACCGCAACGCGCCCGCGGCCGCGGCCGCGATTCCCGTCGCCGCGAGCCAGGTGCCGGCGGGCAGCGGCTGCAAGGCGAAGAACGCGCGCAGCGGGGGCAGGATCGATACGACGACGAAGGCGCCGATCGTCGCGCCGAACAGAACCCGTCGCCCCAGGCTGACCGGGCGCGCCACCTGCCAGAGAACCACGGTGGCCACCGCAAACAGCGTCACGGTCGCCACCGTGCGCGCTTCCGCCAAGCTGCTGCGCGATACGCCGGGTATCAGCGCATAGGCTGCGAAGGTCGCTCCGGCAACGATGACCCCCGCCGGCAACGTGAAGCGCAGCACCCGCCCGACGAAGCCGGCCCGCGCCCGGTCGGCGCGATGCTCGAGCGACAGGAAGAATGCGGGGATCCCGATGGTCAGCGAGCCGACCAGCGTCAGGTGCCGCGGCAGGAACGGAAACGTCACGTCGGCCACGCCGACGGCGAGCGCGAGCAGCATGGCGTAGACGGTCTTGGTCAGGAACAGCGCCGCCAGGCGCTCGACGTTGCCGATCACCCGACGCCCTTCGGCGATGACCGAGGGCAATCGCGCGAACCGGTTGTCGAGGAGCACCAGATGGGCAATCGCGCGGCTCGCGCCGGCGCCCGCTCCCATCGCGATGCCGATGTCGGCACCCCGGAGCGCGAGGACGTCGTTCACGCCGTCTCCCACCATCGCCACCACGTGCCCGCGCGACTGCAACGCCGCGATCAGCGCTTGCTTGTTCCGAGGCGAAAGACGACCGAAGACCGGCTGCGTTTCGGCCAGCGCCGCGAGCGCGCCCGCATCCTGCGGAAGATCCTTCGCATCGACGGCATCGGCGGCGATTCCGAGTCGCGATGCGATCCGGCCGACGGTGGCGGGATGGTCGCCGGACAGCAGCTTGATCGCGACCCCCTGGGAATGGAAAAACCGCAAGGTCTCCTCGGCATCGCCGCGTACCTGCTCGGTGAGCAGCACCAGCGCCGTGGGGACCAGCCGAGCGGGGAGGCTGTCGGCCGCGAGCGCCTCGGCGGTATGCGCCAGCAGCACGACGCGCCGCCCGTCCCGCGCAAGGTCGTCGGCGCGCCGCCCTACCGCATCGCCATCCGGAATCCCGGCCAGCACCACCTCGGGCGCACCCAGGACCCAGGTGCCAAGCTCCTCGAACGTGGCGGCGCTCCACTTGCGCGCCGACGAAAACGGCACCACGGCGGCGGCGACGGGATGGCGTTCCGTCCGGCACGCCGTCTCGATCGCGCGCAGGGTCGCATTGGGCTTGGGTTCGGCAGCGACGAGTCCGGCCAGCGCACGCAGCGCGTCCGGGTGCGGGCGCAAGGGCTCGAGCGCCTCGAAGCGGGGTTCCCGTTCCGTCAGGGTGCCGGTCTTGTCGAGGCAGACCACGTCGACGCGGGCCAGCGTCTCGGTCGCCGGGAGGTCCTGCACCAGTACGCGCCGGCGCGACAGCCGCAACGCCGCCAGCGCCAGGGCGATGCTGGTCAGCAGGATCAAACCTTCCGGCACCATCGCGACCACGCCGGCAGCGGAATACAGCAAGGCATCGGCAAGCGGCACCGCCGGCATGGCGGCCTGGCCGGCAAAGAGCAGTGCGGCGGTGGGCACGATCGCCCAGGTGACGTAGCGCAGAATCCGATCGATCCCCGCGCGCAACTCGGAATGCGCGACGCGGAAGCGCCTGGCGTCCCCGGCAAGACGCTGCCCATACGCAGCGGCCCCGACCCGGGTGACGCGGCAGCGCCCGGTGCCGGCGACGACGAAACTTCCCGACCAGACTTCGTCGCCGGGCTCCTTGGGCACCGGCGCGGACTCGCCGGTGAGCATCGATTCGTCGACCTCGAGACCGAGCGCGCCGAGCATCACGCCGTCGACCACCACCTGATCACCCGAGCCCAGTTCGAGAATGTCGTCGAGCACGATCTCCGAGGCCGCGATATCGAGGAGCCGGTCGGCGCGCAGGACGCGGGCCTTCGGCTGGCTGACCAGCGCCAGGCGGTCCAATGCCCGTTTCGCCCGCAACTCCTGGACCATTCCGATCAGGGTATTCAGGACGAACACCCCGCCAAAGAGCGCATCCTGCCATGGGCCGGTCAGCAGGATCACGACGAACAGCGTGCCGAGGATCGCGTTGAACCGGGTCAGCACGTTGGACCGCAGGATTTCCCAGGCGGTGCGGCTGGTCGGCGTCGCCGCGCGGTTGACCGCGCCGCGGGCGATCCGCGCCCCGACCTCGGCGTCGCTCAGGCCGTGCACCGGGTCTGTTGCTGTCGCATCGTCCGCCGCCATCCTGGTACCCCTTCCCGTCTCCGGTCAGCGTTCCGGCACGGTAACACCGGCAAGGTTCGCATCAAGCCGCCGACCGTACCGTGACGCGCGTCAGTCGCACGCCGGCCTACGTCGCGATCGCCTTGCGGCGCCAGTGCAGATAGAGCGCGGGAATCAGATTGGTGCTGCGCAATGCGCTCCAGAACAGGCCGCCCAGGATCACCACCGCCAACCCCTGTTCGGGCGCGGCACCCTGGCCAAGACCCAGCGCCGTCGGCAGCATGCCGAGCGCGGCCGTCGCCGCGGTGAGCACGATCGGCCGAAAGCGCACCTGAATCGCCTCGCGGACCGCGTCCTCGACCGGCATGCCGGCGCGCTCGTTGCGGCGGGCGCGATCGAGCAGCACGATGCTGTGCCGCAGTCCGATACCCACCAGGGTCAGGAAGCCGACCATGCCGGTGGCATTGAGACCGACGCCGCTGACCACCAGGGCCACCGTGCCGCCCGTCAACGCCAGCGGAATCTCGAGCAGCAGGATCGCCGGAATCAGCAGGCCGTCGAACTGCAACAGCAGGATGCCGACCAGGATCGCGAATGCCGCCATGGCCGCAAGGAGCAACCCCACTCCGGCCTGTTCGAGTTCGGCCGCCAGACCGCCGAAGGCGATGCGGTATCCGGGCGGCAAAGGCAGGTCGGCCAGGGCGCGCCGCGCCGCCCGCTCCGTGCTGCCCAGCGGACCGTTGGGCGTGGCCACGATATCGAGCGCACGGGCGCCGGCAATGTGGCGGATCTGATCGGGGGTTTCGGCCAGGGTCAGCCTCGCCAGTTCGCCCAAGGGCGTCCAGCCGCCCTGGGTGCGGATCGGCAGCGCCGCCAGCTCGCGCACCGTGTATTGCGGCGCGTCGGCAACGCGCAGGTAAAGATCCAGAGGCACGTTTCCCTCCGGCACGAGGCCCACGACCCGGCCGCCGATCAGCGTTCCGATCTGCGCATCGAGCGCGGCGGGCGTAAGTCCATGGACCGTCAAGGCGAGCAACCGAGGTTCGATCCGCAACGCCGTCACGGGATAACCGTCGTTGTCGAAGACGTCCTCCAAGGCGGCGATGCGGCGCAAGCGCGCGGTGATTTCCTCGGCGAGGCGCCGCAACTCCGGTACGGCGGCACCGAACACGTGAAGCACGAACGGCTGCGACAGCCCCGAGAGGCTCTCGCCGACGCGCTCGACGGTCGGCGTATCGACCGCCCGCTGCACCCCCGGGAGTTGCGATTCGCGACCGATGCGCGCGCCGATCGCGTCCAGGGCATTGACGTCGACACCGGGCGTCAGCGCCACCTCGATTTCCCCCGCATACGCCGGCTCGGTATAGGTGGTCGCGGAGGCGGAGCCGATGCGGGCATAGACATGCGCCACCGCGGGATCGCGCAGCAGCCGCGTCGTGATCGTCCTTGCCGCCGCGCGGGTATCCTGCAGCGAAGCCCCGGGCGGGAGCGTGAACGACTCCAGCAGCGCGCCCTCGTTGGGCAGTGGCAGAAAGTCGACGGGCACGAGCGCCAATCCGGCGAGGCTGATCAGCAGCACCGCGACGGTGATCGCCAGACTGGTGCGGGGGGCGCGCGCGACCCATGCAAACAGCCGCGCGTTCCCACGCTGCAGCCCGCGCAGCAAGCGCCGCCCGGCACTCGTCCCCACGGACGACCGCGCACCGAGAACGCCCAGGCCCAGCGGAATGACCGTCAGCGACACCAGCAGCGAGGCCGCCAGCGCGACGATCATCGCCCACGCAAACGGGATGAAGAACAAGCCCACCAGACCGCCAACGAAGAGCAGCGGCACATAGATGGCGACGTTGGTGAGCGTGCCGGTGACGTCGGGGACCACGATGCTGTGGACACCGGCCCGGATTCCCTGCCAATGCGTATCGCCGCACTCCCAGCGGTGGTGGATGCTCTCGAAGACCAGGATCGCGTCGTCGGCCAACAGACCGACGGCCACCGACAGCGCGCCGAAGGTCATCAGGTTCAGATCCTGTCCGAGCGCGCGCAGCGCCGCGACGGCAAGGGCCAGGGACAGCGGAATGCTGCACGCGAGGATGACGATTCCGCGTCCCGCGCCGAGCGCCCAGAACAGGACCAGCACCGCCAGCGCCGCGCCGAGCAACAGGTTGCGGCCGAGGTCCGCGCCCACCCGCGCGACCAGACGACCTTGGTCGTAGGTCTGCACCCAGCGGACCCCGGGGGGAAGCTGCGTGCGGGTTTCCTCCAGCACGGCCCGGATCGCCCGCGTGACGGCCACGGTGGATGCGCCGGGCTGCTTGATCACGCTGAGCGCCACGCTAGGGCGTCCGTCCAGCGACACGGCGCTGTGCGTGGGTTCCGCGGCGCGGACGACGTGCGCCAACGCGCGCAGCGGAATCGGCCCGGCCCGGGCGGCGACGGGAATCCGCTCCAGCGTCTCGATCTGCGTGGGGAGGCTGCGGACTTCGATCGGCACGTCATTGTGGCCGAGGGTGACGTACCCGGCGGGTTCGAGCAGAACCTGCGAACGCACGGCCTGCTCGATCTGCACCACGCTCACGCCATAGCGCCGCATGGCATCGAGGTTGGGCTGGATCCACAGCGCCTCGTTGCCGGCACCGAACACGTTGACGAACTGCACCCCGGGGACGCCGCGCAGCGCCGGAACGATGTCGGCCGCGACCGCCCGCTGCACTTGGGCCGGCGCGACGCCGGCCGGGATTTCCGCGGTGTAGTCGGCGACCTCGTTGATCGCATTGCCCAGGATCTGCGCCACCGGACGGACCTGCACCGGCAAATCTCCGCGGGCACGATCGATCGCCCCGTTCACCGCCTGCAGATCGATCTGCGCGCGGCTCCCCTGGCGAAACCGCACGTCGATCTCCACCGTGCCGTTGCCCATCACCGAACGTACGCTGCGCAGGCCCGTCAGGGTCAGGATCCGGCTCTCCAGCGGATCGACGACGAGGTGCTCCAGTTCCGTCGCACTGGTCCCCGGCAGGTGCGCATTGACCCGGATCTGCGGGTAGTCGAACTGCGGCAGTACCTCGACCGGCGTATTCCAGAGCGCGTCCGCGGCCCACGCCAGCACGCCGGCAAGCACGAGCAGCCACAGCACCCGGCGCCGCAACCAGCGCGGTATGGAACGGTCGTCGGCGGTCATGAATCAGTCGGGAGGCTGGAACGACTGGGCAATGCCGCGGTGGTATTCGAGGAACGCGTCGCGTACGACGATCCGCTCGCCCGACTGCAGGCCGGACACGATCCCGGTGCGCCAGCCGCGCGTCGGCCCGGGTGTCACTTGCCGGGGCCGGTCCCCCTGCGCCGTGCGCACGAGGACCCACCAGCGACCGCGATCCAGGATCAACGCCGAGGTCGGCACCGCGGCCATTTGGCGTGGCGGTCCGTCGATCTCGACCGTTCCCCATTGCCCGTCGATCCACCATGCGGGGCGGGCCGCCGACGTGGGGAGCAGGCCGACGCGTCGGCTGCCGTCGGCCGCGATGCTCGGCCCGACCGCGACCACCCGGACCGCAATCGCGTCGCCGCCGCCGGCCGGCCGGAAGCGGCCGGTCATCCCGACGCGCAGCGCCGCCGCGTCGGATCCGTAGTACGCGGCATCGATCCACAGCTTGCCCGCCGGCGCCATGGTCACGATGGTTTCCCCGGCCGACGTCTCCTCCCCATCGGCGGCCTGGATCGCGATCACCGTTCCCGCAACCGGCGCGCGGACGATCTGCAGCGCCTGCGCCGCACGGAGCTGCGCCGCCGCGATCCCCACGGCGGCCCGCGCAACGTGCCAATCGCGCCGCGCACCGTCGACCGCCTGCCGGGTCGCCAGCTGGTTTGCCCATTCGCGCCGAACGACCGCCAGCGCGCGCCGGGCCGCGGATTCCTGCGCCTGCGCGCTGCGCAGGGCCTCTTGACGAGCCGTCAGCAGCGATTGCATGCGCGGCCCGCCCACCTGCGCGAGCACGTCGCCGGCAGCCACGACGCTGCCCGGGACGGCCTGCAGGCCGCGCAAGGTGCCGGCGTCGACGCTGCGCACCGCGAGGATCGCCGTCGGCGCAATCTGTCCGTAGGCGGTCCAGGATCGGGGGAGCGTCTGCACCCGGACGGTGACGACGTCGGCACCGCCCGCGGCGGGGGCCGCCGCCGACACACCGGCCATCCCGAGCATGCAGACGGCGGCGAATGGCGACACCGCCCTGCGCATGCGCCGCGCCAAACGCCACGCCACACACAAGGCAATCACAGCGATCCGGTCCAGGCAAGGATCGGGCGCAGCACCGGCTCCCCCCAGGCGGCGCCAACCGCGCCGGCGCACAGGAGCATGGCGACCGCGACCGCCCACGGCACCGCCGAGCCGAGGCGGGTTCGCACCGGTGGCACGGCGATTTCGGGCAGCGGCGACGACAGCCGCGCGATCCGCTCTTGCAGGGCGCGCCCGCTGCCGATCAGGCCGGCGTCGATGGCCATCCCCTGGGCCACTCCGCGTCGCGGCGACCCCGCGGATGCCGCGCGGGCGATCGCCAGGACCGCGGCGGCGAGATCGAGCCCCGATGCGCCGCAGCCGCGGGCCTCATCGTCGCGCGCGCACTCCAGGATTTCGAGCCAGGCCGCGAACCGGCGATGCGCTCCGGGCCATGGCCATTGCAGATCGGTTGCGATCTGGGCCAGCCAGATCCGCAGCGGATCCCGATGCCGCACGTGGGCCTGCTCGTGCTCCCAGGCCGCACGCACCGGGCCCTCCTCGAGGCTCCGGGCCAGAAACGGCGAAAACACGACCCGCGGGCGCACGAGGCCTGCGGTGTAGATCGGGAGATCCCGGGGCGCGCGGACGAGTGCCCAGACGGCCCGGACGGCGGCGCGGATCGCGACCACCACGAACGGCACACTGGCCGCGAGCAGGACGCCGGGGGCAACGCGGTCCGGCACCGGGTCGGGTTCGCGCAGCGCCCAGCCGGCAAGCCATGCGCCGAGCAGGAACAGCGGCAGCAGCGGAACCCACAGTTGCCGCCATGCGCGACGCTCGGCAACCTGCGGCGACCGATCGCCGAGGGCGCGGCGCGGCAACAGCACCAGGGGTTGCACCGCAGCGCCGCCAAGCACGAGCAGCAAGGTGGCGAGCAGCGTTTCACGTTCCATGTCCGGCGCTCCGTTTGCTGCGAATCGCCCGCTCGAGTTCCGCGAGCAGGTCGGGATCGACTTCGTCGACCGCGTCGACCAGCGCCGCGACCGCGGCATGGGGACCGGGACCCAGGAACCGGTGCACCAGATGGCGGGCGCGGGCGCGTTCGACTTCGCCGCGCGCCACGGCCGGGAGATAGACGAACGCGCCGCCCTCCCGGCGCCGGGTTACCAGTCCCTTGTCGCGCAGGCGGTCCACCACCTTGGCGGTGGTCGTGTAGACGTGGCCGGCCGGAACGCCGACCCGCTCGTGCAGCGCACGCACCGATGCGGCACGCAACTCCCAGAGGGCGGCGAGCACCGCGTACTCGAGATCGTCGGCGGGCAAGCGAAAATCGGTCATTGCTGAACATTACGACGGCGGTCGTAACCCGTCAACCGATGCGCCCCACCCGTCCCCTACAATTCCGCACCTCCGACATCCCCGCGCCGGTCCGCCACGCACGCAGTCCCGTGCGAAACCGCATCCCGAAACGAACGTGCATCCCTACGACATCGAACTGACCGACCTCCACGGCACGCATCGCCGGCTGGGCGACTTCGCCGGCAAGGTCCTGCTGATCGTCAACGTCGCGAGTCGCTGCGGCTTCACGCCCCAGTATGCCGCGCTGGAAGCGTTGTACCGCCGGCACGCGTCCCGCGGCTTCGTGGTCCTGGGGTTCCCCTGCAATCAGTTCGGCGGCCAGGAACCCGGCAGCGCGGACGAAATCGAGCGGTTCTGTCGCACGACCTACGACGTCACCTTTCCGATGTTCGCCAAGATCGACGTCAAGGGCCGCGACATCCATCCGCTGTACCGGCATCTCACGAATGCCGCGCCCGGAATCTTCGGCACGAAGCGGATCAAGTGGAACTTCACCAAGTTCCTCGTCGACCGCGAGGGAACCGTGCGCGCGCGCTACGCGCCGTCGGTGCGGCCGGAAACCCTGGACCGGGACATCGAGGCGGCGCTGCAGCGCTGAGGTCGGACCAAGCGCCCACAAGCCCTCGCGCAGGGCTCCCCGACCGTCGATCAACTGCCATCGAAGCTGATCGATTGAACGAGGTTCTGTCCACCCGATTGGGTGTAGTTCACCTCGACCGGCGCCCCGTCGGTGAACCATGCCGGCGGCGCCGACGTGGCGGTGCCGTCGTAGAACATGGTGGTGCCCGTCAGCGTCAAAGCAACCCCGTTGACGGTGAACGCCGATCCGCCGGCAACGTACCCGTGGACCTCGCCCTTCGTGTCCAGGGACGTCGGGGCACTGCCCAGGAAGGTGACGCTGTAGACCGTCAGCCCGGTCGCGGTGACCGTTCCCTCGACTTCGACCGCCTTGCCGTTGGCAAGGTTGCCTTCCCCGCCATTGACGTATTGGACGTTGGCGGTCAAGGTCACCGTCGGATTGGTCACGCCGCCGAACGTCCCCTGGAGCGTGAACGGGCTCTTGTCGCCGACGAAGCCGCCGATGGTTCCGAGGTAATCCACCACGGCCCCGACCGGGGGCACCGAGGAACTCGCGACGCTCGCGGCGACCACGACGTTCCCCTGCCCCAGCCCGCCCGGATTGCCGGCGATTTCGACATAGACACCGTTGCCGAGCGCCGCCGCCGCGCCCCCGGCGACCGTGGTCACGGCCGCGCCGCTGGCGTCGACCGGCACCCCGCGCACGAGGAAGTTCGAGGTGCCCACATACCCGGTGATCGTGCCCTTCAGGCGGACCTGCGCGGGCTGCGTCGCGTAGGCGCGGATCGCGCTCGCGTTCAAGATGCCGTTCGCGCCCTCCTGGCCGGTGACCACGATCGCATCGCCATCCTGGACCGCAGGCAGGCCTGCCGCAACGGCATCGACCGCGACACCGTCGACGGTGAAGACGCCGCTGCCCGAACCGGAGACCAGGCCTTCCACCGCCACGGTCGCGGTGGTGCCGACCAGGCCGTGAATCCGGACATTGGCAGCGGTGATCGTCGTGCCGCTCGGCGCGGTCGCGCTCAGGACGTTCACGACCTGTCCGTTGGCGATTACCGCGCCGGCCGGCTCCGTGGTGGTGGTCGAAGTCGTTTGCACGGTCAGGCCGCTTCCTGCGATCTGGAAGGTCTCCCCGGTGGCGTTCGGCGTCACGCCGGTGACGATCCCGGTGATGCGCGTCGTCGTATCGGTCGCCGGGGACAGCGCGATCCGCGTCGCCTGGATCGTGTTTCCCGTCCCGCCGGCATTGCCGTGGAATAGTCCATGCACCTCGACCCGAGTCCCGTTGGTCAGGCTGGTGATGTCGGTCAATCCGACATAGAACGTGACGGGTCCCGCCGCCGGGTCGACGTTGGTCACCACCGTCACGCCGTTGACGACGAAGCTACCGGTCACGCCGTCGGCGTGGATCGTCGGCGTCCCCTGGATGGTTCCGACCAGCGTTGGCTCGACGGTCATCGTCAGCGGATTGTTGGCGGCATCCGTCTCGACGTGGATCCGCTGCCCCAGCCCCACCACCGTCGCCGGTGTCGCCGTCGCATTGCCGTCCTGGTAATACTGCGGCGCCTGGCTGTCGTACTCGTGATCGTCGACCCCTACGCTACCGAGTGCGACCACCGTTCCGATGGTCAGACCCGTGCCCCCGGTGCCGACGCCGCCCAGGGCAAGCGCCGCAACACCCCCGCCGCACGAACTTAGGGCCCCCACCCCCAGCAGCGGGACGAGCACCGCCATCAGCCAGGTTGCGTATCGGCGTATCCCGTCGGCGATCGGGGTTCGGGTTGCAGTGGTTGCAGTCATGGGCGTCAGGATTTGTTCCGTACGGGTTTCTACCAATAAAACCTGAACCGGAAGCGACGCTCGAGCATCGAATGCGTTACCGGTTGTTGCAATCCGGGAAGGAAGCGGCGATCCGGGATGGGGAGCGACTGCGGGGCGACGCGCGGCTCCCCGCATCCGGACGGTGGGCGGTGGGTGGGGTACAGTACACCAGCCTTGTTACCGTGCCTTTGCGGCGGGCCGGGCTGTGGAGACCCCCGGCAATTCCCCACCCAGCGAAAGACAGAACGTGAACGAGCCGAGCGCCGCCGGAACGCCCCCAGGAGCCCGCGAGGCGGAGGCCCGGCCGGAACCGCTTGCTGGCGGCACCCTGGTGCTGGGTACGCTGGCGCTCAGCCTGGCGACCTTCATGAACGTGCTCGACACATCGATCGCCAACGTGTCGATCCCCTCGATCGCCGGCGATCTCGGCGTCGGGTCCTCCGAGGGAACCTGGGTGATCACCTCCTTCGGGGTCGCCAACGCGATCGCGGTCCCGTTGACGGGGTTTCTCGCCCAGCGCTTCGGCTCGGTCCGGATCTTCCTGGGCAGCATCACGTTGTTCACCTTGTTCTCCTTCCTCTGCGGGCATGCGCCGAGCCTGCAGGTGCTGATCCTGTTCCGGGTCCTGCAGGGGGCGTCGGCGGGACCGATGATTCCGCTGTCCCAGACGCTCCTGCTTTCCAGCTATCCGAGAGAACGGTCCGGCATGGCGCTGGCAATGTGGTCGATGACCACCCTGGTCGCGCCGATCACCGGTCCCTTGATGGGCGGATGGATCACCGACAACATTTCCTGGCCGTGGATCTTCTACATCAACGTCCCGGTCGGAGTGACCTGCGCACTGGTGACCCTGGCGATCTACCGCAACCGGGAAACGCCGACCCGCAAGTTGCCGATCGACTGGGTCGGGCTGGGGCTGCTGGTGATCTGGGTCGGATCACTGCAGATCATGCTGGACAAAGGGCAGGAACTCGACTGGTTCGGGTCCAACGTCATCATCACGCTGGCGGTCGCGGCCTTCGTCGGTTTCGTGCTGTTCCTGATCTGGGAACTCACGGGAACCCACCCGGTGGTCGACCTGAGCCTCTTCCGCCGGCGCAACTTCGCGATCGGCACCCTGATGATGGGACTGTCGTATGCGATGTTCTTCGGCAGCCTGGTGCTGCTGCCGCTGTGGCTGCAGGAGTTCGTCGGCTACACGGCGACCCAGGCCGGGGAGGTCATGGCCTGGGTCGGGCTGTTCGCCCTCACCCTCTCGCCTCTGGTGGGCCGCTATCTCGACCGCATCGATACCCGACTGCTGACCACCTGCTCCTTCTCGGTGTTCATGGTGGTGTTCTGGATGCGCTCGCACTTCACCAGCGACAGCGGCTATTGGGACTACGCCATGCCGACCGTGGTCCAGGGCATCGCGAGTTCCATGTTCTTCATCCCCCTGTTTTCCATCGTGCTGGGCGGGTTGCCCCAGCATCGCATCGCCGCCGCCACCGGCCTGTCCAATTTTGCCCGCATCACGGCCGGTTCTTTCGGCACCTCGATCTACACCACATGGTGGACCGATCGGGCGATTCAGCATCATGCGCGACTGGTGGACCATCTCGGGTACGGCAATCCGATCGTCGACGCGGTGCTGGGCCAGGTGCAGGCACTGGGCGCGAGCCGCGAGCAGGCGCTTGCCGTGCTGGACCGAATGGTCCGACAACAGGCTTACACGATTTCGGTCGACGACATGTTCTATATCAGCGCGGCGCTGTTCTGCGTGCTGATCGCCATGGTCTGGCTGGTACGGCCGACACGCGCCGAAGGCGGTACGACGGGCGCCGCTGCGGGACACTGATCCGAGGAGACCGGGTGTCGTGCTTTGCAAGCGTCACCGCCGGCGGCTCAGTCCGCGGCGTCGCGCACCCGGCGGCAGACCTCCTCGGGCCGCATGTCGTCGTAGACCTCGAACGGCTGGCGGATCCAGGGCCGGTCCGGAAGCCGCACCACGGCGTATTCCGGAGCGACGGAAGCGCCTTCCTTGACCCAGAGCACCGCGGTACGGATTTCCATGATCGCCGGATAGCGCGCGCGCAGATGGGCGCGGACACGCTCGATGGTGGCGCCGGTGTCGGCAAGGTCGTCGACGAGCAGCAGGCGGCCATGCGGGTCGACGCCGGTGGTGGTGATGAACCGCGCGATGTCGAGTTCGCCTTGGACCGTGCCGCCGGCGGCACGGTAGGAACTCGCCGCGAGGATCGCCAACGGCACGTCGAAGATGCGCGAAAGCACGTCGCCGGGCCGCAGGCCGCCGCGGGCGAGGCAGAGCAGGGAGTCGAAGCGGTAACCGGACTCGTGGATCTGCGCCGCGAGGCGCTCGACGAGGCCATGGTACGCAGGCCAGTCGACGGAGAGGACGGGTTCGGACATGGATGCACCGTTTGCCATGATCAACCGCGCAGGGACCCCCCGCACCCGAGGGCGGGGAGCCGGATCACGGCATCGACGTCAGGAACGGATGCCGCAGCACGATGGTCTGGTCGCGCTCCGGCCCCGTCGAGACGAGGTCGATCGGCGCGCCGGCCACCTCGGCCAGCCGATCGAGGAATTGTCGCGCGCCGAGCGGAAGCTCGTCCCAGTTGCGCACACCGTAGGTCGATTCGCTCCATCCCGGGAATTCTTCGTAGACCGGCTCGCAGCGAGCCACCTCGTCGGCCCCAAAGGGGACGAGTTCGGTTTGCTTGCCATCGACGCGATACCCGGTGCAGAGCTTCACGGCGGGCAGCCCGTCGAGCACGTCGAGTTTGGTGATGCACAGGCCGGTCGTCCCATTCAACTGCACCGAACGGCGCAGCGCAGCGCCGTCGAACCAGCCGCAACGGCGCGGCCGGCCGGTGACCGAGCCGTATTCGCCGCCTTGGTCGCGCAGGCGATCGCCGGTGGCATCCTGCAACTCGGTCGGGAAGGGCCCGGAACCGACACGGGTCGCATACGCCTTGGTGATTCCGAGCACATACTGCAGGCGTTGCGGCGCAACGCCTGCACCGGTGCAGGCGGCGCCGGCCACCGTATTGCTCGACGTCACGTAGGGATAGGTGCCGTGGTCGACGTCGAGCAGGGTTCCCTGTGCGCCCTCGAACAGCAGGCGATCGCCGCGGCCCATCGCCGCGTACAGGCGATGCGAGACGTCGGCCACCATGGGCTTGATCCGTTCGCCCAGTTGCAAGGTCGTGTCGATCACCTGGTCGGCATCGACCGCCGCCGCCCCCAGGTACTGCGTGAGCACGAAGTTGTGATAGTCGAGCGCCTCGCGGACGAGTTCGCCGAACCGCGCCGCGTCGAAGAGGTCCTGGGCGCGGATCGCACGGCGCGCCACCTTGTCCTCGTAGGCCGGTCCGATGCCGCGGCCGGTCGTGCCGATCTTGGCATTGCCGCGCTTGGCCTCGCGGGCCCGGTCGAGCTCGACGTGATACGGCAGGATCAGCGCGCAGCTTCCGCTGACCAGGAGGCGGGATGCCGCATCGACGCCGCTGGCGTGGAGCTCGTCGATCTCGGCGAGCAGCGCCTGCGGCGACAACACGACGCCGTTGCCGATGTAGCAAGCGACCGATGCACGCAGAATGCCGGACGGGATCAGGCGCAGGATGGTCTTGCGCCCATCGATCACCAACGTGTGTCCGGCGTTATGCCCGCCCTGGAACCGCACCACGCCATCGGCGTGCTCCGTCAGCCAATCGACGATTTTTCCTTTGCCTTCGTCCCCCCACTGGGTGCCGACGACTACGACGTTACGTGCCAAGGTCGATCTCCGCGATTTCCCAAATTCCGTTCTTGCAAACCAGTTCCCGGTCCACGAGCAGCGCCGCGCCAGCCTGTGCGCCGGCGCCGCGGACCACGATTTCCCCGCGCGCGCGCAGGGCCTGGACCAATTCTTCCAAACGCGCGTCGGTACCGCGCCACGGCGCTCGGATCGCACGCTCCGTCGCCGCCGTGCCGGCGGCGAGCGACTGCGCCGCCTCGCGCAGATCGAGGATCGAGAAGCCCGTTGCCGGGCGCGCCCGGCCGAAGGCCCGCCCGATGTCGTCGTAGCGGCCGCCGCGCAGCACCGCGCCGTTCAACCCCGGCGCGTACGCCGCGAAGGTCGCCCCGGTGTGATAGCGGAACCCGTGCAGGTCGGCGAGATCGACACCGACGCGGTCGGTCGGACACGCATCGGCGAGCCGATCGAGATCGTCGAGCGCCGCGCGCAGCGGGGCCGAGTCCGGCAGCGCCCGGCGCGCGCGGGCCGTCGTGTCGGGGCCGCCATGGCATTCGAGCAGGGCATGCAGACCGCGCACCGCCTCCGGGGCCAGGCGCGAACCGAGCCGCCGGCACGCCGCACCCAGCGCAATGCCGTCTTTCGCACCGAGCGCACAGAGTACGTCCTCGACGCCCTCTTCGCCCGCACGGACGGTCGCCAATACGCCGTCGAGCAGCGCACGAACGACCCCGGTGTGCCCGAGATCGATCTGCACATCGGGAAACCCCAGCGTGCGGGCCGACGCGACGGCCAGTTCCAGCGCTTCGATGTCGGCATCGAGACGGGCCTCGCCATAGATCTCCGCGCCGACCTG
The DNA here is from genome assembly GCA_021842465.1 of Pseudomonadota bacterium. GTDB lineage: Bacteria > Pseudomonadota > Gammaproteobacteria > Burkholderiales > Burkholderiaceae_F > GJ-E10. Next base: position 31,314 of record JAKBZN010000005.1, read on the forward strand.
CACCGGCTCGCGGCTTGCCATCGGATGCGCAGGACGCGCGCGCAGCGTCGGTCCCGCATAGCAAAGGCGGACCACGCCATCGCGGTTGAGGATGTGCGAATCGATGCGCGCGACCTGCGGCGTGGTATCGGCACGCAAGCCGACGGTGCGTCCGCTCAACTGGTCGACGGTCTTGATGGTCGCCAGGTCGAGGTCGCCGCCGCTGCCGGTCAGCAGCGACTCGATGTGTTCGAGCAGCGGCGGCATGACCAGCTCGTATCCATACGAGCGATAGCAGTCGAGCAGCGCGCGGCGCAGACGTTCGACCGTCCGCGCTTCCTCAGGAAGCGCGTCGGCGATATTTTCCGGTAACAGCCAGGGATCCACGATGAAAAACGAACGGCTCAATGCGCCGGCTTGGCATGGGCGGCGCCCGAATCCCGCATGTAGCGGAAGAATTCGGACGACGGATCGACGACCAGCATGTCGGAACGGTTGCGGAAGCTTTGACGGTATGCGTCGAGGCTGCGATAGAAATCGAAGAACTCGGGATCGGCACCGAACGCCTTGGCGTAGATGGCCGATGCCTTCTCGTCGCCCTCGCCCTTGATCTGCTGGGCCTGGCGATAGGCATCGGCAAGCAGCACCACGCGCTGGCGATCCGCATCCGCCTTGATCCGCTCGGCCTCGGCGGCCCCGATCGCGCGCTGCTCGTTGGCGACGCGCTTGCGCTCGGCGATCATGCGGGGATAGATCGATTCGGTCATGATCTCGGGCACGAAATCGACGTGGCGCAGCCGGACGTCGACGATCTTCACGCCGAGGTCGCTCACACGGCGCTCGACCGCCAAGCGGATCTCGTCCATCGCCGCCGCCCGGTCACGAGAGACGATCTCCTGCACCGTGCGCTTGTTCACGGCTTGGTTCAGTGCATCGCGGACGAGGATCGAAATCCGGTCCTCGGCAGCCCGTTCGCTGCCCTGGAAGCTGATCCAGTATTCACGCGGGTTGGTGATCCGCCACTTGACGAAGAAATCGACCAGCAGGTTCTTCTTTTCCGAAGTCTGGACCCGGTCCGGCGCGAATTCGTCGATCGTCAGGATGCGCCGATCGACGAAGGCGACGTTCTCGAGCGGCGCCGGCATCTTGAAGTGCAGGCCCGGCTGCTCGATGACCCGGGCGACCTCGCCGAGATTGAAGACGATCGCGGCTTGGCGCTGGTCCACGATGAACATCGACATCCGCGCCAGCGCGGCGACGACGATCAAGGCAAGTACGGCGATGACAGGACGATTCATGGCACGTGCGCGCGAAGGATTCAGCGGGACTCCCGATTGCGGGAATCGGTGTTGTCACTACGGCTGTCGGATTGCGGTTGCCCGGCCCCGGCGCCTTCCGCCGCCTGCGCATCGGTCGCGGCGGGCGCGGTCGGCGCTTCCGCCGACGACTGCCGCAGCAGGCGATCGAGCGGCAGATACAGCAGCGGTGCGCTGTTGCGGGTGTCGATCAGCACCTTGCTCGTATTGGCGAAGATGTCGCGCATGGCGTCGATGTACATCCGCTCCCGCGTCACCCGCGGCGCCTTGACGTATGCGGCGAGGATCTGCCCGAACCGGGCCGCGTCGCCTTCCGCGGTGTCGACCACCCGGACCTCGTAGCCTTCGGCCTCCTGCACCAACCGGGCGGCATCGCCGCGGGCGCGCGGTACCACGCTGTTGGCATAGGCCTCGCCTTCGTTGATCTGGCGATCCTTGTCCTGCACCGCCTTGGACGCATCGTCGAACGCCGACTGCACCGGATCGGGCGGCTGGGCGTTCTGGATCGCGACGGCGGTCACCAGCAGCCCCGTCCGGTAGCGATCGAGCATGTCCTGCAACTCCTTGCGCACCTCGGCGGCAATCTCCTCGCGGGAGCCGAACAGCACGGCGTCCATCGTCCGGCGGCCGACGACTTCGCGCATCGCCGATTCCGCCGCCTGCTTCACCACCGCGCTCGGATCGCCGTCGCGCGCGTTCGGGGTGAACCGGCTGCCGTAGACATAGTCGCGCGCGCCTTCGAGCCCGCTCTTGACGCGGTACTGCACCTCGAACTGGACATCGACGACGTTCTCGTCGTCGGTGAGCATGAGCGCTTCCTTGAGGCGATCCTCGTCGCCATGCATGCCGATATCGACCTTGCGCTGGGCATAGACGTCGACCGTGTCGTTGGCCTGGATCGGCCAGGGCATGCGCCAATGCAATCCGGGCCCGACGGTCCCGACGAACCGGCCGAAGGTCGAGACCACCGCCACCTGTCCGGCCTGGACGGTATAGATTCCCGTCCCCATCCAGATCAGGAACAACGCCGCCGCGACCGCGCCGATGCCGAGCCACGCCTGGCGCGAACTCGGACCCTCGCCACCGCCGCCGGTGCCGCCGCCATTGCGATTCGCGCCGCCCGAATTTCCGCTGAACAAGCCGGAAAGACGGCGGTTGAAATCGCGCCACAGTTCGTCGAGATCGGGAGGGCCGTCAGGATTCTTGCCGGGATCGTTCCAGGAAAGGATGCGTTCCCGCTCCGCCGGGCTCTCCGCACCGCGCAGGATGGACCGCCCCCGATCCGGCAATGGACTAGGCAGCATCGGGGAATGCGTCGGGTGCGTCATGAAAGGAATATGCGGAAGTCTCGGCTGGGTCGGAAATGCGAGCGGATCGGACGGCTTCCTCTTCCATCCGCTCCGCGATCGCCTCGCGCAGAAGACCGAGGCCATCACCGGTCCGCGCGCTCAGCCAAACCGCGCCGATCCTACCACAGGCATCGCGATCCACCCCGGCTGCGCGCCCGACGCGATCGATCTTGTTGTGCACGATCAGCCGCGGCACCGCGTCGGCGCCGATCTCGGCCAGCACTTCGTCGACGTTGCGCATCTGGTCGGCGCGCGCCGGCCCGGCCGCATCGACGACGTGCAGCAACAGATCGGCATGCACGGCTTCGTCGAGCGTGGACCGGAACGCCTCGACCAGCGTGTGCGGCAGTGCGCGCACGAAACCCACGGTGTCGGAGAGCACGATCGATTTTCCGTCGGCGATATGGCAACGGCGGGACGTGGTATCGAGGGTCGCAAACAGCTGGTCGGCGCAATAGGCGTGCGCCTGCGTGAGTGCATTGAAGAGCGTCGACTTGCCGGCGTTGGTATAACCGACGAGCGACACGCGAAACACCCCGCCGCGTTCGCGCGCACGGCGCTGGGTGCCGCGCTGGCGCTCGAGCGTGCGCAGCTTGTCGCGCAGCTGCTTGACGCGCACGCCGATCATGCGGCGGTCGAGTTCGATCTGCTTTTCGCCGGGGCCGCCGCGCAGGCCGATCCCGCCACGCTGCCGCTCGAGGTGGGTCCAACCGCGCACGAGACGCGTCGACAGGTACTCGAGTTGCGCAAGCTCGACCTGCAGCTTCCCTTCGCGGCTTTGCGCGCGCCGCGCGAAGATGTCGAGGATGAGCCCGGTCCGGTCGAGCACCGCGACGCCGAGTTCGCGTTCGAGGTTGCGCTGCTGTACCGGCGAGAGTTGCGCGTCGATCAGCACTGCGTCGACCGGCCCGGCCGCGGCGATCTCGTCGCGCAGGGTGTCGACCTTGCCCGAACCCAGGTAGTAGGCCGGATCCGGACGGTCGCGGCGCGCGCGCATGGTTCCAGCGACGGCCATGCCGCTGCTCTCCGTCAACAGGCGAAACTCTTCCAGCGCATCGTCGTCGCACGCGGCGCCCTGCAAGGCCACCTGCACGAGAAACGCCCGGGGCATCGCCGGCCCCGCGCCGGAAGAGGAACCGGTGCTCAGGCGTCGGACTCCGTATTGAGGTTCACCGGGCGCGCCGGAACGACGGTCGACACCGCATGCTTGTAGACCATCTGCGTGACGGTGTTGCGCAGCAAGACCACGTATTGATCGAAGGACTCGATCTGCCCCTGCAACTTGATCCCGTTGACGAGATAGATCGACACCGGCACGTGTTCCTTGCGCAAGGCGTTCAGGAACGGGTCTTGTAGAAGTTGCCCTTTATTGCTCATGTTGACTCCCGTCGAGTGGAGATCTGCGATGACTGAGTGTACTCGCACCGTGGTGCGGACGATCGCGACACCTTAAGAAATGTACTGGAAAACCGCAGCCCGTGCCAAACGGCGTCGAACCAGGACCGATGGGCAATCCGCAATCCCCGAATGGACCATGACGCGCACCCCGGTCATGGCAATGTCCACAGGGCGAGGCAATCCGTCGGCCGTCATCGCGAGGCCCGCAGGGCCGTGGCGATCCAGCCCAGGCCGGGATTGCTTCGGGCTTCGCCCTCGCAATGACGAAGGCTTCCGCGACGATGAGAAAACTTACCCTTTGCGATCACTGCCATCCGGTGCGTACGGGTTGCGATTCGAGCGGAATTCGATCCGCAAGGGCGTGCCCTGCAGATCGAATTCCTTGCGAAACCAGCCTTCGAGGTAGCGTCGATAGCTCTCCTGCACACGCGACAAGGCATTGCCGTGAATCAGAATCAATGGGGGATTGGTTCCCCCCTGATGGGCATAGCGCATCTTCGGTCGCGAAAAACCGGAACGGGCGGGCTCCTGCCGGGCCACCGCCGCCTGCAGTGCCCGCGTCAGCTTCGGCGTCGACAGTTTGGCGAACGCGGCGCGCTGGGCGCGGACCACCGATTTCATCAGCGCGCCCAGGCCTCGCCCCCGCAGCGCGGAGATCTCGTGCATGGACGCCCAATCGAGAAAATGGAGCTTGCGCGTCATTTCGCGATGGATGCGCTCCCGCTGATAGGCATCGAGATCGTCCCACTTGTTGATCGCGATCACCAGCGCGCGCCCACGATCGAGGATGTAGCCCGCAATGTGCGCGTCCTGCTCGGCGATCTCGGATGCGGCATCGAGCACCAGAACCGCGACGTTGGCCTGGTCGATGGCCTGCAAGGTCTTCACGACGGAGAACTTCTCGATCGACTCGAACACCTTGCCCTTGCGGCGCAAACCCGCAGTATCGATGAGCACAAAGGGCTCGCCGCCATATTCGAATTCGACCTCGATCGCATCGCGCGTCGTTCCGGGGGCATCGAACGCGATCATGCGTTGTTCGCCCAGCAGCGCATTGATCAGCGTCGACTTGCCGACATTGGGACGGCCCACCACGGCGACCCGAGTGCGTCCGCCGGGGCCGTGCGCCGGGATTGCCTGCGCTTCGGAAGCCGCCGCGCCGGGTTCGGCGCTCTCCTCTGCGTCGCGGGGACCGCCCGCATCCCCTTCGTCGACGTCCGGTTCCGCCGCGGCTTGCACATAGGGACCCAGCGCATCGTCGAGCAGAGCGGCGATGCCGTCGCCGTGTGCGGCCGAGATCCGGTAGGGATCGCCCAGCCCGAGTTCGTGGAATTCGGCGACCGCGGATTCCGGCAGACCCTCCGCCTTGTTGACCGCCAACAGGATGCGCCGGCCGCTCGTACGCAGGCGATCGGCGATGCGCCGGTCATGGGGAGTCAGGCCGCTGCGCGCATCGAGCACGAAGAGCAGCACGTCGCTTTCCGCGATCGCCTGCTCGGCTTGGCGGTTGACCGCGTCCTGGATGCCGCCCCGATCCGAGGGGTCGAACCCCCCGGTATCGATCACGATGCTCGGCACCGGCCCCACCCGGCCCTCGCCGTACTGGCGGTCGCGGGTAAGCCCCGGCATGTCGGCGACCAGCGCCGCACGCGAGCGGGTCAGGCGGTTGAAGAGGGTCGATTTGCCGACGTTGGGGCGGCCGACCAGGGTAACCACAGGTTTCATGACGTCGCGCCTCTCCCCCGCACCCTGCCCCCTCTCCTGCCGGGATCGGGAAGAAACTCAGCGGGGGTTCAAAAGGGAAAGTTTTCCGGCCACCGTCTGGATGATGAGGCCGTCGTTCCAGGTCTGCGGGGTGCTGGCGAGCGGCGAACCCGCGTCGAAGCGCCCGACGATCCGGCCATCTTCGAGGCGCAGGAAATGCACCTCGCCGGCAAAATCCCCGACCGCCGCCCAGTGCCCGACGATCGCCGGCGCCGTGAGGCCGCGATACGACAGCGTCCCGTCATGCCAGACGCCCGCGCCCGCATCGCGGGAAAACGCGTCGATATCGCCGTTCTCCCGCACCCCGATCACCATGTCCGCATCCATCGCGACCCCGGCGCCGGCATCGTAATTCCGCGCCCAGCGCAACTCGCCCGTATAGGTGTCGAAACAGCTGATCCGCCCCTGATACGACTCGGCGCAGACGTCGGCGCCATCGACGGCCGGCATGCCCAGCACATCGTTGAGGCGCTCGACCTCGGTGACCCCCTTGGGTTCGGACACCGCCGCCTCCCAGCGCGGGGCGCCGTTGGCAAGCGCGACTGCGACCAACTGTCCGCGCGGGAAGCCGATGACCGCCATATCCCCGGACAGGGCAATCTCGGTTTCCCCCCGCAGGGAGAGGGGCGGCGGCGACTTGCGGAACGACCAGAGCCGGTTGCCGCTGTCCTCGTCATAGGCCGACACGCGCTGATCGATGGTACGGACGACAACCATCGAGTGCGCCAGCAGCGGCGGCGTCACGGCGACGCTGGTCTGGTCATCGGACTTCCAGCGGAATTTCCCGGCCGCGTCGTAGAGCCGCAACCCGCCGCGTTGCACGACCACCGCTTCGCGGACGCCGTCGCAGCCGACCCCAGCCGCGATACCGCCCGGAACCCGCACGCGCCAGACCGTCTTGCCGCTCGTCGGATCGATGCGCACCAGATCGCCGCCGGCCGATACGGCATACACCGACTGCGCCAGCACGCACGGGCGCAGATACGCGGCCCCGGCGCTGCCCACGTCGACCGTCCAGCTCTGGCGGATCGCGATCGGATGCGCGATGGCGGTGAGCTTCGCCGGCTTCGGACCTTTGTCCGAAGAGCAGGCCGCCAGTGCCAACGCGCCGAGCAAAAGACCTGCGAGGCGCGTCCACCGCGCCATCGCCTCAACCTGCCGCCGGGATCGCATCGAGCTTCGCCTGAATCAACGACCGCAACGGATTCTGCGCCCCCGCTGCAAGCAGGGCCTCCTGATACGCCGTGCGCGCGGCCGCCGTCTTTCCTTGCGCAAACAGGATGTCGCCGCGGCGGTCGGCATAGTCCGCCTCGAAGCCCCGGGGCGGCGACTGCAGCAGCGCCAACGCGGCCTCGTAGGACTTCTCGTCAAGCAGGACACCGGCCAGCCGTACGCGGGCCACCGCCGCCAGTTCGGGAAACTGCGATTTCCCGGCAACCCATTGCAGCTGCGCCTTGGCCGACGTGAAATCGCCGACGGTCAGATTGGCTTTCGCCTGCTGCAGGGCCGCCAACGCCGCATAGATGCTGCCGCCCTCGCGCTGCACCAGCGATCCCGCGATGTCGCGCGCGCGCGCGGCGTCGTTGCGCGCCGCCGCCGCTTCGTACTGGTCGTAGAGCGCGCTCGCCGCCTGCGCGCCGTGCTGCGTGTACCAGCGCCAGCCCCAGTTTCCGGCGGCGATCAGCACCGCCGCCAGGAGCGCGCCGACCAGCCAGTTGCCGTACTTATCGAACCAGTCCTTGATCTCGTTGATGTTCTCGGTTTCTTCCAGCGTCAAAGCCATGTCCGTCATTCCCTTCCTGATCTTGCATTTCGCAGCGCCAGCGCCAGTCGCGCCGGCAGATCGGCAACCGGCACCTGGGTCTGTTGCCCGAACGGCAGCGCATCGGATGGCCCTTCGGCGGGCGCGCGCAGCGCCTTGACCGACGCCGCTCCCTGCGCCCACTCCTGTGCGCCGACGATCACGGCATATTCCGCCCCGCTCGCGTCGGCGCGTTTCATCTGGCCTTTCAGGCCGGCCTCGCCGGGGTGGAGGATCGCCCGCAACCCGACATCGCGCAGCCGCTCGGCGAGCCGGACCGCGACAACGAACGTCGCCCCACCCTGATGCGCGACGTAGACGTCGCACGCCACCTGCGCGTCGTCCGGTTCCGGCATGAGCTCGAGCACGCGTTCGACGCCGATCGAGAATCCGCAGGCCGGCGTAGGCTTTCCGCCCAGCAGTTCGAACAGACCGTCATAGCGGCCGCCACCGCAGATCGTTCCCTGCGCGCCCAGCCGGTCGGTAACCCACTCGAACACCGTGAGATTGTAATAGTCCATCCCGCGCACGAGGCGCGGATTGACCTCGAACGCCACGCCCTCCTCGCGCAACAGTTGCTGCACGCGCTCGAAATGTCCTAGCGATTCGGTGTCGAGGTAATCGAGCAGGCGCGGCGCGCCTTCCAGACAGTGCTGGGTGGCGGCGTGCTTCGAATCGAGCACGCGCAGCGGGTTGGTCTCCACCCGGCGCTGGGCGTCGGGATCGAGTTCGTCCCGGTGTGCGAGCAGATAGGCGATCAGATCCTGGCGGTGCCGCAGGCGCTCCGGCGTCTGGCCCAGCGTGTTGATCTGCAGACGCACCGGGCCGATCCCCAGCGCCGCCCACAGCCGACGCAGCAACAGCATCTGCTCGACCTCGATCTCCGGTCCGGAAAACCCGAGGGCTTCGGCCCCCGCCTGGAAAAATTCCCGGTAGCGCCCGCGCTGCGGCCGTTCGTGGCGGTACATCGGGCCGTAGTACCAGAGGCGCGCCGGGCCTTCATAGAGCAGGCTGTGTTCGATCGCGGCGCGGACCACGCCGGCGGTGTTTTCCGGGCGCAGCGTCAAGGACTCGCCGTTCAGCGAATCGACGAAGGTATACATCTCCTTCTCGACGATGTCGGTGACCTCGCCCAGGCCGCGGCGGAACACCGCCGTCGGCTCGACCACCGGAGTGCGGATCTGGCGATAGCCATAGCCCTGCAGGGCGGCGATGGCGGCGCGCTCGAACCCCTGCAGCTTCGCCGCTGCGGCGGGCAGCAGGTCGTTCATGCCGCGGACGGCATGGATTTTCGGGTGGGACATGGACAATCGTTATGCGTAGTGCGTACGGATGTATTCGTCGACCAATGCGTGGAATTGCTCCGCAATGTCGTCGCCCTTGAGCGTGGTGGCGTGCTTGCCGTCGATATATACCGGCGCGACCGGCGATTCGCCGGTACCGGGCAGGCTGATGCCGATGTCGGCGTGCCGGCTTTCCCCCGGACCGTTGACCACGCAGCCCATCACCGCGACGTTCATCCGTTCCACGCCCGGATATTGCACGCGCCACAACGGCATCTGCGCGCGCAGGTAATCCTGGATCTTCTCGGCCAGTTCCTGGAACACCGTACTTGTCGTACGGCCGCAGCCCGGACAGGCCGTGACCATCGGCGCGAAGGCGCGCAAGCCCAACGACTGCAGGATCTCCTGGGCGACGATCACTTCGCGCGTGCGCGATTCCCCCGGTTGCGGCGTGAGCGACACGCGGATGGTGTCGCCGATCCCCTCCAGCAGCAGCGGCGCCAGGGCGGCGGTCGATGCCACGATGCCCTTGCTGCCCAGCCCGGCCTCGGTCAGCCCGAGGTGCAAGGGGTAGTCGCAGCGGGACGCGAGCTCGCGATAGACCGCGATCAGTTCCTGGACCACGCTGACCTTCGCCGAAAGGCAGATGCGGTCCGCGGACAATCCCAGCGCCACCGCGCGCTCCGCGCTTTCGACTGCCGAGCGCACCAGCGCCTCGCGCACGATGGTCCGGGTTTCGCGCGGCTGCTCTGCAGCCGCGTTCTCGTCCATCAGACGGGCGAGCAGATCCTGGTCGAGGCTGCCCCAATTGACGCCGATCCGCACCGGCTTGTCATAGCGGCAGGCCATTTCGATCAGGCTGGCGAAGTTGTCCTCGCGGCGGGCGCCGGTACCGACGTTGCCCGGATTGATCCGGTACTTGGACAGCGCCTGGCCGCATTCCGGCACCTGCGCGAGCAGGCGATGGCCGTTGAAATGGAAATCGCCGATGAGCGGCACGCTGCAGCCTGCCGCATCGAGCCGCTCGCGAATCGCCGGCACAGCCCGCGCGGCCTCGACGGTATTCACCGTAACGCGCACCAGTTCGGACCCGGCATCGGCCAATTCGCGCACCTGGGCCACGGTGCCGGCGACGTCGGCGGTATCGGTGTTGGTCATCGACTGCACGACGACCGGGGCGGAGCCGCCCACGATCACCCGGTGCGCGCCCCAGCGCACCTCGACGGTGCGCGTCGGACGGCGCGATGCCGGAACCTCGGGCGCGGGCGGGTTCTGCTCCGGAAGAATGGGAATCACGGACACGAGTTCACTCCAAAGTCAAGCGGGCCACGTCGCTTTCGCCGGCATGGGCCCGCAAATCCACCGCATGACCACGGAATTCCGCTGCCACCGCCGACGCCTTGCCGACGATGAGATGCAGCGGCGCGGTGCCGGTGACGGTCTGTACGCTGCCGCCGGGAACGATCTGCGACAGCAAGGTCCGGCCGCTCGAATCGCTCACGTCGATCCACACGTTGGCGGTCGTTCGCAAGGTAAGCACGCCGGAATCCTGATTGGCAGCGGCAGACGCCATCGCCGCGCCCGCCGGGCCACCTGCGTCCGCGTTCGACGAGGAGGGAACCGGTGCGGATCGGGATGCCGGTGCCGGCGCGGAAGTCGGGGGAGCCGCCGGGCGATCGGCCCCGGCGGGCATCGAATCGGCCGCGGTCGATGCGGCGGACGGGGCCGGGGCCGGGGCCGGGGGCGTGGCCGCGGCCGTTGCCGCCGCGGCGGGGACTGCCGATGACGGCCGCAACACCGACGCCGGCGGAATCTTTGCTGCGGGTCGGACGTGGCTGCCGACATGGCCGCGGCCCGGCAGGTGGGTCACGACGGCAACCACGGCAAACAGCACGACCAGCGCCACGATCGCGGCGGCAAACCACTTCGTCCCGGCACCGCGCCCCCTCCGGGTCGAGGAAGAAACCACGACGCGCGTCGTCCGCACGCGCTCGGGGGGCGCCGCAGCCTGTGCGGCCTGGACCTTGCGGTCGAAATCGGCAAGCAGCGACGCGACGTCGATCCGAAGTTCCCGGCCGCAACCGCGCAGGTAGCCGCGGATGTAGATCGGCTCGGGCAATGCCGCGAGATCCTCTCGTTCCAGGGCGTCGAGCTGCCTGGGGTGAAGATGCAGGCGCGCCGCCAGCTCGGACGCCGCCATGCCGGCGTCCTCCCGGGCGCGGCGCAGCGCCGCGCCGAAGCCGACCGGGACGTGCCCCCCATCGGGCGCAAGCGCCCCCGCGGAGATCGCGTTCTCGGCTTGCGCCGACGTCAACGCATCGGCGCCATCGCGGATTTCCGCGTCGTCACTCATCGAAACGCCCGTGGTGCAACGCATCCGCCTGCGGCGAGTTGGGGAACTTGCCCAGCAACTCGTCCTCGTCGTGATGCTCGGTCGTCGGATCATGCTGGGCCCGGGCGAGGCGCGCGCCGAGCCACAGTGTTTCGGGATTGGGCGGTACGGAGCGGACCAGCAGGTCATAGTAGAACTGGGCTCGCCCCAGCCGCCCTGCCTTCAGGTACATCTGCGAAAGCTGGAACTTGGCGATCGGGTCGGTCGCGTCATACCGCAACGCGCGCAGGAAATACTGCTCGGCGCGGGCGTTGTCGTGAATCTGCAGCAGGCAGATGCCGGCGTCCTGCAGCGCACGCGCGGGGGTCTGATACAAGGGGTTGGCGGCCGCCTTGTCGAACCATGCGACCGAATCCTTGGCGCGCCCGGTCCGGCACAGGAACCAGCCGTAGTTGTTCTGCAGATCGGGACTCTTCGGATCGAGCGCCAACGCACGCTGGAACTCCTCGTCCGCAGTATCGATCTGGCCGAGATTCATGAGGATCAGGCCGTAGAGGCCGTGCGCAGCGGCGAGATCCGGGTCGACCGCGATCGACCGGCGCACGTCCTGGAGGGCGACCGGAATCTGGCCATCACGGTAGTAGCCGGTGGCCAGTTGCAGGCGCGCCAAGGCACGCTGCCGGGCATTGCCCTCGGTCGCCCCCGGGACCGGCGCCTTGTTGATCTGCACGCCGTCGGCGGTGGTGGTCACCGTCTCGCAGCCGCCGAGTGCCAGCGCCGCCCCCAACGCAACCGCGCAGGCCATGGCGGTGCGACTGCGCAGGCTTTCCCGGATCCGTCCCATCTTCATGCCGTGCCCTCCATCAAGACCGGCGTGCGGACCCGTGCCACGAGCCGGGTGCGATCCCGCACCTGCCCGGCCAACTGTCCGCAGGCGGCATCGATATCGTCGCCGCGCGTACGCCGCACCGTCGTCACGATCCCCCCCTCCTGCAGGACTTCGGCGAACGCCCGCACCCGCTGCGGATCGGGACGCTCGAACGCGGAGCCTGCCGCCGGATTGAAGGGAATGAGATTGAATTTGCACGGCAGGCCGTCGACCCGCCGCAGCAGTTCGCGCGCCTGGGCTTCCGCGTCATTGACGCCCGCGAGCAGGATGTACTCGAAGGTGATGAAGTCGCGCGGCGCATGCGCAAGGTACCGCTGGCACGCCGCCAGGAGTTCGGCGATCGGGTACTTCCGGTTCAGCGGGACGAGTTCGTTCCGCAGCGCATCGTCGGGAGCGTGCAGCGAAACCGCCAGCGCGACGGGACAATCCTGCGCCAGGCGATCGATCATCGGCACCATGCCCGACGTCGACAGTGTGACGCGCCGCCGCGACAGGCCGTAGGCGTCATCGTCGAGCATCAGGCGCAGCGCCGGAAGGACCGCATCGTAGTTCTGCAGCGGCTCGCCCATGCCCATCAGGACGACGTTGCTGATGACCCGGTCGCCGTCGGCCGGCGTATCGGGATCCGACGCCCCGGCCGGCCGCACCATCCGTTCCGCCATCCACAACTGTCCGATGATCTCCGCCGTGGTCAGGTTGCGCGAAAATCCCTGGGCCCCGGTCGCACAAAAGCGGCATCCCACCGCGCAGCCGGCCTGGGTCGAAATGCAGAGCGTGGCGCGATCGGCCTCGGGGATGAAGACGGTCTCCACCGCCTCACCGCCGCCCACGTCGAGCAGCCATTTGCGCGTGCCGTCGCCGGACGTACCGTCGCGCAGAATCGGAGCGGATGCGATCTGCGCCCGCGTCGCAAGCGTCTCTCGCAGACTACGCGCAACGTCGGTCATCGCGGCAAAGTCGGCGACACCGCGCTTATGGATCCAGCGCAGCAACTGGCGCGCGCGGAACGGTTTCTCCCCCAGGGACTGCACCCACGCAGTCAATCCGTCGCGATCGAAATCGAGGAGGTTGGCTGCGTCCATGGGTCTCTCGATCGGGGGCCGGAATCCCTGCCGGCAATGGTTCGCCGACAGGGAAACGTGATCAGCGTACGTGGATGTCCAGCGTGGGGAAGAAGAACGCCACTTCCACCGCCGCGGTTTCCGCGCTGTCGGAACCATGCACCGCGTTGGCGTCGATGCTGTCGGCGAAGTCGGCGCGGATCGTTCCCGGGGCCGCCTTCTTCGGATCGGTCGCACCCATCAGTTCGCGATTGCACGCGATCGCGTTCTCGCCACGCAGCGCCTGCACGAACACCGGCCCCGACGTCATGAAGTCGACGAGATCGCCGAAAAACGGACGCTCGCGGTGCACCGCATAGAAGGCCTCCGCCTGACGGCGGGAGAGATGCATCATGCGCGCGGCAACGATCTCCAGGCCGGCACCCTCGAAGCGCGAGAGAATCTGGCCGATCGCGTTCTTGCGGACCGCGTCGGGTTTGAGAATGGAAAGGGTGGTTTCGATGGCCATCGCAGAAATCGTATGAAAAAAGAAACAGTTGGCGAACTTATTGAACCTGGGATGATATCACGCGGGGGGTTCCAGTACGGCGATGGATTCGACGTGGGAGGTATGCGGGAACATGTTCACCACCCCCGCCGCGCGCACCGTCCATTTCGCCTCATGGACCAGCCAGGCGCAATCGCGTGCGAGCGTGGCGGGGTTGCACGAGACGTACACCACCCGCCGCGGCGGCGCGGGGTCCAAGCCGAACGACTGCACCACCGCCAGGGCCCCTTCGCGCGGCGGGTCCACCAGGACGCGATCGATCTGGCCGCCGAGGCCGGCGCGCAGGCCATCCCAATCGGCCGCCGTCCACTCGAACAGGTTGCGCGCCGCGAAGTCCACCCGGCCGGCGAATCCCGCCGCAACAGCAGCGGCCTCCGCCCGGCGCAGCAGCGCGGCGCTGCCTTCCAGGCCGTGCACGCGCCCCGCCCGCGTCGCCAGCGGCAAGGTGAAATTGCCCAGGCCGCAGAAGAAATCCGCAATCACGTCCTGCGGGCCGGGATCGAGCAGCGCAAGCGCGCGCCGGACCAGAACCTCGTTGATCGCGTGGTTGACCTGGGTGAAATCGGTTGGCCGGAATGGAATCTCGACGCCGAACTCGGGGAGCCGCAAGGGCAGCGCGCCGTCGCCATGCTCCGGCGGATCCATCGGCTCGGCGGTATCGGGCCCCCCCGGCTGAAGCCAGAAACAGACGCCGTGGGCGCGCCCGAAGGCGCGCAGTCGGTCGCGGTCGACATCGGACAGCGCCGCGAGGATCCGCAGCACCAGCACGGTGGTCGGGGGCTCCGAACCGGCCTGGGCGATCGCCACCTCGATCTGCGGCAAGCGGTCCCGTACCGACAGCCCGCTCACCAGGTCGCGCAGCGGGTCGATGAGGCGGGCCACGGGTTCGCCCAGCACCGGACATGTATGCATGTCGGCGACGTAGCTGCTGTTGCGCTCACGAAATCCGACCAGCACGCCGCCCTTGCGCGCCACGAATCGGACCGACAGCCGGGCGCGATGGCGGTAATTCCAGACCGGCCCGACCACCGGCCGGAGCACTGTCTCGGGACGCAGCCGGCCGATGTGCCACAGCGTTTCTTCGAGCACCCGCTGCTTGATCGAGACCTGCGCACGCGCGTCGAGGTGCTGCATCGAACAGCCGCCGCACTTCCCGGGATCGAGGCCGAAGTGCGGGCAGCGCGGCGTCACCCGCAACGGGCTGGCCGCAAGCACGGCGGTCACACGCCCGGTGTCGAACCGCGCCTTGGCGCGCAAACGCGCCCACTGCACCCGCTCGCCGGGCAAGGCGCCTTCGATGAACGCCACCTTGCCGTCATCGAGGCGGGCGACCCCGCGGCCTTCCAGGTCGAGCGAATCGATGCGGGCGACCTCGCGCTCCGCCTCCTGCAAATCAGGCTTCATTGGTCTGCTGCATTCCAGGCTGCAAGGTATTCGCGCCAGTGCGGCGCGCCGATCCCCTGCAGGCTCGCCCGCACCGTCTCGATCTCGCGCGCATAGGCATCATCGGCAAGCGCGCCGCGCATTCGCTGGAACCGACAGTGGAGCAGGTACGTATTGACGACGTCGGTTTCGCAATACGCGCGAATGGCGTCGATCCCGCCCTCGAGGAACGCCCCCCAGACCTTGTCGCCCGACATGCCAAGCTTGCCGGCAAACCCGCAGAGCCGGGAGAGGTCGTCGAGCGGCGCGTTGGCCCGCGCCTGGTACATCGCCAGCACGTCCATCAGGTCACAGTGCCGGGTGTGGTACCGGTTGACGTAGTTGTTGTATCGGAAATCGCGATCGTCGTCGCCGCTTTCCCAATAGCGCGCCGCGGTGACGCCATGCACCATCGCTCGATAGTGCAGCACCGGCAGATCGAAGCCGCCGCCATTCCAGCTCACCAGTTGCGGCGTATAGCGGTCGATGAGCCGGAAAAAGTCGTGCACCAACTTCGCCTCGTCGTCCTCCGGCGCGCCCAGGCAGCGCACGCGGAAGCCCGAATCGTCGCGAAACGCGCAGCCGATCGCGACGATTCGGTGCAGATGCAGCGGCAGAAAATCGCTACCGGTGCGCTCGCGGCGTTCGGCGAAGGCCGCCGCCGCGGTTTCGGCGTCGGACAGCGGCGCCCACTCCGGCCGCAGCCGACGCAGCCCGGCAACATCGGGGACGGTTTCGAGATCGAAAACCAGAACCGGGGTCACGGTGCGGCGTTCATGGCCCCGAGGAAGGGCATCGGATCGAGCGGTATGCCGGCACGCCGCACCTCGAAATGCAGGGTCGACGGCGCACCACCGCCACCCACGATCGCGATCGGATCGCCCTGCCGGACCGCCTGGCCCTCCCGCACGAGGTTGGAGCGGTTGTGGGCATACACCGAGACGAGTCCGTTGGGATGGCGCACGATGACCAGGCGGCCATACCCTTGCATCGACCCGGCATAGAGCACCGTACCCGCCGCGACCGCGACCACGTTTTCGCCGCCGGCCACGGCGATATCGATGCCTTTGGAGGTCTTGCCGTCGAACTTTCCGACGACGTCGCCGTGTACCGGCCAAATCCACGACCCCGCTGCCGGCAGGGCCCCAGGCGCATTCTCCGACGGCACCGGCGAAACGGCCGCCGGAGTCACCGGGGCCGCCATCGCCATGCCGGGCGCGGCGGACGCCGGCGCCGCGGACGGCGCTCCCGGCGTGCCCGGGCCCCCTGGCGCCGCCGCCCCCTGCAAGGGCTGCGCCTGGACCGCACCCGGCACGGCAAGGGGTTGCGCTTCCGGTTGCGCCTCGGGCTGGGCCGCCGGTGCCGCCGGTGCCGCTGCGGCGGCGCCCGGCGCCACCACGGTCTCGGCCGGCGCCGGACCCGCGTTCGCGGGCACCGAACGATCGATGATCGGCGGCGGCTGGTTGAGCGACACTTCGCTGCAGCCGCTCAGCAAGGCCATCGAGACCGCCGCGCACACCATGCCATACGCCATCATTCTGCTGGACGGGTTCATATCCGCTCCTGTCAGGCTCTCCACTCCACCATCATCCGACGACGCCACCCAGGAGCGGAACGAAACGCACCTCCTCGATGGCCTCCTGGACGACCCACTTTCCCCGCGCATCCCGCGCCACGACCGCCAGCGCCTGCTTCTCGGCACCCACCGGAGCGACCACCACACCACGGGGGGCGAGTTGCTCCCCCCATGCGACGGGAATCTCCTCTCCGGCCGCCGCGGCGATGATCGCATCGAACGGCGCCTCGGCCGGCAGGCCCACCGCACCGTCGCCGAACACCAGGCGCAGGTTGGCCAGGCGCAAGGGCCGGAGGTTGTCGCGCGCCCGTTCGTGCAGGGCGCGCACGCGCTCGATCGAATATACCGAACCGAACAACTGTGCGAAGACCGCCGCGGCATACCCGCAGCCGGTGCCGATTTCCAGCACGCGCGCCGAACGCGGGTCGGCGATCGCACGCAACGCCAGTTCCGCGCTGCGCGCAACCATATAGGGCTGCGAGATCGTCTGTCCATGGCCGATCGGCAGCGAGCAGTCGTCGTATGCGCGGCTGGCGAGCGCCCCATCGACGAAGGTATGGCGGGGGACGACCGCCAGCGCCGACAGCACGCGGGGATTGCACACCCCCTGGGCCCGGACGCGCTCGACCATGCGGCGGCGCACCCGCTCCGAGTTGAGGCCCAGGTTGCCGGCGGACGCGGTTCCGGCCGCCGGACCGGCCTTCGAATCGACTACGGGCCTGCCGTGGCGATGCTTCACGGGGCGAGCCACCGTGCAACGGCATCCATTTGTTGCACGTGCGTCAGATCGATCTGCAGCGGCGTCACGGACACGCAACCCTCCGCGATCGCATGGAAATCGGTGCCGGGGCCGGCGTCGCGGGCCTCGCCCGCCGCGCCGACCCAGTAAATCGTCTCGCCCCGGGGGCTCGTCTGCCGGATCACCGGTTCGGCCTTGTGGCGCTTGCCCAGCCGGGTGCACCGGACCGGCCCCATCGCCTCCGCCGCGACGTTGGGAATATTGACGTTGAGCAGAAACGGCCCTTCCAGCGGACGTTCGAGAAATCGCGCGACGACCCCGGCGGCCACCTGACCGGCGGCCTCCCAGTTCGTGCGCCCCTTCTCCGCGCGGGAAAAGGCGATGGACGGAATCCCGAACAGGTATCCCTCCATCGCCGCCGCCACGGTGCCGGAGTAGACGGTGTCGTCGCCCATGTTCTGGCCGTCGTTGATGCCCGACAGCACCAGGTCCGGAACCCGATCGAGCAGGCCCGTCAGCGCGATGTGGACGCAGTCGGTGGGCGTGCCGTTGACGAACCGGAACCCGTTCTCGGCGCTGCGCACGCTGAGCGGCCGGCTCAGGGTGAGGGAGTTGCTCGCCCCGCTGCAGTTCTGTTCGGGAGCGACCACGGTGATGTCGCCGAAGCGGCGGACGGCATCGACCAGCGCCGCGAGGCCGGGCGCAAGGTATCCGTCATCGTTGGAGATCAAAATGTGCATGGGCGGAATCTTACCGGCTGCGCCCCCCACTACGGCAAACCCGGAGCAAAAACGACATGGACGATGCAATCCTGGTACATACCACCACCGCAACCGCGGAAAATGCGCGAACGATCGCACGGAGCCTGGTGGCGGAGCGTCTGGCGGCCTGCGTCCAGATCCACCCCATCGAAAGCTTCTACCGCTGGAACGGATCGGTGCAGACCGACACCGAGTTCGCTCTCCAGTGCAAGACCGTGCGATCGCGGTACGATGCCGTCGCCGCCTGCATCCGGCGGCACCACGCCTACGAACTGCCGGAGATCGTCGTCGCGGCGATCGCCGGCGGGTCGAAGGAATATCTGGCGTGGATCGAGGAATCCGTCTCGTCGACGGCGGCACCGTTATCTTGAGGAGGATCGAATCGTGTCGACCAACCACACCCCCCCCGCGCGCATTGCCATCGTGACCGGCGCCACGTCGGGCATCGGCGAGGCCACGGCGCGCGCCTTCATCGGCGCCGGCTACGCCGTGATCGGCAATGGACGCACGGCCACCAGATTGCGCGCAATGGAGCGCGAACTCGGCGATGCGTTCCACGGCGTCGAGGGAGACGCCGCGGACGCCGCGGTGATCGAGCGCTTGTTCGCCGCCGCGCGCGACCGCTACGGTCGCGAGGCCGACATCGTCGTCGCCAATGCCGGCCGCGGCCTGGGCGGCTCGGTGCGCAGCGCCGATCTGTCCCGCTTCGAAGAGATCCTGCGGCTCAACGTCCAGGGCGTCCTGGCGTTGATGCAGCAGGCAGCGCAACGGATGGTCGCCGCGCAGGAACGGGGATACCCCACCACCGCGGCCGACATCGTCGTCCTGGGGTCGGTGGTCGGCCGCAACGTGTCGCCCTTCAGCGCGGTGTACGGCTCCACCAAGTTCGCCGTCCACTCCCTCGCCGAAGGCTTGCGCCGGGAGATCGGCCCGAAAGGCGTGCGCGTGACCCTGGTCGAACCCGGCATCGTCCTCAGCGGATTCCAGGACGGAGCGGGATACGATGATGCCCAGGTGCGGCACTTCCACGAGCATTTCGGCCCCTTGCTGCAGCCCGACGACATCGCACGCGCCATCCAGTTCGTCGTGAGCCAACCGCCGCACATCCATGTCAGCGACATCCTGGTTCGGCCGACTCGCCAAGACTATCCGTAACGCGTTCGGGGTGTGGCGCGACCTGGCTTCGGTCGGCCTGCCCACCCTGCTCGTCATCGCGCTGGCTTTCGGCGCCGCGATTCATTTCATCCAGCCGGCGCCGCCCGATACGGTGGTCATGTCGACCGGGCCGGACGGCAGCCTGTTCCAGCGGTACGCCGAACGCTATCGCCAAGTCTTCGCCCGCAACGGCATCACCCTGCGCCTGATTCCGTCGCGCGGTTCGGTCGAGAATCTCGCGCGGCTTGCGGATCCGCATCAACGCGTCGACATCGCCTTCGTTCAGAGCGGGCTGCGGCGCATGCCCGCCGACGCGAACCTCGTTTCGCTGGGCAGCGTGGCCAACGAGCCGCTTTTCATCCTGTATCGTGCGCCCCGCGCGTTTCACCGCCTCGCCGATTTCACCGGCCGGCGCCTCGCCATCGGACGTCCGGGCAGTGGCACCGAAGCGCTCGCCTTGACTTTGCTCGAAGCCAACGGCATTCACCGTGGCGGCACCACCCGGTTGGTGCCGCTCGCCGGCGACGAAGCCATGCGCGCCGTGCTTGCCCATCGTGTCGACGCCGTATTCCTGTCCGGCGACTCGGCCAAGGCCGGGGAAATCCGGCGCCTGCTCCATACGCCGGGCATCCGCATTTTCGGGTTCGATCAGATCGGCGCATATCTCCATCGATTCCGCTACCTGAACCGCGTCGACGTGCCGATGGGCCTCTTCGACCTCGGCCGCAACGTTCCCGACCAGCGCACGCCGCTGGTCGCGCCGGCGATGGAACTCGTCGCGCGCGCCAGCCTGCACCCGGCGCTCGTCGACTTGATGATCGAGGCGGCACAGGACGTGCACTCCCACGCCACCCTGTTGCAGGCGGCAGGCACCTTTCCCTCGCCGGTGGAACGCGACTTTCCGATGAGCGCCGAAGCCCTGCGCTATTACAAATCCGGCCAGGGCCTGGCCTATCGCTACCTGCCGTTCTGGCTGGCAAGCCTCGTCAACCGCCTGATCGTCCTGCTGCTGCCGGTCGTGATCCTGCTGCTCCCCGCGATGCGGGCATTGCCCGGCGTATATGCCTGGCGGGTGCGTCGGCGGATCTACCGGCACTATGGAACGCTGGTGGCGCTCGAACGCGAATCCGCGGGCATCCGGCCCGGAACCGCCGCCGCAGCCGCCCTGCTCGAACGGCTGAACCGGGTCGAGCGCGACGTCATCGAGATGAAGCTGCCCAATCCGTTCGCCGACGAAGCCTATGGACTGCGGCAACACCTCCACTTCGTGCGTGCACGCCTGTCCGGCGACCTTGCCGACGGGACCCTGACGCAGCCGGTCGATCCCGCGCACCGCCCTCCCCGCTCACCCTGACCCGTCCCCTTCCGGGGAGGGAGCGCCGGCCTCGCCCGGCGAGACTGGCTTCTCCTGGGCGCCGACGCTCAACAATTCGTCGAGGAATACCTGCCCGACGGCGAGGATCACCGGGCCGACGAACAGGCCGATGATCCCGAACGCCATCGCCCCGCCGAGCACGCCGATCAACGTGACCACCACCGGCTGGCGGTTGCCCTTGCTGATGAGATAGGGCTTGATGACGCTGTCGGCACCGGCAACCACCACCAGCCCCCAGGCGGCCAGGAAGATCGCATAGCCGACCTCGTGGTGCAGGAACAGCCAGACGCCGGCGGGAATCCAAACCAAGGGCGGCCCGATCGGAATCACCGAAAGGAAGAAGGTCAAGAAACCCAGCAGGCTGGCGCCGGGCACGCCGGCGATCTCGAGTCCGATGAACATCAGCACGCCCTGTGCGAACGCGGTTGCGAGCAGCGCGCGCACCACACCGGCGGTCATCGTCCGCGCCGCCGCCAGGACCGTCAGGCCGGTGTCGCCGAACAGCGTGCCGAAGAGCCGCTGCAGAAAGGCGGAGATCCGCTCGCCGTCGAGATACAGGAAGAACGCGAGGACCAGGCTGAACAGCACGACCCACAGGCTGCGGGTGAGCGCCGCCGCCGCGGATCCGATCCAGGCGCGCGCCGGCAGCGATTCCACGGCATGCTGCAGCTGGCTGATGGCGCCCTGGTCGCCCGCGATCACGCTGTCGAGAAAGCGATAGATCGGCGGTCCCACCCACGGCACCGAGCGGACGAAATCGGCAAGCTGCACGGCAAGGCGATGCAGCGATTCGATCTGCGGGTGGATCTGGTCGATCAGCGAGGAGAGATTGCTCGCCACGAACATCATCGGAATCGCCATCACCGCCAGCAGCAGCGCGACCATCACCGCGGCGGCGCCCGCCTTGCCGATCCGATTCCGCAGGGCAGCGAAAATCTCCCAGGTGGAAAACGTGATGATTGCCGCCCAGGTCAGGGACAGCAGGAACGGCTCGGCGACGCGAAAGGCGGCGTAGCCGAGCGCGCCGACCGCACCGATGGCGATCAATTGCCGGATCGGGATCTGCGTCATGCCAAAACCGCATTCGATTGCACCACCAGGGTCTCTCCTCCCGTATCCACTGCGCCAGCCGGGAATGATAGCGCCCGAGCCGAGCGCCGCTGGACGGCGGCCATTGCCTAGGCGAAGCCCGGAGCGAACCGGTGCCCGTCATTGCGAGGGCGAAGCCCGAAGCAATCCAGCACCCGTCATTGCGAGGGCGAAGCCCGAAGCAATCCAGCACCCGTCATTGCGAGGGCGAAGCCCGAAGCAATCCAGCGTTTACGGATTGCTGGATCGCCACGGCCCTGCGGGCCTCGCGATGACGATCGGGAGTGCCGGTCTCGGAACGACGATCGGGAATGCGGATCTCGCGATGACGACCGTGAATGCGGGCCTCGCGATGAGGACCGTGAATGCGGGCCGCGCGACGGGTGCTGCCGGGAGT
Organism: Pseudomonadota bacterium; assembly: GCA_021842465.1. Taxonomy (GTDB): domain Bacteria; phylum Pseudomonadota; class Gammaproteobacteria; order Burkholderiales; family Burkholderiaceae_F; genus GJ-E10. The sequence goes on from JAKBZN010000005.1 coordinate 53,547, forward strand.
CACGGTCCCCGGATGTCGATGGCGTTGGGAATCGCCACCAGGCCGGGGAGCGGGATCGCCTTCGGTTCGTCGATGTAGACACGGCGATCGGCCACCCCGGCATGCACCAGCGCGGCCTTGACGGCCTCCGCGCGGTGCACGGCAAGCGCGCGCAGCGCGCGCTTGCCCGCGGCGGCGGAACGCCCTCCCGCCGCGTCGGCCGCGGCGTCGTACGCGGGATGCACGAACACGTTGAGATGCGGATGGACGCGCAGGACGGCACCGATCGCGTGCAGTTTCCGGCGCTCCGCCGCCGACAGAACCGCGCTGCCGGGGGCGAAATCGATGTGGTGCAGCACGGTCTCCGGTACGTCGCCGAGCAGCTCGGCGATCCAGTGAAACGGGGCTTCGATCGCGGAGCGCAGGGTGTCGCGGATTGCTGCGTAGATGACCTTGCGGATCACGAAGTTCGGATCGTTCAGATTGCCGCGCACCGGAACGTCGAGCCGGATCTGGCCACGATCGTTCTGCAGCACGTCGATGATCGCTTGCAGCGGCAGGTCCCGGGCATCGGCGCCGCGCACCCGCCGCCCCAGCACCAGCTGGTTGATCTGCATCCGGTTCCGGCCGTCGATGCGGCCGTCGGCGACCGTATAGTGCAGACGCAGATCGAGCATGCCCTGGTCGACGCGATACCCGGCGATTTCCATCGCGAACGGATTGAGGGTCGGCATCTCGATGTCGCGGAAATGCACTGCGACGTCGGCCCGCAAAGGCTTGGCCATCGGCGCGATGCGGCCGGTCACCGCGACGTGGCCGTTGCGGTTGACGAACCCGTGCAGGTCGATCCGCGACCACGACTGCGGCGCATCGCTGGCGAACGGACCGATGGTGCCCGCCAGCCCGCGAATGCGGGCGTGAAACGGCGACGCCAGCGTGGCATCGGTGAAATCGACGGCGTCATCCGCGAACACCAGGCGGCCGATGCGGATCGCGAGCCGTGGTCCCGCCGCGGCTGCCGGGGGCATCGCAGCCGAAGTTGCGGCAGACCTCGCAGCGCCATGTGCCCGCGGCCCGGCTGCGTGCGCAGCGGCCGCCGCGGGCCGGGGTTGCAGGAGCGCCTCCCAATTGAGCCGATGGTCGGGCTCGATGACGATGCGCGCCCGGACCCCTTCCGTCAGGACCGCGGGCACCTGCACGCCGCGCGGCCAGTCGAGGAGGATGCGCGGCACGCGCAGGTCGCGCCACGACAGCACCGGCTTGCCGTCGCGCCGGTCGACGATCCGCAGCCGGTCGGCTGCGGCGTGGCCCGCAAACCGCACTTGCATCGGTCCCCGCCTCGGCATCCGGACGCGCAGCGCACCTTGCGCCGAGACCATGCCGCCCGCGATCTCCACCGCCCCCAGCGGCGGTAGCCAGGGCTGCATGGCGCGCAGATCCAGCCGCTCCACGGCAATCGCACCCTCGGTGGCGAACGGCCTGTACCGCATGCCGCCGCGCCACGACCAGCGCCCCAGGCGGCCGGCGCGGGCCGAGAGTGCGGCCACGGCGATGCGGTGGGTGTGCAGATCGACGCGCAGGCGTCGCACCGCTGCCGCGGACAGCATTCCGCGCTCGCGACCCCGGCGCCAGAAAAAGCCGGCCAGATCGATGCCGCGCACAGCGATCCGTTGCGCCGCCAAATCGGCAGTGGCTCCGGTCACGGCGACACGGCGCCCGGATACGCGCAGCGGGCCGGCGCCCTTCGACGCCGTCCGGATCAGCGCCATCGCATCGGCCACCAGCGCCGCACCCGATACCCGCCGCGCTGCCCAATCGACCCCATCCGCGTCGACGCGGATGCGCCGCCCCATCGCGCGCAGCGAGCCGTGGTTCCGCCGGCCCGCAACGGCAACCGTGGGCGCATCGAACACCACCGTGACGCCGGACGCCTGCCGCGCCCGCCAGTCGATCCCGTGCACGCCCACCCGCAGGTCCCGTGCAGCGGCATGCACCGATTCCCTGCGCCGGGTCGCTGCGACGGCCACCGCCGGCGCAGCCCAATCCACCACGAGGCCGGATGCGCCGCGCCTTCCCCAGTCGATGCCGTGAGCCGTCACCACGATCCGCTGCCCGCCCGCCCGCATCGATCCGGCGCGCGGCGTCGCCGCGACGGCGACCGCGGGGGCGTCGATGGCCACGGTGATCGCCGATGCCTGGCGCGCTGCGAGATCGACCGCTGCGGCGGCATGGAGGTGCTGCCAACCCAAATGCAGGGCATCGCCCCGTGCCAGCGCCGCATTGCGCACGTCGACCCCCAGATCCCGCAGGGAAATTCGCCTGCCACCGCCGTCGGAGCGCCACTGTGCCGTCAGCGCGGCATCGAGCTCCCCCCCGGTCGCCGTCCAGTCCGCGAGCTTGTCGCGCAGGCGTTGCGCCACCCACGGCAGGGAGAGGGCCTCGATCCGTAACCGGGCCTCGCCGGTTGAATCGACGAGGTCCAGGCGACCGCCGACGTGGAGCGCCCCCGCAGGCGATCGGGCCGAACCGAGGGTCAGCGTCCCCGCGAACCGCCCCGCCCGTCCCCGCCAGGTACCGAGATCCCGGCCACGGACGTCGGGCACCGCGAAATCGATCGGCTCGGCAAGGCCGGCTGCGGCATCCGTCACGCGCAGGCGGGCCGACGACAGCGAAACCCGCCCGATCCGCCATCGCATCGGAGATGCGGAGGCGGGCGCGGGCGTGCCGCGGCGGGCGGGCAGAACGCGCTCGAATGCGAACCGGCCTGCGGCGTCGGCCTGCAAGTCCACCCGCAAGCCACGCAAGGTCAGCGCATCGATCCACAGTGCGCGGCGCAGGACCGAATGCGGATCGATCCGTAGATCCGCTGACGCGAGCGTGAGGGAATCGGCGCCGGGGACGACGTTCCGCGGCTGCGCGATCCGCAGCGACAGGTTCCGGACCTGCACCTTCCAGGTCCAGGGGTCGGCGGAGAGCGCTCCCAGTGACAGGGTGACGCCGGGCGTGTTGGTCTGCCAGCGGGCGAGTTCGCGCCGCACGAACCACGGCAAAACCGCCGCGACCCCGAACCAGTACAGTGCGAGCAGGGCGCACGACGCACCGACGATCCAGGTGAGGGCTTTTTTCATGGGCGATCGCTTCAGGGAAAATCGGGGCCGCCGTATGGTCCAGCCAATGGGTCCCGCCAATCCTACCGCTTTGCACATGAACCGACTGCAAGCCGACCTTCTTCTCCTTCTCGCATCCGTGATCTGGGGCACGACCTTCGTCGCACAGAAAATCGCCAACGACCACGTCGGGCCGCTCGCCTTCGTCGCGGCCCGCTTTGCCGTCGCCACCGCGTTTCTCGCCCCGGCGGCGATCTGGGAGACGCGGCGCCACCGGCGCACCGGCAATCCGTTGCACCGCCGCGATCTGCTCCGCGGCGCTGTGATTTCCCTGTGCCTCGCCACCGCCGCCTGCGCACAGCAGATTGGTCTGGTCACAACCAGCGCCACCCATGCGGGCTTCCTCACCGCGGTATACGTCGCGTTCGTCCCGTTCCTGGCCTGGGCTGTCGCGCGGGTGCGCCCGCGCCCGCCGGTGCTGCTCGCCTGCGCGATCACACTCTATGGCGCATGGCTGCTCGCCGGCTCGGGAACCCACTCGAGCGCTTCCGCCTGGAACCGCGGCGACGCGATCATCCTGGGCAGCGACCTCGTCTGGGCGCTGCACGTCACGCTGGTCGGCCACTGGCGCGGCATTGCCGCACGCCCGTTCCTGCTCTCCGGGATGCAATGCGCCGCCGCGGCGGCCGCAGTGATTCCGATGGCATGGATCGCGCAGCCCGCGTCCTGGGACGCGCTGCGGCCGATCGTGCCGGAAATCGCCTATGCAGGCGTCTTGTCGAGCGGCGTCGCGTTCACCCTGCAAATCGTGTCCCAACGCCATACGCCGGCGGCGGAGGCCGCGCTCGTGATGTCGCTCGAAAGCGTGTTCGCGGCGGCTGCCGCAGCGGTGATGCTGGGGGATACGCTGACGCGCAGCGCATCGTTCGGCGCGCTCCTGATTCTGGTCGGCGCGGTGCTGGTCGAAATCGGGCCGCTGCTCCGGCCGCGGGCGGCGCGCTGACCGGCAACATGTCCTGCAGAAAAGGGGCGCAGCCGTACCTCGCCTGCGCAATCGACTATGCGGCGGCGGGTTTTCTGCGGCGCGTCCGCGATGCCTTGCGCAGCGCCTGCAGTTCCTCGCGCTCGGCAACGAAACGCTCGACGGCCTCGAGGCCGGCGGCATCCAGATCGGCGATGCGCTTCACGAGCCCGACGACGCCCGGCGCCCGCGGCTTGGGTTCGCTGCGCGCCCGCCGCCGTCCCGCGCCCGGCGACGACAGCAGGTACCGCATCCGATCCTGCTCATGTTCCCGCGTCGCACGCGCGACGTTGTCGAGTTGGGTCCGCTCGGCTTCGGTCAGACACCAGTGTTCCGGACCGACGACGTCGGAAAAATATTCGAACATGCGCAGCAGTTTGGTCTTGGATACGGTACCCCGCTCCTCCCAGTCGTAGAGCGATGGCGGCTTCATGTCGAAATGCGCGGCGATCTGCGCACGCGAGCGCGCAGCACCACTTTCGAGCTTGCGGCGGATCGCCTCTGCGATCGCCGCGCCCAAATCCGGTCCGGTAAGCATTGCCTACTGTCCAACGCGACGCATCCGGTAGGCAATTCCTGACATCCGGAGATAGGCGACGCCTATTCGTCGACGACCGGACCTCCGGGGCGCCGCGCCCGATGCGAGTCCGGATGCGACCCGACATCCGGCGCTGCAGAATGTCGGGCCGGTGGCGACGCGCGCAGAAACCGCGTTTTCGCCATCCACTCGGCCCACTCGCCCGCGGCCGTGGAATCATAGGTGATGCCGCTGCCGATCCCGCACTGCGCGCGCCGGGCCGCCACATCGACCGCGACGGTGCGGATCGCGACGTTGAAGGTCGCATGACCGCCGGGCCGCAACAGCCCCACTGCGCCACAGTAGACCCCGCGCGGCCCCGGCTCGAACTCCGCGATCGCCCGCATCGCCGCGATCTTCGGAGCGCCGGTGATCGACCCGCAGGGAAACAGCGCACCGAAAACATCCGGCAGCCCGACCTCGGTGCGGGTACGGCAGCGCACCGTCGAGGTCATCTGCCAAACCGTCGGCAGCGCGACGACGTCGAACAGGCTGTCCACGCGCACCGAGCCTGTGCGCGCGATGCGACCGAGGTCGCTGCGCAGCAGATCGACGATCATCAGGTTCTCGGCGCGCTCCTTGGCGCTCTCGCGCAGATGCCGCGCGAAGCCGGCATCGTGATCCGGATCCGCATCCCGCGGCGCGGTTCCCTTCATCGGGCGGGTGATGAGGATGCCCTCCTCGTTCCAGTCGAAGAACAACTCCGGGGAGACGGAGACGATCCGGTGGGTGCCGAGATCGAGATCGGCGCAATAGCCATCGGGCTGCGATGCGCGCAAGGTCTCGAACCATGCCGGCGCATCGCTCTCCCAGGCCGTCTCCAGATGGGTGGTGAGATTCACCTGGTAGACGCCGCCCGCGGCGATGCGGGCGCGGATCGCGGCAATCGCCGCGCCCGCATCGCCGCGCGACATCGCGGTGCGCCAGCGAAGCGAAGCCGGGAGCGTGCCGTCTGCGTCAGGCGCGGCCGCGAAGTCTCCCTCCGGAAACGCCGCGAACCAGGCCAGGGGCAGACTGCCGCCCCGCCGGACGGCAAATGCGGGATCGAATGCCGGCGCCGCCTCGTAGGCGACGAATCCGGCGACCCAGCACCCGGCGCGCGCGCGCCCCTGCGCCCAGGCGAGCGCCGGCGCCACCTCGTCGATCCGATGCGCGATCCGCAGGCCGGACGGTCGGGCAAAGCGCGCCACGAGCCGCCCACCCCCTTCTTGCGCAAAATCAAACCGGGCAAGCATTGCCAGGGAGCACCGCCGTGCCGGCCGCCGGAGCGCCGCAGCGAACCCGTAGCCGCGCCAGGCCCCGATACACCGCGTTGTCGATCCGCGCCGGCGCGTCATCGATCCGCGCAAGCCCCGGTAGCCGCTGACGCAACTGCGCGAATGCGGTCCAAGCCTCGAGCACCGAGAGTTCCGCACCGATACAGACGTGCGGCCCCCAGCCGAAGGACAGCGGCGTGGCCTCGCCCTGGCGATCCACCCGGAAGGCATCGGGGTCGGGAAACTTCTCGGGATCGCGGTTGGCCGCCGCGAGATGAGCAATCACCAGATCGCCGCGCCGAAGGCGCCGTCCGGCGACGATGCAGTCCCGGATCACGCGCCGCCCGGTGTACTGCACCGGGCTGTCATGGCGCAGCACCTCGAACACCGCCGCACGCACCCGCGCCGGCGAATCCGCCAGCCGCCGCCACTCTTCCGGATGTCCCAGCAAGGCCTGGATGCCGTTGCCCAGCAGATTGCGCGTGGTCTCATGGCCGGCAAACAGCAGCATTGCCGCTTGCACGATCAACTCGCGCGTGGACAAGCGCCCCGACGCGTGGGCATCGATCAGGGTCGCGAGCAAACCGACCCCCGCTCCGTCGCGTGGCGTTCCGTCCCGGCCCACGGGTTGCAACATCCGCTCGAAATAGGCGGTCAACGCCTGGGCACCGTCCTCCGCGGCCCGGGCCGCCGCGGCGCTTGGCACCGGCTCGCCAATGAACCGTGCGATCGCGTCCGAACTCGCCACCAGACCGAAGGCATCCTCGAAGGGAACCCCCAGCATGCCCGCGATCACCCGCACCGGCAGCGGACGGGCGAACTGCGTCATGAAATCCGCCTCGCCATCCCGCGCTTCGGCGGCGAGCAGCGCGACGATTCCTGCGTCCACCGCCGCGCGGATCGACGGCAGCATCGCCTCCAATGCCGCACGCCGGAAGCCGTGGGCGACGATCTGCCGCAAGCGGCGATGCCGCCGACCGTCGGCGAACACCATGGTCCGCGCCAGAACGGCTTTCAATGCGCGGAATTCGCGGCGCGCATCGGGGCCGACGACGTTCACCCAGGCGCCGGCACGGGCCGCCGCACAATTCGGGTCGCGCAACACGGCGGCGACCTCGTCATAGCGGGTGAATACCCAGGCGCCGCCGCAATAGGCCGGATCCCGATACCCGCCATGGGGATAGGGAAATTGCGCGGGAGGGGAAGAAGGATCTGGCTTCACGGACGATGCGGACGATGCAATGGTCGGATTCCGTGTCGGGCGCCGAAGGGCGATATCCGAAACCGCGCGGCGATTCCCGGACCGGGGCCGAAAGTGTACGCGGAAGCAAAAAAATGAGGCCGCAGCCGGGGGAGAACGTCGGGCTGCGGCCTGGCCAGGTAAAACTGTCGAATGCGCGGAGGATTTCGCAGGGAGGAGAACTATTCCGTAGCGCAGGAGACCTCGACAGCGTCCTGAGAAACAAGTAAAGCAACAATGGGGTGGATTGTGGGGAGCGACCCTGAACGGATGCTGAACCGGGTTCCCGGGCCGGTTGCGATCCCCTCGCCCCGCGATCTGGCGCCACGACCCACACCCCGGCCCGCTCCCGCAAGCGGGAGCGGGCGACTTACGGCCGGACGAACCTGCCGCCCTGGAAATCGGCCACCGCCTCCTCGATCTCGGCCCGCGTATTCATGACGAACGGCCCGTATTGCACGATCGGCTCGCCGATCGGCCTGCCGGACAGGAACAACAGGCGCGCCCCGGCGGCACCCGCCTGGACGCCCACGCGATCGCCGGGGCCCAGCAGGCCCGCCGCCCGCGGGGCGAGCGCCTCGCCCGCGCCTGGACCGACGGCCGCATCCCCCTCGTAGCAATACAGAAATGCGTTGTCGCCCTGGGGTACCGCCGCTTCGAACCGCGCCCCCGGCGGAAGTTGAAGATCCCAATAGCAGTTCGCCGCGCTGCCGCCGATGCCGCCGATGCCGTCGGCCTCCGCGCCGCCGTCGACCACCGGTCCGGTCGCCGACCCGCCCGCCTGGACCAGCGTTCCCCGGATCACCCGCGCCACCCCGCCGCCGTCGAGCGCCAACTGCGGGATTTCCGCCGCCGGGATATCCCGATACGCCGCCGGGGACATCTTCGAGCGGGCGGGAAGATTGATCCACAACTGGAAGCCGCGCATCCGCCCTTGGGTCTGCTGCGGCATTTCGGAATGAACGATCCCCCGCGCCGCCTTCATCCACTGGACGTCACCCGGACCGAGGTCGCCACGGTTGCCGATGCTGTCCTCATGCCGCATGCGGCCGTCGATCATGTAGGTCACGGCCTCGAAGCCGCGATGCGGATGGGGCGGGAACCCCGGCAGATAGTCCTGCGGATCGTCGGAGTGGAACTCGTCGAGCATCAGGAAGGGGTCGTGGCGCAACATCTGCGTCGCGCCGAGGCTACGGCGCAGGTGCACGCCGGCGCCGTCGGATGTCGCATGGGAGGGGATGGTCCGTTGCAAGGAGCGGATGGTCATGATCGGATCTCCATTCGATTTCGTTTCCGTTGGTAACAACAATAGGACCAAACCGCAGGCCGATCCGAGCGCAGAATTTTCGTCGATCAAATTCGACATCATTGAATGGTGGCAGATGGAAATCCGGCGTGCGCCCGCTCGGTGCGGTCCCCGGAATGAAGGCGCGCGCGGGCCGGATGCCGGCCCCGCACCTCCCCATCGGGAGTAGCGATCGGCCGCAGGCGACGCCCGACCGGCCTGTAATATCGCCCCCGCCATGTGGATCGTCGAACTCGCCCTGCGCCGCCGCTATACCTTCATCGTGATGGCGCTGCTCATCCTGCTCGCCACCCCGCTCGCGCTCACGAAGATGGCGACGGACATCCTGCCCGACATCGACATCCCGGTCGTCAGCATCATCTGGAACTACAGCGGCATGGCGGCCCCCGATATCGCCGATCGCGTCACCGCAGTGAGCGAGCGGGCCCTGACCACCACGGTCAACGACATCGAGCACATCGAATCGCAATCGCTTTACGGCACCGCGGTCATCAAGGTCTTTTTCCAGCCCCGCGCCAACATCGCCACGGCGATCGCGCAGATCGTCTCCATCACCCAGGCGCAGTTGCGCCAGATGCCGCCGGGCATGCTGCCACCCCTGGTGATCGAATACTCGGCGTCCAGCATCCCGGTGATCCAGCTTGCGATCTCCGACCCGAACGAATCGGAACCGCAACTCTTCGACACGGGCATGAACTTCCTGCGCCCGCAGTTGATCACCGTTCCCGGCGCGGCGGTCCCCTGGCCCTACGGCGGCAAGACCCGGGTGATCTCGGTCGACCTCGACACCCGCGCCCTGCTCGCCAAGGGACTCACGCCGATGGACGTGATCGGCGCCGTCAACGCGCAGAACCTGATCCTGCCCTCGGGAACGGCCAAGATCGGCGCGACCGAATACGCCATCGACGTCAAAGGCTCGCCCGACACCATCGCCGAACTCAACGCCTTGCCGGTGCGGACCGTCGGCGGCACGACGATTACCCTGCGCGAGGTTGCGCACGTGCGCGACGGCTTCACCCCGCAGACCAACGTCGTGCGGCTCGACGGTCGCCGCGGCGTGATGCTTTCGGTGATCAAGAACGGCGGCGCCTCGACGCTGCAGGTGGTGCGCGACCTGCGCAAGCGCCTGCCCTACATCCTGCAGACCCTGCCGCGCAGCCTCAAGCTCACGCCGCTCTTCGACCAATCGGTATTCGTCAAGGCGGCGATCTCCGGGGTCGCTCGCGAAGCCGTCATCGCCGCCTGCCTCACCGCAGCGCTGATCCTGCTGTTCCTCGGGAACTGGCGCAGCACGGCGATCGTCGCCGTTTCGATCCCGCTGTCGATCCTCTCCTCGATCCTCGCCCTCTGGGCGATGGGACAGACGATCAACATCATGACCCTTGGCGGCCTCGCCCTGGCGGTGGGCATCCTGGTTGACGACGCGACGGTGACGATCGAGAACATCGAACGCCACCTGCACCTCGGCAAGGACCTGCACGCGGCGATTCTGACCGGCGCGGGCGAGATCGCCCTGCCCGCGCTGGTGTCGACCTTGAGCATCTGCATCGTCTTCGTGCCGATGTTCTTCCTCACCGGGGTCGCGCACTACCTCTTCGTGCCGCTCGCCGAAGCAGTGGTGTTCGCGATGCTCGCGTCCTACGTCCTGTCGCGCACCCTGGTGCCGACCCTGGCACTGATGCTCATGCAGCGCAGCCACGACGGAGCCCAGGCGAACCTCCTTCAGCGGTTGTACCGGCGTTTCGATGCCGCGTTCGAGCGCCTGCGCAACGGCTACGTCCTGCTGCTGAGCACCCTGCTGACGCGGCGCGGGCGCTTCACCACGCTGTTTCTGGCGTTCTGCGTCCTGTCCTGCGGCCTCTACCCGCTGCTCGGCCGCGACTTCTTCCCCAGCGTCGATGCGGGGCTCATCCGCCTGCACATGCGCGCGCCCACCGGAACCCGGATCGAAGAGACGGCGCGCATCTCCGCCGAAGTGGACGATGCGATCCGCCGGCTGGTACCGGCGCGCGAACTCGGGACCATCCTGGACAACATCGGTGTGCCGTATAGCGGCATCAATCTCTCCTACAGCAACTCCGGGACATTCGGCACCCTCGACAGCGAGATCCAGGTCGCGTTGCGGCCAGGACACGAACCGACCCGCGCCATCGTCGACCGGCTGCGCGCCGAACTGCCGCGGCGATTCCCGGGGATCGAATTCTTCTTCCAGCCCGCCGACATCGTCACCCAGATCCTGAATTTCGGCCTGCCGGCGGCGATCGACGTCCAGTTCGCCGGCAAACACCTCGAGCAGAATTTCGCCTTGGCATCCGAACTGTTCAAGCGCGTGCGCGCCATCCCTGGCGCGGTCGACGTCCATATCCAGCAGCGGCTCGACGAACCGACGATCGGACTGCGGCTCGCCCGGACCCGCGCGCAGCAGGCGGGGGCGAGCGCCAACGACATCGCCCAGAACGTCCTGCTGTCCCTCGCCGGCAGCACCCAGACGCAACCGTCGTTCTGGCTCAATCCCAAGAATGGCATTGTCTACAACCTGGTGGTCCAGACGCCCCAATATCAGGTCGACTCGATCGACGCGATGCTGCGCACGCCGGTGAACGCGCATCTGCGCAACCAGTTGCTGGGCAACCTCGTCGAGGTCGTGCCCGAACGCCGCTTCGCCGAGGTCTCGCACTATGACATCGCACCCGTCGTCGATCTCGAGGTGAGCGTCGAGGGCCGCGACCTGGGATCGGTGACGGCCGACGTCGAGCGCGCCGTGGCGGCGCTGCGGCCACAGCTGCCGCGCGGATCCCGGATCACCATCCGCGGCCAGGTGCAGACCATGCATTCGTCGTTCGTCGGACTGGGCATCGGGCTGGGAATGGCGGTCGTGCTGGTCTACCTGCTCATCGTCGTCAACTTCCAGTCATGGATCGATCCGTTCATCATCATCACGGCTTTGCCCGCCGCGCTCGCAGGCATCGCCTGGACGCTCTTCCTGACCGGCACGACGCTCAGCGTTCCCGCGCTCACCGGCGCGATCATGACCGTGGGCGTCGCCACCGCCAACAGCATTCTGCTCGTCTCCTTCGCGCGCCAGCGTCTCGACGCCGGCGCGCCGCCGCTCTCCGCCGCGCTGGAGGCCGGCGCGACGCGCCTGCGGCCGGTGTTGATGACGGCGCTGGCGATGATCGTCGGCATGATTCCGATGGCCCTGGGCCTTGGCGAAGGCGGCGAGCAGAATGCGCCCCTGGGCCGCGCCACCATAGGCGGACTGCTCTTTGCGACGGTGTCGACGCTGCTCTTCGTGCCGGTGGTGTTCGCGACGATCCACAAGCGGCTGGCGCACCGGCGCGCCGCACATCCCGCAGTAGCGCCATGACATGACCCAAGACCGCCACGCCACCCTCGGAATTCATCGCGGGGCTTCCGCACCTTCGGGCGGGATTCCCCGGATCCGCACCCTGCGGCGCGCATCCCGATTCGCCCTCGGCACGATTGCCGTCCTCGCGATCGGCGCCGCACTCGGCATCGCCGGACGCATGGCGCACTCGCGCGACCTGCAGGCGGCGACGCGGCGGCAGCAGGCGGTGTACGTCGCAACCACCATCGTGCATCGCGCCCGGGCGGGCGCCACGGTCGATCTGCCCGGCACCCTGCAGGGATATTTCGAATCTCCCATCTACGCGCGGGCCAGCGGGTATGTCCGCAAGTGGGTTTACGACATCGGGGCGCGAGTGCCAAAGGGCGCGCTGCTCGCCGTCGTCGAAACCCCCGAACTCGATCAGGAACTGCAGCAGGCGGTCGCGGACCGCGCGCGCGCGGCGGCGGCGTTGACGATCGCAAAGATCACGGCGCAGCGCTGGGCCGTCCTGCTGCAACGCGACGCGGTGTCGCGGCAGGCCGCCGATGAACGGCGCAGCGCCGCCGAGCAGGCGCAGGCGACGCTGGCCGCGGCCGACGCCAATGTGCGCCGGCTTCGCGCGCTGAAAGGGTTCCAGCGCGTGCTGGCGCCCTACGCGGGCGTGATCACCCGGCGCGACGTCGACGTGGGCGATCTGGTGAACGCGGGCAACGGCGGCTTTCCGAGCGCGCTGTTTCACATCGCGCAGATCGATCCGCTGCGGCTCTACATCGACGTGCCGCAGCGCTACGCGCCGTCCGTGCGGATCGACGAGCCCGTCACGGTCACGCAGTCGGAGTTGGCGACGCCGCTCCACGGCAAAGTGGTGCGCACCGCCCATGCCATCGACCCGGTCAGCCGCACGCTCCGGGTGGAGGTCGACCTGCCGAACCGGAACGGGCGCCTGCTCCCCGGCGCCTACGTCGAAGCGCGGATGCCGGTGGGTGCAACCGGCACCCTGCTCGCCCCCGACGACGCGCTGCTGTTCCGTGCCGCCGGCCCGCGGATCGCGGTGATCGACGCGACCGGCCGCGTGCACCTGCGCCCGGTGACCTTGGGCCGCGACATGGGGCGCACGATCGAGATCCTGCGCGGGCTCCACGACGGCGACCGCATCGTGCGCAATCCACCGGATTCGCTGGCGGACGGCGACCGCGTTTCCGTGATCTCCGATCGCGCACGATGATGCGTCGCGGCCACCCTCACCCCCGCCCTCTCCCGCAAGCGGGAGAGGGGGAACTTCCCGCACGGGTAGCTCCCGGACCACGAATGAGGACGTGGGCGTGGGCGCTCTTGGCCACGCTGACCGGGTGCACCGTGGGCCCGGACTACCGGCGACCGGCGACGGAGCTGCCGCATGCCTGGAAGACCGAGGCGCCCTGGCGCGCTGCGGCGCCTGCGGACGGCGTCCGGCGCGGAGCCTGGTGGATGGTGTTCCACGATCCGCAGCTCGACGCGTTGGAAGCGGCGGCGCTCGCGGGGAGTCCCAGCCTGGCGATCGCCGGCGAGCGCCTTGCCCAGGCCCAGGCGCTCGTCACGCAGACGGCAAGTGCACAGATGCCGCAGGTCGGCCTCGGTGCGACCGCCTCGCGCACGCGCCTCTCCGGCACCCGTCCGCGCTTCATCTACTCCTTCGTCCTTCCCTCCGCGGTCCAGAACGACTTCGTCGTGGCGCCGTCGGTGGCGTACGAAACCGACCTGTTCGGCAGGATCCGCCGCGAGGTCGAAGCGGCGAACGCCTCGGCACAGCAGGCGCAGGCGGATCTCGAGACCGCGCGACTGGTGCTCACCGCGGATGTCGCCGCCGCCTATTTCTCGCTGCGGGAACTGGATTCCGAAACCGCCACGGTGCGGCGCGGCGTCGCACTCCAGCGTCACGCACTCGCCATCGTGCGCGACCAGCACGACCTCGGTTCGGCGTCGGCGATCGACGTGGCCAACCAAGTCGCGGCGCTCGAGTCCGCCACCACCGAAATCGAGGCCTTGCAAGTCCAGCGCGACCGGACCGAACATGAGATCGCCGCCTTGCTCGGCAAGGCGGCGCCGACGTTCGCCATCGCCCCGGATCCGCATCTGCGTCCGGTGCCATCGATTCCCGCCGGCATTCCGTCGGACCTGCTGCAACGGCGCCCCGATATCGCGTCGGCGGAACGCGCGATGGCCGCGGCCAATGCGCAGATCGGCGTCGCCAAGGCCGCGTTCTATCCCGATATCCGGCTCGGCCTGACGGGCGGCACCGAAAGCCGCATGGTCTCGCAGCTGCTGCAGGCGCCGTCGATCATCTGGTCATTCGGCGTCTCGGCGGCGCAAGTCCTCTACGACGGCGGCTATCGATCCGCGGGCGTGGCGATGGCCCAGGCCGGCTATCGGTCCGCCAACGACGCATACCGCAAGACCGTGCTGGCTGCGATGCAGGAAGTCGAAGATGGGCTGACCACCGCGGCGGACCTCGACCGAGCCGCGGCGGAAGCCGCGGCGGCGAGCGGCGGTGCCCGCAGCGCGCGGGATCTTGCGCGCGATCGCTATGCGGTAGGCGTCGACGACCGTCTCGGCGTGATCCGTGCCCAGGAGGCGCTGGTGGCCGACGAACGCCGGCAGGTGCAGATCCACGGGCAGTGCCTGGGCAACGCCGTCCTGCTCATCAAGGCGCTCGGAGGATCCTGGGGGCCCACCGGTCGGGCTTTGGCCTCCGGGACCGCGACACCCGACCGTCCGCCGCCGTCATCCCGGTGACGATCGCCGACGCCGCGAAAAACGCGAACCGCGAACCTATACTATTTCCGTTGTGCCGTTTCGGATCGCGTCCCTTTCCCTGGATTTCAAGGAGCCTCCCATGCTGATCAAGCAATTCCGTCGTTCCGTTGGCATCGCAATCGGTCTTTCCGCCGTGCTCTGCAGTTCCGCCTACGCGATGGACCCCGCGCTCGCACAGGCCGTCGCCCACGGCAAGCAGATGTTCCTTCACGACACGTTCGGCGGCAACGGACGCGTCTGCAACTCCTGCCACCTCGGCGGGGGCCGCGAGCCCGGCCGCCTGCCCGATGGCACCCGGATCCCGAGCCTGGCCAACGCCGCGGCGATCTTCCCGCGCATCTCGCACCGGAGCGGACACCTGATCACGCTTCCCGATCAGGTTGCGCACTGCATCGGCGGCGCCTTGCGGGGCAACCCGCCGGATTTCGGCAGCGACCAACTCAACGCGCTGGTTGCCTACGTGACTTCGCTGGCCCAGGGCAAGCCCATCGACATGGGAGGCAAGCCGCGCTGAGGGCGGTTCCTGCGGCTTGCCGGGTGCATCTCCGGCAAGCCCCGCCCAACCGGCGGACCG
This sequence comes from Pseudomonadota bacterium, assembly GCA_021842465.1. Classification (GTDB taxonomy): domain Bacteria; phylum Pseudomonadota; class Gammaproteobacteria; order Burkholderiales; family Burkholderiaceae_F; genus GJ-E10. The sequence continues at coordinate 68,749 of JAKBZN010000005.1, forward strand.
TCGACGTTGCGCGGCGGTTGCGCGGGCGCAACGTTTGACGCGGAATCCCTGTATCCAATGGGGAAAGCCGGTGATAACATCCTGGCGCCGCGGAGGTGTTTGGAGGAAATTCCGTTCTGTCAACCGGATGTCAACCAAACCTTCGCGCAGATCGTTTTTCCGCTCTGGTCACCTCGGATTTTCCCGGGTGACCCGAGTGAAATTTCGTCCCGACAAATTTGAATCACAACTCCTGGGAGTCTCTACCTCATGAACCGCGCCCTTCTGATCGCCCTTGCCTCGATGCTGGCCGCCGCCGCCTGCACGACGGTCAAGCCCCTGCCCGCCAGTACCGCTGCCCCGGCGCCCGCGGCGCAGCCCGCCCCGACCGCGCAGGCCGCTCCGGCTCCGACCCCCGAACAGGTCTTCCAACAGAAGGCCCAGGGTCTCGACGCCAATGAAAGCGTCTACTTCGCCTTCGATCGCTACAACATCCAGGCCGACCAGACGGGGGCGATCCGCAATCACGCCAACCTGGCGATCGCCTACCCGAACGACCACATCACGATTCAGGGCAACTGCGACGAGCGCGGCAGCGCCGAATACAACCTGGCGCTGGGCCAGCATCGCGCCGACGCGGTCAAGAACGCCCTCGTCGCTGAAGGCGTTTCCGCCAGCCGCATCGACACCGTGAGCTTTGGCAAGTCCAAGCCGCGCGCGCTGTGCCATGCCGAGCGCTGCTGGAAGGAAAACCGCCGCGCCGACTTCGTCGACGCCTGGCAGTAAATCCGACTTTGCTCTACCATTCGCTCTTCTGAGCGAATCTCAGACGGCGGCTGATCAGCCGCCGTCTGTTTTTTTGTCATGGCGATCGCCAGCCTCATCCATCCGACGAAGCTCTTCAGTTCCGTGCGCTGGCGCACGCGCTTCACGATCTGGACCTTCGCAGCCATCGCCGGGATCGCAGCGGTCGGCTTCACCAAGCTTTCCGACCTGGCGCTGGACGCCTTCAGCCGCGTGACCGATGGCCGCCTCTGGCTGACATTGCTACTCAGTCCGAGTCTCGGCATGATCGTGGTCTGGGCCACCACGCGCTACTTTCCGGGCTCGCAAGGCAGCGGCATCCCCCAAGCCATCGCGGCCACCCGCGCATTGCGCAGACATGAACCGGTGACCCGACTGCTGTCCCTTCGCATTGCCATCGGCAAGGTGTTCCTCGGCGCCCTGGCGCTGTTTGCCGGATTTTCCGCCGGACGCGAGGGACCGACCGTGCACATCAGCGCGATCATCATGCTCCTTGCGCATCGCTGGCTGCCGAACCAGCGTGTCATCCGCGCACCCGACCTCGTCATCGCAGGCGGCGCCGCCGGCATCGCCGCGGCGTTCAACACGCCGCTCGCGGGAATCGTCTTCGCAATCGAGGAACTGGCGCGGCGCTTCGAAGCGCGCACCTCGGCAGTGCTGCTCAGCACGATCATCGTCTCCGGTCTCACTGCGATCGCGTTCGAGGGCAATTACCGCTATTTCGGCAAGCTCATCGTCGGCTCGGTCGGCGTCGACGTCATTCCAGCGGTTCTCGTCGGCGGGGTGGTCTGCGGACTGATCGGGGGCGCGTTCAGCTATCTCATGCTCCTGCCGCAGCGCCAGGCAGACACCCAACTCTGGCGGCTGCGCAAACGATATCCGGTCCGGTTCGCCGGGGTCTGCGGCCTGCTCGTGGCGCTGATCGGCATCGCCAGCGGCGGCGTGTCCCTGGGTAGCGGCTACGGAATCACCGCCGCCGCGATCGACGGCCAGGTTCATCTACCTTGGTACACGCCGATCGCACGATACGTGGCGACGGCGATTTCCTACTTCTCCGGCATCCCCGGCGGATTGTTCGCCCCTTCCCTTGCGGTCGGCGCGTCGATCGGATTCGACCTGGTACGGTGGTTTCACTTCGGCATCGGCGCCCACCCGGTGGTCGCCATCTGCATGGCCGGGTTCCTCGCGGCCGTCACCCAATCCCCCATCACCTCGGCGATCATCGTCATGGAAATGGTCGGCGGTCACGCGATGGTGATCAGCCTGATGACCGCCGCGCTGCTGTCGAAAGCCATCAGCGAACGTTTTGGGCCTGAGCTGTACCAGGAACTGTCGCTGGCGTTCGATTCTCGACCACGAGAATAGTTTTCACTCCGATAGGCACCCGCTGACTCCGGCGTTCCCCCCGTCCGTTTTGCGCTACGCTGCGCGGATTCGGCTGGCCGCCGTGGCGGAACCGCGCGCGCCCGCCGGGCAACGGTTCGGAGTTTCCGTATAGGGGGGGACGTGGGACTGGAGCTCTACAACAAGAACGGACATACCTGCATCCTGTTCACGGACCTCGTCGATGAGCGGGGCGATGCAGTCCAGGCCAACCAGGCGCTGATCGTCGATCATGGCCGCGGCATGTTGCTCGACCCGGGCGGCAACATGACCTACAACGAGCTCTTCATCAGCATGAGCCGGTTCTTTCCGCCCAAGGAACTCCAGTACGTATTCGCGTCGCATGCCGACCCGGACATCGTCGCGTCCTTGCCCCGTTGGTTATCGGCCAGCAGTACCCGCCTGTTGATCTCGCGCCTGTGGGCGCGCTTCGTACCCCACTTCGCCCCCCCGGGGCGCACCGAAGGCCGCGTCACCGCCATTCCCGATCGCGGCGGCGTGGTCACGGTCGGCAATGCGCAACTGCTGATCCTGCCCGCGCATTTCCTGCACTCGGAGGGAAATTTCCAGGTCTACGATCCGATCTCCCGGATCCTGTTCAGCGGCGACATCGGCGCTTCGATGCTCCCGCAGGAGCGGATCAAGCAGGAGGTGACCGATCTCGAGGAACATCTGACCGGGATGCTCGCCTTCCACCGGCGGTACATGGTCAGCAACCGCGCCTGCGCGTTGTGGGCGGCGATGGTTTCCCAGCTCGACATCGAAACCATCGTCCCGCAACACGGCGCGCCGATCCGCGGCAAGGCCGCCGTCGCGCGCTTCATCGAATGGATCGCAGGGCTGCGCTGCGGGATCGATCTGATGACGGAAGAGAACTACCGCATCCCCGATCCGCAGTGGCGGATCGAGTGAGGCGGGCGCGGCGATCGTCACCGCGCCCCGCTCCCGCGCCATGGGCGCTTCAGTCGATCTGCGGATCGTCGTCGCTCGGCAATGTCGTCAGGGCGAGTTCGATGTTTTCCGCCAGCTTGCTGGCGTAATGGGCAGCCTCGGCCAAATGATGCTCGCGGTAGAACTGCACTTTCTTTCGCGCGTTTTCGATGTCTGCCGTGAGAATCGCGCGCAATTCGTCGTTCGTCATCGCTTCCCCTTCTCGGTCGATTGGTGCGGGTTGCCAAAGCACATCATGAAGTTTGCCAGAATGTCACCATCCCCACGCCCGCGACCGGTTGCGTCAGCTCGACCCCCTGAATCGTTCCCGCCGGGCTGATCCGATAGCAGACCGACGTCTGTCCCGAAACCAGACCGTCCGCCGTACCCGATGCGTTCGGACTCGTCGTGTCGTCGAGGCACATCAGCGCCGTCGTGGCCGTATCGGCATTGAGCGCGAAGGTTTCCGTCAACGTGCCATCGTTCACCGCCATCGTCGAATCGCGAAACAGATTCGCCGAAAACAGTGACGTCGACTGTCCTTCGGTCGCCGTCGCCGGAACCGGCGACACCGTGGGAGTCGGCGTAACCACCTCATACCCGCCGGCGTAGTTGCTGCTCGAACCGAGGAATGCGTAGGTCGACGGATCGAAATAGTTGGTCGTGGTGGTCACCGAGGGCGACGACCCGTTCTCGGAAAACGTCTCCGTCACCGAGGCGGTGACCGCCGGAACGTTGGTTCCGGATCCGGTCTGGAAACTCGCGCTTCCCCCTGGCGTCGAGGCGTACACGACGGTATAGGTGTTGCCCGAAACGTCATAGCCGCTGACCGTATAGGAAAACGCCTGCGTCGCGACATTGACCATCGCCGCCGAGGTATCGAAGGTGGCGGTCGACGCCACCGGCGCCGGTTGCGCCGGCGGACTCGACATGCTCGGCAACGAACAGAACAAGGGGTCGCCGAACGCGTCGTAGCCGCAGACGTAGCCGTTGTCGTTGCTGCCGCAGGCGGCAAGTATCAGCGCCACGGCCACATAGAAGCCGGCTCGCGCCGCAAAACGAACCATTTTTGTGGTCAACACGCGATTCTGTCATGGTCTTCTGGAGGCCCCGGAGCCGGGACCCGGTGCGCCTGCGCTCCCGCCGCGCACCCGTGCTCAATCGTCGTCGCCGCGACCGTAGTAGTAGCCGCCGCCATACCCATAGGGCGCCGGATAGCCGGGCTGCACATACACGGGCGGCGGCGCGGGATAGGCCACCGCGGGGGGCGCATATCCGTACCCGTACGCCGGCTGCGGCACGACAACCGCTGGCGGCGCCGCGACGACCGGCGGGGCAACACCCTGCGCGATCATCCCTCCCAGCATGCCGCCCACCACGGCGGCGCCCATCCCGCCACCGTCACCCCAACCACCGCCCCAGCCACCGCGCCAGCCGTCGCCGCCACCCCACCCGCCGCGCCAGCCGTCGCCGCCGCGCCAGCCGTCGGCCTGCGCCGTTCCAAGCACTGCCGCGTTGGCGAGCAAGGCCAGAAACATCACGCCCAAAATCCGCTTCATAACGTGCTCCTTTTCCGGTTCCCCGGCGAATCCCGTGCCAATACTAGCGAACGACGCCGGCACCTGTGCAGCCCATTGCGTTTCTTCTTGTAACGCGACGCACTACTTCATCAGCGTGCTTTTTCCGAACAGCGACTCCACCAATTCGACCACCAGGGTGGCGGTCCGGTTCCGTACGTCGCGCGCCGGATTCAACTCTACGATGTCGAGCGAGCGCAGGCATCCCGCATCCGCGATCATCTCCATGCACAGTTGCGCTTCGCGATAGGTCGGCCCGCCGCGCACCGGGGTCGCCACCCCGGGAGCCATGTCGGGATCGAGGAAATCGACATCCAGGCTGACGTGCAGGTGGGTATCCGGATTGACGCCGGCGAGCGCGCGCTCCATGCACGCCCGCATGCCCGACTCGTCGATCGCACGCATGTCATAGACCTGCATGGCCAGCTCGCGCAGCCGCGGACGCTCCCCGGCGTCGACGCTGCGGACGCCGATCTGCCGGATCCGGTCGGCCTCCAGCGCCGGAACGGTACCGGCCAGGCGGATCAGTTCGTCCGGACCGCTGCCGCAGAGACAGGCAACCGGCATGCCATGCAGGTTGCCGGTCGGCGTATGGGCATCGGTGTTCACGTCCGCATGCGCATCGAGCCACAGCACGCGCAGATCGCGCCGCGCGTCGCGGCAATGCCGCGCGACGGCGCTGATCGAACCGATTGCGAGGCTGTGGTCGCCGCCAAGCAGGATGGGGATCCGTCCGGATTCCAGCACGCCCTGCGTGGCCTCGAATACCGCCCGATTCCACTGCGCAACCTCGCTGCGATGGCGGATCCCGGCGACCGGCGCGGCCTGCGGATTTCCCGGGCCGGCAAGATTGCCCCGGTCCTCGACCTCGACCCCCTGCTTCCGCAGGGCCGCGGCGAGGCCGGCAACCCGCAGGGCCTCGGGCCCCATCGATGCGCCGCGCAGTCCCGCCCCGACGTCGGTCGGGGCCCCGAGAAGCGTGACCCGGCTCTGGATGCCTCGCAGACGCTCGTCCATGACGCCGGTCATTCCGTCCCCGCTCGGCGCTGGAGCGGGGACGGACATTGCGGGCAACGGGCTACCGCCCGCCGCCCGAACCCCGTCAGTGCAACCATGTCGCGCGCGGAACCTCGTCGCGGATCCGCCGCACCAGCGCCGCATCGTCGAGATCGACGAGATTGCGCCCGATCGCGGCCGCCAGCACCTTGGACGCCGGGCGACTCAAGTGCGATTTGATGCGACCGAGAAACGGCGGCGCCGCCAGCACGATCAGACCGCTGCAGCGGTGCGCTGCGATCCCGGCATTGAGAAAGTGCGCCAGATCGCGTGCGAAGTCCTCCCGCACCTTCGCGCGAGCATCCAACCGCGGCCCATAACTGGAACTGCCGCGGCCGTGTCCCATTTCCTCGTGCCCGGACCGGTCCGCGGTCAGGTCCGCACCCTTGCTCCGCCCCTGCGGGCAGGAAAACGTGGCCAAGGGCTCCAGCACCGTGCCGGTTGCCCGGCCCTGTTCGAAACAACGCGCTTGCATCGAATTCGCAACCATCACCCAAATGCGGTTCATCGCTTACCCTCCCATTCGAGTCGAACCCGGACATACGGTACACCGACTGCCCGGCCATTGACCAGCGGAGGGACAAGATCCGTTCGCCGGCCGCGCATTGCCAGCGAACGTTTCTCATCCTCCCGTTTCTGATGCGGTGTGGGAGAATCGAATCGCGGAACGGTCTCGGATCTTTTTGCGAAAGCGCAGCCGGAGCGATGGAAAAGAAAACTTCGTTCAACCTGGCGTACCTGATCTTCGCCCTGCTGGGCGTGGTGTTTCTGCATGACGCGTGGCTGCAGTACCGCAATACCGAGCCGATGGCCTATAGCGCGTTCCTCGCCCAGTTGAAGAAGGGCAATGTCGGCGAGATCGCCATCACCCGCGATTACATCGAAGGATCCCTGCGTGCGCCACTCGCCAACGGGCGCAAGAATTTCGTCACCACGCGGGTGGATCCAGCGCTCGCCAATGATCTGGCGCAATACAACGTCCAGTTCCGCGGCGTCGTCGACAACGGTTTCTTTCGCGAACTCATGCGCTGGCTCATCCCGACCGCAATCTTTTTCGGCATCTGGCTGCTGCTCATGCGCCGCCTGCAGGACCGCGCCGGCGACCTTGGCACCGGGCTGCTCGCGATCGGCAAGAGCAAGGCCAAGGTGTACGTCGAGACCGACGTGAAGGTGACGTTCGAAGACGTCGCCGGCGTCGACGAGGCCAAGGAGGAACTCCGCGAGATCGTCGGGTTCCTCAAGGATCCCGGCCGCTATGGGCGTCTCGGGGCCAAGATTCCCAAGGGCGTGCTGCTCGTCGGCCCGCCCGGGACCGGCAAGACCCTGCTCGCCCGCGCGGTGGCGGGCGAAGCGGGCGTGGCCTTCTTTTCCATCAACGGCTCCGAATTCGTCGAGATGTTCGTCGGCGTCGGCGCCGCGCGCGTGCGCGATCTCTTCGAGGAAGCGCGCAAGAAGGCCCCGGCCATCATCTTCATCGACGAGATCGATGCATTGGGGCGTGCCCGCGGCGCCTATGGCCTGGGCGGCCACGACGAAAAGGAGCAGACGCTCAACCAGCTGCTCGCGGAGCTCGACGGCTTCGACTCGAGTGCGGGGCTCGTGCTGCTCGCCGCCACCAACCGCCCGGAAATCCTCGATCCGGCCCTGCTGCGGGCCGGCCGTTTCGACCGCCAGGTACTGGTCGACCGACCCGACCGCAGCGGCCGCCTGCAGATCCTGCGCGTCCATACCCGCAAGGTCGAGATCGCCGCGGGCGTCGATCTCGACAAAATCGCCGCGCTCACGCCCGGATTCTCCGGCGCCGACCTTGCCAACCTCGTCAACGAAGCGGCGCTGCAGGCCACCCGGCGCGACCACGAGAAGGTTGAAGAAGACGACTTCACGAGCGCGATCGAGCGCATCGTTGCCGGCCTCGAGAAGCGCTCGCGCCTGCTCAACCCCAAGGAGCGCGCCTTCGTCGCGCACCACGAGATGGGCCACGCGCTGGTCGCTGCGTCCTTGCCGGGACAGGATGCGGTGCAGAAAATCTCGATCATTCCCCGCGGCATCGGCGCGCTGGGCTACACCATCCAGCGTCCCACCGAGGATCGCTATTTGATGACGCGGGAGGAACTCGAAAACAAGATGGCCGTGCTGCTGGGCGGGCGCGTTGCCGAACAGCTGGTATTCGACGAGGTTTCCACCGGCGCCGCCGATGATCTCGTCAAGGTCACGGATATCGCCCACAGCATTGTCGTGCGCTACGGCATGGACGAGACCCTCGGCCCCGTCGTCTTCGAACGCGAAACCCAGCAGTTCCTGACCTCGGATGCCATTCCCGCGCAACGACGCGAGTACTCCGAGCAGACCGCGCGCGCCATCGACCATGCCACCCACGCGCTGGTCGAAGAGGCCTTGGCCAAAGCCCGCGCCATCCTGATCCGGAACATGGCGCTGTTGCGCAGCGGTGCGCAGCGCCTGCTGGAAAAGGAAACCCTCGCGGACGAGGAACTGCGCAAGGTCCTCGGAGCCGCGCAACCCCTTCCCGCACCGGAGGTCCCACCACCTGAATCGCGGGCGCAGGAAGCCCGGCCATGAGCGCGTCGCAGTATCACGGCACCCGGCGCACAGCGCAGATCGCGGCGCTCGTCGCGCTCGCGCTGATCCCGGTGCTGGGCATTTTCCGCATCGACCTCACGACAGCGAGCCTGACACTGTTCGGCCATCCGGTCACCCTGCGCAACTTTCCGGTGATCCTCGGCCTCGCATTGTTCCTCGCCGCCGCGCCCCTGGTGACCTACACGACCATCGGCACGGTCTGGTGCGGCTGGCTGTGCCCGCAAAATTCGGTTGCGGAATGGGCCAACGTGCTCACCCACCGGTTCCTCGGCCATCGCGCCAACGTCGACGTCGACAGCGAGGGGCTGATCGTCGCCCCCTCGAAAAACAAGGTGCTGAACTGGACCGTGCTGAGCGCGAGCCTGCTCGGCATTTCCCTGGTGCTCGGCGTCATCCCGCTTTTCTATTTCGTGCCGCCCGACGAGATCTGGTCGCTGCTCACGCTGCACGCCGACCCGCAGTTCGCACAGTTCATGCACCGCCTCTACTTCGTTTCCGTCGTCGCGGTGCTCGTCGATGCCGCCGTGTTCCGCCACTTCTGGTGCAACTTTCTCTGCCCGTACCGCTACGGCCAGTTGCTGTTCCGCACCAAGGATGCCCTGCACGTCCACTACGATTCCGCACGTTCGGCGGACTGCACGCGCTGCAACTATTGCACCACGATGTGCGTGACCGGCATCAATCCGACCAACATCCAGCCCGTGGACCGCTGCATCGACTGCGGCGAGTGCATCGACGCCTGCAACCGCCTGCATGAGCGCAAAAACCGCGGCGAGGGCCTGCTGCGCTTCGAGTTCGGCGCCGAGCAAGGCGCATCAGGCGTGCGCGCGTTCTTCCGCTCCACGCTGCGGCGCCTCGGCATCCCCGGCCTGCTCACCCTCGTTTCGCTGGCGATGATCGCGTGGGGGTTGCTGCAGCCGGCCTAGGAGTCTGCGCGGCAGACCGCTTGAAGTAGCGAGAGCGATGTTCCCCCTCTCCCGCTACGCGGGAGAGGGCCGGGGTGAGGGTGGGCGCTTTGGAGAGGCTGTTTGCGAGGGTTTGGCGCGGCCCTCTGACCCTTGGCGGATCCTACGAAACCGGCATTGTTGCCATTCTTCGCAAATTCAGACGCGGTGGCGAGCAGCGGACGGCCGCGGACGGAGCAGCGCAGCGCAGTCGCCCCTCCGGGGCGACCACCGCGTCGCCGGCACCGGCGGGGCACGGCCGCCGATCTCCCGCGCGGTGTATGCCGACAAGATTCCTCCGGACTCCTCGATCGATCCGCACAATGCGCCGGTCGTTCAGCGCAAGCACCGACCGGGATCTTTGCGGCGAATCCAGATCCGCGCGTAAATCGCTGCGTTGAGCAGTAATACCGCGGCGCCCAGCATGATCTGGATCGGCCTCGTCAGCCCGTCGGGGTAGATCACCGCCAGGAGATATCGGGCCACGAAGCCGCCCGAATCGCTCGATCTCCCCGACGCGTTCCGCAGGACATTTTCCAGCAAGGTCAGCGGACAGATCCACCCGGTGAACTCCACCGTCACGCCCCAGAGGACCGCGGCGATGTGCCACCACAACAACGCCCGCCAGCGCGAAACCAACGCGGCGCCCGCGACCACGAAAGCGATGAAGGCGGCATGGACGAACAGCACCAAGTCGATCGCGAGGGCGTACAGCGCCATGGCGGGAACCGGTCAGACCAAGCAGGCGACAAGCGTAGCGCAGGCGGCGCAGCGTCCCGCACCCCGCCCGCACCCGCGCTTTCGCCTACCCCACCCACCGCCGCGCGTTGCGGAACATCCGCATCCACGGCGATTCGTCGCCCAGCCCCGGCGGCTGCCACGACATCTGCACGGTGCGCCGCACCCGTTCCGGATGCGGCATGACGATCGTGAACCGCCCGTCCTCGGTGGTCACGCCGCAGATTCCCTCCGGAGAGCCGTTGGGATTGTCGGGATAGCGCTCGGTTGCCGCCCCATGACCATCGACGTAACGCAACGCCACCGGCACCGCGGCGCGGGCCGTGGTCGATGCGAACGATGCCCGCCCTTCGCCGTGCGAATTCACGACCGGAATGCGACTCCCCGCCATGTCGGCCAGGAAGAGCGACGGCGACTGCGGGATTTCGACCTGCACCAGCCGTGCCTCGAACTGCTCGGACGTGTTGCGCACGAAATCGGGCCAATGCCCGGCGCCGGGAATCATGCCGCGCAACTGGCTCATCATCTGACAGCCGTTGCAGATCCCCAGGCCGAAGGTGTCTGACCGCGCGAAGAAGGCGGCAAACTGATCCGCCAGTTCCGGGTGGTACAGGATGCTCTTGGCCCAGCCGCCACCCGCACCCAGCACGTCGCCGTAGGAAAATCCCCCGCCGGCCGCCAGGCCCCGGAAGGAGGCCAGCTGCACGCGACCGTCCATCAGGTCGCGCATGTGGACGTCGACCGCCTCGAAGCCGGCGCGGTCGAACGCCGCGGCCATCTCGTAATGGCTGTTGACCCCCTGTTCACGCAGCACTGCGACGCGCGGGCGCGCGGTGCCGACGATCGCGGGCGCGGCGACGTTCTCGCTCGAGTCGAAAGTGCAATGCAGCGACAGGCCGGTGTCGGCCTCGGTTCCCAGACGCTCGAATTCCGCGTCGGCACAATCCGCGTTGTCGCGCAGGCGCGCGATCGACCACGATACTTCGTACCACGCGCGCAGCAGATCGCGCAGCGGATGCGAAACCAGCACCTGGGCGTCGCACCGCGCCTCCACGCGTGGCTGGACGTCGACGATGCCCACCGTGTGGCTGCACGCGCCCAGCCCCGCCGCACGCAGGATCGCCATCGCCTCGGCGCGGTCCGCCTTGCGCAGCTGAAGCAGGAATCCCGGCTCTTCGTTGAACAGCGCCCGCACCAGCCGGTCATGTCGTCCCGCGGCGACCTGCTCGGCACCGATTGCGGAATCGCCGCAATCGGACGCCTGCGGATCGAGCGCCAGCACGTCGAGGTGCAGCGAAACACCGCAGCGGCCGGCAAAGGCCATCTCGCACGCTGCCGCCCACAGTCCGCCGTCGGAACGGTCGTGATAAGCGAGGGCCAGTCCGGAGTCGATGAGGCTGCGCACCGCCCGCAAGGCCGCCGACAGCGCGGCCGGATCATCGACATCCGGAGCGTCGTCGCCGATCTGGCCCGCGACCTGCGCCAGGATCGACGCGCCCATGCGCATGCGCCCACGCGACAGATCGACGAGCAGCAATTCGGTGGGTCCGACATCGGTGCGTAATTGCGGCGTCGCACTGCGCCGCACGTCGGCGACGGCGCCGGCGGCGCTGGCCACCAGCGAGACCGGCGAGACGACCTGCTTGTCCGCATCGCCGTCGCGCCACGCGGTGCGCATCGACAACGAATCCTTGCCCACCGGAATCGAAATGCCCAGGTCGATGCAGAGCCGGCTTGCCGCCGCCACCGCGGCGTAGAGCGCGGCATCCTCCCCGGGGGCACCGCAGGCCGCCATCCAGTTCGCCGAAAGCTTGACCCGCGTCCAGTCGACGTCCGCCGCGGCCAGGTTCAGCAGCGACTCGGCGATCGCCAGCCGCGACGCGCGGGCCGCATCGAGTACCGCCACGGGCGCGCGCTCACCGACCGCAAACGCCTCGCCGGCGAAGCCGTCATGATCGAGCAGCGTGACCGCGCAATCGGCAACCGGGGTCTGCCACGGCCCGACCATCTGGTCGCGGCAGGTCAGCCCGCCCACCGTGCGGTCACCGATGGTGATGAGGAATGCCTTCGAGGCGACCGTCGGATGGCGCAGCACCGCCAGCGCCGACCACGCGAGATCGACGCCGGTCGCATCGAACTTCGGCAGGCAGCGCACACCCGTCACCACATCCCGATGCATGCGCGGCGCCTTGCCAAACAGCACTTCCATCGGCATGTCCACGGCATGCTGCGCCCCCGGTCCGGCAACCTGCAGACGGGCGCCGTCGCCCTCTTCGGCCCCGGTGATCACCCCGATCTGCGCCACCGGGCAGCGTTCGCGCCGGCAGATCGCCTGCAGCCGCTCCCAGCGTTCCGGATCCACCGCCAGCGCATAGCGCTCCTGTGATTCGTTGCACCAGATTTCCAGCGGCGACATGCTGTGGTCCTCGAGCGGAATCCGCGCGAGATCGATCCGCGCGCCGCGACCCGCGCCCTCGGCCAGTTCGGGAAAGGCATTGGACAGCCCGCCGGCACCCACGTCGTGAATCGCCAGGATGGGGTTTTCCGCTCCCATGCGTGTGCAGGCGTCGATGACTTCCTGCACCCGGCGCTCCATCTCCGCGTTGCCGCGCTGCACCGAATCGAAGTCGAGCTGTTCGGTATTCGCGCCCGCGCCCAGGCTCGACGCGGCACCGCCCCCCAGGCCGATGCGCATCCCCGGACCGCCGAGATGGACGAGCAGGGTCCCCGGCGGCAGCTCGCACTTTTCGACCTGGTCGGCGCGGATGTTGCCGACTCCGCCCGCCAGCATGATCGGCTTGTGGTAGCCGTAGCGGATCCCGCCGACGTTCTGTTCGTACGCACGGAAGTAGCCGGCAAGATTGGGGCGCCCGAACTCGTTGTTGAACGCCGCCGCGCCGATCGGCCCTTCGATCATGATCGACCGGGCATCGGCGATCCGTGCCGGAAAGCCATAGTCACCCGCGTCCTCGCCGCCCACTCCCGGCGCGGCGACATCGCGGTCGCGTTCCCAGTCGCGCCGCGCATTCGGCAGCCGCAGATGCGACACGCTGAACCCGCACAGGCCGGCCTTGGGACGCGCGCCCCGCCCGGTCGCGCCCTCGTCGCGGATCTCACCGCCCGCGCCGGTGGCTGCGCCCGGATAGGGCGCGATCGCCGTCGGATGGTTGTGCGTTTCCACCTTGAACACGAAGTGCAGGGTCTCATCGCGACAGGCATACACCGCTTCACCGCCGGCCGTTTCCTGGGGCTCGAACGCCCGCGCGGCGCGCCCTTCGACCACGGCGGCGTTGTCGCGGTAGGCAACGATGGTCGCCTGCGGCGCCGCCGCATGGGTGGCCTTGATCATCGAGAACAGGCTGGCGTCGCGCGCCGCCCCGTCGATCCGCCAGGTCGCGTTGAAAATCTTGTGCCGGCAATGTTCGGAGTTGGCCTGCGCGAACATCATCAACTCGACGTCGGTGGGGTCGCGCCCCATCCGACCGAAGGCGGCCACCAGATAGTCGATCTCGTCATCCGAGAGTGCCAGGCCGAGCTCGGCATTCGCGCGCGCGAGCGCCTCCCGGCCGCCGGCCGTCAGCGGGACCGTGCGCAGGCCGCCGGGCTCGGGCGCCGCGAACACCTGGCGCGCGATGCCCAGCCGATCGTCCAGGGTCTCGCGTTCCGGCAGATCAATCACCGTTTCGGTCATCCGGTCGTGAATCGCGGTGGCGATCCGCCCTGGTACACCGGCGGCCCGCATTGCCAGCTCCACGGCACCATGCGCGCTGTACCCGGCAACGACCGCGATCCGATAGGCCACCGCGCGTTCGATCTTCTCGACCACGGCGAGTTCGCAGTTGCGGGCGATGTCGGTGGCCTTGCTCGCCCAGGGCGAGGTGGTTCCCAGACGCGGCACCACCAGCATCTGGAAGTACACGAGGCGGGAATCGCGGACCCGCGCCGCGGCCTCCGGGCTCTCGCCGTAGGCAAGCAGCCCCTTGAGCCGATCGCGTTCGACATCGCCCAGCGGCGCACGCAGCTTCACGAAGTGCCAGTAGTGGGCCTCCACGGAGGCCACCTCGGGTTGGGCGGCGCGCAGGCGGCGCAACAACGCCGCGGCGCGGAAGGAAGACAGGGCCTCGGGGCCGTCGAGCACGAGAAACGATGGGGAGTTCATTGCGGGCGCGGGGATCGCCGGGGCGCGAAAGTGCCCGGCAGTGGCCTCGATTGTAAAACAGCAGCCTTCGGACATCCCGCGCGGCGTGGGGCCCGGCGCAACACCGGCCCCGCCCCCGCTATGCCGCCGACCGGGACGCCCGCTGCCGCGTCCACGCGCCGCCCAGCAGCGCCACCAGCTCCTGCTTGGTCCGCTGGAACGCCTCCGGCGCGCCGCCGTCGATGGCGAGGCGATGATTCTCGTCGAGCAGCGCCTCCAGCTCCGATCCGCGCAGGCCGCTCTCCTCGATGTATCGCCGCACCAGGCAGGGGAAACGCGTGAATCGTGCGACCAGGTCCGGCCACTTCGCCAGCGCCGCACGCTGCTGGTCCCAGATCAGATAGCCGGCCAGCGCCCCCAGCGGCGTGCGCGGTGTGTGGACGTCGACGTCGTACCGGAACCCCGCGTGCCACGCCGGGAACTCCGCCGCGGTCATCGGCTTCGCCACGACATAGCCCTGGCCATGGTCGGCGCCCAGGATCGCAACGGCTTCGATCAGCCCCCGATCCTCCAGCCCCTCCACGGTCACCGGCACGCCAAAGCCATGGGCCAGGCGGGTGAGGTGGAAGATGAATTCCAGCGCCCGCTTCGGATCGCGGGCGGCATTGCGCACCAGCCCCTGGTCGATCTTCACGACGTCGAACGGCGTGTTGTCCATTCGCAGTAGCGAACTGTGCCCCGATCCCAGGTCGTCCTGGGCAATGCGCACACCCAACCGTTGCAGCGCCGCGATGCTGGCGTCGCGCCGGTCGAGATCGTATGGATCGCGCGACTCCAGCACTTCGAGCTGGATCCGGTCCGGGCGTACGCCCTCCCGCGCCAGCGTCTGGAGCAACGCGTCGCGGTACGCGTCCTGGGTCAGCGCATCGGCGGGCAGGTTGATCGACATCGCCGGAGCCGGCCCGCACCGCTCCCAGTCCCGCAGCGCCCCGCACGCCTGCGTCAGTCCTTCCCGGAACAGGTGCAGCAGATCGGATCGGCCCAGCGCGGGCAGGAAACTCCCGGGAGCATGGATCTGGCCGTCGGCGCCCCGCAGCCGCGCCAGCGCTTCGACGTGCGACACCGCCCCGGTACGCAGGTCGACGATCGGCTGGTAGTGCATTTCGATCCCGCCGCCCATCAACCGCTGCCGGTAGTTTTCCCGCACGGCGACCGGCAGCACCGCCCCCTGTTCACAGCGCAGAATCGCATGGCCCAGCACCTGCTGCAGGTAGAGCAGCATGCTGCCGCGCGTCCCCGTCACGAAAAACCCCGGCCAGTTGCTGCATACCGTCAACACGGCGAACGACTGCCCCGAATCGTCCAGCAGCGGCACCGCCACCGAACTGCGGAACCCGAGGGTTGCGCCGACCTCCCGCCACGGTGCCACCGCGGCGTCCCGCAAGTACGACACGCAGTGCTGGATCGTCCCGCTGCGCCACGCGCGCCCCGTGGGTCCCTGCCCCGACGCCGAATCCGCGTCGATCTGGATGAACGGAATCTCCTGTCGGCGCATGCTCTCGACGTAGCGGCGCCCCGATTCGCCGCCGATGCCTTCGATCTGCAGGGCGCCCCGCGCGTCCGGGCGCAGGAAGAAGCAGGCAACGATGCCGTCGACGGCCAGAAGCGCCTCCACGACGCCCTGCAGCAGGTCGGGAAGCGTCTCGGCTTCCTGCACCTGGCGGTGGACCCGCGAGATCGCCGAGGCCACTTCCAGTCCGACGTCGTGATGCGCCACCCCCTGCCCTTCGACGTCGATGATGACGCGCTGCATCAGCGTGCGATCGAAGAACTCCCGTTCGGCCGGCGTCAGCGCGCAAGCCGCCACGACGTCCTGGACCTGCTGCCGGTAGCGGTGATAGGCATCGAGCAGCGTCGGCAACCCGATGCCCACCATTTCATGCACGCGCCCGACCCGCTTGGCGTGGTGGTAGTGCTCCGCTGCGGAGATCTCCGGCGAGAGCAGCCGCTCGAGATGCTGCGCCTGCTTGCCGTGCAGGCGTGCGACGTCCTCGGAGTCGAGGCGCGCAAGAATCGCCTGCGTCTCCTCGCGCCCATGCAGCCCGTCGTAGAACCGTGCGAGGAATCCGTCGTTGAATTGGGGCAGCACCGCCTGGATCCGGGCCAGCAGGGCCTGGGCCTCGGGGCCGTAGGCGGGTGCGCAGGCGGTCAGATCGCGCAGGTTGCCCTGGGAGGTTTGGATATCCAGCGGACCGGCAGTCATGGGGCGCGGAGAGCCGTCGCAATCGGCGGTCGGGCTCCCCAATTTGTCGGAATCAAAACGATCATGCTACCGGCGCAAAGCCGGAAATCGAAACAATTCCGCGTTTTTTCCCGGAAAAGAGCGGCTTGATACCAAATTCACGGGAACTATTGCATCGATCCCGTCCGCCCGAAAACCGGGCTCAGGCTCGGCGACGGCAGTTCGGGGACCCTGGCGGGGACGGCATGCCGCCCGCGAACCAGGGCGGTCTGCAACGGCGGCACGAATACCGCCGGATCGGCACCCAATGCCCGGACCACGCAGACCCCGGCCGCACCGCAGCGCGCCGCCTCGAAAACCTCCTCGGGGTCGAGGATCCCGCCGATCGCCGTCACCGGCCGGCCGGCCATCGCGCACCACCACGCCAGGTTTTCCGGTCCCTGGGGATGCCAGGGCATGTCCTTGGTCGTCGTCGGCCACACCGGTCCGCAGGCGATGTAGCGCGGGGCAAGCCCGCGAGCGCGCGCGAGTTCCCACAGGCTGTGCGAACTCACACCCAGCGAGATGCCGCTGCGCGCGAGTTCCGCCCGACCGGATTCGCCTATCGCGGCGAGGTCCTCCTGCCCCAGATGGACGCCGTCGGCGCCGAGGGCGATCGCCAGCCGCCAGTGATCGTTGAGAAACAGCGTCGCGCCGGCGGTACGGCAGGCCTCGATGGCCTCCGTCGCCATCCGCTGCAGGTCCGCCGCCCAGCGCGCGTCGGCTTGCGGCGGCGCCTTGACCCGCAGTTGCAGCGTACGGATGCCGGCGGCAAGCGCCTTTTGCAGTTGTTCCACCGTCGCAACGATGCCGTAGAGACCGAAGTCGTCGGCGGAGATCGCGGACGGCGCGGCCTCGATTGGCGCAAACCGCGGCACCTCGCCGAAGGACATCCGCGGCAGGTTCCGCGGATCGCGGGCGAACCCCGGCCGGGCATGCACCGGGCCCGCGCCCGCGCCTGCGGCATAGCCATCGCGCAACGCCGCCGCCGTCGCCATCTTGGCCAGGACGAGGGCATCGGCGGTCACAAACCCCAGGGCCAGCGCCGCCGCCGCACCACTGGCGAAGGTGCAGCCGGTGCCATGGCGATGGGCGGTGGCAATGCGGGGCAGCGCGAGCCAGCCCCGGGCATGCTCGGCATCGACCCAGTCGATCGCCATCCCGTCGGCATCGGGGCTGTCGCCGCCCGTGATGCAGACCGCCTCCGGGCCGCGGCCGCCGACGGCGTCCCGCAGTGCGCGCGCCATCGCCGGCACCGCCTCCGCGGACGGCGAAGACGGCGCCGCCGAATCCCGTAACGCCGCCGCTTCCGCGCGGTTGGGCGTAATCAGCGTCGCGCGGGGCAGCAGCAGTTCCCGATATGCCTGCCGGACCGCGGCGTCGGCGAAGTGCGCGCCGGTGCTCGCACCGAACACCGGATCGACGACCAGGGCGACGGCACGTTCTCCATCCCCTCCGCCGGCTTCCCCGCGCAGGCGGTCGATCCAGCGCGCCACCGTCTCGACCGCGGCCACACTGCCCAGAAGACCGGTCTTGATCGCGCGCGGCGGCATGTCCCCGGCGAGCGCCGCCAATTGCGCGTCCAGCAGTTCCGCCGCCACCGGCTCGATGCGGGCAACGCCGAGCGAATTCTGCGCGGTCACCGCCGCCACCACAGGGCACAGATGGACGCCGAACGCATCGGCGGCGCGCTGGTCCGCGGCCAGTCCGGCGCCGCCACCGGAGTCGGTTCCGGCGATCGACCAGATGATCGGCTTGTCCAGGAAGTTGTCCGGTACGCGCCCCGCACCGCCGGGCGGCGGGGAATTCCGTTCCATTTCGCCGGGCGACTCAGCGAGCGAGGCTGCGCCGCGCGGCGTCGAGCGTGTTGGCGAGCAGCATGGCGATGGTCATCGGCCCCACCCCGCCCGGAACCGGGGTGATCCACGATGCGACGGCGCGCGCCGACTCGAAGTCGACGTCGCCGCAAAGCTTGCCGTCGGCGAGCCGGTTGATGCCGACGTCCACCACGACCGCGCCGGGCTTGACCATGTCGCCGGTGATCATCTTCGGGCGGCCGATCGCCGCGACCAGCACGTCCGCGCGCCGGGTATGGAATGCCAGGTCGCGCGTGCGCGAATGGCAGACCGTCACCGTGGCATTGGCCGCCAGCAGCAGCTGCGCCATCGGCTTGCCGACGATGTTCGAACGACCCACGACGACGGCCTCGGCGCCGTTGAGATCGACGCCGGCATGGGCGAGCAACTCCATCACCCCTTTGGGCGTGCAAGGGACGAACCGCGGCGCGCCCAGCGCGAGTGCGCCGACGTTGGCGACGTGGAATCCGTCGACGTCCTTCTCTGCCGACACCGCCGCGAGCACCGCCGCCTCGTCGATCTGGCGCGGCAGCGGCAATTGGACCAGAATGCCATGGATCGCCGGATCGCGATTCAGGCGCTCGACCTCCGCGATCACCTGGGCCGTGTCGACGTCCGCGGCCAGCCGACAGTGCTCCGAATGGATTCCCGCGGCAAGACAGGCGTTCACCTTGTTGCGGACGTATACCTGCGAAGCGGGGTCTTCCCCGACGAGGATCACCGCCAGGCCCGGTCGCACGCCGCGCGCGGTCAATGCCGCCACGTCGTCGCGGTAGCGCGCGCGCAAGGTTTCCGAAAGCGCCTTGCCGTCCAGGATCGCTGCTGTCACGAGACCGTCCCTTCCCTTCATTCCGGTTTGCCCTGGCGCATCTGCGCCTGGCTCAGATTGCTGCCCGGGCCGACGCTCTGCGTCAGCCAGACGTTGCCGCCGACGACCGAGCCCTGGCCGATGGTGATGCGGCCGAGCACCGTCGCGCCCGCATAGATGACCACGTCGTCTTCGACGATGGGATGCCGCGGCACGCCCTTGACCAGATTGCCATCGGCATCGGCCGGGAACCGCTTGGCCCCGAGCGTGACCGCCTGGTAGAGCCGCACCCGCTCGCCGATGATCGTGGTCTCGCCGATGACCACCCCGGTGCCGTGGTCGATGAAGAAGCTGCCGCCGATGCGCGCTCCTGGATGGATGTCGATGCCGGTGCGCGAGTGGGCGATCTCGGCGATCAGCCGCGCGATGAGCTCGCAGCCCAGGCCGTAAAGCGCGTGGGCGATGCGGTGATACAGCACCGCCTGGAATCCCGGATAGCACAACAGGATCTCGGAGATGCTGGTCGCCGCCGGGTCGCCCTGGTAGGCGGCGTTGAGGTCGCTGACCAGCAACGCGCGAATCGCCGGCAGCTGGGTCGAGAAATCACGCACGATCTCCGCCGCACGGCCCTCGAGGTTCTCGTCGGCATCGCTTCCCGACTGCGCATCGCGCACGAAGCGCAGGCCGCGCCGGACCTGTTCCGTCAGGTCGGTGAGCGCGCGGTGCAGCGACGCACCGACGAAATGGTCGATGCTGTCGTCGGTGAGGTCCGCATGGGCATAGTGCGTAGGAAACATCGCCACCGCCAGCTTGTCGACAGCCGCCGCCACGGTCTGGACGGACGGCAACTCGCGGATGGTGCCGCGGGGGCGAACGTTGTGGGTCACCTCCCGCGATGCGCGCAGCGCGGCGGTCAACGCATGCAGATCCCACAACGGCGCGATGCCGCGGCCGCTGCGCTGGGGGACGTCGTCGGCGTTCATGGGTGTCTGGACGGCGATGCGAAACAGGGGTGCAAAACGGATTGCCCGATCATACCGTGCCCAGGCGCGCCGTTTTTCCCCAGCCCTTCTCCGGCGCGCGGGCGCCGAAAGGAACGCGCCAGCCGGAGACGATCGAACCCGCATCTGCACGGTCACCCGGTTGCGCAACCTCCGGCCTGAGCGAAAGTCGCGTTACCGGGATCCGAGTCGGCAATGGAGAGGTGCCCGCCTTAGGCTCCCCTCTCCCCCGTGCGGGAGGGCGGGGGTGCGGGTGCACGCGAAACACAACTGCTTGAATCCAGTCCTGCAAGCCACATATCCGGTCCTCGGCCATTCCGGGCATGGGCCGCCGGCGGGCAACGCAGCGGCAATGCGGTGGAAAGCCGCCGCCCAAGGGGCCCGAGTGATTTGCGCTTCGGCGACGCCCGCTGTCGGGCATCACGCCGAAGCCCCGACCCGTAGCGGTCGAAGAAGCGTTCGAATTGGTGGCCGCAGCGCAGACAGAACTGGACCAGGGACGGCGTTTCACGTCCTTGCCGTCCGGTGCTAGAATTTTTTTATGAACGCGCGCGTCGACCACATTCTTGACGAGGCTCTCGCTCTTGAGACCGAGGAGCGGTCCGCACTCGTAATCGCGCTGTTCGAAAGCCTCGAAACCAGCGGCGATCCGGCAATCTCCGACGCATGGCGCGAGGAAATCCTGCGCCGCCGCGCGGCGCTTCGCGCCGGAGCCTCGCAGTCGGCGCCTTGGAGCGAAGCAAAGTCCCGCCTGCTCTCGCTGTGACCCGTTTCGTCGTCACAGTACTGCCCGAGGCTGAGGCCGACATTCGCGAAGCATTTTTCTGGTATTGGAAGCGCAGCCCGCTCGCCGCGGCCGGATTTCGGACCGAGGTTTTCAGGGCGATCGACGAGTTGGCTGACCGCGCGAGTTTCTGGCCCTGCGACGAGGATGGCGTGCCTCGGTGCGTCTTGAAACGATTTCCGTATACGGTCCACTACGAACTCGCGGGGTCCGTGGTCACGGTGTTGGCCGTATCGCATCACCGAAGGCTCCCGCGGCATTGGCAAGATCGTTAGCAGCATTGGACACGGGCAGCCGCCCTCGCTGCGAATTCACATTACCGCAAACCGACCATCCGCAATTTCTGGTCCTGGCCGGGTGCCGCCTTCCGGGGCGCCAGCCTTGTGGCGAACGATTTCGACAACTGTACCGCGCCCAGGCGGATCGCATAATCCCCAGCGGCCCCCATTTTGCCGGCGCTGAGCATTTCCGGGTGTATAGCGGATAAGCCGGGCCTTAGGCGGCTAGTGAGCGAGCGGCGGCTGTGCCTCGTCGGGGCCGGCCGCGCGGTGGTCGCCCCTCCGGGGCGACTGCGCTGCGCTGCTCGGTCCGCGGGCGCACGGCCAACTCGCTGCGCGTCCTGCGGACGCTACGCTCGAACAGGGGCCGTGAGTCGGAAGACGAGGCGCGCAGTCGCGCGCCGCCCGCGGCCTTGCGCTGCTCGCCACTGCGTCCTACGCCGGACCCGACGAGGCACAGCCGCCGCTCGCGGCAACGACTTTGACCCGGCAAGGGACTGCCCCTCATCTTGGAATATCACAGCGTTTGCCACGAGTAGATGGTGAGGTAGTCGCGGATGGCCTGTTCGAGTTCGCGGGTGGATCGATGTGTGCCGCGACGGATCTGCTTCTGGGTCAGGGTCGCGAACCAGCGCTCGACTTGATTGAGCCAGGACGCCGAT
>JAKBZN010000034.1 GCA_021842465.1 Pseudomonadota bacterium
CTGATCAGGTAGACGACCGGGTTGATCATCGAGACCCGGTACCAGAATGGCGGAAGCATCTTGATCGAATAGAAGCTGCCGCCCAGGAACGTCAGCGGCGTAATGATCAGCAACGGGATCAGTTGCAGTTTTTCGAAGCCGTCGGCCCAGATGCCGATGATGAATCCCAACAGGCTGAACGTGACGCTCGTCATGACCAGGAAGAACAACATCCACAGCGGGTGCATCACGTGCATCGGCACGAAAAACGACGCCGTCGCCAGCACGATCGCACCGATCATCACCGACTTGGTGGCTGCGGCGCCGACATAGCCGAGCACGACCTCGCCGAAGGATAGCGGCGCGGACAGGATTTCGTAGATCGTGCCGGTAAATCGCGGGAAATAGATCGCGAACGAGGCATTCGACACGCTCTGTCCCAACACCGTGAGCATGATCAGGCCCGGCACGATGAACGCACCATAGGGAACGCCGTTGATATCCTGGATGCGCGAGCCGATCGCCGAGCCGAACACGATGAAATACAGCACGGTCGAAATGACCGGCGAGGCGACGCTCTGGCCCACCGTACGCAGGGTGCGCGCCATCTCGAAGCGGTAGATGGCCCAGATGCCGCGCACGTTCATCGCGACCCCACCAACTGCATGAATATTTCCTCGAGGCTGCTCTGGCGGCACTCGATGCGCTTGGGTCGGATGTTGCTGGCCCGCATGTCGTCGATCAGCACGGACGCATCGTGCGCGTCCTCCTCGGCGTTGTAGGTGTAGACCAGCCTGCCGCCATCCGCCTCGATGGTGAGATCGTAGACGGCCAGGGTATCCGGAATCCGTTGCAGTGGCGTGGATAGGGTGAAGATCATCTGGCTCTTGCCCATCCTTTTCATCAGGGCCGTTTTCGTTTCGGTCAGGATCAGCCGGCCCTTGTCGATGACGCCGATGCGGTCGGCCATCTCCTCGGCCTCCTCGATGTAGTGGGTGGTCAGGATGATGGTCACCCCGGTATCGCGCAAGGCACGGACCTGCGCCCACATGGACTTGCGCAATTCGATGTCGACGCCGGAAGTGGGTTCGTCGAGAAACAGGATTTCCGGTTCGTGCGCCAAGGCCTTGGCGATCATTACACGCCGTTTCATGCCGCCCGACAGACGGCGGATCTGTTCGTCCTTCTTGTCCCACAACGCGAGGTTCTTCAGGATCGTCTCGAGATGGGCCGGGTTGGCCGGCTTGCCGAACAGGCCCCGACTGAAACGAACCGTATCCCAGACGGAAACGAAGGCGTCGGTGGTGAGTTCCTGGGGCACCAGGCCGATGGCCGCGCGCGCGCTTCGGTAGTCCTTGACGATGTCATGCCCGCACACCCGGATACTTCCGCGACTGGGCCGGACGAGACCGCAGATGGCGCCGATCAGGGTGGTCTTCCCGGCGCCATTGGGGCCGAGCAATGCGAAGATCTCGCCACGCCGGATGTCGAGGTCGACGCCATCGAGCGCGGCAAGCCCGTTGGCATAGGTCTTGTGGAGACCCGAGATCGAGATGGCGCTGGCGCCGGTCATATGTACTCCACTCCCTGGTGCACTCCACCCCGAACGAAGCGTCGATGCTAGCGTATCGCTGCCGGCGAAGGAGTGGCGCGCCGGGGGAGCGCACTTGCGCTCGAACAGCAGATCGGCCACGGTCGCCGGGACCTCCCGGACCGAAACGCCGCGATATAGGATAATTACGCGTGGATCCCACCTCGATTGCGCCGCGTGGCGCCCTTTTTTCCGATCTCCATCTCGGCGAGGCGCTGTTGCGCGCCTTGCAGGAGGTCGGGTACGAAGCACCCTCCCCGATTCAAGCGGCGACCATCCCGCGCTTGCTCGAAGGGCGGGACGTCCTGGGTCAGGCGCAGACCGGCACCGGCAAGACGGCGGCGTTCGCGCTGCCGATCCTGGCGCGCATCGATCCCGGGACGACTACGCCCCAAGCGCTGGTGCTGGCGCCGACGCGCGAACTTGCCATCCAGGTTGCCGAGGCGTTTCAACGGTATGCAACCCACATGGACGGGTTCCACGTCCTGCCGCTCTACGGCGGACAGAGCTACGGCCCGCAGCTTTCCGCGCTCCGCCGCGGGGTCCACGTGGTGGTGGGCACGCCCGGACGCGTGATCGACCACCTGGAAAAAGGTTCGCTCGATCTGACCAACCTGCGGACCCTGGTGCTCGACGAGGCCGACGAGATGCTGCGCATGGGCTTCATCGACGACGTCGAACGCATCCTGCAGAGCGCGCCGGCGCAGCGGCAGACCGCCCTGTTCTCGGCCACCATGCCGGCCGAGATCAAACGCATCACCAAGGCCTACCTGCGCGACCCGGTCGAGGTCACGGTCGCCACGCACCGGAGCACCGCCGACAACATCCGCCAGCGCTACTGGCTCGTCAGCGGCATGCACAAGCTCGACGCTCTCACCCGCATCCTCGAGGCCGAGCCTTTCGACGGCATGATCATCTTCGTGCGGACCAAGCTCGGCGCCGACGAACTGGCGCAAAAGCTGCAGGCACGCGGCTTCTCCGCCGCGGCAATTCATGGCGACCTGCAACAGCAGCAGCGGGAACGCACCATCGGGCAACTCAAGGACGGCAGCATCGACATCCTCGTGGCGACGGACGTCGCGGCGCGCGGCCTGGACGTCGATCGCATCAGCCACGTGATCAATTTCGACGTGCCCGTCGACCCGGAAAGCTATGTCCATCGCATCGGGCGCACAGGGCGCGCCGGACGCAAGGGCGAGGCGATTCTTTTCGTCAGCCCGCGCGAGCGGGGACTGCTGCGCGCGTTCGAGCGCTCGACGCGGCAGCCGATCTCGGTGCTGGAAATGCCGACCATCCAGGCGGTCAACGACGTGCGCATCGCCCGCTTCAAGGAGCAGATTTCCGCCGCGCTGGCGAGCGGCGAACTGGAGGTCTTTACCGCGATCATCGAGGATTTCGAGCGCGAGAACGACGTTCCCGCGGTGGAGATCGCCGCCGCGCTTGCCAAGATGGTCCAGCGCGGGGTGCCGCTGCTGCTGACCAAGCCCGATCGCGACGCCGCCCCCGCCCCCGCCCGGGAAGCACCTCCCAGGGTCAGGCCGGGCCGAGTTGCACCGACGTCCGCCGCGAACCGCTTGCATGCCGACGCCCCGTTTCCGGGCCCGGCCGAGAGGCCTGCCGGACGCGCGGAGCGCGACGGCGGCGCGGGCGTGTACCGCGTGGAGGTCGGCAGCGTGCATGGGGTCAAGCCCGGCAACCTGGTCGGCGCGATCGCCAACGAAAGCGGACTGGAAGCACGCGGCATCGGCCGCATCGAGATCTTCGACACGTACAGCCTCATCGAACTGACCACGACGATTCCGAAACGGATCCTGGATCACCTGCGGACGGTGCAGGTGGCCGGACGCGCCCTGCGCATCCGCCCCGGTGGCGAGATGCCGGCGCAGCGCGGCACCCGGCACAAGACCCGCGATGGGGCCGATTCGCGCAGGGCGCCCGTCAAGGCCGCGCAGCGGCCGCGCAGCAACACCAAAGCCAAGCGAGCCTAGAAGGGCCGTACCGGAGTCGCCGTTCGGGCTCCGGATGGGTGGCCCTCATCCGCCCCCCATCCGGCGGTCCGGCGGCCTGCGGCATCAGCGCGGAAGCGCCGATGCCAGGCGATCAAGCGCTTCGTCGACGAGCTGCCGAGGGCAAGCCAGGTTGATGCGCATGAATCCTTCGCCTCCGGCGCCGAACTTGGACCCCGGATCGAGCCACAAGCGCGCGCGCCGCAGCAGGAAGTCGTGCAGCGCGGCCGGCGCCATGCCAAGCCGGCGAAAGTCGATCCACGCCAGGTAGAGGGCATCGGTCGGCGTGACCGTGATCGGCAGCCCGAGCGTGCCGGCCCGTTCGGCGAAGTGGCGCTGGTTTCCGCGCACATAATCCAGCATCGCCTCGACCCAAGGCTCGCCGTCCCGATATGCCGCCTCGCACGCGGCCGTGCCCAGGACGTTGACGAGATGGACGCCGTTACGCTCGGACTGCCTGCGGTACTGCAGCCGACGGCGGGCATTGGGGATGAAGACGTTCGCGCAGGACAGCCCGGCGATATTGAAGGTCTTGCTCGGCGCCGTGCAGACGATGACGTTGTCGGCAATCGCGTCGTCGAGCATGGCCAGGGGCAGATGACGCCTTCCTTCGCCGAAGACGAGATCCTGGTGGACTTCATCGGCAACCATCAGGATGCCGTGGCGCTCGCAGATCGCCGCCATTGCAAGCAGTTCTTCGCGCGTCCAGACGTTGCCGGTCGGGTTGTGCGGACTGCACAGAATGAAGAGCCGGGTGCCCGGCTCGATGGCGGCCTCGAACCCCTCCGGGTCGAATCGGTAGCGCCCCTGATCCAGGGCGAGCGGCGCCAGCGCCAGACGGCGTCCGTTGGCGAGGACGTCGTGAAGAAAGTGGAAGTAGACCGGCGGCTGCACGAGGACATGGTCGCCCGGCTGCGAGAACGCCTGGATCGCCGTGTTGAGCGCGGTGACGACGCCCGGCGACTGAACCAGCCATTCCGGTTTGGCGGACCAGCCGAAACGTCGCGCCTGCCAGGCCGCGGCGGCTTCGCGGTAGGAATCCGGTGTGCCGCCATAGCCGAACACGCCCGCCTCGACCTGGCGGCGCAGCGCTTCCAGGATGGGGGGAGCCGCACGAAAATCCATGTCGGCAACCCACATCGGCAGCGGGTCGGCCGCCCACTGTTCGGCGGTCAGGAGATGGCGCGCGTAGCCCCATTTCAGGGAATTGGTACCCCGCCGGTCGATCACCTCGTCAAAGTCGTACCGCGGCACCCCCTGGCGGAACGCGGTCGCCGCCGCGGGAACGCCGGGCCCCGGCTCGCCGCTCATTGCCACATGGCCCGCATCCGCGCGGGCAGGTCGGTGCGCGCTCCGTCAACCACGACGGGCGGCGGTTCTTCCCGCCGCGGTTCCGGCCAGGAAATCGATTCGAAATGATGCAGCAAGCCCTCCGGGATGAACCGGGTACGAACGGCATGAACATGGCGATCGCCGCCGCCGGGCTGGTTGGAAACGTAGAAGCGCTGCGGCACGACGATGTCGAGGTGGTCGCGGGCCCGCGTCATCGCCACATACAGCAGGCGCCGTTCCTCTTCGACCTGCGCGGCCGACCCGGTCGACAGGTCGGACGGAATGCAACCGTCGACGGCATTGAGCACGGTCACGGCGGCCCATTCCCGCCCCTTTGCGGAATGGATGGTGGAGAGGATCAGGTAATCCTCGTCGAGCAGCGGTGTTCCGGCTTCGCCCGCGCTTGCGCTCGGCGGATCGAGCGTGAGTTCGGTCAGGAATCGCTGCTGCCCAGGATAGGTGGCCGCGATCCGAGCCAACTGCTGGATGTCGGCGACGCGCGTCGCCGCGTCTTCGTAAATCCGCTCCATCTGGGTTTCGTACCAGCCGCAAACCCGCTCGAAGGCCGCCGGCCAGGGTGCCGAGTCCGACCCGATTCCTTCCACCAGCGCGGCGAACGCACGCCACGCCGGCGCCGCGCCGTCGGGGACCGGGTGCTTCGCGAGCCCCGCGCTGCCGCCCTCGGCGCCCTCGCAGCGCTGCAACACGCGCTCGGCCGTCTTCGGACCGATGCCCGGAAGAAGCTGGATGGCCCGAAATCCCGAGACGCGGTCGCGCAGATTGCGCGCCCAGCGAAGGACCGCCAGCACGTCCTTGACGTGCGCGGACTCGAGAAACTTCAGGCCGCCGAATTTGACGAAGGGAATGTTGCGCCGGGAGAGTTCGATCTCCAGGCGGGCGCTGTGATGCGAGGCCCGGAACAGGACGGCCTGCGATTTGAGCCGCAATGCGGCCTCGCGCCGTTCCAGGACGCGCTCGGCAACGAAGTCGGCCTGGCCCGCCTCGTCGCGGACGTTGACCAGACGCGGCGCCGACCCGGCGCGACGTTCGGTCCACAGGTCTTTGTCGTGACGCTCGGACGCGAGGGCGATCACCGCGTTCGCGGCGCTCAGGATCGGCTGGGTCGAACGGTAATTGCGTTCCAGCGCAATACGTTCGGCGGGCGGGTCGAAGCACTGCGGAAATTCAAGAATGTTGCGCACGGCGGCGCCGCGGAATGCGTAGATGGACTGGGCATCGTCCCCAACGACCGTCAGGCCCCGCCCGTCCGGCTTCATCGCCAGCAGGATGGCCGCCTGCAAACGGTTGGTGTCCTGGTACTCGTCGACGAGCACATGATCGAACCGCTCGCCGAGTTCGCGCGCAAGTTGCGGCGCTTGCGCCAGGTGTTCCCAGTACAGGAGCAGGTCGTCGAAATCGAGAACGCGCTGCGACTGCTTGGCCTGCACATAGGAACCGAACAACTGCTTGAGTTCCGCCTCCCACTCGCCGCACCACGGGAAGTCCGTGCGCAGGACCTCCCCGAGACTTCTGCGCGTGTTCACCACCGCCGAATAGATTGCGAGGCAGGTTCCCTTCATCGGAAAACGCCGGGCTTTTGCCGAATCGCCAAGCTCATGGCGGACGAGATTCATCAAGTCGGCGGAGTCTTCTCGATCGTGAATGGTGAACCCGGGGTCGATTCCGATCCGGCCGGCATATTCGCGCAACAGCCGCGCGCCAACGCCATGAAACGTGCCGGACCAGGAAAGCGAAATTGCGGCGCCGCGCGCCGGGGACAGTGCTTCGCGGCAGATCCGGGTGACCCGGCGGGCCATCTCGTCGGCCGCCCGGCTGGAGAACGTCAGCAGCAGGATGCGGCTCGGATCCGCGCCCCGGGCGAGCAGATGCGCCACCCGATGTGCAAGCGTGTTGGTCTTGCCGGTCCCGGCGCCGGCAATGACGAGCAAAGGACGGTTCTCCGCTCCCTCCGCGCCATCGGCACCGAATTGCGCCGCGCGGCGCTGTGCTTCATTGAGCCGCTCGAGATAGGCGGGAAGCGCGCCGGGGGAGCGCGGAGCCGCCGGACGATCGTTCATGCCGAACCTCCAAACCTGTAGATATTTACAGTATCACAGATCGGAGCGGCATCGATTCCGTTCCCGGTTCGGACCCGACAACGGGAAAACGGTATGGGCATGGCATGGGCCGCCGGATACTCTGCAACGGCCCCCCCGCACCGGATGCCGCGATGGGGCATGGGACATGCGCGGGACTGGCGAATGGAGGAAGACGATGGCCAAAATTCTGGTTCTGTACTACAGCACCTGGGGGCATGTCGAACGCATGGCGCAGGACGTTGCCGCCGGCGCGCGTGCCGTGTCCGGCGTCACGGTGACCCTCAAACGGGTTCCGGAAACCATGCCGGCCGAAACCCTGGCGGCGATTCATGCGAAATCCCAGCAGGACGCCCCGGTGGCGAGCCCCGGGGAACTGGGGGACTACGACGCGATCCTCTTCGGCACCCCGACGCGGTTCGGCAACATGTGCGGCCAGATGCGGACCTTCCTGGATCAGACCGGTGCGCTGTGGCAGCAAGGCAAGCTGGTCGGCAAGATCGGGAGCGTATTCGCCAGCACCGGCACGCAGCATGGCGGCCAGGAAACGACCATCACCTCGTTTCATACCACGCTGTTCCATCACGGCATGATTATTGTCGGGGTTCCGTACGCCTGCCCGCAACTGAGCAACATGGACGAAATCACCGGCGGAACGCCATACGGTGCGACGACGTTGAGCAGGGCGGATGGCAGCCGCACGCCCAGCGCGAACGAACTGGCCGTGGCGCGCTACCAGGGGCAGCACGTCGCCGAAATCGCCAGGAAACTATTCGGCTGAGGATTCGGGCGCGGAATCCGACCTCGGTCCGCGCCCACCGTCGACCGACACGAACGGTTTCCGCCGTGTCGCGCCGGTCAAAGCGACTGGTGCGTGCCGTCGCACAAGACGCCGTTGCGGCTCTGCTTGCAGCCGCAGAAGTACACCGTCTTGGTCTCGGCCGCCGTGTACTCCTGCGGGGTGAATTCGGTCCCCTTGTGCGAGCCGTCGCAAAAAGGTTGGTTCTTGCTCCTGCCGCATGCGCACCACCAATAGCTCTTGCCTGCTTCGACCGCAACCGCATAGGGGGACTTCTGTGCAACCTGCGCCTTCGTCATTGGCAACGCCTCCTTCTTGTTGAAGAACAAACCGGAACAGCACATCCAGTTTCGTAGCCTGCAGAATTTCCGCCGAATCTGTCAAGATTGGGGCGATCGATCCCGAACCCCCGTCTTGGCGAACGTTTCCGATGTCGGACCGGAAAAACCTGAAGTTCCCTTTCCATTGGTGGCCGCGCCAATGGCGTCGCAGGCCGGGAACCGACACCGCATCGGTCTCCGACCCGGCCGCCACGACGCCGACGCCGATCGCCGCGTCGGATCCGGGTAACGATGCGGACGTTTTGACCACCCCCAGCACGATTGCCCTGTTCGAGTACCTGACCGGATTTCGTTGCGAATCCGACAAGGAACTGTTCCCCGGCGAGGGCGACGTTCTGCGCAAAATCGAGGCGATCCTCGAATCGGGGGAGTCCCTTGCCGCGTGGCTGCCGCGACCGCCGAACATGCTGCCGCGCCTGCTTGCCTGTCTGCACGGCACCGACCCGTCGTTGCGCGAAGCCGCAGATCTGATTCGCGTCGATGGAACGATGGTGGTCGAAGTCGTGCGTCTGGCCAATTCTGCGGGCATGCGGCATGGCGATCCGGTCCGAGGCCTGGATCAGGCCGTAATGCGGCTGGGCATCGAGGGATTGCTTCGTGTCGTGGGGGCCAGCCTGGCCCGCCCCTTGTTCGATGCCGGCCGCGCGCCGCTGCTGGCGCGCGCAGCCCCGATGCTGTGGAGGCTTTCCGAGGAAAAGAGCCTCCTGTGCTACCAGCAGGCACCGCTCGAAGAAGTGGATCAATTCGATGCCTACCTCGCAGGCCTGACCCACAACATCGGGTGGATCGGCGCATTCCGTGCGATGGGGCGCCAGCCAAGCCTCCGTGCGCCCTACAGCGCCGAGTTCGCGGAGCGTCTGGCCCGGCTGGCCGAGCTCCTTTTCGGCGCCAGCGCCGAACAGTGGCAACTCAACGCCGCGCTCGGCCAGCTGGGGCGGGCACTGCGCGCCGCCCCGCTCGCCGAGACCGACCTGCCGCTGGCCAAGGTGCTGTGGCGCGCGGACTGCGAGACAAGGCACAAGGCATTCGCCACCTGAGCCGACGGCGCCCCGTCGGTGGGTGCGCTGCGCGTCAGAACTACGGCGCCACTACCGAACGCCCCCGCTCCGGGTACAAATCGGACCGGGTCCACGGTACGGGCCATCGCCCCTCGTCTTCGCCGCTTCCCCGGGTGGATGCGAGGATCTGGTAGACGCCGACCTCGCCGACGTCGAACAATACGGCGCACGCCGCCATGTAGAGGCGCCAGACGCGGAACGCCGCCTCGCCGACGAGTTCCCGCGCCTCTTCCCGATGGGCTTCCAGCCGCTGCACCCAATGCCGCAGCGTATGGGCATAGTGGGGGCGAAGTCCTTCGACGTCGTGGATCTCGAAACCGGCACGCTCCATGCCCCGCTGGATGTTGCTGAGAAGATCGAGCTCGCCATCGGGAAACACGTAGCGATTGACGAACCGCGCGCTGGTCTCGGGTTGCCATCCTTCCGTGTCGTGCGTGATGCCGTGGTTGAGGAACAGCCCGCGGGGACGCAGAACGCGACGCACCGCGGCGTAGTACGCGGGCAGATTCGCCAGCCCGACATGCTCGAACATCCCGACGCTCGCGACCTTGTCGTATTCCGAACCATCCGGAAGATCGCGATAGTCGCAGAGGGAGATGGTCGCGCGGTCCTGCAATCCCTCGGCACGGATCCGCGAGCCGGCATAGTCGAACTGGCGTTTGCTCAACGTGATTCCATGCGCCTGCACGCCGTATTCGCGGGCCGCCCATCGCACCAGCGCGCCCCAGCCGCAGCCGATGTCGAGAAATCGGTCCCCGGGTTTCAAGCGCAGCTTGCGGCAGATGTGATCGAGCTTCTGGCGCTGCGCGGCTTCCAGGGAATCGTCCGGATGCGCGAAGTAGGCGCAGGAATATACGCGCTCGTCATCGAGCCACAAGCCATAGAACTCGTTCGACAGGTCGTAGTGGAATCGGATGGCCGCGTGGTCGGTGTCGCGCGAATGGCGATGGGAGAAGCCGTTCGCGATGCGGGAACAGAATCCCGGTGGCGGATTGCTTTGCGCTCGGCCGCGCGTCTTCCCGCGGAGCAACAGCAATACATCGCGCAACAGGGACAACCGTTCCCGCGCCGTCAGCGAAACCGATTCGAGGTGGCGCTTGAGGCGCAGGGCATCGTAGAGATCGCCCTCCACGTCGAGGACGCCGCGGAAATACGCATCGGCGAGCGGCAGCGCGTTGCGCGCGGCGGCAAGGCTGCGCAGGACCCGGGGGTCGCGGAGAACCAGGGTGCATTCCGGATGCTGCGACAACGTGAGCGTCCTGCCGTCCCAAAGGCGCAGGGCCGGCGGCCTTTCCATGCCCGCAAACAGGCGGTGGAGAATACGCAGCGCAGGCTCCGCGGCGGGCCTTGGGTCGCCCGCGGCGTTCCACGTCGTGGCTTTCAGCATGACGGCCTCCCGGGATCCGGACACCTGGCCGCCCGATCATGCGCCGCCGCGGACGCCGGGTTCAAGCACAACCGCCCGATTCGTTGACCGTGCACGGCGCGGCACGATCCCGCGAATGCGGGTCCCGGTGCGGGCGAAAACCGGTCGAGGGAGGCTTACCGTTCGCGGCCTGCCCAGAGATCGTCGGTATGGGCAAGCCCCCAGTCCTGGGCGTCTTCGATGCCGACGATCTTGTTCGTACACCCGGGAGCGGCGAGATCGATCGCTTCGGGTTCGATCTGGGTCTTGTTGTGCGTCGAATAGAACGCCTTGACGAGCGGGCGCAACAAAGGCCGCTCTCCGATTTCGATGACGACCGCGAGCCGGGTGCAGGCAAGGCGGACGATCGATCCGATCGGATAGATGCCGACCGTCTTGACGAACGCGCGGAACACGTTGGGGTCGAAGTGACCTTTCTGCCATTCGGCCATCCTGCGGATCGATTCGGCAGGCGACCAGCCGGCCTTGTAGGGACGATTGGACGTGATCGCGTCGTAGACGTCGCATACGGCCGCCATGCGGGCGATGAGACTGATGCCGTCACCGGCAAGCCCATCGGGGTAGCCGGTGCCATCGATCTTCTCATGGTGATGCAGACAGGCGTCGAGCACCGGAGAATCGATGCCACCCAGCGCAACCAGCATGTCGTGACCGAACCGCGGATGAGACTTCATCTGCGCAAATTCGGCATCGGTCAGCGCGCCCGGCTTGTTCAGGATCTCCAGCGGAACGCGGGCCTTGCCCAGATCATGCATCATGCCCGCGAGCCCCGCCTCCCGCACGGAGCGCTCGTCGGCTCCGGTCTGGCGAGCCAGCGCGATCATCATCGCGCATACGGCGGCCGAATGCATATAGGTGTAGTCATCGGCGTGGCGAAGCCGCGACAGGCTGATCAGCGCACTTGCGTTGCGGGATACCGATGCGGAGATCTCGTCCACCAGGGCGTCGACGGCTCCGGTGTCGATCGCGCGGCCCATCCGGGCCTCGGCGAACATCGAAACCAGCGCCGGCTTGGCGCGATGGAGGATCGCCCGCGCCTCGGACAATTCTTCGGTCAGGGAGGTGCGGGCCTTGCGCTCCACCGACGAATCCCGGGACACCCGTCCGAGCTGCTGATCCACCTCCGCCTCCATCTCTTCGACGCTTGTCGCAGGGATGGGGGGATCCACGTCGGCCCCTAGTCCGGTGTCGATCCAGGCCTCCCGGATTCCGCTGTCGACGATGCGCCGAAGGATGTCCTCGTTCTTGATCGGGAATCGCGAACGCCAGAACGGATGCTCCATCCAGGACGCGCACAACTCGTCGATAAACATGCCGACCTTCAATTCGGCAACCGGCACGCGCTTTCGCATAATTTCTCCGGTTGAATTTCCTGCCGCCGGTGCCGTTCGGCATCCCGCTATGCGCAGGTCACCTGATTGCGTCCTTCCTGTTTGGATTGGTACATCGCGCGGTCGGCACGATTGACGATCGCATCCGCATCGTCGCCCGAATAGGAACTTGCGACGCCGATCGACACCGTGATCGCGGGAAGCTGCAGATTATCGGTGCGGCGCACCAGGCGGAGCGACCCGACCTTCGTCCGGATCGCCTCGGCTACGGTCATGGCCCGCTTGCCCGTCGTCTCCGGCAGGATCACGAGGAATTCTTCGCCGCCGTACCGCACCGCATGATCGGTCTTGCGGATGCAGCCGCGAATGGCGTGCGCAACATTGCGGATCAGCGCGTCTCCGACGGAATGACCGAAGCTGTCGTTGATCGCCTTGAAGCGATCGATGTCGACCATCAGCACCGAAAACGCCGTGCTGGCGCCAACCTGCAGCAGCGCCTCGAACTCGGCGTCCATGCCGCGCCGGTTGAGCAGGCCGGTCAACGGATCGATCATCGCGGCACGACGTTGCTCCTCGAGTTCGACCCGCAACTGCTCGGCGTCAGCCATCGCCGCCTCGAGCCGGGCCTGCAGCGCACCGGTTCGCGCGCAGGTCGATTCGGCCGCGGACAGCAGCCGCTTTGCCGCGGCCAGCAGCACGTCGGGCGTGCGGCCGGGCGTGGCGTCGATTTCCGCCACCGCCCTGCGCACTTCGACGCTGAAATCGTCGGTCGACCGACGCGCTTCGGAGATGTTGGCGGATACCGAGGTCAGAATTCTTTGCAGCGTGTCCGACATGCTGTCGGACATCGCCCCACCGCTGCCCAGGATATGACGGTCGTACAGATCCCGCCAGATCTTTTCCGGAACCGCCTCCCCCTGCTCCGCGAATGGCTGCAACACGCCGCTGATCTCGCCATTGAGGCTCGCCAGATGGACGTAGGCAACGGTGTACGGAACCGGACTCGGGCCGACCTGCAGGTCTTTGAGAAGGGAAAGGACGCGGGCGGCAAGGAGTTCCGCCTCGGGTGGCGCATCCGCGATCAAACGGACGTCGGTGAACATGGATCGAATCAGCAAATGGACGTTGCGGCGCGGCCCACCAAAATGCGCGGCCGCATGGATTCATCTTACGAATCCGGACCCGCGGAGAAAGGGCAAATTCGGCGGCGATCCCCAATCAATTTGCGCGATGGATCGCCGTCCGACTTCCGCTCCACCCGGGGGCCCGGGACGGCCCCGCTACCGCAGATTTCCGGTGTGTCCGAGACAATACCGTCCCGGCTGAGGCCAGACCGTCAAGCCGTGCGGTTCCATCCCGACGCGGATCTGCCGCACGGCGCCGGTCGCGGTGTCGAAGCGGTACACGACGTCATCGAAGCGGCCGGACAGCCAAAGCGCGGTTCCGTCGGCACTGACGTTGCCCATGTCGGGGCTGCCGCCACCGGGAATCGGCCACTGCGCCACGATTTTCTGCGATGCGAAATCGATCACCGTCACGCCACCGGCCCCGTGGCGGGGTCCATGGATGCGATGGGATCCGCGATTGGTCACGTACAGGAACTTGCCGTTCCGACTCGGATAGAGGCCATGGGTGCCGAGCCCGGTCCGGATGAATCCCACTTCGCGGAATGCGTCGCCGTCGAGGACGTGCACCCCGTCGGCATCCATGTCCGCAACGTAGAACCGCTTGCCGTCCGGCGAGATCCGGACGTCCTGCGGCATGCCGTGCCGTCCGGTGAACGGCTCCATCGCGGTACGGTCGAGCGTATGGGCGCCGGCAATTTCCCGGAACCGGGTCCGCGGCATCGGCAACACCAGATAGCCGGCCACTTTCTTGTGGACCAGGTCGATCTTGACGACGCTGCCGTTGAATTCGCAGGTGAAGATCGCATAGCGGCCGTCGATCGAGAAGTCCGCATGATTGATCCCGTCACATTTCGGTGCCGAGATGGAATATTGGATGGCGAGCGTGCG
Source organism: Pseudomonadota bacterium (assembly GCA_021842465.1). GTDB lineage: Bacteria > Pseudomonadota > Gammaproteobacteria > Burkholderiales > Burkholderiaceae_F > GJ-E10. Next base: position 13,975 of record JAKBZN010000034.1, read on the forward strand.
GGGATCGCGGAAGTCGAGACGGCGGTGCGCTTCGGCGACGATGATGGCCGACGCGCCGTCGGGGGTGAAATAGATGTTGTAAGGATCGTCGACCGCAATCGCCTTTCCCGGCTTTCCCGTACGCGGATCGATCGGCGTCAGGCTGCCGTCGTTGGTACCTTCCGCATTGTTGGCGACCCACAGCGTGCGCAGATCATAGGACGGCACGATGTGCTGCGGCGACAGGCCGACCTTGAACCGATCGACGACCTTCATCGTGGCCGGGTCGATCACATACACGTCGTCGGAGCGGATGTTGGGGACGTACACGCGGCGAAGGTCGTGACGCACTGCGGGGCTCAAATGTCCTGCGGCGGTCTCGCTGTAAAGGTTCTCCGGATCCACGACCGGCGGCATTCCGGAAACCGTGTTGACGCCCCCCCGATGGGCGGATTCCGAAGGCGCCGGCGTCGATGCGCCGGGCGCGTTCGTTGCCGCAAAAGCACCGGGAGCCAGCGCCGTCAGCGCCAGCAGCGCCGCGCCGAACCGGGAGGGGGAGAGGAATCGGGAGGAAACACGCATTGCAGCCTTTCGCACGATGGCTTCTTGGTGGTGCGAAAGGTTACCGCAATCTGCAACCTCAAAAGAAATGGACCAGTTCCCCAGCGATCGGCGGCAGGGAGGCGGAACACGACGAAATGCCGGAGGAAGGCTGCGCAATCGCGCGTTCGCCCCACGGCTCGAACGATCGGCGCTCGCGGTTGCTGCGGGGATCTCGGTAGTAGCGTTTGGTGCGGGGTGGCGGAAGACCGGCGATGACCTCGGCAATCCGCTCCCCGGAAAACCCCGCGCCGTACAGATCGCTGCTGCCATAGGTTTGGTGGATCTGCCGGCGCACGGCTTGGGTGATGGCAGCCGGTTCCCATCCGCAGTCGGCAACGTTGCGGGCGCGCTCGCGTCCATGCTGGCGATCCCCCAGATTGACGACCGGGGTGCCGAGATAGGCGCATTCCCGGATGCCGACACTGGAATTTCCGACCAGACAGCGACTTTGTCGCAGCAGGCGCAAGAAGAGGCGTCCCTCCAGATTGTTGACCTGCCATAGCGGCACTGCCGGAAATTCCCTGGCAAAATCCGCGACCGCCCGACCCGCTGCCGCGGAACCGGCATCACTGTTCGGATGGAACGCCAGGACAGGGAGGCCGACCGCCGCGACCGCCTCGAGGGTTGCGCGCATTTGGCGGTAGGACGCGGCATGCTCGGTGGTATCGGCGTGTTGCAGCACCACGACGAAATCCCGATCGACGGGGAAATCACCCAGCCCCTGCGCCGCCAGCGCCTGCTGCAGATCCGCCAGCGGAATGCGGGTCGATGCGCGGGCCAGATCGATCGAGGGGCACCCCGTGACGTGGATGGTCTCCGGGTGCTCCCCCATGTCGATCAGGCGCTGTGCGGCATGGAAGTTGGCCACCAGATGGATGTCCGACAGTTTCGTCACCGCGTGGCGCACGCGCTCGTCGATGTTGCCGGTGATTTCGCCGCCCTGGATGTGGATCAGCGGGATGCCGAGATAGGAGGCGGCCACCGCGGTACCCAAGGTCTCATAGCGGTCGGCAATGGTGACGACCCAGTCCGGGGCGCTTTCGGCCAGGTGGCGAGCGGTGAACAGGACGGTGTGTGCCGTCGTCTCGGCCATCCGGATCGGCTCGTTTCCCGGCACCAGGGTCTCGCCTTCGGCCACCACCGCAAAGCCGTCGGCGCGGATGTGCTCGACCACCCGCCCATGCGGCGAGGACAAGGCGGCACCGGAACAGAGGCAGGCGATGTCGACCCTGTCCTGGTCGCGCAACGCCTGCAGCGCGGTTCGGATGCGGGAGTAACTCGGGCGGGCCGTGATGGCCACGAGTACCTTCTTACGCGGATCGGACATCGTTCCACTCCAGCGGGTAATCCGGATCGAGCGGACGAATCAGCGTCCGGCCCACGAGGCGTTCGAGGTCGTCATATGCGAGGCCGCCGCCGGGTTTCTTGTATGCCAGGTCTTCCCGCGTCAACCGGTGGCCGGCCGGCAACGGGCGTGCCGTCACCACCGAGCGCCCGAAGATCCCGGGGTCATAGCCCAAGCCATCCAGACGCCGCTCCTTCGCGACCGGACGGTTGCGCATGGTGGCGGCGAAGCGGACGCCCTCGACCAGGGCGCGGAGGCCGTCCGGCGTCAGCGACGCGGGAACGTCCGGGCCGAACATGCGCGGATGCAAGGTCAGATGCACTTCGACGATCGATGCACCGAGATAGGCCGCAACCACGGCGGGGACCGTCGATGCGGAATGATCCGACAAGCCGACCGGCCGCGGCGCCGCGCGTTCCATCAGATCGGCGAAGCAGTTCATGCCGACTTCCTCCGGCGGCGTCGGATATCGGCTGGTGCAATGCAAAAGCGCCACCGACGAACCGCCCGCCTCCAGCGTGCGCGCGACCCCGAGTAGCCGTTCAACATCCGTCAGACCGCCGGAAAGCAGGACCGGTTTGCCGGTCCTGCCAATCCACTCGACGATCTCGCGATTGCCGACCTCGCCCGATGCGACCTTCCAAGCCGCGACGTCGAGTTTCTCCAGCCATTCGCATGCGCGCACCGAAAACGGACTGCTCAAGAACACCAGGCCGCGACGCTCGGCATGCTCCTTGAGCAGGGCCCACTGATCGAAGGAAAACTCCATGCGGCGCCAGTAGGCGTACCGGCTTGCATCCTGCGGGCTGAAGGGAATCCGCCACGGCTCCCGGGGCGTGCTTTCCTCGGCGGCGATGTGGGTCTGAAACTTGACGGCCTGCACACCGCATTCCGCCGCCACGTCGATGAATGCCATCGCCTGCCCGAGACTGCCGTCATGGCTCTGCGCCACTTCGGCAATGACGAACGGAGGATGTTCGCGGCCAATCTCGTATCCAGAAATTCTCATACCACCAACCTTCCAATCCGCACCAGGGCGATTTTCGCGAAATTCGCGACCGAAAAAATCCGGCGCCACCGTACAGCAAGTATGCAGGCGAAGCGATGAGAGGCTTTTAAGAAATGCATGAGAGATTGTTACGGTGTGTGCACTGGACGCCGTGGTCGGGAAAGGAGGCGGCGACTCGCTATGATGGCGCATCGATCCCTTCTTCGTGACCAATCCGTGTCCGCTCCGCATTCGTCGTCGACCCGCGCTGGCTCACTGTGGATGCTGGTTGCAAGCCTCAACTTCGCGTTGATGGGGTATTTCGTCAAGCGCGGCGCGAGCCAGTTCGGCACGACGGCGCTCGTCTTCTATCGGTCGTTGTTCGGGCTGCTGTTGCTGCTGGTTCTGGCGCGCAAGCCCTTGCGCGCCTACGCAACCCCGCATTGGCGGAGCCATCTGGGTCGCAGCGCTTCGGGTCTCGCATCGCTATGGCTGTATTTCATCGCCATCGCCCACCTTCCGCTTGCCACCGCGGTGACGCTCAATTACACCTCGCCGCTGTTTCTCGCCGCCTATCTGCACATTGCGCACCCGGAAGAATCCCGGCCCGGCCTGGTGGTGTTCCTGCTGGCGGGGTTCGCGGGCGTGGCGCTGCTGCTCAATCCGCAATTCACCCGCGACCAGTGGCTCTATGCCCTGGTTGGGCTCGGTTCCGGGCTGGGTGCGGGCATGTCTTATGCCCAGGTCCGCGCGATCGGGCGGCTGGGTGAACCGGACTGGCGGGTAGTGTTCTACTTCACGACGTTGTCGACCCTCGTCACGGGCGTGGCACTGGCCTTCGAGAGCGCTCCGGCCTGGAGATGGGCCGACCTGCCGACCTTGGTCGGCCTGGGCCTGGTCGCCACCTTGGGCCAACTGACGATGACGCGGGCGTACCGCACCGGCATCGCACTGGTCGTGGCCAATCTCGCGTACGCCACCATCGTTTTTTCCGCGCTGCTGGGTCTGATCGGACTGCACGAGCATCTCGCGGTGCAGACCTGGATGGGGATGGCGGTGGTTGCCGCGGCCGGCGTCGGCGCCGGATTATGGCGTCCGATTCAGGCGGGCGGCCGCCCCGAACGGTAAGCCGCGGCGGACGGTTGGCGTTTGGCACACCCTGCGCCGAGCCAATGCGGGAGTGTGCGCAGACTCAGTGGTCCTCGCCTTCGCCGTCGCCGCCACGGTAGTACGGATAGGGCGCCGCATATCCCGGTTGCTGATAGGCGGGATATGCCGGGTACGCGGGGGGCGCCGGATATGGAGCCGGCTGATACCCATATGCGGGCGCTGCCGGAACCGCGTATGCGGGCGGCGGGGCGGCATATGCCGGCCCCGCGACATACGGCGCAGCCTGTGCCAATACGCCGCCAATCATGCCGCCGATGACGGCGCCGCCGATTTGGGCGATCGGATTGTCGCCTTCTCCCCAGTCTCCGCCGTCGGCATGCGCCGCGGGAATCACGGCAGCGTTGACCGCGGCGCCCAGGAACGCCACCATCACGATGTGCTTCATCGCGTCCTCCTCAAGTTTGTTGCGGAATCGTTTCCCGGGGATTTTAATGATCCGCGCGGTCCGTGCCATCCCCCGGGTGCATGGTCGGCGCTAGTCCGGTCAGTCGGGCCTGGGCCCGGCCCTTCCACATGCCGCCGCGGCCGCGCGCGTGCTGCCATGCGCTCTCGACGGTGAACCCGAGATAGATCGCGGCAATCGCCGGGAGTGCCGGAGCCCACAAGGGGGAAACACGGTAATAGCGCAGGGTCGGCAGGAAGGCGGTCGCCATCAGCGCCCATGCTCCCAGTGCGACCACGCGCGCCTCACCGGAACCAAATGCCGCCAGCATCGGGGCGGCAAGATAGGTGGCGATCATCCCGGCGACCGTTCCGGCCAGCAGCCACGGCGAATAATGCAGTTGCGCGTACGCGCTGCGGGTCACCATGTTCCGGATGTCGGCAAACGCCGGGTATGGGCGCAGACTGTGGACGCTGCTCGCCAGACCGAGCCAGATCGGCCCGACCCGCTTCATCGTCGTTCCCAGGGTGCAGTCGTCGATCAGGGCGCCCCGGATCGACCCGATTCCGCCCGCCGCTTCGAGCGCGGTGCGGCGTACCAGCATGCATCCCCCCGCGGCTGCGGCAGTCCGCTTGCGCGGCCGGTTGACCCACGCAAAGGGATACAGCTTCTGGAAGAAAAAGATGAAGGCGGGAATCAGCAACTGCTCTGCGCGACTCGCGCACCGCAGCTTCGCCATCAGCGAAACCAGCACGCGCCCCTCCGCCTCGGCACGGCGGACCAGCTGGCGAAGGGCGTGAGGGTCGTATGCGATGTCGGCGTCGGTGAGCAGCAGGTACTCGGGAGCCTTGGTTTGCGCCGCCTCGACGCCCTGATGCATGGCCCACAACTTCCCGGTCCAGCCGGCCGGCAGCGGTGTTCCGGAGACGACTGCGAGCCGATCGGGCGCAGCCGCTGCGATCTGCCCGGCCACGGTGCGCGTGTCGTCTTCACTGTTGTCGTCGACGAGGACGACCGAAAACGGCCCCGGATAGTCCTGTCGCAACAGGGAGCCGAGCGAACCGGGGAGCATGTCGGCTTCGTTGCGCGCGGGGATCACCGCCACGACCGGTGGCCAGGAGACGGGATCGGGAGACGATGGCTGTCGGTCTTCCCGCTCGCCGCAGCGCCAGAAACCGCCGCGCATCGCCAGCAGGTAGATCCAGATCGCCAATGCAGTGCAGGCGGTGACGATGGCGAGCGTGGCGATCATATCGGGTCGGAACGCGAGTCCGGTCCAGCACTTGGCCCGCTCGCGCGAGCGGGCGATGGGCGATTCGCCTCAGAACGCGTTGAAGATGTCGTTGACGACGTTCTCGGCAATGCCGAAGCCCGCGCCAACGCCCAGGCCGCTTACGAGGTTGCTCATGAAACCGCCGCCGAACCCGCTCCCACTCCCCAGGCCGTTGGCCCAGCCCTGCGGCTGCACGGGTGCTTGCGGATGGGACTGCATCCCCTGCTCGAGCATCTGGATGTATTGCGCCATCTGCTGGCGGATCATGCCTTCGTTCTGGCCATAGGCTTGGATCGACATGGCGATCGCCCGCAGCGCGAGGGCAAGTTCCCGCCCGGTGGTCGGGTCCTTGGCGTCGATCAGCAGGCGCTGACCGAGCGCCTGGATCTGCTGCATGATTTCCTGCGACTGCTGCTGCAGTTGCGCAGCCTGCTGTTCGGCGAGATCGAAATTCATGGTGGGTCCTCCATCTCCGTGCGGGTTCCAGTCCCGGTTGGATCGCCGGGACGAGCCCAGGTTCCGGGAAGCGACCGATTTACGGCCAAGCGCGATTTTCCCGCGTTGGTCGCCGCGGGTCCACTGCAATGGGAGGGTGCGGATCGGCTCCGCCGGGGAAGGGGCGGCGCTGCCGGGGGCACGTAGTGCCCCGGCAGCGCGCGCGGCAAACCTTAGATGCGGTTTGCCGCGGTAACCACCCGGGTGACCTTCCAGAACTTGGTCCGGGAAAGCGGGCGGGTTTCGGCGATTTCGACCACATCGCCTTCATTGACCTGATTGGTTTCGTCGTGGGCGTGCAGCTTGGTCGACTGGACGACGTACTTGCCGTAGACCGGGTGCTTGACCTTGCGCTCGATGAGCACGGTAACGGTCTTGTCCATCTTGTTGCTCACCACGCGGCCGGTCAGGGTGCGCTGGGGCTTCGGTTCCGCGCTTGCGGCGGTTTCTGCGGCGGCGGTCATTTCGCGTTGGCCCTCTCGGTCATCACCGTGCGCACTCGCGCGATATCGCGACGCAGCTTGCGCAGCTGGGTATGGTTTTGCAGTTGCTGGGTGGCGCGCTGCATGCGCGCCGAAAATTGCGCCTTGAGCAGGTCTCGCAGTTCATTCTGCAGACCCGCGTCGTCCTTGACGCGCAGTTCCTTGGCTTCCATCACCGTTCCTTTCGATTCGCCCGACGTTTCGCCAGACATCAGCGCCGGGCCTCAGCGCCCGATCTGCCGGTTCACGAAGACCGTCTTGATCGGCAGCTTGGCCGCAGCCAGGGTGAACGCCTCGCGGGCGATCGCCTCATCGACGCCGTCCATCTCATACAGCACCTTGCCCGGCTGAATCTGGGCGACCCAATACTCGGGGTTGCCCTTGCCGTTCCCCATCCGGACCTCGGCAGGCTTCTGCGAAATGGGTTTGTCCGGGAAAATCCGAATCCAGACGCGCCCACCACGCTTGATATGACGGGTGATCGCGCGCCGCGCCGCTTCGATCTGCCGCGCCGTCAGGCGACCACGCTCCGTCGCCTTCAGGCCGAATTCGCCGAACGAAACGTTGACGCCGCGGGTAGCCAGGCCGCGATTGCGTCCCTTGTGATCCTTGCGGTATTTGCGCCGTGCCGGCTGCAACATGGTGTCTCTCCGTATTCTTTACTTCGTTTCGCCGGATTCCGGCGTCGCCGCCGGGCCTGCGGCAGTCTTGCGCACGCGCTTGACGA
>JAKBZN010000006.1 GCA_021842465.1 Pseudomonadota bacterium
AGCCGAAACCGAAATCATGGGTCGGACGCAATTCGCTGTTCAAATCGACACCACCCAAAAACGCCTGGAAACTCGCATGAATACTCGTTCTCCGCGATTTCTAGGTCACTTTAACCGGACAGCGGTGGATTCAGCAATGATTCATGGCCCGCATGCACAGTCTCGTCATGCCAGTTCGCGACAGAAGAGCGAACGCTGATTTTCAAAACCAACCTGATGAGGCCAACCATGTCGAACCAAACTTTCAAGCCCAGCCAACCGGGATTCCTGGGAATCCTGTCGTTCATCCTGATGGCGACCCCGCTGCTGCTCGTGCCGGCCGCGTTTCTCGCGTTTGACGACGCTGCCTACCGTGCCCAGACGATCGTCGCCGGATTGGAGTGGACCGTCGTTGCCGCGGGAATCGCGCTGACGCTGCGTGCGCTGGCCCGATCCGACGGTCGATCCGAATCCCGTTCGCCCGCGCAACAGGCGATCTAAGCGGGACAATTCCCTGCATCTTCCGGCCGATACCGGAAGAACCTCCCCGGCGGACCCAACGGTCCGCCGTTTTCTTTGGCGCGCCCCAGCAAGGCATGACGCGGCCACGATCACGAAAATGCGAATTGGAATCTTTCCGCCCACTTAATGTCGGGATGGGCTCGTTCGATGTCATCAGAAAATCAGCGCCGCGGAATATCGGGGTGAGCGTGCGCCAGCGCGCAGGGCCGCGCGGTGATCCGCTTCCCAACGGCGATTCCCGGAGTCCGGAATGACATTCATGATGAACCGCAAAGTGGGCACCCGCCTCGGGGCCGCTTTCGCAATCGTATTGATCCTGATGGCTTCGGTGATCGCCATCGGCATCGGCGGCATGGCCGCGATGAGCCGCGACACCCAACTCCTCGCGCAGCATCGCGTGGCGCAGATGATCGCGCTCGACGGGATGAAGGATCGGGCCGGCGAGATCACCCGGTCTCTACAGGGCATCCTGCTGGAAACCGACCCCGGCCGAATCCGGGAGCAGCGCGAAACCATCGAACGCGATCGGGCGGCAATCGGTCGCATCCTGGAAGAGATCGAGCAGCGCGCGCTGACGGGCCGCGGACGGGAATTGGCGCAGGCGGTGCAGGAAGCCCGCCGAACATACGTCGAAAGCCAGGAAACGCTGATGGCCCTGGCGACATCGGGAACGCGGGAGCAGGCCGTGGCCTATCTGAACTCGACATTCGACGACCGGCAGTCCCACTACTTCGCCGCGATTAACGAGTATTCGGGATTCCTGGTCCGCCTCGCGAAGTCCACGGGCGACAAGGCGGAGGCGAATTACCGCTTCGACAAGACGCTGATGCTTGCGATGGGAACGATCGGACTAATTCTCGCCTCCCTGCTGGCCTTGCTCGCGACCCGTTCGATCACCGGCCCGATCGCGGAAGCGGCAAGGGTCGCCGAGGCGGTCGCATCCGGCGACTTGACGGTCCGGGTTGCGGGGCCGACCGGCGCCGATGAAGTCGGGAAACTCCTTGCCGCCCTGGGGACGATGACCGAGGGTCTCATCAAAATCGTGCGCGACGTCCGGACCGGCGTCGACTCGGTGTCGACGGCCAGCGGTCAGATTGCCGCAGGCAACCTCGACCTTTCAAGCCGCACCGAAGAACAGGCGTCCTCGCTCGAACAGACCGCGGCCTCGATGAAGGAACTGGCAGGCACGATCCAGCAAAGCTCGGAGCGGGCGCAGCAGGCGAACCAACTTGCAGGATCGACCCGGGACGCCGCCATCGGCGGCGGCGCGGTCGTCGACAAGGTCGTTCGGACCATGGGAGAAATCGCGGCGTCGGGCGGACGGATGACCGAGATCATCAACGTGATCGACGGAATTGCATTCCAGACCAACATTCTGGCCTTGAACGCATCCGTAGAAGCCGCGCGGGCCGGCGAACAGGGGCGGGGATTCGCGGTCGTCGCCGGCGAAGTGCGGAATCTCGCGCAGCGCAGCGCGCAAGCCGCCCAGGAAATCAAGCAGATGATCCAGACCAGCACCCAGAGGATCGAGTCGGGGTCGAAGCTGGTTTCGGACGCCGGATTCGCGATGGAGGAAATCGTCCGGCAGGTGACGCAGATTACCGACCTGATCGGAGAGATCACCGGCTCCGTGATGGAACAAAGCACGGGAATCGCCCAGATCAATAGCGCCGTCATGCAGATGGATCAGGCGACGCAACAGAATGCGGCGCTGGTCGAAGAGTCCGCCGCCGCCGCCGACAGCCTGCGCAAGCAGGCCGACCACCTTGCGCGCACCGTGGCAATCTTCAAGCTGTCGGGGTCCGAAGGTCGGCAGGCCACCGAGCCGGCTGGGGCGTGGACCGCGATGGGTCTCCAGGCGGCTCCGATCGGCTCCTGAAGGCGGGGCTCTTCGAGCGGTCCGGCCGCACCCACCGGCAATGCCGCGGGATGGCGGGCGGTATGCTGACGGCCGAGCGGTCTTGTCCGCCCGGCACCATGCGCCTCGCGCGCTGCGGTTGCCCTGGGCAGTCGCAGCGCGCGCGGCCGCATGCCGCGCTCCCCACGAAGGAGCTTCCTTGAACGGCAACCCGGCATCCGCCTGGCGGGTGTACCGCGACCCCCGGATCCTGCGCATGCTGGTGCTCGGCTTCGCCGCCGGGCTGCCTCTGCTGCTCATCTATGGCACGCTTTCGTTCCGTCTGCGGGAGGCGGGCATCGACCGTGCGACGATCGGATTCCTGAGCTGGGTTGCGCTGGTGTATGCGTTCAAATGGACGTGGGCGCCACTCGTCGACCGGTTCGACATTCCGTTCCTCGGCGCGCGCCTCGGACACCGGCGCGCATGGCTGCTCGCGGCGCAGTGCGCGGTGGCCGCCGGGCTGCTGTGCATGGGACGATTCGACGCGCAGACCCAACTCCCGCTGCTTGCGGCCAGCGCCTTGTTCACCGCCTTCGCCGGCGCCACCCAGGACATCTCGCTCGATGCCTACCGCATCGAGTCGGCGCCGCCGGAACTCCAGGGGGCGCTCGCGGCCGCCTATCAGGCCGGATACCGCATCGGCATGATCTGGGCCGGTGCCGGTGCCCTCTGGCTCGCCGCCCGCGCCGCGCCGACCCCCGACGGATACCATCCCGGCGCCTGGACGGCCGCATATGGCGTGATGGCCGGCTCGATGATCGCCGGCATGCTGGCCGTGCTGGCCACGCCCTACCATGCGAAACCCGCCCCACGGCAAGACGGCGCAACGCCGCCCGGAATCCTTGCGCCGTTCGCGGACCTCGCGCGCCGCTACCGTCATCACGCACTGGCGCTGCTCGGCCTGGTCGCGACCTATCGGCTCGCCAACATCGTCATGGGGGTCATGGCCAACCCGTTCTACCATGACATCGGCTTCACCAAGGACCAGGTCGCGGCCGTCTCCAAGATCTACGGACTGGCAATGGCGATCCTCGGGGGCCTGGTCGGCGGCGCAATGACGGCACGCCATGGAATCGCCCGGATGATGTGGATCGGGGCTTTTTTTTCGTCCGCCTCGATCCTGCTCTACGCATGGCTCGCGACGCGCGGAGCAGATCTCACGGTGCTCGTGCTGGCCGTCTCCACCGACAATTTCGCCGAAGGCATCGCCGGAACGGTATTCATCGCCTTCCTTTCGGCGCTGACCCGTTCCGAGTACTCCGCCACGCAGTACGCGGCGCTGTCCTCGTTGACCCTGCTGCTGCCGAAATTCATCGCCGGATTCTCGGGCGTGGCCGTCGATGCCGTCGGCTACCCGGCGTTCTTCGCCGCGTGCGCCGCAAGCGGCGTCGTCGCGCTGGGGTTCCTGTGGAGCGTCGCGCGGGTTTCGCCGGCGGTGCTCGCCGGCCCGCGGTCATAGCGCGACGCCGCGGCCGGACGAAAGGGACAAGGGAAGATCGGCCTACCGGGTCAGCCCGGCATAGAGCTGCGGCAACCGCTCGGGAAGCCGCTGCACATGATCCAGCACCATGTAGTTCCGGGCACCGAAGATGCGGCTGACGTAGTCGTCGGCCCGCGGATCGAGGCTCAGGCAGAAGGTCAGGATGCCCTGTGCGGCGGAATCTTCGACCGCCTTCTTGGCATCGAACCGGAGATACTGCGGATCGCGAACGTCGACGTCCGCCGGTTCGCCGTCGGTCACGACCAACAGCAGCTTCTTCATCGATCGCTGCGCCTTCAAGTGATGGCTCGCGTGCCGGATGGCCGAACCCATGCGCGTCGAAAACTGGCCGGTCATGCCGGCGATGCGCGCCTTCGGAACCTCGTCCCAGGCCTGGTCGAAATCCTTGAAGCGGAAGTAGTCGACGTTGTGTCGACTGTCGGAGCAGAAGCCGTGGATCGCGAACGGATCACCCACCTTGGCGATGGCGTCGGACAACAGCACGCACGCCTGGCGCGTCAGATCGAGAACCGAGTGATCCTGTCCATGCACCGTCTCGTTGGTCGATTCGGAGAGGTCGAGCAGAACCAGGATCGAGATGTCGCGCGTGTTCCGGATCGAGCGCATCATGATGCGCGGGTCGGGCTGCGCCCGCTGGCGGATGTCGATGAAACCGGACACCGCGGCATTGAGGTCGATCTCGTCCCCGTCCTCGAGCTTGCGGATCCGCTGGACACCTTGCGGCTGCATTGCGTCCAGGAGGAACTTCATGCGGTGGATTTCGCGCTTGTACCGGGCGACGATCTCCTCGATGATCGCGAGATCGCCGGACTTGGCCCGCTTTTCCAGCACGGTCGTCCACGCCGGGCGTTCGAGCTGGATCTGGTAATCCCACTCGCCGTAGTGGTAAGGCTCGGAGACCGGTTCCTTGCCCTCCCGCTCATTGAACGACTTGCCGTCGTCCTCGTACGGAAAGAGCTCGGTCCCCAGCACCCAGATTTCCTGCGCGTCGTCGCCAGCCGTCTCGACATCGATTTCGTTGGCCATTTCCATGACGTTGACGTACTTGCGCACCTGCTCGACGGTTTCGTAGCCCGCCCGGGCCGCCTTGTCGAAATCGAACTCCTCGAACTCCCAGAAATACCGATTGTCGTCCCGGTACGGAGCGCGGAGCAGGTCGGTACGCGGATGGAACGGCACGCGCTTTTCCGTGAAGCGGTGGGCCAGCTGCACGCCGATATCCCAGGAGATCCGATTGTCGCCGAGCCGGTCGGCATGCTGCCGAAACAGCGCCCGGCCCTCGGCGACCCATGGATCGTCATCGACATAGCCGTCATCGAGCAGTGCGCGCGCCAGCCGATCGAAATAGTCGGCGGCGGTTGTGTGCATTTCCGGCGTTGCCGTATGCAGGCGCGACCAGAGCTGCTGCAATCCCGGAAAGCGCCGGATCGCCAAGGCCTCGACGCGCGCATCCTCGATGATGGCGATGACGGCCATTTGCAGCGGGTTGAGCGCCTCCGCCGAAATCCGCTGCTTCGTCTCGACGACATGGGCCGCGCAGTGCGCTGCGGCCGCGCGATAGAGTTCCAGGCCGGAGACCGCCTCGCCCTCGGCGGGGGCGAAGTCGTCGAACGCGTCCGGGAGGTGCAGCAGGTAGTCCTCGATGTACGGCCGCAACCCCTCGCGGTTCTCGAAATCGCCCGACGTCGGCCGCATGAAGAAATCGCGGCCCCATAGCGCACGCAGATACATGTTGATGCGGCGCTGGACGTCGACCAGCAGGGTGCCCTTGCGTTCCTTCTGGAGGATCGCCTGCGACTCCTTGGTCTCGAGCGAGAAATAGCGGATCTGCTCTTCGTAGTCGGTGCGATGCGCGTGGGCGCCCCAGAGCGCCCAACGGCGCAGGCCGCCGAGCGTAAGGTTCTGGAACAGCATCTCGAGCTTGTCGAGCATCGGGCGCACGCCACGCGGCGCCTGGGCGATCAGCGTGTTGACGAACTGCAGGTAGCTGCGAAAGAGCTCCGCATCCCCCAAGCGATTCGCCGCGGTCGGCGCCGTGGCGAGCAGCAACTCGATCACCGCGCCCGAGGTCTTCGAGGCCAGCATCAGCGCCGCGGTCGCCAGGTCGGCGACCACGTCTTCGCCGACCTCCTTCGCGACGCGCGGCGCGTCCTCGATCCAGGCTTCGACGAGCGCATCGCCCCGGCCCAATCCCCGCAGGGCCGACACGGCCTTGAGATAGTTGTCGAGGCCGCGGGGCGAAAGCACCCGGGTCGCCGCATGCCACCCGGCATCCAGCGATTCACGCAATTGCGGGCTCAGATCCTCGAGCAGTTCCGCATAGTCGTCGAGATGGATCGCCACAAGGCCTCCTGCCGCACCATCAGAAGAAGGTGGTGACCGCGGCGTCGAGCGCGTCGCGCATGTCGGGATCGTCGGTAATCGGGCGCACCAAGGCGACGCGGCATGCGGCCTGGGGCGAAACGCCCTTGGCGATCAGGCTGCCGGCGTAGATCAGCATGCGGGTCGACAGGCCTTCGTCGAGGCCATGTCCCTTGAGATTGCGCGACCGCTCGGCGATCGAGACGAGCTTGCCCGCGATGCCGGCGTCGACCCCGGTTTCGTGCGCGACGATCTCGGTTTCGACATCATGCTGCGGGTAGGTGAAATCCAGCGCGCCGAACCGCTGCTTCGTCGACTGCTTGAGGTCCTTCATCAGCGACTGGTAGCCCGGGTTGTAGGAAATGACGATCTGGAAGTCGGGATGAGCCCGCACCAGTTCGCCTTTCTTCTCGAGAGGAAGCACGCGCCGGTTGTCGGTCAGCGGGTGGATCACCACCGTGGTGTCCTGCCGGGCCTCGACCACCTCGTCGAGGTAACAGATGGCGCCGTGGCGGGCCGCGATCGCGAGCGGGCCGTCCTGCCACTGCGTGCCTTCGGCGGAGAGCAGGAAGCGCCCGACCAGGTCGGAAGCGGTCATGTCCTCGTTGCAGGCGACCGTAATCAACGGCTTGCGCAGTTTCCATGCCATGTATTCGACGAAGCGCGTCTTGCCGCAGCCGGTCGGGCCTTTGAGCATCATGGGCATGCGCACCGAGTATGCCGCCTCGAACAGGTCGATCTCGTCGGCGACCGGGTGGTAATAGGGTTCCGTTGCGATTTGATACTGATCGATGATGTTGGACATGAGTGCTTCCGGAGGGGATGGGAACGGCGTCACGGGAGGGGCGGCAGGGCCGCCCCTCGGATCACGACGTTCGGATCAGACCGTCTTGCCGCGGTAGATCACCATCGCAGCGCCCTGCGACTGCTTGAAGTTGTCGTAGCCGACAAGACGCACGTGGTTGTTGGGGTTGGCCTTCTTGCAGGCGTCCGCCTCCGCCAGAACCTTGTCGACGTCGGTTTCGCCGAACATCGGCAGCTTCCACATGTACCAGTACGAGTCCATCAGGTGCTCCGGCTCGGTGTGCTCGATCGCCGGATTCCAACCCTTCTTGACGATGTACTCGACCTGCTTGCGGATCGTCGCCGGATCCATCGCCGGCAGATAGGAGAAGGTCTCGAACTTGCGGCTGGCCGGGTCGCTGAGACGCGACTTGTAATCCATGACTTCAGACATTGTGCTTCCTTTCTATGCGGTTCGGTCCGGGGCGGGCGCCGCGCCACGGCGTGGCCGCGCGCCCGATCTCCCGGGAGATCGAATGGTTCGTTGCGACGGCTTACTTGTGCGCCACGTCGAGCTTGTCGACGGTGTCGAATTCGAACTTGATTTCCTTCCACGTTTCCATGGCGATCTTCAGCTCGGGGCTCGACTTGGCGGCTTCGGTCAGGATGGCCTTGCCTTCCTTCTCGACCGCGACGCCGCGGTTGCGCGCTTCGACGCAGGCCTCGAGGGCCACGCGGTTGGCTGCTGCGCCGGCGGCGTTGCCCCAGGGGTGGCCCAGCGTGCCGCCGCCGAACTGCAGCACCGAATCGTCACCGAAAATCGAGACCAGCGCGGGCATGTGCCAGACATGGATCCCGCCGGACGCCACCGGCAGCACGCCGGGCATCGAGCCCCAGTCCTGGTCGAAGAAGATGCCGCGCGAACGGTCTTCCTTGACGTAGTCGTCGCGCATGATGTCGATCCAGCCGAGGGTCGCCTCGCGGTCGCCTTCCAGCTTGCCGACCACGGTGCCCGAATGCAGGTGGTCTCCGCCCGACAGGCGCAGGGCCTTCGCCAGGACGCGGAAGTGGATGCCGTGGTGGGGATTGCGGTCCAGCACCGCGTGCATGGCGCGGTGGATGTGGAGCAGCACGCCGTTGTCACGGCACCAGTTGGCCAGGCCCGTGTTGGCGCAGAAGCCGCCGGTCAGGAAGTCATGCATGATGATCGGCGCGCCGATTTCGCGCGCGTACTCGGCCCGCTTGTACATTTCCTCGGGGGTCGGCGCCGTCACGTTCAGGTAGTGGCCCTTGCGCTCGCCGGTTTCCCGTTCGGACTTTTCGATCGCTTCCATGACGAAGTCAAAACGCTGCTTCCAGCGCATGAACGGCTGGCTGTTGACGTTCTCGTCGTCCTTGGTGAAATCGAGACCGCCGCGCAGGCACTCGTACACCGCGCGGCCGTAGTTCTTCGCCGACAGGCCCAACTTCGGCTTGATCGTGCAGCCCAGCAGCGGGCGGCCGTACTTGTTCATCACGTCACGCTCGACCTGGATGCCGTGGGGGGGGCCGCCGCAGGTCTTCACATACGCGATCGGGAAGCGGACGTCCTCCAGGCGCAGCGCACGGATCGCCTTGAAACCGAACACGTTGCCGACCAGGGAGGTGAAGACGTTGACCACCGAGCCCTCTTCGAACAGGTCGATCGGGTAGGCCACGAAGGCGTAGAAGCAGGTGTCGTCGCCCGGCACGTCCTCGATGGCGTAGGCACGCCCCTTGTAGTAGTCGAGGTCCGTCAGCAGATCGGTCCAGACGGTCGTCCACGTACCGGTCGACGACTCGGCGGCGACGGCCGCAGCGGCCTCCTCGCGATCGACACCCGGTTGCGGAGTGATCTTGAAGCAGGCCAGAATGTCCGTATCCTTGACCTGATAGTGCGGCTCCCAGTAGGTGCCGCGGTATTCCTTGACGCCAGCCTTGTATGTCTTGACGCTCATCTCATTGCCTCCGTGGAAAAATGGGTCGACTGCTGCAAGAACCCGGCAATTTTTCTTGGTTGGAAGACATAAGTAAAATTATATATAGTTTCCATACACATAACCAGGATTTATGAATTGGAGCCTCCCATGACCTCATCCCGTTTTGCACTTTCCGCGATCGCCCTCGCAATCAGCTGCGCCGCGGTGCCGGCCGGCGCCTTCGAACTCGCCAGCCCGTCGATCCGCGCCGGAGGAACGATTCCTGCGGCCCAGGTGTTCAAAGGATTCGGATGTACCGGCGGGAATCATTCGCCCGCGCTCTCCTGGCGCGGCGCGCCGGCCGGTACCCGCAGCTACGCGCTCACGGTCTATGACCCCGATGCGCCGACGGGTTCGGGCTGGTGGCACTGGGTCGTCGTGAACATTCCGGCAACCATCCATGCGCTGCCCGCGGGAGCGGGCAATCCGCCGCGGCACGCGCTGCCGGCGGGGGCGCGCGAGATCCGCAACGACTACGGCTCCCGGGCATATGGCGGGCCCTGCCCGCCGGTCGGGGATCGGCCCCATCACTACATCTTCACGGTGTATGCGCTCAAGGTGTCCAAGCTAAATCTGCCGGCGGATGCAAGCCCGGCACTCACCGGGTACATGATCCACGCCAACGCGATCGGCTCCGCATCGTTCACGGGGCGCTACGGGCGGTAACGCCGGTCGGCGCGGGCCGCCGGCCGGTACCGAAATTTCTCCCGCCCGGAATGGGCGGGGCTGCCGGCCCGGCAGGCTACGGAGCCGCCTCCCTCCGCCAGTTCACATCATGAGTCCTTCCTCGCGCAGCGCTTCCTGCACCGCAGGCCGCTGCCGAACGCGGTCCTGGTAGGCAAGCAGCGCCGGCCACGGCTGCAGATCCAGTCCGACGTGGGGCGCCCAGGAAAGCACGACGAACAGGTAGGCGTCGGCCACCGTGAATCGATCCCCCATCAGATACGCGCCGTCGCCCAGCCTGCCGGCGACCCAAGCCAGGCGCCGACCGATCCGTTCTCCCTGGCGCGCCTTCAAGCCGGGCTCGGCGGCGGGATCGAACAACGGCCCGAACTGCTTGTGCAGTTCGGTCGAGAGGAAGCTCAGCCACTCCTGCAGGCGGTAGCGATCGATCGTGCCGTTGACGGGCGCCAACCCGGCCTCCGGCACGCGGTCGGCCAGGTACTGCACGATCGCCGATCCCTCGGTCAGCACCTGGCCGTCCGGCAATTCCAGTGCGGGAACATAGCCTTTTTCGTTGATGGCACGAAAATCCGCGCCGTCCTGCGTGGTTCCGGTGCGCAGGTCGACCCGAACGAGTTGCACCGGCAGGCCGGCCTCGCGGAGGACGATATGCGGAGAAAGGGAGCAGGCGCCGGGGGCGTAATACAGTTTCATCGTAGCGACTCCAGTCCGAAAATCCGCCACGGAGGGCGGCTCGATCCGCCTCCGATCCGAGGGTCGGGGGCGCAAAGACCCCGCCCGGGCCGGGCGCCAACCCAGGCCCGGGGTTTCTTGGGCAGGCCGGGAACGGCTGCAGCGGAAATGTACCGGGATTCCGTCCGCACCGTCACCGGGCACCGCGGCGCATCACTCGCCGTCGTCGGTGCTGGCCGTTTCGCGAACGTTCTCCAGGACCGCACCGGTCTTGGCATCGACGGCGATTTCGTGGGTGATGTGGTGGCTCTCGACATCGAACGAATAGCGCAGGCCGCTGCCGCCGGGCTTCTTCTCGAGCGCCTGCTCGACGATCACGCCCGGAAATGCCTTCTGCGCAATCGCCTGCGCCTGGGCCACCGAAACCTTCGCCTCGGGCAGGTACTCGAGTCCATCGAACGCCATCGGCCGCGCATGCGCCGCCCCGGCCACGGTTAATGCAAAAAATGCCAGCGAAAACGATTTCGTCACAACGCGCTCCTTTTGCTTGGAATCAACCACCGATTTCAGAAACGCATCCGCGCCAGGACGTCGTCGCGACGGATACGCTGATGCCAGAAGACGGCCCCCCAATGAATTGCAATCAAGCCGATCACTGCGTCTCCGATGTACTCATGGGCGGTCCTGATCGGCAAGGCATACGGCAGCCACGAATCGTCATCGAAATAGTTGGGCAATAGCATTCCCAGGAAGCGCACATCGTGCTCCCGCGTCTGAATGGTCAGGATGCCCAGCACCGGCATCGCCACCATCACGACATAGAACAGCCCGTGCGCGATCGCCGCAAGCCGCTCCTGCCATGCCGGCCCCCCGGTCGCATCGGGCCCGTGGCCGGCCCGGACGCGCAGGGCGATGCGCGGGATCGCCAGCAGCAGGACGCCGATCCCGAGCTGGGTATGAACGAGCATCACGAGCGCGCGCAAATGTCCCTTGGGAAACCAGTCCTTGATCTCCACCGCGATCAGCAAGGTCACGAACAATGCGGCCATACCCCAGTGCAACCACTTTCTGGGAACGGAATAGCCGGCACGCGGAATGGGGGCGGTGATCGTCATTCGTCGAGATTGGATTGCGACGCGGTAAAGATCACGTCCACGGTGAAGTCGAGCATCTTGCCGGCGAAATCCTTGGGTGTCGGGGGATAGTGCGCCCGCAGGACCGCCTGGACCGCTGCCTCGTCCAGAAAGCTGTTGCCCGTCGATTGCACGACATGCGCCGCCGAGACCTTGCCGTCGCGAAACAGGAATTCAACGTGCGCCGTCCCGGCCGCCGTCTCGATCGCCGCCGCCGCCGGGTACTGTGCTGCGCCCTGCACCGCCGTGCGCACCGCACCGATGAAACTGGGCGGCAGATCGCTCATCCGAATCACCGTCGGCACGACCGGCGCCGGCCTGGGCGCGACCCGCGCCACGGGCGCCGGATGCGGCGGCGAAACCACCGGCTT
Organism: Pseudomonadota bacterium; assembly: GCA_021842465.1. Taxonomy (GTDB): domain Bacteria; phylum Pseudomonadota; class Gammaproteobacteria; order Burkholderiales; family Burkholderiaceae_F; genus GJ-E10. The sequence continues at coordinate 11,904 of JAKBZN010000006.1, forward strand.
GAGCGGCGCGGGGTGCGGAACGACCTGCGACTTGGGGGGCGGTGGCGGCTGGCGATGGACGACGTGCGCCACCTCCGACCGATGCTGGGGGACATGGACCTGGCGGACGCGGGGAACCGGCACGGGCTTCGGTGGAGGCGGCGGCGTCTTGACCTGGGGCTGCGGCGGCGCGGGCACCGGCTGCGGCGCGACCAACTGGATCGCGATCGGTGGCGGGGGCGGAGGCGGCTGGTTCTGGTGCAACGCAACCCACGCCAGCGCCAAGAGCAGGCCACCCTCGATCAATGCCGCCGATAGGACCGAAACTCCCCAGCGGCTACGCTCGCCCGGATCCGATTCCGTAGCCGGATGCAACGCCAAAGCCGCGCTCATGATCCCTCCGCTCCGGCGGCCTGGTGCCGCGCCGCCAGGCCAATCTTGGTCACCCCCGCAGCACGGCAGGCGTCCATCACGCGAATCAGGATCTGCAGGGACACGTCACGATCACCGGAGATCGTGACCTGGGCTTGCGCATGATCGGGTAGCGCCGACAGCATGCTGGTCAGCGTCACCGGCGTGAAGGTCTGCGAACCCTCGTGGATGACGCCGTCCTTGTCGATCGCCAGCGTCAGGTCCGGCTTGTGCAGCGGCTGCGCCGTGGTGCTTCCCGGCAGGCGGGATGGAATTCCCGACGACGGAATCATGTGCAGCGTGATCATCACGAAGAAGACCAGCAGGAAAAACATGATGTCGATCATCGGAATGATCTCGATCCGCGCTTTTTTTGGTTGGTAGCGTGCTCTCATGCTCATGGTGCGTCACCGGCGTTATTTGGCACCCGCACGGGCCCCGGAATCCTGGCGATAGTGGGGATACATGCGATTGGTGAGGATGAGCTTGACCAGCTCGAGCTTGTGCATGATCCGCTGCACGCGCTGGCTCAGGGCATTGAACGCCACCAGGCCCAGGATGGCGATGAACAGTCCGGCTGCCGTGGATACCAGCGCCTCGCCGACGCCACCGGTAACCGCCTGAGTGGAGTTGTCGGGATGCGAAAGCGCCTGGAAGGTGTTGAACATGCCGATGATGGTGCCCAGCAGGCCGAGCAGCGGCGCCAGCGTGACGATGGTGTCGAGAACCCACAGGCGATTTTCCGCCTCCGGCAACTGCTCCATCACCGCCTCGTCCAGGCAGGAGGAAAAGTGCTCCAGCGTGTCCTGGATGTCATGTTCGAGCGCCACGGCGCTCACTCGGGCGAAAAGACTGAGCTTGTTCTTCTCGACCATGCCGCGGAGGTGGTCGTCATCGAGCGACGATCGCTGCTTGAGTTCCCGAATCCAGTTTGCGCCTTCGGAGATCATGCGCGAGAGGCTCCAGAACTTCTCGATGATGACGACGAGGGCGATGAAGAGCAGGACCACCATCAGATAAAGGATTCCGCCGGACGTTTCTGCGACATGTTGCAAGGTTGCTAGGTTCATGGTCGTTCCATTCATCAAAAAAAACCGATCGGGACGAGACGGATGATCCCGGTCCCCATAAAGCAATTCCCCTCTCCTGCATGGAGAGGGGTTTGGGGAAGCGCGGACGGTCGATGCCGCCCGGGTTCCACATCTCTTAGATCACCAGAACGAGGTCGTCAGCATGACGTTCACATTCCGTCCTACGATCATGTAGTACAACGGATTGCCGTTGTTTGCGGTGTTGCCGGGACTCATGATGTATTCCTGACGGTTGAACAGGTTGCCGAGTTGCACATTGACCTTGGTACCCTGGTTGATGTTGTAGGCCAGCGCCAGGTCGGTCACGCTGTAGCTGCCGAAGTGGATCGGATTATTGTTGATGTCATAGCCCGAGTACCGGCCGCCGATCTTCTTGGTCGTCAGCGAGGCGTAGTACGGTCCCATCTGGTAGGTCACGCCAGCCGCCGCGGTGTTCTGCGGCGCATTCTGCACCGGACCTCCCGGAGCCGCCGAGTCGTTGACCGAGGCGTTGGCGAAGACGTCGAAGCCATGGCCGATGTAATAGCTTGCCTCGCCCTCAATGCCTTTGAATGTCGCCGCTCCCAGGTCCTGGAACTCCGTAAACCCAGGCGCCGGCGAGAATTTGTTATAGAAGTTCGAGTTGGTGATGTAGTAGACATCGCCCGCCAACGTGATGTCCGGCGTCTTCCAGGTCGTGCCGATCTGGTAGTTCTTGGTTCGCTGTGCCGAAATCGAGTTGGCTGCCTGCTGCGCGGTCTGGCCGGTGCTGTTATGGGTGAACACCGACCACGCCGGCGCCAGCAGGCCTTCCGCCGCCTGGGCGTAGATCGCGGTCTGGTCGTTCAGGTAGTAGTGGACATCGATGCTCGGCAGCGCCGCGCCCCAACTCTTGTCGACCATGAAGTTGTTTACGCCGTCGTTGTACTTCCGGGTGAATTCGTTGTATTTGACCCCCGGTGTGACCGCCCACTTGTCCGACGGATGCCAGACGTATTCGACATACGGCTGAATCGTGGTCGTCGAGCTATTCTCCGCCTGATTGAACGCGCTGCCTGGCCCGGTCAGGGAGTAACTCAGGAAGTTGACGTTCTGACCCGTCGAATTGTGGATCTGGTGATCCAGCCATAGGCCGAACTTGAGGTCGTTCAACCCGTAGGAACGCGTGAACCGGATTACGTCGCCGACCGAACGGTAGTGCGACAACTGATACTGACCCGGGATCGCCGTGGTCACACCCGTCGGCGAAAACGTATTGCTGGAGATCGCTTGTGCCCCGTTCGCGTCATTCCCCAAAATCGCATCATGGCGGTAGGAGTAGGTATAGGCCTTGTTGTCGACCTGCCAGTTTCCGCTGCGGCTCTGATACCCCAGGTATTCGAAGTCGGACTTGAACTGGTCTCCGTTGTATCCCCAATAGGACTGGCTCAGGGGATTGTTGCTATACCCATAGTTGTATCCGTCCTGCGCAACGCTGTTGGGCGCCGGGCCGCCCGGGACATTGGGCGACAGCAGCGAACCGATCGACACATGCTGGCGGGCGCGGTTCAACATGGCGACGAAAATCAGGGCCGAATCGCCCGACAACGGCTTGACCATCTTCATGAACACGTTGTCGCGGCTGGACGGGTTGTTCGTCAGGAACCCCTTGCTGTCCATGTGCTTGTAGCTGACGAAGGCGCTCATGTCGCCGTAGTTCTGCAGCATGCCGGTGTCGTAGCGCACGCCGATCTGCTTCGTATTGAAGCTGCCGTACCCGACGTACCCGGTCACGGCCTGGTTGCCGTTCGGGTCCTTCGAGTGCATCAACATGCTGCCGCCGTACGTGGCCTCGCCGATCATCGCCGCATTGCCGGGGCCACGGTCGATGACCATGTCCTTCGTGTCCGCCGCCATGAAATAGGAGTTCACGTGGTGGGTGAAGTCGGCGCCGTCATAGAACGGGATGCCGTCGAAGGTCACGTTGTACTGACCGTCCTGGAACGACCGCATCGTCAGCCCCGGAAAGTCGCCGTTGCCGGCGCCGTTCGGGCTCACGTTCCAGACGCTGGGCGCGATCGCGGCGATGTCGTTGTAGTTCGCCGCCGGGTTGATGTTGTTCTCGATGTACTGCTGGCTGATGATGGTCTGCGGCTCGGTGGCGGTCAGGGAAGCCTGGGTCGGGGCTTCCTGTGTCGCCGGACCTTGCGTCGGGAGGGGGGCGCCGCTGCCTTCCGCGCTTACGGAACCGAGGTTGTAGGCCATGGCCCACGGAGCGGCCTGCACCGCGAACAGGCCGAGCACGACCTTCGCGAGCACGCGAAGACGGAACGAGGACGGACGGGTCATTTCGAGAATCCAGTAAGTGGTTTGTGTTGTTTTGATTTGAACCGGCAGCAACCAAGGCCATCGGTCCAATGCGCATTCATGGGTACGACGGCGCGAATTCTGGTTCTCGAACGTTACGGTGCGGTGACGTTGTCGTTATCTCAGCATAATTAATAAAAACTAATCAAATGCTTAGCGTCGAAAATTAACGACGCGTAATCACCCGTAAAATTGCCAACCGATCGCCGTCGATCCTGCGCCCACGCCCGGCCATGCCGCAGATCGAAATGGCGGACTACACTCCCCGCCACGCTGCCCGTACCGTGCGACCACTTCCGATCCTGTTGCTTTTCTTCGCACTGGCCGGTGCCCTATCTTCCGCGGGCGCCGCGCCTGCTGCTGCGTCCGATGCCGCGACACCATCGACCTCGCAACCATCCGCGGCGAGCAGCATCATCGACGCGGCACTGACGTCGCTGCGCACGCTGCCGTTCATCCCCGTTCCCGAAATCTCCACCGCCCCCTACTCCGGGGTCGACGTGGGACTGATTCCGGTGGTCCTGAAGGAAACGACGAACGGGGAGATCGACCAGATCCTGGCGCCCGACCTCTATCACAGCTCCTACTTCGGCTGGGGCGCCACATTCCGTTTGTTCCGGTATCCGTCCGCCGACGAACAATGGTCGGTGATCGCCGGTACGGAACAACGCGTGCAGCGGACCTTCGACGCCGAGTGGGACCACGGCCTGCTGCGGAACACGCCCTGGTCGTGGACCCTGCATGCGATGTATGACCGCAGCGGCACCGGGATCTTCTATGGCCTCGGCAATTCCTCGACCCTGAAAGGGCAAAGCAACTACATCGACAGTCAGGCGCGCCTCGAAGCCACCGCCGAGCGCAACCTCTCGCATCGGATGCAGATCGCCTACCTCGCACGCTTCAGCACCGTCGCCATCGAGGGGGGTGCGTTGCCGGGCCTGCCCTACACCGAAACGCTCTACCCCGGGCTGAACGGCCTCGGCGATACGCGCGAGTTTCACCAGCGCCTGACGGTGACCTACGACAGCCGCGATTCGGTGGACATGCCGCATCAGGGCGTCCGCCTCGCGGCATTCGCCGGCGCCTCGACGCATGTGCTCGACAGCGGCGTGGCCTACACGGCGATCGGGTTCGACGCCACGAAATTTCAGCCGCTCGGCAGCCGGCTCACCCTTGTGGCGCATGGCGCGCTGCGCTACATGCCGACCTATCAAGGCGCGCCCTTCTGGGATCTGTCGTCGCTGGGCGGAGATCGCAGCATCATCGGCGAGACGCAGCCACTGCGGGGCTATGGATACGACCGATTCGTCGGCCGCAACAGCATGGCGGCGAGCATCGAGCTGCGCGACCGGGTGGCCGACCTGCACATGATGGATTCCAACATCCAGTTCGAACTCGCGCCGTTCCTGGACACCGGCAAGGTATTCTCCGCCATGGCCGGAGACCCCTTCGCCCACGTCCACGCCGCAGGCGGGATGGGATTCCGGCTCATCGCGCCGCCGTTCATCGTCGGCTACGTGGACATCGGCGTGGGCAGCGAGGGCCCGGCCGTCTTCACCGGAATCAACTATCCGTTCTGACGCGGCCCGACAATGGAACCCACTGCGACCATTTTTGTCCTGGTCTATATCGGCATGCTGGCGGGCGGCCTGCCCTTCCTGCAGCTCGACCGGGCCGGCATCGCACTGCTCGGCGCGATCGGACTGCTGGCGTCCGGCGCCATATCGCTCGATCAAGCGGGACGCGCGATCCACGTTCCGACGCTGCTGCTCCTTTTTTCGTTCATGGTGATCGCCGCGCAATTGCGGCTGGGCGGGTTCTACGCGTGGACCGCCACCCGGATCGGCGCCATGAATGCCGGCCCGCCGACCCTGCTCGCTGCGCTGGTCGTCGCGGTGGCGGCGCTCGCGGCGGTCTTCAGCAACGACGTCGTCTGCCTGGCGGTGGCACCGGTATGGATCGAAATCTGCGCCCGGCGGCGCCTCGATCCGGTGCCGTTCCTGCTGGCACTCGCCTGCGCCGCCAACATCGGCTCGGCGGCAACCCTGATCGGCAATCCGCAGAACATGCTGCTCGGCGGCGCGCTCGGACTGTCCTTCTCCGGCTATCTGCAAACGGCCGCGGTTCCGGTGCTGGCGGGGATCGGCGTGACCTGGCTGGTGATCACGCGGATCTGGCGGGACCGTTGGGACCTGCCCGCGGCGCCGGCGCACGCCGGCGCCGACTGGCAGCCAGACGACGGAGGCCGCCTTCTTGATCCCTGGCAGGCAGCCAAGGGGCTCGCCGTCGCCGCAACGCTGTTCGGACTCTTTCTCGCTTCCGATCGGCCGCGGGAAATCCTCGCGCTCGGCGGGGCCGGCATCCTGCTGCTGTCGCGCAAGCTGCACTCGCGCGACATGCTCGGCCTCGTCGACTGGCAGGTTCTGGTGTTGTTCATCGGCCTGTTCATCGTCAACGACGCGCTCGAACGCACCGGCCTGCCGCAACAGGCCGTTGCCGCGCTGGCGGCGCACGGGGTCGACCTGCAGCGCCCGGCGGTGCTCTACGGCGCCACGTTCGCGCTCAGCAACCTCGTCTCCAACGTGCCGGCGATCATGCTGCTGCTCCCGGCCGCCTCGCATCGGGACGGAGCCCTGCTGGCCCTGTCCAGCACCTTCGCCGGCAACCTGCTGGTGGTCGGCAGCATCGCCAACATGATCGTGCTCGACGCCGCGGCGCAGCGGGGTATCCGGATTTCCTGGAAGCAGCACGCGATGGTCGGCGTTCCGGTGACGGCAGTGACGCTCGGTGTCGCGGCGGCGACACTGCTGCCCGGCATGGGCTGATCAGCGCGTCAGCGACAGGAACAACTCCGGCAGCCGCTGGGGCAGCTGCGCGATCTGGTCGATGATCGTCCACCGGCCGCCGAAGATGCGGGAAACGTAGCCGTCGGCCTTCCCATCCAGGCTCACGCAGTGCGTATGCAGCCCCATGGCATCGATCTCGCGCACGGCGCGGGCCGCGTCGGCGATCAGATGATCGGGGTCGTCGACGTCGACATCGGCAGGCTGTCCATCGGTGAGGACGAGCAACAGCTTCTTGTCCGCCGCGCGGCCCGACAACAGGTGGCCCGCGTGCCGCAATGCGGCCCCCATGCGGGTCGAAAACGCCCCCTCGACCGATGCCAACCGCGCCTTGGGCGCATCGTCCCACGCTTCGGTGAAGCCCTTGATGTGCACGTAGCGAACCTCGTGCCGTGTATTCGAGTGAAACCCGGCGATGGCGAATTCGTCTCCCAGGGCGCCGATCGCCCAGGAAAGCAAGGCGACGGCGGCGCGGCTCACCTCGAGAACGGTCGCATCCGCGCCCGGCACCACGTCGTTGACCGATTGCGACAGGTCGATCAACAGCAGCACGGCGATGTCGCGTCCATCGGTATGCGTGCGCATGTGGATGCGCGGATCGGGCCGCGCGCCGGCACGCAGGTCGATGAGGGCGCGCAACGCCACGTCGAGATCAAGTTCGGTACCGTCCTCCTGGTATCGGAGGCGCGTGCGGTCCTGCGGCTTGAGAAGGTCGAGCAGGCGCTTGAGATGGCGTGCGATCGGCGCGTGGCGCCGCAGCAGCGCATCGATGGACGAAGCATCTCCTGCGGGCTCCAGCGTGTCGTAGACGCTTACCCAGTCCGGGCGATAGGCGCCTGCCACGTCGTCCCATTCCGGATAGTGTCGCGGTGGCAAGGACTCCCCCTCCACCACCACGGCTCTCGGTTGATCGAAGGACTCTTCCTCGTCTCCGGATTCGATGTACGTCCACAGCAGGCGGTTGTCGTCGCGGTAGGGTACGACGGTGTTCACGAAGCGCACCCGGGCCTGCTGATCGTCGGGACGCCGCGTGCGCGCCGCCCATTCCAGCGCCATTGCCGCCATTTCCCGGGTCGACGACTCCCCGGCGTGCAGGGCTGCGTGGAACCGGTCGCGAAACTCGCGCAGTACCGGATCCCGATACGGATGCGCATCGTCGATCAAGGCGCGCGACAGGCATGCGAGGCGGTGGCGCAGGCAGGACTCCTTCGTCGGATCGCACTCGTCTTCGGCGGGGACGGGGTGCAACTCGAGGAATGCGCGGCGCAGTCCCGGCAATCGGCGCAGCGTCAGGAAATCGACGCGGCAGTCCTCGAAGCATTCCACCGCCAGACGCTGCATCGGACTGAGGTTGTCGGCGACGAGCGTCTGGCTCCAGCGCCGGTGCGCAGCAAGGTGCGCCACCATGGCGCGGTACTGTTCGATCGCAGCCAGACGAACCGGCGCTTCGGCCGCGCCTTGGCCGGAGGCGGCCGCGATCCGCAGCGCGCGGTCGTGCGCATTGCGGTCTTGCGGCGGACCGCGCCAGTCGTCGAGCACCTCGGGCAGGCGCAGTCCATCCGGCCGGCCATACGGCTGCGTGATCGCCGCCGGCCCCTGGGCGCCGACGGCATAGGGAACCAGCGCAACCGCGTCATCCCACAGGCCACGCAACGTCAGCGCAAGGCGCCGCTCGACGTCCACGAGCAGCGTGCCATGCCGCTCACGCTGCAACAACGCCCGGCTGTCGGGCGTGGCCAGCGCAAAGAAATCGATCTGCCGCTGCGGATGATGGCCGTGCAGGCGGATGCCTTCGTCGACCCACCGGCGCAATCCCTCGACCGACACGAGTTCCAGCAGATACGGCGCCTTGGCCAGGAAGGTGGGCAGGCCGGGACTGGGGCCGGTCACATGATGACCATGAATCGAAACGCTGGTGCGCTGCATCAGGTCGACGACCAGTGCCAGGTAATCCGCCAGCAGCTCGCCGGAAGGCAGCCTGCGCGCCACCGCGCCGAGCGTCTGCAGCAGCGGCGCGATCGCGCGTCCATTGGGCGATTTCTGGAACGCCTGGATGGCGCGATCGAGCGGGCCGATCGCCGCCTCGCCGGCAAGCGCGGCGACGGTGGGCCACGCCTCAAGAAAGGTCAGTACCGGATCGACACCGCGCCCGAGCCGGCCCAGGCGCCCCGCCTGCGTGAGGTAGGCCTCCAGCCCGAGCGGGCTCAGTTTGCGGATTGCCGCGTCCAGGCAATCGTCGAAAACCTCGTCGATCGCCTCGAAGCGACAGTCGAGGCGATCGCGGAGATCCGCGTGGCGCAACCGCTTGCGCGCGGTCGCAGGGGGGGAATGGGCGCTCATGGCGCTGCGCTCGCGCGGCCGCTCAAGCCAGGATCGCGGTGATGCTGTGCTCCAGCGTCTCGCGGATGTCGGCGTCGTCGGTGAGCGGACGCACCATCGCCATGCGACAGGACTCGGCCAGCGTCATGCCCTGGGCGACGAGATTGCCGGCGTAGACCAGCAGACGCGTGGAAATGCCTTCGTCGAGGCCATGGCGCTTCAGCCGCCGCGCGGCGGCGGCGACCTGAACCAGGCCACGGGCCTGCGCGGGATCGAGGCCGGTTTCCCGCGCGACGATTCCGGTTTCCAGGTCTTCCGAAGGGTAGTCGAAGTCGAACGCGACGAAGCGCTGGCGGGTCGACGTCTTGAGGTCCTTCATGACGCTCTGGTATCCCGGGTTGTACGAGATGACCAGCTGAAAATCCGGGTGCGCCCGCACCAGTTCGCCCTTCTTGTCGAGCGGCAGCGTGCGGCGATAGTCGGTGAGCGGATGGATCACGACGGTCGTGTCCTGGCGGGCTTCGACCACCTCGTCGAGGTAGCAGATCGCGCCATGGCGCGCGGCGAGCGTGAGGGGTCCGTCGGTCCAACGGGTTCCGCCGGGCTCGAGCAGGAATCGTCCGACGAGATCGGCGGCCGTCATGTCCTCGTTGCAGGCCACCGTGACCAGCGGGCGGCCCAGTTTCCACGCCATGTGCTCGACGAAGCGCGACTTGCCGCAGCCCGTCGGCCCCTTGACCATCACCGGCAGTCGCGCACGGTACGCGGCCTCGAATTGGGCCACCTCATTGCCTTGTGGCGCGTAGTAGGGCTCGGCGCCGATGCGCCAATCGTCGAGCTGATTCATTGCAATGTCACATCCGATTGGAAACCGCGCCATTCCGGGAAGCGGGACCGATCCCGGCATGCGTCGGGGCGCAGCGCTCCCACGCTGCGGATCAAAAGAAATACGGCCGCATCTGCGGCCGTATTTCCCGAGCGCGCCTTACCGATGCGCGCCCGCCAGCTTGTCGCGCCAGCCCGGGAAGAGCTTGTCGGCATCGTTCGGGAACGAGTCGAACGCGCGCGCGAACTCGCGGTGCTCCTTGGCCCACTGGATCGGATCGGCTTTGGCCTTCCAGCAGTCGTAGGCCTGGCGCAGCGACTTGGCGCCGGCGGCCGGCGAGTCGATGTGGCCGTACGATCCGCCGCCGGCCGTGTTGATCACGTTGCCGTGGCCCAGGTTCTCGAAGAAGCCGGGCAGGCGCAGCGCGTTCATGCCGCCCGAGATGATCGGCGTCGTCGGCTTCATGCCATACCACTCCTGGTGATAGGCCGGGCCGGTGAAGCTGTCGCGCTCGATGATGTAGGCGATGGCGCGGTCGTCCTTCTCGCCTTCCATCTTGCCATAGCCCATCGTGCCGACGTGGATTCCCGAGGCACCCTGCAGACGGCTCATCTTGGCGAGGACATAGGCGGTGTAGCCACGATTCGCGGAGGGCGAGGTCACGGCACCATGACCGGCGCGGTGATAGTGCAGATACTGGTTCGGGAAATTGCGGCGCGCCGTCGTGATCATGCCCGGGCCGCCGACGTAGCCGTCGACCAGGAACGCCACCTTGTCGGCGTCGGGGCCGAACGCGCGCAGGATGAACTCGCCGCGGGCGATCATTTCGTGGTGGTCGTCGGCCGTGATGTTGGCGGAGAAGATCTTGGCTTCGCCCGTCTTGTCCATCGCGCGCTTCATCGCGTCGTAGACCAGCGGAATCGTCCGGGCCAGCGGCGAGAACACCTGGTTGCCCTGGGGCTCGTCGTTCTTGATGAAGTCGCCGCCCAGCCAGAACTGGTAGGCCGCTTCGGCGAAGGGCTCCGGCCGCAGGCCGAGCTTGGGCTTGATGATCGTGCCGGAGATGTAGCCGCCCTCTTGGACCGGGCGACCGAGGATGCGCCACAGATCGGAGATGTCCTTGCTCGGGCCGTCGAACAACTGGATCGCGCGCGGCGGCATGAAGAAGTCGTACATCTTGGCGTAGGCGATGTCGCCCATGCCCTGGTTGTTGCCGATGGTCAACGTCAGGAAGGACACCAGCATCATCCGGCCATCGATGATGTTGCGATCGAAAAGGTCCAGCGGATATGCGATCCGCATCTCGTCGGTCGCCTCGTCGATGAAGTACACGAGCGCATCGACACCCTTGGTGAAGTCGTCCGTGGTCGAGACCTCGACGTTCGTCCCGGTGGACGACTCGGCGGCAAAGTGCGCTGCAGCCTCGAGATAGCCGACGCCCGCCTTCGGCTTCATCTTGTACGCGACGAGGATGTGCTTGCCGCCGCGAACCAGATCGTCTTCCCGCAGGCTCAGATCGGCATAACGATTGGACTGGTCCATCGATACTCCTGATTTGTTGACATGGAAAAAGTGGATTTTACCGCACTAGTAAATGGTCACCATAAACTGTAGTTTATGCATCACAGCCCTCCGCGCTCCGCACCGGATCTCACCCAACACCATCACGCCGTGATATATTTCGCCGGCTCCGCGTTTGTAGAAGCGTGTGATTCGCTTGATCAACTGGCACCGTTACTCCAAAAAGCTACCGGCCTCGCAATTCCTTCTCCTGAATGGGGCCTTGGGCATCGGACACATCGTCGTGGTGCTCGGTGCCGGCGCCTTCCTGCCCATCCTGCCGAACGTCGCGGCGAGTCTGGGCCGGGGCATGCCGTATGCGGTGTGGGGGCAAAGCGACTACGTGGCCGCGATGGCCGCGGCCTTCCTGATCGCCCGGCCGCTCATGCGCCGCTACGGCGCCCGGCACGTCGCGCTGGGCGCCTACGTGCTGTTTGCCCTCGCCGGGCTTGCCGTCATTGCGTCCCTGTCGGTCTACCCCTTGTTCACGGCGGCACGCACCGTGCAGGGATTTGCCGCCGGCGCGAGCATCGCCCCGTCGCTCGCGCTCCTGCTCGAACAGTACCGATCGCACCACCACCGCACCGCAACCTCGCTCTGGACGCTGGCCACCTTCATGCCCTTTTCGGTCGGGCCGGCTTTGGGCGGCTATTTCGGCTATGTGCTGGGCGACTGGCGCTGGATGTTCGCGGCGTTTTCCGCGGTGATGCTGGTGGTCGCGGGCGCCATCTGGGCGCTGACCGGCAACTCGGCGCGTGATCCGGACGCACCGCTGGCCCCGTTTTTCGGGTTGTTCGCGCTCTTTTCGGCGGCGGTGCTGGCGATCCAGGAACTCTACAACGTCGCCATTCTGAGCGACATGACGACCCATACGCTGGCGTCGTGGTCGATCGTCGCCACGTTCCTGCTGCTCGCATGGCTGTTCTGGATCGCCAATGCGGGAAGCGAAACCCCGCTGATCCGCTTCGCCCTCTTCCGCCACCGCAACTACGCATTCGGACTCGCGATGCTCTGCATCGCGTTCATCGGCATCCAAGGCTCCCTGGTGCAGTACGTGCTGCGCATCCAGAGCATCGAAGGCTATACCGCCTGGCATGCCGGCCTGCTGTTCCTGCCGATCTTCGTCCTTTCGAAGCCGATGAGCCTACGCGCCCACCACTGGATCCACCACGGCTACGATCCCCGGCTGCTGGCCTGCGCCGGGGCGGCGGGCTTTGCCGCGAGTTTCTGGTGGATGGGCGAGACCATGCGCCCCACCACCTGGGAAACGCTGTTGTGGCCGCAGTTGCTCGAGGGCGCGGCACTCGGCGTATTCATCACCGCGATGAACGCGATCATCCTCACCAACGTCCCTCCAGCGGAACAGATCCACGCCGTCGACGTCATCAACACCGCGCGCACGATCGCGGCCGCCTGGATCATCGCCATGTCGGACGTCTTCTGGGATCGATACGCCGCCTCCGCACGCAGCCACCTGACCTCGCCGGACATCGGCAACGCGCACCGCTGGATCGCCGGCCACTACCCGGGATCGGTCGCTCCCGGAACCGCCTGGTTCCACGAACTGGGAACGCGCGTCACGCAGCAGGCCGGTTGGCTTACGTTCAACGCCATGTTCCATACCCTGGCCGTCTGTTTTGCGGCATTCGCCGCGCTCATCTGGCTGGCAAGCGCCCGCCATATCTCGCATCGGGTGGACGATCTGGAACGTGTCGTCGAATCCTTGGGAGAGGACCTGTGAAGCACTTCCGCATCGCCTGCGGGCTCCTGGCCGCCGGCGCGCTGTCTGCCGGCTGCGTGGCCCCCCTGCCCCGATCGCCGCTGCCCATCACCTCCCTGCGCGTCGCCACGACGGGCGGGAGCGGCCACCCCGTCACGCCCGATTGGTGGCGGCAATTCGCCGACCCGCGCCTCGACCGGCTGGTGGCGGCCGCCCTGGCCGACAGTCCGGGGCTTGCCGAAGCCCGCGCCCGGGTGATGGCTGCCAACGCCGACGTCTCCCGCGTCGACGCGCTGCTCTACCCGCACGCGCAGGCAAGCGCCACGGTGATCCACGGCCACAACTCCTACAACGGCAACCTCTACATCTACAACGGCAAGACCTATTCCCTGGGCGTCATCGATCCGCTGCAGGTCGATTACCACCTCGACCTCTGGGGAGAGGACCGCGAGCGGATCGCGGTCGCCGAGGCCGATGCCCGGATCGTCGAAGCCCGGCAGGTGCAGACCGAACTCCTGCTGACCGCCGCGGTGATCAAGACGTACTTTGCGTGGGAAACGGCGAACCACCTGGTGGCCGAACAGGAGGCCGAGGTCGAACTTGCCGACGATGCCCGCCGCATCCTCGCCACCGCCGTGCGCGCCGGCGTGCAACCGCCTTCGGCGGAGGTGACGCAGCGCGCCGCCTGGGATCACGCGCGCGCCCGGCTCACCGAACTGACCCAACACCGCACCGCACTGCGCTACGCGCTCCTGGCGCTCCTGGGCAAATCGTCGTCGGCCGTGCTGCCCGACGCGCGCGCCGATCTGCCCGCGCCGAAGACCTTTCCCTTGCCCCCGACGATCGATCTCGACGCCCTCGCGGCCCGTCCCGACATCCAGATCGCGCTATGGCACGCGCAGGCGGCCCGCCATCGCAAGAAACTGGCGAAAATCGCCTATTACCCGGACATCCACCTGACCGCGTTCGCGGGCCTGACCAGCCTCGGACTCGCCAAGATGTTCTATTCCAGCAGCGAGGGGTTTGCCGTTGCCCCGGCGATCCGCCTCCCCTTGTTCGAGGGGGGAGCGCTCGACGCCAATCTGCGTGCGCGCGCCGCCGCATATGACGCCACGATCTACGCCTACGACAAGACGGTCCTCGATGCGGCGGCGCAAGTCGCGACCGACCTCGCCGAACTCGACAACAGCAAGCGAAACTTCGCCGACGACGCCGATGCGCGCGAGGAGGCCAAGCGCCTGGCCGCGATTGCCGACACCGGGTACCGCAGCGGCGTGCTCCCCCGGCTCGTGCGCGTGCGCGCGCAGATCCGGCAACGCGGTGCCGACATGGCGCTTCAGAACGGAACCCTGCGCTGGCTCACCGCGATCACCGATACCGCAACCGATCTCGGCGGCGGCGCCCAGCCCTCAGCCCAACCCCTGTCGGACCCACGATGAACACCACCCCGAAGATCAAGACCCGCTATCGACGCCTGCAATACGTCGTCGTGCTCGCCGTCCTGACGGCGCTGATGGCCTACGCCTATTGGGACCTGTTTCTGAGCACCACGATCCGCAGCGATGATGCCTATGTGTCGGGCAACATCATTCCGGTTCAGGCGCTGGTCCCCGGCGTCGTATGGAAGGTCGATGCCGACAACAGCATGATGGTGCGGGCGGGTCAGTCGCTGGTGGAGCAGGATCCGAACCTGTTGCGGGCGCGGATGGACGACAGCGCCGCGGCGTTGGCCGAGGCCGTGCGCCGGATCCGCAGCGAAATCGCCCAAGCTGCCCAGTCCGACCACCAACTCGCCGCATTGCGCCTCCAACGCAAGAAGATCGCCGACGATCTGCAGCGCTATGCGCTGGCCGAAGCGGGGGGAGCCATGTCCCACCAGAAAGTCGCCGACACCCGCGCCGACCTGGCGATCCTCGATCGGCAAATCGCGGCGGCCCAAGGCAACTACGCCAAGGCGCAAGCGCTCGTAGCCAACACCAACACGCGGAACAACCCGCTCGTGCTGCAGAAGCGCGCCGACTTCATCGAGCGTTACATCGAACTCCGCCGCAGCCACGTGGTGGCGCCGGTGGACGGATTCATCGCCAACCGGCGGGCCGAGGCGGGCCAGCGTGTGGCCGCGGGCCAACTGCTGATGAACGTCGTCTCGCTGGGGGATCTCTGGGTGACCGCGAACATCAAGGAGACCGAGACGGCGGGCATCCGGCCGGGACAGCCGGTGCGCATCACCAGCCATCGCTACGGCGCGGCCGCGACCTACCGCGGCAAAGTCCTGGGAATCGAGCCGGCCGGCGGCAGCACCTTCAGCCTGTTCCCCCCCGACAACGCGACCGGCAACTACATCCACATCGTCGAGCGCGTTCCGGTGCGCATCAGCCTCGACCCCAAGGATCTCGCCCGCAATCCGCTGCGCCCGGGGATGTCCGTCCACGTGGCCATCGACACCGCGCGCGGCAGCGCGCCGGCGCGGGAGTCCGTGCTGCATTCCGACGTGACCGCGGTCAGCAACAGCTACGCCACCCGCATCTATCAAACGGAAATGGCCGCGGCCGAGGCGGCGGCGGACCGCATCATCGGCTCGAACTGACCAGCGCAGGAGCGGCTTGGCGCTCGCCGGGGAGCGGCTCCCGCGCGACGATTCGATCCGCCGGGGCAGGGCGGCCGAACAGGTATCCCTGCGCCGAATGACAGCCGATCGAGCGCAGGAATTCGACCTGGGCGGCACTCTCCACGCCCTCGGCAACGCTGCGCATGCCCAGGCTTTCGATCAGCATGACGCTGGCGTGCACCACGGCCCGCACGTCGGCTGCGGCGCCGAGGTCGGCGATGAAGTCTCGATCGATCTTCACCACGTCGAACGGATACCGGCGCAGGCAAGCGAGCGACGACATGCCCGTTCCGAAGTCATCCATCGCCAGGCCGACCCCGAGGTTCCGCAGCTCCCGCAACAGATCCACCACGGCGTCCGGATCCCGCATGACGTCGCGCTCGGTGACCTCCAGCCGCAACGCCCCCGGCGGCATCCGGGCTGCCTCCATCACGGCGCGGACATGGGCAAGAAACGCGTCGGGATAGGCCATCTGCACGCGCGAGACATTTACGCTGACGCTGCACGGCGCCCGCGCGGGATCCCGGTCCTGCCAGGCCCGCCATTGCAGGCACGCCTGCCGTTGCACCCACTCGTCCAGCGGGATGACGAGTCCGGATTGTTCGGCGATCGGAATGAATTCCTCCGGGTCGACGACCCCCAAGCGCGGATGGTTCCACCGAAGCAGGGCCTCGACCGAATCTGCCGTCAGGCGATCCAGCGCGACGATGGGCTGATACAACAACGAGAGTTGTGCCGTCCCGATCGCCTTGCGCAACTCGGTTTCGATTCCAAACTCCCGCGACGCCTTCCGCCGCATCGGGAGGGCGAACGTCGCGATCCGCCCCGGCCCCGACCGCTTCGCGCCGTACATGGCGGTATCGACGTCGCGCAGCACCGAATCGGCACACGCAATGCATTGCTCGCTGCGTATGATCCCGACCGATGCCGTCATACGGGTTTCATGCCCCCGGACCCGGTATGGCGCATCGATCGCCTCCTGGATCCGGGTCGCGATCCGCTCCGCGGCTCCCGGCTCTCCGACACCGTCGAGCAGCACGGCGAACTCGTCTCCTCCCAGCCTTGCGACGAGGTGCCGATCGGGGCGCAGCGCGGCATTGATGCGCGCTGCCACCTGCCGCAACAAATCATCGCCGGCGGAGTGCCCCAGGGCATCGTTGACCAGCTTGAATCGGTCGAGATCGAGGAGCAGCACCGAAAATCCGCCCTCACGGCATGCCGACATGCGCCCGAGCGCCAGATTCAATCGGTGAACGAACCACGAACGACTGGCCAAGCCGGTCACGGCATCGATACCCGCCGAGAGCGCGGAACGCCGCCGCGAAACTCGGACACGCAGCCTCCGCAGAACCTGCCGCGGCATGCGCAGGGATCCTCGCACCGGCAACGCAAGTCCGATGCCATAGAGCATGGCGCCCAGCGCAATGAACAATCCATGGCGCCCCGCGGCGCCATGGCGCACCATGCGCTCCAGCGCGAACAGCAGCGCCGCGCCGCCCAGCAGAACGGTGACGCCCCAGACCCGCAGGCCCCACGGCGTGACGCGCGCTCCGCTTCCTGATTGCTGCATCAACTTCTCTTTTCGATCCTGGAACATCCGTCGCGCGGAGCAAATGGCGACCGCCCGGACTGCAACGCGGGCCCGTATGATGCGTGCATTCGGAAAGGCGCGGCGACGCACCGCCGCGCGGAACTCCGGATTGATTGACCAAAATCAATGATGTGCGACGCCATCGCGCGGAATTGCCGCCTGGCGATCCGCGTTGCGGCGGTTCGCGAAAAACGCGAGGGCAACAGCCCTGCCGTTCACGCCTCCGCGGTCATCCGCCACCGGCACGCTTCGCGGCCCAGCGCGGTGAACTCCTGCGCTCCCGCGATGACGGGGGGCGTTTCCTCGGGAATTCCGCGCACCAGGCGTACCGTTCCCTCGTTGCGCGGCATCCCGTAGAAATCCGGACCGAATTCGGAGGCAAACGCCTCCAGCCGATCCAGCGCGCCCGCCTGCTCGAACACCGTGGCATAGAGCGGCAGCGCGAACGGCGCGGTAAAGCAACCCGCGCAGCCGCAAGCCGATTCCTTGTCCTGTCGCGGATGCGGCGCGCTGTCCGTTCCCAGGAAGAAGCGCGGATTGCCGCTCACCGCCGCTTCCACCAGTGCGCGACGATGGTCCTCGCGCTTGAGCACCGGCAGACAGTAGTAGTGCGGACGCATGCCCGCGGAACCATCGGCTCCGACGAACATCGCGTTGCGGTTGTATGCGAGATGGTGCGCGGTGATCGTCGCCGCGATGCGCCCCGGCGCCTCGCGCACATACGCCACGGCCTCCCGGGTCGTGATGTGCTCGAGCACCACGCGCAACTGCGGAAAATCACGGCGCAGGGGAATCAGCACCTCATCGAGAAAGATCCGCTCGCGGTCGAAGACGTCGGCATCGGGGCGTGCCACCTCGCCGTGGACCAGCAAGGGCAGGTCGACTCGCTGCATGGCCTCGAGCACCGCGGTGCAGTCGGCGATCGACCGCACGCCGAATTGGGAATTGGTCGTTGCGCGTGCCGGGTAGAGCTTGACGCCGTGGACGAACCCGCTTTCGCGTGCCAGCACGATCTCCTCGGCCGATGTCGCGCCCGTCAGATACAGCGTCATGAGCGGTTCGAATCGCATTCCCGAAGGCAAGGCCGCGAGAATGCGCGCCCGGTACGAGCGCGCCTGTTCCACCGTCGTGACCGGGTTGCGCAGATTGGGCATGACGATGGCGCGCGCAAACGTCCGTGCGGTCCAGGGAAGCACGGCCGCCATCACGGCGTCGTCGCGCAGATGCAGGTGCCAGTCATCGGGCTGGCGAATCGAAATCGGTTCCATGATGATCCTCCCGGACCGGCCCGGGGACGGCCGCGGGAACGCTCCGAAAAAATGGTCGCTGTCGATATATACAACATCCGGAGCGGACGCGGCCTTCGCCCGGGCGCCGGCGATCCAACTCACCGCTCCGCACGCGTCGCCGCCCAGGAAGAACGCCCGCCAATGTACGCCAAACCCGCCCCGATCCGCGGGTCCGAACCGGATCTGCATTGCCGATGCGTCCAGACCGGCGCCGAGCGCCTTGCCGATCGCCTCCAGCTCGCACCAGTGCGCGATCGCCTCGTCATCCCGCCACCGGGAGGCGCCCCCGCGCCAGGGCCGCAAGAACGCGCGCACCGCCTCGGCGGCGCCAGGTCGCACACGCTCGACGTCGATGCCGACGCGCGACTGCTCGCTGAACACCGCCGCGAAATGCGTCCGCCGATGGGACAACGAGCAGAATACCGGCCTTCCGGCGATGCATAGCGCCACCGGACCCGGACCCGCGGAGGCCTGGACACGCGACAACGGCGCCCCGGACCATCGCGCCGCGAGGAGCCGCAGGGCGATCCGCCCATATACGTAATCGAGCTTGCGATGCGCGCGCAGAATCCCGCGGGCCCGTGCAATCTCGGCTCGGGTGAGCAGGCCGGCCCACCGCCGCACCACGCACATGCGGTGCGCCGCCCCCGTTGCCACGACATAGGCCACAGGCGTCGGTCGCAACCTCGGATCGGCACCCGGTTCGACGTCCATCGACACGCCGTCAGAAGAAGTACCGCGCCCCGAGCGTCACCCGGTTTCCGAGGAGACTGGCGCCGAATTCCGATCCGGCCGGACCCGCGGTGTGCGTGATCGCCAACCGGAAGTCCGCGTGTTCGGTCAGGGGCTTGATGAGTTCGAACTCCGTCAACGTGCTGCCATCCAGACCCGACAGCACGTTGACGGAAGCTTGTCCGCCGCTGGGGAAGACATATTCGACGTGGCAAAAGAGATTGCTCGCCCACGGCAGTTCCAGCGCCTGCGCATCGAGCGCCAGCGCGTCGGCCGCAACCGCCGGGTTGGCGACCGCGCGATCCACCTGCAAGGCCGCATCCCAGCTCCGCTGCTCCGCCTTCGTCATGCCGGAATCGTTGCGCAGCAACTCCATGCGGACCCCGACCTCGGGGGAGACGTTCCACTGCACCCCCACCATCGCACGCCGATAGAGCCCCGACGATGAACGGCGGTCGACGAAGTGGCTCCCCGTCGGATCCGGTCCGTACAGTGCCGTCGAAATCATGGGGAACCGGCTGCCGCGCTGCACGAAGACGGCGGAATACACCGAGCCTTGCGCCCCCAGAAGGCAGCTTCCGCTTGCGCCGCCGCCCAGCGCCATGTCGCTCGGCTTTTGCAGCAAGCCCAGGCCGTGACAGGAATCGCCGGCGAAGCGGCCCACAAGCAGGCCCTGCTTGATGCCACGATTGAAGCCCGGGTTGAGGGCGTTGAAGGCATACCCGGTTGCGTCAGGCCGATCATCGCTGTAGATCGCCTCCAGCGTGTGGCGCGCGTTTCCCACCGCGTAGCGCACCGCCGGGAAGCCGTTCGACCGGTATGAATAGTCGAAAAAGTCGGTGGAGGCGATGTTGTCGGTGAGAAAATCCAGCACATGCGCATAGAACCCGTCATCGAAGGACTCGGTGTACTTGCCGATCGTCCATCGACCGGCCAGGAAATCGCCGCCCGCCGACAGCGTCAGCAGCGATGTCCGCCGGGTCACGGTTGAGAACGTCGTCCCGTCCACCCCTCCGCGATCGAATCCGTAATCGCTTTTGATGCGGAACGAGGTTCCATCGACGGAGCCGTCCACGACCACGGCGGCCGCGCTCCCCATTGTCGGAATGCCTGTCAGGGCACCCGGATCCACCGCGCGACGCACCGCGGTATAAGTCCCTTTGGTAATCACGGTCTCGGAGAACGTGACGTCACCGGCGCAAACCGCCGTCGAAACCACGGACAACAGCAACGCCCCCGCGATGACGGGGAGCCCGCGTTTCCTCACTCCGCAAAACCATCCACCGTGAAGCGGTCCGCCGGACACTCCCGCGGGTCGACCTGGCGGATTTGCAATCGCGTAGACGTTCGCGGGTCTGCGGGGTCGGTAAACCAGGTTTGCACAATCAGGCGCCTGCCGTCCAGAACCGTCGGCCGGCCGTAGCGGGCAAGCTTGAACAGCTTCCCGCTGCCGAGATAAAAGCGCGCCGCGATCGGCCAGCCCGTCCGGCGGTCGACCGTTACCGCGATGCGCTGGTACGCGCGATGGGTCGTCGTCGCATGCAGATCGAGCACCATCTCGTCGTCGGTGGCCGCTGCGCGAGCCCCTTGCGCCCCCGGCTTCCACGACGGCACATAGCTGCCGATCCAGTGCGACCGGGCCAGATCGCCATAGCTCGCCTGCCCAAGGATGCGCTCGATCGGCGTGATCGCAATCGTCCTGCTGCTGTGCGGCATGCGCACCCAGACGTTCTGTCCCTGCATCAGAACGCGCTCCGACGCATAGCGCCCGCTCAGCACATCGATCTCGGCCGCATCCGCCCCGACGCAGACCCGCATGTCTTCGGCGCCCCATTTCGCGCTGGTCAGACGTATGCGCAACTGCCCCCCGCCCTTGCCGACCCGAACCAGGTCAATCGCGGCCAGCGCGGCGGCGGGATCGTCGGACGCGGTGACGGCACCGTGAGCGGGGGTGGCGGCCGCCACGATCGCGATCGCAAACCAGGAAAGGCCGGAGGGTGTCATTTCATGCATGTCCAAGTTGTTCGATGATGCTCATGCGCCGAACGGTGCGCCCCGGGACACGACCGATCAGACCGCCGAGCGCGACGAATGCGACGAGCGTCAGAAGTGCCGCCGTCGGCGAAAAGAAGATCTGCAGCGGATACCCGAGCGAGCGCCCCGGAGGGGGCGGCATCGGGATGTCGGCGACGCTCACGGCGAACGACAGGACGGCCGCGAGCCCAACGCCGATCACCGAGCCGGCCCCCATCACCATCGCGCCTTCCAGCGCGAAACTCGCCTGAATGGACCGCATCGGAAGCCCGATCGCCCGCAGCACGCCGATTTCACGGATCCGCTCCATCACGCTCATCAGCAAGGCATTGGAGATCGACAGCAGGACGACCACGACGAGAATCAGACCGAACAAGGAAAAGATCACCCGGTAGATCGACACGACCTGGCCATAGAACGGATCGATCGCAAACCACGGCTGCACGGCGAGACCCGGAAAGGCGCGCCGCAGGTCCCGCTCCACGGACGCCAGCCGATCGCCGTGCCGCAACACCACGACAACCCGGGAGGCGCCGTCGAGCCCGAGCAACGATCGCGCCGCCGTCAGCGGGATCGTGACCCCGCGGCTGTCGAGGGCGGGAATCCCGGTTCGGTAGGTGCCCCGAACCGAAAAATCCATCGCGTTCAGAACGCCGTCCCGGTTCGTCACCAGAACGGTTACGAGGTCGCCGGGATGGATGCGCAATGTCCCGGCGAGGTCGGCGGCCACGGTGATGCCGTTGCCGGAACCGTCGCCGAGGCCGGTGCCGGAAACCACCGGCAGAAACCCGGCGTTCAGACGCGCCTCCCGTTCGACATCGATGCCGCGGCCGACGAACGATGCGGTGCGCGTCCCCGTCGCGAGCAGCCCCTCGAACCGAATGCGCTCCATCGCGAATCGCACATCGGGATCCCTCGCCAGGAATGCCGAGATCCGGGCATCCTGCAAGCCCGTCAGATCCTGGCCGGGCACGGGGGACCGGATCTGCAGATCGCCGGTTTCGCCATCGATGATCGACTGGCGCAGGCCCGCAAAGGAAGCCAGGACAAATCCGACGCTGAGCAGGATTGCCGCAACGCCTCCGGCGACGACGGAGATCGCAAGCATCGAGCGCCGCCGATTGCGCAGCGTGCTCCGGGCCGCATAGCGCAGGACGTTCATTCGGCCAGCACTCCGTCGCACACATGGCAGCAACGGTCGACGCGCTCCGTCACGCGCGCGTCATGCGTGGCGATCAGGAACGCCGTGCGGGTGCCCTGCTGCAACGTCGCGAAACAGTCGAGCAGCCGGGTCGCCGCCGCCGCGTCGAGGCTGGCCGTCGGCTCGTCGGCCAGAACGATGTCGGGTTCGGCGACAAGCGCGCGGGCGGCGGCAACCCGCTGCTGTTCACCGCCGGAAAGTCCGGCCGGCCGATGGTGCTCGCGATGCGACAAGCCGACCTGCGCCAATGCGGAACGCGCCCGCTCCCGCCGCTGCGCGCCGGATAGCGCGGATTGCAACAGCGGAATTTCGACGTTTTCGAGTGCGCTCAGGACCGGGACCAGATTGCCGCTCTGAAACAGGAATCCGATCCGCGTCCGACGAAAGGCGTCCGCCGCACGCCCCCCGGGGGAAGGCGCGTCGGCACCGTCATAGACAACCCTTCCGGACGTCGGCGCATCCAGCAGGCCGAGAATGTGGAGCAGCGTGCTCTTTCCGCTTCCCGACGGTCCCAACAGCGCACACATCTGCCCTGGAAACAACGAGAGGGAAGCCCGCTTCAAGGCGACGACTTCCCCCGCGCGCCCGCGGTAGATTTTCGATATGCCGACGGCCGCAACGCACGGCTCCACCACGGACGCCGTGGCATGGATCTCCCGGGCATCCCCGTTCACCGTCGGCTCCAGATCGTGGCCACCACGCCGGGCGACACCGACCTCGCGGCGCGGAGATAGCGCGCGCTTGCCGAGTCATCGCCGGCGCGGTGCGCCAACACGGCGAGCCATGCCAGCGCGGTCGCCCGATCACCCGGGCTCATCGTCGGAAACCCCGGACTGCGATAGGCGCGGGCCAGATCCCGACGAGCAACCGATCCCTGGCCGAAGAGAGTCGGGATTTGCGCGCAGGTGATCCCCCGGACCATCTCCACTTCCAGGCGCTGCGATGCGGGGGTACCGGCCCTGGCGGCGATATCGGCGGCCTGTCCCATCAGGTCGAGCCCACGATGAAGATTGGCCAGCCGTATCCACGGCAACCATCCGTCGCGAGCCATCAGCGCCGCCAAGCTTCCTTCATAGACCAGCGGAATCGGATCCGCGGGGCGGCTCGCCGCGACGTGCCGGGCGAAATCGAAGGCGGCGTCGACGGTCGCCGGATCCGCCTTCGCCCTGTCGAAGCGCGCGATCATCTCGCGGATTTCCGGATCGGCATGAACTCCATAGCACCATGCCGCCCGCGGACCGGCAATCACCAGGCCAATCAGGAAAAGCCGCGCCAACGTCCTTCCCGGCTTGTGCATCACGAAGCTCCTCCTTGATCCGTTCATCCTCGACCTATGCCCCCTCGACGACGACCGCCGTCGCATCTCCCGCGGGAGAAACGTACGCGGCCAGAACCGCGCCGCCATCGGTCCGGTGGCGATGGATCCACTGCGTCGCGGTGGCAACGACCGTGGGAAACGCGGCCGCCTGCCCATGGCCGACCGCCGCGCCGACATCGATCATCGGGATGCGCGAGCCCCGGAACAATCCGGCGACGGCGTTCCGATAGCGTCGGCGCCAGCACTGGGGGCCATGCAGCACGGTCACGACCCCGCACAGCCCCGTCGTGGCCACGCCCGCTTCGTGCATCGCCACCGCGACGGCGCGCTCCAGCGCACCGCAAATCCCGTCCTCCCCCTCGGCGTCCGTTGCCGTGGTCCGTCCCAGGCCGCTGAGCAGGGCCTGGGGTGCGGCATCGCGCCGAATCATCGCCGCGTACGTCTCCAGGACGAGTGCCGTAGCGCCTTCGGAAATGGGACCGAGCGTTGCGTCGCCCCCCGTCTCGCTCGGAACATATGCCGTCGATTGATCGGCGAGGAAGCGATCGGCGACTTCGTTGGCCCCGAAAACACACAGGCGCTCCTGGTGGCCGTGGCGGACGAAAAGCATGCCGGCGGCCAGGCCCGCATCCCCGCCGACCAGCGTGGTGTTGAACCCTTTCAGTCCGTACGCGATCGAGACGGCCCCCGCCGCCGCATTCAGGGTGGTCAGGGGAAACTGCGATGCGCTTGCAAACTGCGGTCCGTCTTCCAGGACGCTGCGCATGAATTTCCGCACCGCCGTGTGCGATCCCGCCGAGACGGCGCCGATCACCCCGCAGGGGACGAGCAGGTCGTCACGCTCAATGTCGATTCCCGCATCGGAGAACGCGCATTCCGCCGCAGCCAACGCAAAGCGGATGAGCGGGGGGCTGCGCCGAAAGGCTTCCAGCCGCCCCTCCATCGGCGGCAGTGCGCAGGCCATTGCGGTCGTGATTCCCGGGCCATCCGGCGCAAACGCCGCCGGCCCGACGATCGCGCGGTCGAACCATTCGGGATTCGCGGGTAGCCATTTGCCGACCCCGCTGACGAACGTCCGCTGCCGGGCCGGCACCCGCGACACCGCCGGTGGGTGCTTCGAAAGGACGACGGACGCATTGTTGCCGCCGAATCCGTACTTGTTGCTGATGAACGTCTCGTTGCGTGCCGGTCTGGGTTCCGAACCGACGACGTTCACAGGCGCGCACCCGGGACGCAACGAGGTAAATCCCGCCGTTGGTGCGACGAGCCCCCGTTCCGCCAGCGCGATCGAAACGGCGATCTCCATCACGCCGCACGCCCCGAGCGTGTGCCCCAGGAAGCCTTTGAGCGAACTCACGGGCACGGCATCTCCGAACACGCGAACCGTCGCAATGGACTCCGGGATGTCGTTGGCGTCGGTGCCGGTTCCATGGGCGGATACGTAATCCACGTCTTCCGGAACCATGCCGGCATCGTGCAGCGCGCCGCGCATCGCCGCCTCCAACCCCTGTCCGCTCGCATCGACCGCGGTTTCGTGGAACGCGTCCCCCGAGAGCGCATAGCCGCGCACGAACCATGCGCCGCCCGCCCCGCGGGCCCGCGCGTGACGCTCCGATTCCAAGAGCAGCGCGCAGGCGCCTTCGCCGAGCGTGATCCCGGCGGGCCGGGAAAACGGCGCCGCACCGACCCGGCTGACGGCGCGAAGGCTGTTGAAGCCTGCGAGGATCGACAGCGAAACCGTGTCGGTGCCCACGATCAGCGCCACCGGCACCATTCCCGAGCGGATGAGGTCCGCACCGATGCCGACCGCGGCATTGCTCGAAGAACATGCGGAAGACACGGTAAGACGCGGTCCGCCGGATCCCAACATCGTCGTCAGCACGATCGCCGGATGATCCGTCAAGGAACCTGCGAAATCCGTCGGTTCCGTCCCCCCGTTTCCGCGCGCCGTCGACGAATACATCCGCTCCAGAGAGTGGATGCCGCTATGGGAACTCCCGACCACGATTGCGGCGCCGACATGCGCAAACGACGCGGCGGTCATGGCGGCGTTGCGCAAGGCGCCGAGCGCGGCATGGACCGCATATCGCGCACCCGGATCGCACGCGGAAAGATCGATGCCGCCGGTCGCGAAGTCGAAGTCGGGCGGAAACTCGACCACGCGGTCGCTCTCCAGGCTTCCGCCATCGAATGCCCGCGCCGGTCGGACTCCATCGCGCCCCGCCAGCAGCGAGGAGACAAGGTCATCGATCGACCCGCCGAGCGGATGACAGACCGACATTCCGGTAATCACGACATCGTCCATGAGGAAAGGCCTTCCCGGATGACTTCCCGTTCCTAACGGTCATGGCGACGCACGCCGCCCCGAATGATGAAACCACCCGTCGTCATCGCGAGCCCCGCAGGGCCGTGGCGATCCCGACAACGCACTGGATTGCTTCGGGCTTCGCCCTCGCAATGACGAAGGTTTCATCGTTACCGCTTGAAGCCGCCGTCGACTTTGATCGTGGTGCCGTTGACGTACCGCGCGCCCAGGAGAAACATCACGGCATCGGCGACATCCGCCGGTTCACCGATCCGGCGCAGCGATGTGCCATGGACGATGTGCCGGACCATGTCGTCGTCGAGCGTTCGCGTCATCTCGGTCGCAATGAATCCGGGCGCGACCGCGTTCGCCCGAACGCCGGTCCCGCGGGTTCTGCGGGCCAGGAGCTTCGTAAAGCCGATCACTCCGCCCTTGCTGGCGGCGTACGGAACCTGCCCTTCCTTTCCGGCAACCCCGGCAAGCGATGCGATATTGACGATCGATGCATCGGGGCGGCTCCGGAGGAGCGGCAGCAAGGACTCCGTCAGGCGGATCGTTCCGAACAGGTTCGCCTGGAGCAGCGCCGCGACCCGCCCGTCCTCCATCGCAAGGAAGGCACCGTCGTCCGTGGTTCCGGCATTGTTGACGATCGCATCCAGGCGCCCCGCCAGCGCGGCAATCGCCCGTGTCGCCACGGCGATGGAGGTGTCGGACCCGAGATCCATCCGCACGAACGCGGGCATGGGCACCCTGCTGATCGCGCCGCCGCCCGGAGAAGAACGGCCGCGCTCGCGCGGCTCGCGCCGGTACGTACCGATCACACGCCAGCCCGCATGCCCCAGGCGGTCGGCGATCGCCTTGCCGATTCCCCTCGTGGCACCCGTCACCACAACCGTCTTCACCGCGGTCATAGATTTCCCTCCGGGAACCCGACGCCGACCGGAATCACCATCCCCGCAAAGCATCGGCAATCCATTCGGCACAACCCGACCACCACACGCGCGACCGCAGCCGCCGTCACCGGATGGAACCGCAACGCATAGGCCTTGAGGTCCGGGCGCGCGGCGATCCAGGCGGACTCCGGGGCCTGTTCGGCGAACGACTGGACATCGAGAACATTGATCTCCACACCCATCCGGAACACCTCCTTCGCTAGGCTCTTCGCCGCCGCAATCCGCGCGCGGCTCGCGATCGGCGACTGGGGCAGCGCCAGGTAGTAGCTCGCGCTGTCCTCCTGGGTCAGTACGAATATCTTTCCGCCGCCCCGACGCGCCAAGGCGACCGATGCCTGCCGGATTTCGACCAGGAAACGCATCAGGTCGGCATTGATGCGCTCGGTGATGGCGGGAAAATCGGCATCGCCATCCAACAAGGTCGACTCGTCGGTTTCCGGCAGGCCGAATGCGACGCAATCGAATTCGCCGGCGAGGCGAAGACTCGCGACGCATTCCGCGAGGAGTCCGCAACGGGCGGCTTCGTCGACGATCGCGTCGACAAGGGGCGACGGATTCGCCACGATGGCGAGGTTCATGACCGATTTCCCCGGGCGGTTAGGAAATCGTCGCGGTTGCATACATCCACGTTGCCGACTCCACGGCCAGAAAGCCGACGCACGCCCCGGGCAGCCGTACGGCGCCGCGCTCGACGGCGATATCGAGGGCCCGGAAAATCGCGGCCGCGGGGGCGTTTCCGGTTTCATCTCCGATGTAGAACCGCTTGGCATCGAAGACGTGGGTCGCGTGGAGCCCCATCAAGGCGGGATTGGCCTGCGGCAGTACGACGAGATCCATCCGGTCGACTCCGCCCGCCATGTCGAGGAGTTCGGTTCGGGCGGCATCGATGACTTCCGGCATGATTCGCCGTATCGCCCGATGGTCGTGGCGGCATACGCCGTTGCACAGCGTGAACCCCGGCCTCCGGTCGGCGTACCGCGACGACACGTTGATCGGGCCGATCGCCGGAAAGCGCGCGCGGTTGCCCTGCCGATTCGGTGCACGCCCGACGACCATGGCGCCGGCACCGTCGGCAAACCCGAGGGCGTTGAGGACGTCCTCGGTCCGAGGTGCCCTGCGCCCCACCAGGGGCGTATAGAACTTGTTGGAAATGAACTCGCTGCCGCAGACCAGTGCGCAGTCCACCGTCCCCGAGGCGACGCGGTCGCGCGCGATCTTGAGTGCCTGGAGGCTCGATGCGCAGCCGCCGCGAACGTCGACGAGATCGGAACGTCGGATTCCGAGACGCTTCTGCAACGCATGGGGTGGCGGGGGCAACTCGGAGTCCGGCGTCGACGTCGCCGTGACGATGAGATCGACATCGTTGGCGGCGCATCCCGCACGGTCGAGCGCCCGTTGCGCGGCCCGCGCGGCGAACTCGGTGTTGCTGTAGGAGGGATCGCGGAGTTTTCCGGTACGGGGATCGACCCCGAGATACCGGGTTCGCACGCCGAAAAAGTCCATTACCGTCTGTGCCGGAATGGCAAGCGCCGACTCGATCTCCGCATTGCCCACCGGGGTTCCGGGGGAATACGAACCAAGCCCCAGGACGACCGCGGGCGCAGCCGATTCCGGGAACCCCTCGTGCGAAGGCAGACGCATGACGGCCCCTTTCACGAAGCGACCCCCGCCTGCAGGCGGTGGACGTGCTCGCTGAAGTCGCGGACGGTGGTGCAGAGCTGGGCGATGCGATCCCGGGAGATCTCGCCGAACTTGACCCGAAACAGCAATTCGGCGCCCACGACCAGATCGAGCGCATCGACCGAATCCAGGCCCAGTCCGCGCTCATCGAGCAGGGGTATGTCGTCCGATATCGAGGCCTCGGTGAATCCCAACTCACCAAGCTCCAGGCGCCCCAGGAGCAGATCGCTTTTTACCCGCCGCATGATCTCGTCAACACTCATTGCTGCCTCCCCCTTCGGTGTCACTGCGAAAATCGAATGCCGGCACCCGCGCCTCGTGGAGCAGCAGTTCGGCGCGCGCAACGCGCTCGCGCCCGATGTGCGCGCCGCATTTGAATGCGTAGTACCCGGATGATTCGCCGGCCATCCCGGGATCGGTTCGCACCAAGGTCGCGCGAAACTGCACGCAGTCGCCGGGGCGCACGATGCGGTGGAACGACGCCGAGGCCACCTTCGCCAGGTAGCCATGGCGGATCGTTCCGTGGCGCGCATTGATGTAGACCCGCGACAATTGCGCCATCGCCTCGAGAAGAAGGACGCCGGGCACGATCGGGTCACCGGGGAAGTGCCCCTGAAAATAGAACTCGTCGACATGGAACAGGCGTCGCCCGACGATGGCGTTGGGATCCTCCGACAAGATCGCTTCATCGAGAAAGCGGAACGGATGCGTCTGCCGCAGCAAGCGAAGGGCGGTCATGGTTCGATTTGGACGGTCAGGATTGGGTCCGAATGGTTTCCAGACGCGCAACCGCGATGAGCCGCCCGCCTTGGCGTGCGTGGCACGCATAGGACGAGGACCTTCCTGCCTGCCCGAGCAGCTGCGCGCAGACGATGACCGCGGAGGCGGAATAGCGCGGCGCCGGGAACGCGCCGTCGGTGATTCGCGTCACGTAGCCGATTCCGCCGTCGCTGCGCAGGGTGCTGAGCGTCGCCGCGGCCTGGGCGAATGCCTCGAGCAGCAGGATATTGGGGAACAGATCGCCCACGATGTCCGCGCGACACCAGTCGTCGCTCAGATGCATTTCGACGCGGTCATCGGATATAAAGCGCGATATGTCGCCGACGAACTGGAACGGCGGCTTCTGACGGATGGCGGGAGCGCACATGGGAGCGGGTCGGCGATTCATCGCGTCCTCCGATTCCCACCTGCGCGGCATCCGGGACCGGGAAGCGACGTCACGACCACCGTCTCGGCCCCGACGGACACACTTCGTCGATGCGATGGGCTTTTCCGCATCGCAAGATCGCGCTCCAGCGAATAGGTCGACAGCAGCAACAGCAGTGCTCTGGCCTGGGAGTAGGGAAGGACCACGCCGCCGTGTCGTGCGCGCTTTCGCCTCTCGAGCAAATATTCGCCGTGCGGCCTTGAGGCCCACGGCAATTCGTCTTTGCGTAGCGAGTCGGCGAACTCCTGGAACAGCGGATCGGCGTCGCGACTTTGGACGAATGCGACGTCCGGCGCCAGGTACGGCTTCTTGGGACGGTCGACCACGGTGGCGGGCAGGCCGTCGCGGTATGCGTCGCGCAGGATCTTCTTTTCCGGGCCAGTAGGAGGCAAGTGCCACTCGTGCGGTAGGGATACCGCCAGGGCAACGACGTCGTCGTCGAGGAACGGGCAGCGGTTCTCGATTCCGGAAGCCAAGGCCATGCGGTCGCCCTGAACCGAGAGCAGGTAGCCGGCAAGCAGTTTCGAGAGTTCCAGCGCCCGGGCGCGCGCGATGGGGTCGAGGCCGGCAAGGTCGGCGTAGGCTCGTTCTTCGCGTTCCCTCGTCGTGCGGAACGAGATTCCCCGCGCCAACGCCGATGCCGCGGTCTTGTTGTTGTAGTACCTCGGCAAATGGGAGTGGAGAACGTCGTTGGGGTTCGAGAAGCGCCCCACCACCGCATGGACCGCCGCGTTGACGGATTCGCTCCATCCGCCGTACGCCGCCGCGAGATCGGCGGCCACGCTCGGTCGGTCGAGAACGGCGTCACGAAGGAGCACCTCCTTGAAGACCCCGTACCCAAGAAATATTTCGTCGGCGCCCTCCCCGCTCAAGGCAACGGCATAGCCGTCGGCACGCAGTTGGCGCGCCAGTTGATACATGGGGATGGGCGAGGCCGTGGGAATCGGCTGCTCGGCGTGGTACACGGCGTCGCGAAATCCGGCTGCGATGGTCGCGGGAGTGGCCACGATCCGGCGGTGGGCGAGGCCCAGGATGGTGCAGACCGCATCCTGTTCGGCACTTTCATCGTATTTCGTGTCGGGGAACGCGATGGAATACGCCGTGACCCGGCGTGACACATCGGCGGCGACCTCCAGTGCGACGATCGAGGAGTCCAGTCCGCCGCTCGCAAGCACCGTCACAGGGCGGTTTGCCCGAGCCCGGCGACGCACGCTCTTTGCGATTCGGTGCCGCAGCTCGTGTATCGCATCGTCGCGCGACCCCTGGTATCGATGTGCCGGGCGGGGCGCCATGGACGTTCGGGACATCCGCCCATTCCGAATCCAGATGCATTCACCGGGGAGAACCTGGCTCACCTCCTGAAATACCGTCCCCGGAGCCGTGACCGCGGACGTCCAGTACAGGGTCGCGAGCGCGTCTTCGTCGTAGCGCAGCGAGAACCAGGGCAAAGCGAGAAAGGCCTTCATCTCGGAAGCGAATGCGATCATTCCTCCCGACTGCGTGTAATAGAGCGGGCGCTTGCCGAACTCGTCGCGGGCCAGCAGCACGCCCGCACTCGCTCGGTCGTAATATGCGAGCGCGAATCCGCCGTTGAACCGCTCGACCGCGCGATCCCCCCACTCGCGCAGCGACGCCAGCACGACCTCGGTATCGCATCCGCGGCGAAAGCCATTGCCCAGCGATTCCAGTTCCTGCTGAAGTTCGGGCCCGTTGTAGATCTCTCCGTTATAGGAAATCCAGTGCTGACCGCTGTCGTCGGACATCGGCTGACGGCTCGCATCGCCGCCGGCAATCGCCAGGAGCGCATGACCGAAAACACACTGCTCATCGTGGACCACTGCCTGCGCATCCGGACCGCGATGGGCGACGTGCGAAACCATTTCGCAAACGATACGCACCGCTCCGGATGGCAGCCGTGGAGAAACGATCCCGGCAATCCCGCACATGTCTCGAATCCTTGCTCCCATTGCCCTGCAACGGCTCGCAGAGTCCGTTGCCACGGATGCGGGCACGAGACGGCGCAAGCCAGTGATCGACAAACGGATGCTCGCCAAATCGACAAGAGTTGGGAGCCGCTTCGGTAATCTGTGAAACCGGTGAAACTGCCGCGGGGGATGATTCGCGTGGACCGCGCGAATCTGTTCTTCTCATTGTTTGCGCAATCGTAGGCATCACCTACTGCACTGTCAATGCATTTGACGCGCCCTCACAAGATTTTGTGATGTGTGTCGCGAAGATTTGCGTTGTTGAATTTCAATTCGAAAGAATCGATCCGGAATCGATCTCAACATCGGAGAGCAATGCCCCACGCCACAACGCCGATCGCGAATTTCCGATCGAATCGACGAGGTACGACGCGACCGGATCGCAACGCAGGACACGCGCCGGAGATCGGCTACGCGACGGCAAGGCCGGATTCGGGCATCCCGCGGTCGGTTTCGTCATGCTGCTGCAATTCCCACATCCGCGCATACACGCCGCCGCGGGCCAGCAACGAAGGATGATCCCCGGACTCGACGATGCGGCCGCGATCCATCACCAGGATCTGGTGGGCCTTGACGACGGTGGAGAGCCGATGCGCGATCACCAGCGTGGTACGGCTGGCGCTTGCCGCCTCGATCTCGGACTGGATTGCGCGCTCGGTGCGCGAGTCGAGCGCGGACGTGGCTTCGTCGAAGATCATCAATGGCGGATCCTTGAGCAGGGTGCGCGCAATCGCCACCCGCTGCTTTTCCCCGCCTGAGAGCTTGAGCCCGCGCTCGCCGACCAGGGTGCGATAGCCGTCCGGCAGGGTTTCGACGAAATCGTGGATGTGGGCCGCGCGCGCCGCGGCGACGATCTCGTCGTGGCTGGCGCCGGGCCGCCCATAGGCGATGTTGTATTCGATCGATTCGTTGAACAGCACGGTGTCCTGCGGCACGATGCCGATCGCGGCGCGCAGCGACTTCTGCGTACAGTCGCGAATGTCCTGGCCGCCGATCAACACCGCGCCGCCCTGCACGTCGTAGAAACGGAAGAGCAGGCGGGCGAGGGTCGACTTTCCGGATCCCGTCGCGCCGACCACGGCACAGGTCGTACGCGCGGGTATCGTGAAGTGGACGTCGTGCAGCACCTGCCGGCGCGGATCGTAGCCGAACGAAACGTGCACGAAACGCACCTCCGGTGAGCGATCCGGCCCCAACGCGAGGGGGCGCGCGTCGGGGCGGTCCGCCACTTCCCGATTCTGCTGCAGCAGGCGAAACATCCGGTCCATGTCGGTCAACGCCTGCCGCACTTCGCGGTAAATGACACCGAGAAAATTGAGCGGCGCGTAGAGCTGCAGCATGAATGCGTTGACCAGCACCAGATCGCCGATCGACATCGCGCCCGAACGCACGCCGAGCGCGGCGCGCCACAGCAGCAGCGTCAGGCCCACCGCGATGATCGCCTGCTGGCCGCCGTTCAGCAGGTTCAGCGACTGCTGGACCCGCAAGGCGGCGCGCTCCTGCATGGCGAGCGTCGCGTCGTAGCGCTGCGCCTCATACTCCTCGTTGTTGAAGTACTTCACCGTCTCGTAGTTCAGCAGCGCATCGACGGCATTCGACGACGCCCTGGCATCCAGTTCATTGACCTGGCGGCGGATGCGCGTGCGATAGTTGGTGACCAGCAGCGTGAAGACAATGTAGGCCCCGAGACTCGCCGCGACGATGACCGCAAACCAGATTTCGTAGTGCAGCAGGAGATAGCCGAACACCACCGCGATCTCGAAAAGCGTCGGCAGGATGGAATAGAGCGTGAAGCTCACGAGCGAGGAAATGCCGCGGATGCCGTGATCGATTTCGCGCGTCACCGCCCCCGTGCGCCGCTCGAGGTGAAAGCGCAGCGACAGTTCGTGCAGATGGCGAAACGTCTTGAGCGCGAGCTTGCGCACGGTCGCCTGCGTGACCTTGGCAAAGAAAAACTCGCGCAACTCGGAAAACAGGGACGTCCCCAGGCGCAGCGCGCCGTAGGCGACCACCAGTGCCACCGGCACGAGGGCGGCGTTGGCCGCGGGAGGAACGGCGAGTGTGTTGACGATGCGCTTCAACAGGATCGGCACGCCGATCAGCGCGAGTTTGCCGAGCACCATGCAGGTCACGGCCAGGGCGACGCGGACCTTGTATTCCCACAGGTAGGGCAGGAGAAAGCGCAAGGTCTGCCAATCCCGCCGAGGTTCGTCGGGGTTCGCCTGGCTCGCTGCGCCATGGGTGGGCATGGGTCGAATTCCGCGCATCGCATCGTTTCCATGGAAGCTGGGAAACCGCCCTTCCGCGCCGCCCTGGCAACCGGACTGCGAGCGAAATGGCTTGCAACCGGTTCGCGGCGCGCGCGACAGGTCGGAAACAGTATGATTTTGGCGATTATCGCGCGTTATCCTTCCTCGACATCGGAGAAACCATGATGACCGTCGCCCTGCCCGAGGAAGCCCCGACGCTGCGCGTCGTGCCCCTGCCTGCCGACGCCAACATGTACGGCGACGTCTTCGGCGGCTGGATCATGTCGCAGGCGGACATCGCCGGCGCCATCGCGGCATCGCGCCGCGCCCGCGGCCGGGTCGCGACGGTGGCGGTCACCAGTTTCGTCTTCCATGAGCCGGTCTTCGTCGGCGATCTGCTGTCGTTCTATGCGCGCCTCCAACGGGTCGGGCGCACGTCGGTGACGGTCGACATCGCCGTCTACGCGGAACGCGCCAACGGAACCGGCGAGCTCATCAAGGTGACGGAAGCGACGCTGGTGTACG
Source organism: Pseudomonadota bacterium (assembly GCA_021842465.1). Taxonomy (GTDB): domain Bacteria; phylum Pseudomonadota; class Gammaproteobacteria; order Burkholderiales; family Burkholderiaceae_F; genus GJ-E10. The sequence continues at coordinate 46,655 of JAKBZN010000006.1, forward strand.
TGCACATCGGCCCCGACCGGCGTCCACAGCCGGTTCCCGAATGACGCGGCGGCCGCCGCCGCGCGAATTCCTGCGCGCGCTCTTCGACGCCGCGGTCGCATCCGCGCAGCCGGAGCGCTGCGTCCCTCCACACCTGCCCCATCCCGGGCGCGGCCGCACGATCGTGATCGGCGCCGGCAAGGCGGCCGCGGCGATGGCCCGCGCGGTCGAAACGCGGCTTCCCGGCCCGATCGCCGGTCTCGTCGTCACCCGCTACGGCCACGCCATCGCCTGCGATCGGATCGAGGTCGTCGAGGCCGGCCATCCGGTTCCCGACGGTGCCGGTCTTGCGGCAGCCGAGCGCATGCTCCGCCTGGTGCAGGGCCTGGACGCCGACGATCTGGTGCTATGCCTGCTTTCGGGCGGCGGCTCCGCACTGCTGCCGCTTCCGGTCCCCGGCCTCCCGTTCGCGCACAAGCAGGCGTTGCATCGCGCCTTGCTCGCGTCGGGCGCAAGCATTCGGGAAATGAATTGCGTGCGACGCCACTGTTCGGCGATCAAGGGGGGGCGCCTTGCCGCCGCGTGCCACCCCGCGCGGGTCGTGACGCTGGCGATTTCCGACGTGCCGGGAGACGACCCGCTCGACATCGCGTCGGGACCGACGGTGGGCGATCCGACGACCTGCGACGATGCCCTCGCGGTGTTGCGGCGCTACCGGATTCCGGTTGCCCCCGAAGTCGTCGCGGTGCTGGAAAGCGGGGCGGGAGAGTCCGTCAAGCCGGACGACCCCCGACTGGCCGCGGCGGAGTACCGCCTGATCGCCACGCCCCAGGCGGCGCTGGACGCGGCCGCCCACGTGGCACGCGCGTGGGGCGTACCCACCCACATCCTGGGCGACGCGATCGAAGGCGAGGCGCGCGAACTCGGCACCGCGATGGCCGGCATCGCACTGCAGGTCGCGCGACACCGACAGCCGTTCCCGCCCCCCTGCGTCCTGCTGTCGGGTGGCGAAACGACCGTCACCCGACCGGGACCCGGACGGGGAGGACGCAACGTCGAATTCCTGCTTGCGCTCGGCATCGCGTTGCGCGAGCGCCGGGGCGTCGTCGCACTCGCGGGCGACACCGACGGCATCGACGGTACAGAGGCGATCGCCGGCGCCCATCTGGATCCTTCCAGCCTGGCCCGGGCCCGTGCACTCGGGCGCGTGCCGCGCGACGATCTCGCGCGGCACGATGCACACGCATTCTTCGCGGCGCTCGGCGACTCGCTCGTCACCGGTCCGACGCATACGAATGTGAATGATTTTCGTGCCATTCTCATCTTCGACGAATCGCGAGATTTCCCGATATCGCTTGCACAGCAGGCATAAGTCGTGCCTTACAATTGGCAACAAAGGACTGTTCGAACACACCAGCGAGATGGCCACTTCACGGACGCGCGGACAACCGGTGCTGATCCTCGGCGCCGGGCGCGGCGGCACCGCCATGCTCGAGATGTTTCTCGACGATGAACTGGTGCGAGTGGTCGGCATCGCCGACAAGGACCCGGACGCTCCGGCGTTCGCGCTGGCGCGCGAATACGGAATTCCTGTCCACCTCGACCCCGAAGAGGCGCTGCGCGCATGCCGGAAATTCGAGCGCTGCATCGTCTACAACCTCACCCATGACGACTCCCTGACCGCAATCGCCCATCAGGTTCTTGGGTATCCGGCCGCGACCGCCGGCCCGGAAGCCAAGCTCATCTGGCAGATGGTGACGAATCTGAAGCGGGTCAAGACCGAACTCGAATCGAGTCAGCGCCAGCTCAAAGCGATCTTCGATCACGCGATGGACGGCATCATCACGATCGACGAATCCGGTGCGATCCAGGGTTTCAATCCGGCGGCGGAAAGCATCTTCGGATATACCCAGGCAGAAGTGCTGCGCAAGCCGCTCGATCTGCTCCTCCCCGCAACCCATCAGGCCGACCGCACCGCTCCGCTGCAGCGCTTCCTCGCGCGCCACGACCCGGCGGACGCGCGGGCGGCACAACTGCTGGCGGTGCGCAAGGGCGGCGACGCCTTTCCGATCGAACTGTCCGTTTCGGAAATGGCGCTCGAGGGAAGGCGGTATTTCATCGGAATCGCCCGCGACATCACCGAGCGCAAGCAGACCGAGGAACGCATCGAGCGCATGGCGCACCATGACTTTCTCACCGGGCTCGCCAATCGCGCGCTGTTTCGCGACCGGCTCGAGCAGTCGATCGCCCAGGCCGCGCGGCAGGGAACCCGGCTCGCGGTGCTGTTTCTCGATCTCGATGGGTTCAAGAACGTCAACGATGCCATCGGCCACGAGGCCGGCGACACGCTGTTGTGCGACGTCGCCGCCCGCCTTCGGCGAATCGTGCGGGCCGCCGATTCGGTCGCGCGCATCGGCGGCGACGAGTTCACGTTCATCCTCGGCAACCTGCGCGAGCGGACCGATGCCGAACGGGTGGCGCGCAAGATCGTCCAGGCGATTGCCGAACCGTTTGAAATCAGCGGCAAGTTCTGGTCGGTGGGCGCCAGCATCGGGATCGCGACCTACCCCGACGACGCGCAGGACTATGAAAGCCTGGTAAAGGCGGCCGATGCGGCGATGTACCAATCGAAGCGCAGCGGCAAGAGCACGTATACCTTTTTCGATTCCGGCGCGTGCAAATAGGCCTCATCCGCCAATCTGGATTGCTTCGGGCTTCGCCCTCGCAATGACGGAGTGCCGGGTCGCACGATGACGGTACCGCAACCTCGTCGTCGCGAGGCCCGCAGGGCCGTGGCGATCCATGTGGGCGACGAAGAACGCAGCTACACGCGCAGCACGATCTTCCCGATGTGCTCGCCGCGCTCCATCGTCGCGTGCGCCTGCGCCGCCTGATCGAGCGGAAAAACCTGGTACACCACGGGGCGGATCGCCCCCGACGCGACCAACGGCCAGATGCGGTCATGGAGCGCGCGCGCGATTGCGGCCTTCACCACCAGCGGGCGCGGACGCAAGGTCGATCCGGTGATGGTGAGACGCCGCGTCATCACCGTCAGCAGGTCCAGCGTTGCCCGGGTGCCCCCTACGGCATTGATCAGCACCAGGCGGCCGTCCTCGGCGAGGCTGGCCGTCTCGCGAGAGAGATAGTCGCCGCCCACCATATCGAGGATCACGTCGACACCGCGGCCCGCAGTCCGCTCACGCACGATGGCGGCGAAGTCCTCGCGGCGGTAGTCGATCGCCCGTTCCGCCCCCAAGCGCTCGCAGGCCGCGCATTTTTCCGCGGTCCCCGCGGTTGCGAAGACCCGGCATCCGAACGCCGTCGCGAACTGGATCGCCGCCACCCCGATTCCGCCCGCTCCCCCCTGGACCAGAATGCTCTCCCCGGGCCGGAGTCGAGCGCGGTCGAATACGTTGCTCCAGACGGTGAAGAACGTCTCGGGCAGCGACGCCGCCTCGACATCGGTCAGGCCGGAGGGCACCGGCAGACATTGCGGGGCCGGAGCGACGCAATACTCGGCGTAGCCGCCGCCCGACACCAGCGCGCAGACACGGTCGCCGAGCACCGGCGTCCATGCCGCCACCCGGCCCCGATCACCGTCATGGATGCGCGCGAGATAGGGCGTCGCCCCACCCTCCTGTGCGGCGCTCTCTGCCGGCAGCGGCTCCCCCGGTGGGCCGATCTCGACGACCCGGCCGGAAACCTCCAGTCCCGGAATGTCGGTCACCCCGGGCGGGGGCGGATAGCGCCCCATTCGCTGGAAGATGTCGGGCCGGTTCACTCCCGCCGCCGCGACCTGGATCAGTACTTCACCGGGACCGGGGCGCGGGCGATCGCGTTCGGCAGGCCGCAGCACCTCGGGACCGCCGGGGGCGGAGATTTCGATTGCACGCATCGCCCCGTCTCCGCCCATGCCGGTTACCCGGTGTTCCGCAACCCCGCGGCCACGCCGTTGATCGAGATGTGGATCGCGCGGCGCGCCCGTTCGTCCAGGTCGCTGCCGTCGACGCGATGCCGGCGGATGAGTTCGACCTGCAGGTGGTTCAGCGGATCGATGTAGGGGAAGCGTGCGCGGATCGAATTGGCGAGCATCGGGTTGTCCTGCAGATTCGAGGAATACCCCAGGATGCCCAGCACATGCTGCGCCGTCCGCGCATGCTCGGCTTCGATCGCCCCGAACACCGCCTTGCGCAGCGCTTCGTCGGCGACGAGTCCGGCGTATCGCGATCCGACGCCAACGTCCATCTTCGCCAGGACCATGTCCATGTTCGACAACAGCGTCGCGAAGAACGGCCATTCGCGCGCCATGCGCTGCAGCAGTGCCCAGCGCTCCGCACGCAACTCCGATTGCTCGTTGATCCAGTCCTCGACCGCCGAGCCGAAACCGTACCAGCCGGGAATCATCAGACGGCACTGCCCCCAGGAAAACCCCCATGGAATCGCCCGCAGATCCTCGATCCGATTGGCCGCCTTGTCCGTCCGCGGCCGGCTCGCCGGCCGACTACCGATGTTGAGTTCGGCAATCTCGGCGATCGGCGTGGACGCGAAGAAGTATTCGGCGAATCCCGGCGTCTCGTAGACCAGCCTTCGATATGCCTGATAGGCCCGCGCGCTCAACGCCTCCATCGTGGCTTCGAAGCGCCGCAGCCGCTCGACATCCTTGCCGTTGTGCTCCAGCACCGGCGCAAAACTGGCCTCCAGGGTGGCAGCGACGAGGATTTCGAGGTTGCGCCGGCCGGTCTGCCGGCTGGAAAACTTGTTGGCGATGATCTCGCCCTGTTCGGTGATGCGGATCTGGCCGTCCACCGTCCCCGGCGGCTGCGCCAGGATGGCATCGTAGGTCGGGCCGCCGCCCCGCCCGACGGTACCGCCACGGCCGTGGAACAGGCGCAGGGGAATCCCGGCCGCGCGGAACAGCGAGACGAGGGCGATCTCCGCCTTGTACAGCTCCCAGTTCGACGTGAGAAACCCGCCGTCCTTGTTGCTGTCGGAATAGCCGAGCATGATTTCCTGCGCGCAGTTTGCGCCCTGGGGATAGAACCGCAAGGTGTCGCGCAGATCCAGCGCGGCGCGCATGATGTCCGGGGCGTTCCGGAGATCGCCGATCGTTTCGAACAGGGGGATGACGTGCAGATCGACTTCCGCGGGCAGGCCGCGGCCGGCGGAGCGCGCCAACCCGGTCTCCTTCAACAGGATCACGACCTCGAGCAGGTCCGAAAGCGTCTCGGTGTGCGAGATGATGGTGTTGCGCACCGCGCGCTCGCCGTAGCGGCTGCGCAAGGTGCGCGCCATATCGAACACCGCGAGTTCCTTGTGGGTCTCGTCGGAGTATCGGCTGTACGGCGTGTGCAACAGCCGCGGCTGGCCGATCTCGGCGCGCAGCAGCGCGATCCGGTCCGGTTCGGCCAACGCCCGGTAATCGTCGCACACGCCCGCGCCGCGCAGCAGTTCCGCCACCGTCCGCTCGTGCACGTCGGAGCTCTGGCGCAGGTCCACCGCCGCCAGATGGAATCCGAATACGTCGACCGCCCGCAACAGGCCACGCAAGCGCGGCTTGACCAGCACCGAACCGCGATGCCCGGCAAGAGAATCGGCAACGGTGGCGAGTTCGGCGGCAAACTCTTCCGCCGACGCGTACGGTTCCTCGTCGGCGACTTCCTCGCGCAACACGGCCACCTGCCCCAGATCCCGAGCGGTCGCGGCCAATCGTGCATAGATCCCGGCCAGCGCACGACGGTATGGTTCCCCGTGCCGATGCGGCGAAAGCTGCGGCGACCGCGCCGCCAACTCCAGCAAGGGCTCGCTCACCGGCGCCAGCAGCGCGGAAATCGACAGTTCGTCGCCCAACGCATGCACTTCCTCGAGGTAGTGCTGCAGCGCCATCGCCGCCTGGCGGTCGAGCGCCCGCGAGAGCGTCGCGGCGTCGACGTTGGGATTGCCGTCCCGATCGCCGCCGATCCACGACCCCATCTGCAGGAACGGCGCGAACCGGGGACCGACTTCGGCCGCCTCACCCCGCCCCACGCACAGGCGATCCTCCAGTTCCCCATACAAACGAGGGATCTCGCTCAGGAACGTCAGCCGGTAATAGGAGAGCACCGTCTCGATCTCGTCGGCGACTGAAAGCCGGGCATCGCGCAGCATGCGCGTCTGCCAAAGAACGGTCACGCAGGCACGGATCCGCTCCTCGTTGACCGTGCGCTCCCGGGGCGTAAGCGGCCCGCCACGCTCGATCAGGAGGCGTTCGACTTCCCGTTCGGTATCGAGGATGCTCTTGCGCTGCACTTCCGTCGGATGGGCGGTAAGCACCGGCACGATCAGGGCGCGGTCGAAAAACTCCGCCACCGCCTCCTCGGACACCCCGGCGCCGTCGAGCCGCGTGAGGGCGTAGTCGATGCTGCCGCGTTCGGCGGGCTCCTGCGCCAGTTCCCGGGCCCGCTGGGTGCGAATCGAGTGCAGATCTTCCGCGATGTTCGCGAGGTGGGAGAAATAGCTGAACGCCCGAACCACCGAATTGGTCTGGATCGGGGTAAGCCGGTTGAGCAGGCGGCTCATCTGCGCGCCGGCGTCGGGGTCCGTGCCGCGGCGGAATTGCACGGCAAGCCGGCGCACGGTCTCGACGAGATCGAAGATCTCCTGGCCCGCCTGTTCGCGGATCACGTCGCCGAGAATCCGGCCAAGAAACCGGATGTCCTCCCGCAACGGGTCCACTCCCTGGCCGGCGTCGGACCTGGATTCGGCCCCATCGGGCGCAATCGTCATGAAGCCGGACTCTTTCATTCGGGGTTATCCGCAAGGGGAAAACGGGAAACCCTTGATTTTACAAGATGCGGGCCGATCAGAGTCGTTCGAAGACGCCCGCCGCCCCCATCCCCGTACCGACGCACATCGTCACCATGCCGTAGCGCAGGTTCCGACGACGCAATCCGTGGACCAGCGTGGCGGTGCGGACCGCCCCGGTCGCACCCAGCGGGTGGCCCAAGGCGATCGCCCCGCCCAAGGGATTGACCCGCTCCGCATCCAGCGCAAGCGTCTGCATCACCGCGATCGACTGGGCGGCAAATGCTTCGTTGAGTTCGATCCATTCCAGATCGTCCTGCCGCAACCCGGCCGCGCGCAGCGCGGCGGGAATCGCCTCCACGGGACCGATGCCCATGATTTCCGGCGGCACACCGCGCACCGAAAACGAAAGGACTCGCGCCAACGGCGTTAGGTTGAAGCGGCGCAACGCCGAATCGCTTGCGAGGACCAACGCCGCCGCGCCGTCGGACATCTGCGAACTGTTTCCCGCCGTCACGCTGCCCTGGGCCGCAAAAGCCGGCTTCAAACGGGCAAGGGCCTCCAGACTGGTGTCGGCGCGCGGACCCTCGTCCGCCTCCAGGCGCCGATGGCGCTGCGCCACCTCCCCGGTGGCGAGTTCAGGCACGCGATCGATCACGTCGAGCGGCGTGATCTCGTCCCGGAATTCGCCGCGCTGCTGCCCCATGATGGCGCGCTCATGCGAAGTCAGGGCGAACCGGTCCTGCGCCTCGCGGGCGACCTTCCACTGTGCGGCCACCCGCTCGGCCGTCAGACCCATGCCGAAGGCGATGCCCAGATTGTCGTCGTCGAACAGGCGCGGGTTGTAGGAGGGCTTGTTGCCGCCCATCGGCACCATGCTCATCGACTCGACGCCGCCCGCCAGAACGACGTCGGCTTCGCCCACCCGGATCCGATCCGCAGCCATCGCCACCGCATTGAGTCCCGACGCGCAAAACCGGTTGACCGTGCACCCCGCAGTGGACTTGGGCAGGCCGGCATACAGCACGGCGGCGCGCGCGACGTTCAATCCCTGCTCCGCCTCGGGCATGGCGCAGCCGATCAGGGCATCCTCGACCGCGGCGGGATCCAGGCCCGGCACGGCCGCAAGCGCCCCGCGGATCGCGGCGACCAGCAGATCGTCGGGGCGCGTGTTGCGCAGCGCCCCGCGTGGCGCCTTGCCGATGGGCGTGCGGGTCGCGGCGACGATGTAGGCGTCCTGGACATGCCGATTCATGGAATTCTCCCTAATTCCGCACCGGCTTGCCGGTCTGCAGAAAGCCCATCAACCGCTCCTGCGTCTTGGGATGCGCAAGCAGCGGAACGAAGTGCCTGCGCTCCTGTTCAAGGAACCAGTCCTCGTCGACGATGGCACCGGCATCGACGTCGCCGCCGCACAGCACTTCCGCGATCTGCGTCGCAAGATGGGTATCGTGCCCACTCGCGAACCCGCCTTCGCGCAGATTCGCCGCGAACGCCTTCAAGGTCGCCAGCGCCGAACGGCCCGCGGCGGCGAACCGCCGCCCGCGCAGCGGCGGCCGGTATCCGGTGGCATGCAGGGTAAACGCCTCGAAGATCGCCGTCCATAGCAATTCCCGCGGATGGAACACCACGGTATCGGATGGCAGGAGATAGCCCATTCGCCGCGCCTCGTAGGCGGACGTCGCGACCTTCGCCGTCGCCGCGTTTTCGAACCAGTGGCGCAGGAATGGCAGCAGATCCGCGCTCCCCACCGCCGATGCCGCGGCGGCCGCGCGCATCGCCCCCTCCTTCAAGCCGCCGGCGCCCGGAACGAGCCCGACCCCGACCTCGACCAAGCCGATATACGATTCAAACGCGACCACCCGTTTGGCGCAATGCAACAGCAATTCGCAACCACCGCCCAGCGCCATGCCACGGACCGCGGCGATGACCGGCACCTGGGCATATTTCACGCCCAGGAACGCCTCCTGCATCTGCCGCTGCAGCTCGCCGATCGCCGGCGGACCGCCGCGCAGGAACGCCGGCAGCATCCCCTGCAGGTCCGCCCCAGCGGAGAACGGTTCCTCCGGGGACCAGATCACCAACCCCCGATAGCGCGCCTCGGCCAACGCCACCGCCTTGGCGAGGCCGGCAACGACGCCGGGCCCCATCGCATGCACCTTGGTCTTGATCGAGAACACCAGCACTTCGGCGGGCATGCCCCCTTCGAGATGCCAGATCCGGCACGACTCGTCCTCGTGCTCCGTGATCCCGCTTTCCATCGGCGAAGGCGATCCGTCGCCCACCACCGTGGGACGGAAAAGCTGCCGGCGATGGACCGGAAGTTCGCCGCGGGCGACGAACGCCTCGTGCGCCGGGCTCCAGGAACCCTCGGGCGTATGCACCGCCTGCGCGTCGGCCACCGGACCCTCGAAAACCCATCCCGGCAGGGGTGCGTCGGACATCGCCTCGCCGGCGTCGACATCCGCGCGGATCCACTCCGCAACGCGGGTCCAACCGGCTTCCTGCCAGATCTCGAACGGACCAAGCTCCCACCCGAACCCCCAGCGCATGGCGAGATCCACCTCGCGCGCCGAGTCGGCGATCCGCTCGAGGTGGAGCGCCGCGTAGTGGAAGACGTCGCGGAAAATCGCCCACAGGAAACGTGCCTGCGGGTGATCCGTTTCCCGCAGCAAGGCAAGGCGCTCCGCGAACGGCTTGCGGCAGATGCGCGCGATCAGTTCATCGGCCTTGCGGCCGCCGTCGGCGTAGTCGCCGCGCTGCGGATCGAACACCTGGATCGCGCGGCCGTCCTTGCGGAAAAACCCCGCACCATTCTTCTGCCCCAGGGCACCCCGGTCGAGCAGGGTCTGCAAGACCGCCGGCACGGCGAAATGGGGCGAGAACGGGTCGTCCGCGGGATCCAGGTTGTCCCGCATGGTGCCGATGACGTGCGCCAGCGTGTCGAGTCCGACGACGTCCGCGGTGCGGAACGTCGCGCTCTTGGCGCGCCCGATGCGGGTCCCGGTCAGATCGTCGACCAGATCGAACGGCAGACCCGCCTTCCCGGCCTCATGCATCGTCGACAGCACGCTGAAAACACCGATCCGGTTGGCGACGAAATTGGGGGTGTCGCGGGCGCGGACGACGCCCTTTCCCAGAACCGCGGTGAGGAAGGTTTCGAGTTGGTCCAATACCGCGGCATCGGTCGCGGCATCCGGAATCAACTCGACCAGATGCATGTAGCGAGGCGGATTGAAGAAGTGCACGCCGCAGAACCGCGCGCGCAGATCCTCCGCCAATCCGTCGGACAACCGGGCGATCGAGAGTCCCGACGTATTGGATGCGAGGATCGCATGCGGCGCCAAATGGGGGGCGATTTTCTCGTACAGCGCGCGCTTCCAGTCCAGACGCTCGGCGATCGCCTCGATCACCAGGTCGCAGTCGCGCAGCGCGGCAAGATCCTCGGCGTAGTTGGCCGCCGCCAGGAACTGCGCGTCCTCGGGCACGCCCAGCGGCGCGGGGCTGATCCGCGGCAATCCCTCGATCGCCCGTCGCACCGTCGCGCTGCGGTCGCCGTCCTTCTCGTCGGGCAGGTCGAAGAGCAGCGCCGGCACCCGGGCATTGACGCAGTGCGCGGCGATCTGCGCCCCCATGACCCCGGCCCCGAGGACCGCCACCTTCCGGATTCGAAGGTCTTGCATCGTGAATCCCCCCTCTCAGAACCAGTCCGACGCAAAGTCCATCAGGTTGCCCGCGCCCGAGCGCGCCGCGCGGATGTGGAACGCGGTCTCGGGGAGCAGACGCTGGAAATAGAACCGCGCCGTCGCGAGCTTCGCCGGATAGAACGGGTCGACCTGGGCACCGTCCGACCGAATGCGGGCGAGTGCGCGCTCGGCCATCCGCGCCCAAAAATAGGCAAACACGAGGTGGCCGATTACACGCAAGGTGTCGACGGCCGCGGCCCCCATCTCTTCCTTGTTGCCCACCGTCTTGAGTCCGATTTCCAGCAACAACTTCTCCACCTTGCCCGCGATGTCGGCCAGCGGCGTGACGAACTCGTTCATCGCCACGGACGTGCCGTGCTCTTCGATGAACTGCCGGACCAACCCGCCGAACGCGCGCACCGCCGCACCGCCGTCGCGCAGCACCTTGCGGCCGAGCAGGTCGAGGGCCTGGATGGTGTTGGTTCCTTCATAGATCATGTTGATGCGCGCGTCGCGCAGGGTCTGCTCGATGCCCCATTCGCGGATGTAGCCATGGCCGCCGAACACCTGCATGCACTCGGAGGCGCAGGCGAAACCGTTGTCGGTCAGGAAGGCCTTCACGATGGGGGTCATGAGCGCCGTCATGTCGGCGCCGAATCGGCGCTGCGCGGGATCGGGATGGTGATGCTGCGCATCCGCCATGAGCGCGACCCAGTAGGCCAGCGCCCGTCCGCCTTCCGCATACGCCCGTGCGGTGAGGAGCATGCGCCGCACGTCCGGGTGCACCACGATCGGATCGGCAGGGCGATCCGGCGCCTTGGGACCCGAAAGCGATCGCCCCTGGAGCCGGTCCTTGGCATATGCCGCGGCATTCTGATACGCGAATTCCGTAAGCCCCAGCCCCTGGACTCCGACGTACAGGCGTGCGCCGTTCATCATCACGAACATGGCGGCGAGGCCCTTGTTGGCTTCGCCCAGCAACCAGCCTTTCGCGTCTTCCAATTGCATCTGGCAGGTGGCGTTGCCGTGGATCCCCATCTTGTGTTCGAGCCCCCCGCAGGCCACGCCGTTGCGCGCGCCGCAACGCGCATCGGCGCCGGACCCCTCGGGTAGAAACTTCGGCACGATGAACAGCGAGATGCCGTGCGTGCCCGCAGGCGCGTCCGGCAAGCGCGCAAGCACGAGATGCACGATGTTCTCGGCGAGATCGTGTTCGCCGCAGGAAATGAAGATCTTCTCGCCGGTGATCCGGAAGCCGCCTTCGGGATCCGGAACGGCCTTGGTCCGCAACAACCCCAGGTCGGTCCCGCACTGCGGCTCGGTGAGGCACATCGTTCCCGTCCACCGGGCCGACGCCAGCTTCGGTAGATAGAGTTCCTTCTGTGCCGCGTCGCCGTTCCGGAGAATGCACTCGTACGCACCCATGGTGAGTCCCGAGTACATCGCCCACGACTGATTGGCTGCGCAGCGCGTTTCGTCGAACGCGATCTGGAGCAATTGCGGCAGGCCCTGCCCACCGTAGTCCACGTCGGCGGTCAGCCCCTGCCACCCCGCGTCGCGAAACTGCGCGAACGCCGCCGCGAAACCGTCCGGCGTGCGCACGGCGCGGGTCGACGGATCGTAGGCGCATCCCTGCTCGTCGCCCTTGCGGTTCAGCGGAAGGAGCACCTCCTCCGAAAACCGCCCGCCCTCCTCGAGGATCTGGTCCACCGTCGTCGCGTCGAGTTCGGCATACCGCGGCATGGCGCGCAGCGCATCCACCGCGCCGAGGAGTTCGTGGATGACAAATCGCTGGTCGCGAATGGGCGATTGGTACAAAGGCATGATCGTTCCTCCGGGGCGCGGCCGAGGATTTCCGTTGACCGCGCCGTCACGGCGCAGTATTTCATGAACGAGGGCGAATCGGCGGATCGGCAAGCCGTCGCAACCAATGCGACGCTTGCTTCGTCGCGTCGCGCTGCCGCGCCTGCCCCCACTTCCGGGCCTCGGTCCGCACGGCGGCCGAGCGCGTAAGCCGCGCGATGGCTTCTCGCGCAACGGTCGCGTCGACGCCGCGCCCCGCCGCGTCCTGAAACTGCTCCAGGGCGTGCATCGTGTCGCGTGCGGCCTTTTTCGGAAATGCGGCGTGTGCCGCCTCGAGTACGTAGCGCAGACGCTTGGCCGCGATCCGCAGCTTGTGCCGCTCCCTGTCGGACAAACGGGAAAACCGCGCCCCCCGTCGGGCGAACCGGCGCAGCAAGCGACCGACCGCCGCCGGCGCAACCACCCGCAACGGCGCCGATTCGCGCGGCGGCGCCGCGCTCCAATGGACCAGTTCCAGCGCCCAGCGCGCGAATTCCGGAGCGGCGATCTGCGCGCGCAAGCGGTTCCGTGCATCTTCGCATTTGCCATGGGCGCGCCGGAGCACGCCCCGCCATGGGCGGGAAATCCCGGCCTCCGCGGGCGCGGCAGACGCACCGGTTCCGGCATCGCGACCGTATGTGCGCAAGTCCGGCAAGGTTTCGGAGCACAAGACATCCCAATCCCGTGCTGCGCCGAAGCGCCGCGCCCATCGCCGCATCTCCCGAACCTGCGCCCGGGACAGTCCGGCCTCCCCTCGCCCGCCGTCCGATGCGTTGGCGAGAATCTCGACGACCGCGCGCATGCGGCGCAGCGCCACCCGCGCCTGATGGACGTATTCCGGGTCATCCGACTGCGCCGCCCCGTCCGCATTGGCCAACACGACGTTGAGCGCGGCACCGACCAGCTTCCGGCAAACCGCGTCGACGCCGTCCCGGCGGTCGATGTTCCCGGCATCGGCGATCGCCCGACTTGCCGACGTGGGACCCGCCGCGACCCCCATCGCCAGGCGATACCCGCGGGCAGCCTTGGAATCGCCGTAGGGCATCAGCCGCACATCCGCCTTCCCCTTGCGACGCGTCGCCCCCGCCAGTTCGAGCGCCAAGGACGTCAATGCGGTCGGCGGCCCGGACCGCAGTTCCAGTTCCGCTTCCAGAATGGGGGCGCGCCGCGTTCCGGCACGGATTTCCCCGACATCCAGCGCGACCTCGATGTCCGCGCCGTACGCGGAAACGTCCCAGATCGTGCGGACGAACACCGTACGGAACATCGCGCGCAGATCGGCCGCCGTGTCTTCCGCCGCGAAAATGCGCCCCAGCGGCGCTCCGGCGAACCGCGACAGGTCGAGCGCCGCACCGGGCAGCGCGGTCTCCCATTCGCCCCGCGTCGACAGCGCCGCATCGCCGCCCTTGCCCTCGGTCTTGAGCGTCTGCACCCAGCGCACCCGTTTCCCGGTTCCGATCCGCCGCAGCCGCAAGGCCGCGCGATTACGGGCCAGACGCAGATCCGGCGTGTCGTAGTACGTGCTGTCGACGCGATCCCGGCGTGCGACCGCCAACCGGTCGAGCCGGGCACGCAGTCGCTCGACGTCCTCGGCGCGCAGGGCCAGTTTGAGTTCCGTCTCCCGGGCGCCGTCACCCGCCTGCTGCTGGTCGTTGGCCATCCGCCTTCCCGTTCCCAATCGTGTCGCAAAGTGGCACACTGCGCGCATGCGCGGATTTGAGGCCACCCCCCGCATTCTGATCGTCGATTCCCACGGACAACCGGTACGATGGGCAGGGCTCCCTCGCGCCGCTCGATACTACGCTTCCGGAAAAGTGGTGAACGACCTGGGCGATGCCGTGTTCGCCATGAACGGCGGAATTCAGAAATCCCTGGGAACGCCGTCCACCCTCCATACCAGTTCGATCGTGATGATCCGCGGCCGCTGCCGCAGTCCGGCTGCCGGTTACCGGGTCGCCCTGAGCAAGCACCGCCTGTTCGCACGCGACCGCCACGTCTGCGCGTACTGCGGCGCCACGTTCCCGGAAGGCGAACTCACCGTGGAGCACATCGTCCCGCTCTCGCGCGGCGGCCGGAACGAATGGACCAACGTCGTGACCGCATGCCGGCCGTGCAACACGCGCAAGGGAAACCGTGCACCGGAAGAGGCAAACATGCCGCTGCTCTATGTGCCGTATGCCGTCAGCCGCAACGAGGGGTTCATCCTGAGCAACCGGCGCATCCTCGCGGACCAGATGGCCTTCCTGCAGGCGTCCCTGCCCCGCCATTCGCGCTGGGCGCAGAGCTGAGGGGGAAAGCGCGCGGCGCGGGCGATGCCCCGCGCGGGAATGGTCGAGGCCTGCTGCGCACGATGCATGCGGCCCCGACGGGATCCCTCTCCCGCGACGCGGGAGAGGGCGTCGCGGTTACTTCAGATTCTTGCTGACGTACTTCGTCAATTCGAACATCGAAACCTGCGACTTGCCGCCGAACAGCGCGCGCAACTTGTCGTCGGCATTGATGTTGCGGCGATTGACCGTGTCCTGCAGCTTGTTCTTCTTGATGTACACCCAGACCTTGCTGGTGACCTCGGTACGCGGCATCGGAGTGGTGCCGATCACCGCGGCCAGCGGGCCGACCGGCGTCAACGGCTTCATGAACGCCGCGTTCGGCGTGCGCACTGCCTTCTTTGCCGCGACCTTCTTGGCGGGGGCCTTCTTCACGGCCGCAGTTTTCGCTGGTGCCTTCTTCGCCGCGACCTTTTTGGCCGGAGCCTTGCTCACGGCTTTCTTCACAACTTTTTTCGCGGCCTTCTTGGCAGTAGCCATCGACGATCTCCTATAGGTTTTGCAAAAGCGTTCGGGGCAGCGGCGCGGACGGCGATCGCGTCCCGCCGGTTGCGGGGCCGCAAGGAACGGGCCCCGTTGCGTGACCGCAATACTATGCGAATCGCCAAGAGACGCAAGCATTTTCCGAGGGAAAAGTATGTTTCGCGCGACCATTTTGCGCAGGCGCGCGACGAGGTGGCCGTGCGGCCCGGAAACCGCAGCAATATTCCACCCACAACATATGGGCCGATTCCGGATCGGCGCACAAGCGCATGTAGGGCCCCGGGAACCGGAGACGGACGATAGAATCGCCGCGCCGATGCCGTCCACTCCCCTCCACTCCGATCCTCGCACCCCCGGCCTGGTCGCGGCGTTTGCCGCGCTCAGCGCATTGGGCGCGCTCGCGCTGGCGAACGGCGGCCTCGACCGTCCGATCTTTGCCGCGATCAACGGGTTCGCCGCCCGCGATCTCCCGCGTGGACTGCCCAGCGACCTGACGATTCTCGGCCACGGGTTGGTCGCCGTGATGCTGCTGGCCCCATTCCTGGGATCCAACCCGCGAGTGCTCGCGGCGGGAATCCTGGCGGCGCCGCTGGCCGGTCTGTTTTCCTGGGCCGGCAAAACCACGTTCGGTCGTCCGCGGCCCGCCGCGGCGCTCGGCGCGAGCCACATCCACATCGAGGGGCAGACCCTGGCGGCGCACAACTCCTTTCCATCCGGGCATTCGATCACGATCTTCCTCGTCGCCACCGTCCTGATCCTCGCTTGCCGCCCCACCCGGACCCGCCCCGCGCTGGCCGGCGCCATGCTCGGCGCAGCCCTGGTTGCGGCGTCGTCCCGCGTCATGGTGGGAGCCCACTGGCCCTCCGACGTCCTGGGGGGCGCGGCGCTCGGGGTCGTCGCCGGCGGATTCGGGGTCTGGGCGTCGCGGCGATTTCCGGCTCGCTCCAATCGAGCCCGGGGAGCGCTCGGCATCGTCGTGCTGGCCTGCGCCGCGGCGCTTGCGATCACCGACACCGGATACCCGCTGGCGCAGCCCCTGCAGTGGATCGCGGTTGCCATCGGCGGCGTGATGGGCCTATGGGCAATCGCGCGGTCGATGTGCGCGGGGAGGCCCCGATGCGGATGAGCCTCGCGCCGGGATGGCTGGCGCGCAACGACAAGGCGCTGCCACCGGCAGGCGTCGCGATCCTCTTTCTCGCCGCGTGCGCGCTGCTCCTGCTGCCGACCCTGGGTCGCTATCCGCTCTTCGACATCGACGAAGGCGCCTTTTCCGAGGCGACGCGGGAAATCCTGCGCAGCGGCGACTGGATCTCGACCACACTCAACGGCCTCCCCCGCTACGACAAGCCGATCCTGATCTACTGGTTGCAGGCCTTGAGCGTCAAGGCATTCGGCCTGAACGAATTTGCCCTGCGGCTGCCGTCGGGCCTCGCGGGGCTGGCGTGGGTCGCCGCGATCCTCCGTTTCGGCGCGCCCCGTCTGGGCATCCGCAGCGCCTTCGCCGCTGCGACGATCGCATTCACCAGCCTCGGCGTGACGGCGATGGCCCATGCCGCGACGGCGGACGCCCTGCTCAACGCGCTGCTTGCCGCCACGATGTTCGACTTGTGGCGCTACCTCGAAGGGCAACGCCGGGCCGCCCTGCTGCGCTGTTACGCCTGGATCGCGCTCGGCGTGCTGACCAAAGGACCGATCGCCATCCTGATCCCTGTCGCCGTGGGGATCCTGTATTGCGCCGTCTCCGGCCGGTCGCGCGATGCAATGCGCGCGGCCGTCGATCCGGTCGGCTGGGTGATCCTAATCGCGATCGCCGCCCCGTGGTACGCCGCGCAGCTCATCATCCACGGATGGGATTTCGTCCAGGGCTTTCTGATCCACCACAACCTGCAGCGCTTCGGCGGAACGCTCGAAGGCCACGCCGGAAGCCCGCTCTATTACCTCATCGTCCTGCCGCTGCTGCTCGCGCCCTGGAGCGGACTGCTCTGGCGCACGGTGCGCCCGCTGCGACAGGACTGGCGCGGAGATCTGCCGCGGTTCCTGTGGCTGTGGTTCGGATTCGTCCTGGTCTTCTTTTCGCTTTCCGGAACCAAGCTGCCGCACTATCTGCTCTATGGCATGACGCCGGTGTTCCTGCTTGCCGCGCGGCGCATCGACGCGCGCGGAGCCGCCGGCCTGCTGTTGCTGCCCGGCGCGCTGCTGCTGCTCCTGCCGGCGGCGCCCGCCATCACGCAGTGGTTTGCCGACGCACGCGCACATGCCAGTCCGGATTTTTATGCCGCGCAGACCCAGCGTGCCTTGTCGACCGCGGCAGGGGCCTATTACTGGATCACCGGAGCGGCCGCCGCAACGGGCATCCTGCTTGCGACGCGACGCGCCATCACACCGGCCTGGCGGGCCGCCGGAATGTGCTTCCTCCTCACCGGATCGCTCGGATTCGCATTTCTTCCGTGGCTCGGCAACCTGCTGAGCGGCCCGACCAAGCACGCCGGGGAAATCGCGGCAACCCTGCCGGGACCGGTCGTGGAATGGAACATCACCGTGCCCAGCTTCAGCGTCTACCGCCGGCACCGCACGCCGTCGCGCGCGCCGGAGCCCGGGGAATATGCGATCACCCGGACGGATCGCCTGGTGCCGGGCGTGCCCGTGAAGGTGCTGTTCCGGGAGGGCGGCGTCGAACTGGTGCAGCGGCTCCCGCCACGCTGAGGAGTTCGATCCCGCGGCCGGAACCGGCTATCCGCCCGCGGCGCTCCGCCCCGTGCCACCAACCGCCGCCACCGCGATGGCCACCCAACCCGACAGGAAGCAAAGCCCTCCGAACGGTGTGGCGAACCCGACGATGCGAGGAGCCCCCAGCGCCAGGGCGTAGAGGCTGCCACTGAACAACAGGATGCCTACAACGAAGCAGCCGGCGGCGATCCGCGCCGCACGTCCGTGCCAGCGCTGCTGCGCCGAAGAAACGAACAGCAGCGCGAGCGCGTGGATCATTTGATAGTGCGCCGCGGTCTGATACACGGCCATCATGTCCGGCGCAAGGCGGGCACGCAGGGCGTGCGCACCGATCGCCCCGGCGGCAACCCCCGCAAATCCGAAAACAGCGCCCGCCAGCGCGGAAAAACGGGAAGAATCCATACCCCTTGTCCAGTCGCATCCGAATGTTCCCGGCATTTTCCCCCAAGTCGACCGCGATCGGCGATCCGGGATCAGGACGTCGGAACCGCAAGGCGCCGCCCCTGTGTCAGCAACCTCGCAAAGTCCTCGGCAAGGATCGACTCGCTGAACAGGTAGCCCTGCATGGCGTCACAGCGCGCGCGAGAGAGGAACGAAAACTGCTCCCACGTCTCCACTCCCTCGGCGACCACCTGCATCTTCAACTCGCGGGCCAGTGCGATCACCATGCGGGCAATCGTTGCGTCGTTGGGATCGGTGGCGATGGAATCGACGAATGACCGGTCGATCTTCAGGCCGTCGATGGGGAAGCGCTTCAGGTAGGCGAGGCTCGAGCAGCCCGTGCCGAAATCGTCCAGCCAGATGCGGACGCCGACCGCCTTCAGTTCGGCAAAGACGCGGATGCTTTCCTCCGGCGCCGCCATGGCGACGCTTTCCGTGACTTCCAGTTCCAGGCAACGCGCCGACAGTCCGTTGGCCTCCAGCGCCCGCGCAATCTGCCGGGGAAGATCGCGCAGTTGGAATTGCAGCGCGGAGAGGTTGACCGCCACCGCGACTTCCGGCAACCCCGCCGCCATCCAGTCGCGGATCTGCGCACAGGCCGATTCGATCACCCACTGCCCGATCGGCACGATCAGGCCCGTCTCCTCGGCCAGCGGGATGAACTCCATCGGGGACACCATGCCCCGGACCGGGTGGCGCCATCGAACGAGCGCTTCGGCGCCGATGAGGCTGCCATCCTGCAATCGCACCTTCGGCTGGTAGTGCAATACCAATTCCTGCCGCTCGAGCGCCCGCCGAAGATCGGCCGCTTGATCGTCTCCAGAAGATGCGTCCCGAAGTCCGCCGCCGCCTCGCGATGCGTGTCGTTCATCACGATCATGAATTCGTCGCCGCCCAACCGCGCCACGGTATCCCCGAAACGGGCAAGCGCGCCCAGCCTTGCGCCGATATCCCGCAACAACGCGTCTCCGACGGCATGCCCGAGGCCGTCGTTGACGATCTTGAACCGGTCGAGGTCGATCAACAGCATGGCGACGCACCGGTCGGAATCCCGTGCCAGGGCCAGCGATCGGGCGGTCCGTTCCTCGGCCAGCAAGCGGTTTGCGAGTCCGGTGAGGGAGTCGTGCGTTGCCTGGTAGCGAAGCTGCCGCTCCTGCCGCTTGCGTTCGCTGACATCAGAAAAGAAGGCGACGTGGACCCGGCCGCCGTTGCACCGCAAGGACGAGGCCTTGATTTCGACATCGACCACGTCCCCGCTGCGGGTGAGGACCTGCGTTTCGATCCACTGCCCGTCCGTGGTCCACCGCCGGCGGGAGAACCCCCGCGACGAGGTTCCCAGCTCCGACGCCGGGGGATGCAGCACCCACTGCGGCCGGCCGAGCAGTTCGGCGCGTCGGCGTCACCCGGAACCGGCACCAGGGACAAGTCCCAGTAGGTTTCTCCCCAATCCGGCCGGTCCGCAAACACGAACGGGTGATCGGAGGCCGCATAGGGAGTCCGGGTTTCCGCCGCCCGCCGGAACTCCTCGGTCAGCGGGGACGGATGGAAGTCGAACAGCAGCCGCCCGGAAAATTCTTCCGTCTGCCGCGCGCAGACGGCCGCATAGGCACGGTTGACGTGGAGATAGCGGAAATCGCAATCGAGGATGACGATGCAGTCGTCGGCATGCCGGTAGATGGATTCCAGCAACGAAAGTGCGGGCGCGATCCCCGGACCGTCATCCCTGCGCTCCGCGGTTTTCACGGCATCGCCTCCAAGTCTGCGCCTCCCCGTTTGACACTCCGTACCATAGTGCGGAGTCAGATTGTATTACGTCAAACGGATTGGGAAGCGCGACAAAAAGCGCAGGTTCCGGCGCCAGTTTGAAAAATCAGGAGGTTGGATGACCTACGGGATCGATCCGGCCGCGCGCCATGAGGAGCGCCCGACTGCCGGACCGATGCGCCCGGCGCACGGAATGCGCCGCGCATTTCGCGCAAAAAAATGCGGTCCCAGGCCCGAACATTGGAGGGGATCGGTCCCGGGACCGCGACGACCCAAGGTGGTGAGGGTCATGTGTCGCCCGCAACAAACAAGCAAACAAGATGCATCTTATAGAAAATCCCCGATCTTTGCAACCGTATTGATTCTCCATAAGAAATCCATGGATCACATCTTTCCGGGGGCACGGCATCCCGACTCCGGACTGCCCCATCGGAAGGAGCGGCAAACCGGGGAAATCCTGCTAGGCTGCACGCATGCAACTTACGAGATTCACGGACTATTCTCTTCGCGTACTGGTCTACCTGGGCGCCCACCCCGAGCGGCTGTGCACGATCTCCGAGATCGCGGAGAGCTACGGCATCTCGGAAAACCACCTGATGAAGGTCGTCAACCGCCTGTCAACGGCGGGATACATCGAGACCCTGCGCGGGAAGGGCGGCGGAATGCACCTTTCCCGCGCCCCCAAGCTGATCAACATCGGCGACGTCGTGCGGCACATGGAAGATCGCCTCGACATCGTCGAATGCTTCAATGCCGAGCACCAGGACTGCCCGCTGCTTCCCGCCTGCACGCTGAAGTCCGTGCTGGCCGATGCGCGGCGCAACTTCATGTCGACGCTCGACCGCCACACCCTGCAGGACGTCCTCGGCAGCGGCATGAGCGGCGTGTTCGCCGTCGCGCGAACGACGCGGATCGCGCCCCAGATTCCGGTCCGCCAAAGGAAACGGGCCGAGAATCCGCTGGTGGATTGACGGCCCGTTCCGGCACACGCCTTCCGGCGCTACAGCCCCCACCCGCTCCCGCCGCGGCGGGAGCGGAGTCGGTCATCAGTAGTGATAGGCGGTCTCGCCGTGGTACGACGTGTCCAGCCCTTCGCGCTCCTCCTCCTCCTTGACGCGGATGCCCACGAGCAGGTCGGCAACCTTGAAGGAGATGAACGACACCGTCGCGGTCCACACCACCGTCAGGCCCACCGCCTTGGCCTGGATCAGCAGTTGGGCCAGGATGCCCGGATAGCCGGTCTTCATGGTGACCCAATCCTGCACGGAGCCCGGGCCGCCCAGGCTGGGGTCGTTGAAGATGCCGGTGAGCAGCGCGCCGGCGATCCCGCCCAGCGCATGCACCCCGAAGACGTCGAGCGCATCGTCGACGCCGATCATCCGCTTGAGGCCGGTGACGCCCCAGAAGCACAGCGGTCCGACCAGCAAGCCGATGACGAACGCACCGGCGATGCCGACGTTGCCGGCGGCAGGCGTGATCGCCACCAGCCCCGCCACCGCCCCCGACGCGGCACCGAGCATCGACGGCTTGCCCTTGATCATCCACTCGACGAACATCCAGGACAGCACCGCCATCGCCGTCGCCAGGTAGGTGTTCATGAAGGCCAGGGCGGCGGAGCCATTGGCTTCGAGGGCGGAACCGGCGTTGAAGCCGAACCAGCCGAACCACAGCAGCGAAGCGCCGATCATCGTCATGGTCAGGCTGTGGGGCGCCATCGACTCCTTGCCCAGGCCGATCCGCTTGCCCAGCAGGATCGCGGCGACCAGGCCGGCAACCCCGGAGTTGATGTGCACCACCGTGCCGCCGGCGAAGTCCAGAGCCCCCCATTGCCAGAGCAGGCCGGCCTTGGCGTTCATGGCGTCGACCACCTTGGCGCTCGTATACGCGTCCGGCCCCTCGAAGAACCACACCATGTGCGCGATCGGCAGGTAGCTCAGCGTGAACCAGATCGTGATCGCGATCAGCACGGCGGAAAACTTGATCCGCTCGACGATCGCGCCCAGCAACAGGCAGCCCGTGATTGCCGCGAACGTGGCCTGGAATCCGACGTAGACCAGTTCGGGCAGCGGCGTGGCCTTGTCGAAGGTCGACGCCATCGAGAAGTTCCCCGTCGCCGGATCGAACGTGCCGTTCAGGAACAGGCGGCTGAACCCGCCGATGTAGGGCGCAAGGCTACCGCTTCCTTCGGTGAAGGCAAGACTGTAGCCGTACACGCACCAGAGCACCGTGATGAGTGAGAAGACCACCAGCACCTGCATCAGGACCGACAGCATGTTCTTGGTCCGCACCAGGCCGCCGTAGAACAGCGCCAAGCCCGGAACGGACATCAGGAGCACGAGTGCGGTCGAGGTCAGCATCCACGCCACGTCGCCCTTGTTCGGGGTCGGCGCCGGCGCTGCGGCGGGCGCCGCGGGTGCAGCCGTGGCGGCCGCCGCAGCCGGCGCGGCAGCGGTGGTCGTGGCCGCGGGCGCCGAGGAAGGCCCGTTGTCCGCCCAGGCCGGCGCCAACCCGGCCACTCCCAGCACGGTCGCCGCAGCGACCCATGCAAGCCACTTCTTCAATCGTTTCATTTTGGTCGATTCCTTGTCCGGGGTTACAACGCGTCCTTGCCGGTTTCGCCGGTGCGAATCCGGATGACCTGCTGCAGGTCATAAACGAAGATCTTTCCGTCACCGATCTTGCCGGTCCGTGCGGCGGCTTCGATCGCCTCGATGGCGCGGTCGACGATCGCGTCGTCGACCGCCGCCTCGACCTTCACCTTGGGAAGGAAGTCGACGACGTACTCGGCGCCGCGGTAGAGCTCGGTGTGTCCTTTCTGCCGTCCGAACCCTTTCACTTCGGTTACGGTGATGCCCTGCACACCGACACCGGACAAGGCTTCCCGCACCTCGTCGAGCTTGAATGGTTTGATGATTGCCGTGATGAGTTTCATCGATGTGCTCCCGTGGTTCCTCTCCGAGTTCGGTCAAATTGCATCGTGGTGGACCCGGCGCGCGAAGTCCGGGCTTTCCACAGGACTCACCGCAAGTTATGTGCCAGGGAGCGCAATGGCGCGATGGGCGGAGCGATGCGGCGGAGGTTCGCCGGGCGCGACGTCGAGCGCGCCACAGTGCGGACGAGCGGGCGCCCCGGTGCGCAACCGTCCGAGGCGATCGCCGCAACCATTGCACCGTCATACATCCTCGCCCCGCGACGGTGCGCGCGCCCTCTTTTTGTGCATCGAAAGGGCGTACTATTCGCTCGTCCACCTGAACCCGATCCTGGCATGGATAACCCCTCATTCCTGGAAGATTTGCAGCAGCGTCTGTCCACCCTGTTCGCCGCCACACCGGCTGCCGACATCCAACAGAACCTGAAGGCGCTGCTCATCCAGCAGTTCGCAAAACTCGACCTGGTCACGCGCGAGGAATTCGAAGTGCAGCGCGCCTTGCTGGAGAAGGCTGCGGAGCGCATCGACGTCCTGGAAGCGCGGATGGCCGAACTCGAAAAGCGCTGAGCCGGCGGTCGTCATCGCAAGGCGCGCTATCGGCCAACCTCGCCATCGCGAGGCCCGCTACCGGCCAACCTCGTCATTGCGAGGCGCGCAACCGGCCAACCTCGTCATCGCGAGGCCCAGAGGGCCGCGGCGATCCAGCAATCGCCTGGATTGCTTCGGGCTGCGCCCTCGCAATGACGATTGTTTCCCGTTGACGGCCCGCCCGGACGAAGTGGCCACCCTCCCGGATTCCATCTCCGCTCGCAATGACGATTGTTTCCCGTTCGCGACCCCGCCGGCACGTTCTGCGGGGGCATGCAAAAGGCGCTACCGCGTCCGGTCAGGTAAATTTGGGGCTTTGCGCCGATACTCCGGCCTCTCGCCCTCGCACAATCGATCCGAAGGCGCTTTTCTTCGCCCAGGGTTTTGCCCTTCATGACGCTTGCAGTCGTTCGTAGTCGCGCCCTATCCGGCATGTTGGCGCCGGAAGTGACGATCGAGGTTCACCTGGCAAATGGCCTTCCCGCCTTTTCGCTGGTGGGCTTGCCCGACGCGGAGGTGCGCGAAGCCCGGGAACGCGTGCGGGCCGCGCTGCTCAACTGCAAGTTCGATTTCCCCGCCCGCCGGATCACGGTGAACATGGCGCCTGCCGGGCTCCCGAAGGAGTCCACGCGGTTCGACCTGCCGATCGCCATCGGGATTCTCGCCGCCAGCGGACAGCTCCCGACGCGCGCACTGGACCAGTTCGAGTTCGTGGGAGAGCTGTCGCTGTCGGGCGAACTGCGCCCCGTCACCGGCACGGTCGCGATGGCGTATGCCGTTTCCCGAAGCGTGCAGAAGCGCGTGCCGCGCGGCTTCATCCTGCCGCGGGAAAATGCGGATGAGGCCGCCCTCGTCGGCGACGTCACGGTTTATCCCGCGAAGGATCTCCGGCAGGTGGTTTCGCATCTGCATCACGCGGCGGGCGACGCGGAGGCGGAAACGCTCGCGATGCATTTTGCGCAGGTACGGCTCACCCCGCCGATCTATCCCGATTTCGCCGACGTGAAGGGTCAGGCCGCGGCCAAGCGCGCACTGGAAATCGCCGCCGCCGGAGGCCACAGCGTGATCCTGGTCGGGCCGCCGGGCACCGGGAAGTCGATGCTGGCGCAGCGCTTTCCCGGCATCCTGCCCCCCATGGGCGTGGACGAGGCGCTCGAATCCGCCGCCGCACTGAGTCTCGTCGGAAAGTTCGCCACCCAGCGCTGGGCGACCCGCATGTTCCGCGCCCCGCATCACAGCGCCAGCGCCGCAGCCCTAGTCGGGGGAGGCGCCCAGGCGCTGCCCGGCGAAATCTCCCTCGCCCACCATGGCGTGCTGTTTCTCGACGAACTACCGGAATTCGACCGCCGGGTGCTCGAATCCCTGCGCGAACCGCTGGAGACCGGCAGGATCACGATCGCGCGGGCACAGCGCCACGTCGAGTACCCCGCCCGGTTCCAGTTGATCGCCGCCATGAATCCCTGCCCCTGCGGATATCACGGTCATCCACAGATCCCCTGCAGTTGCACGCCGGAAATGGTTTCGCGCTACCAGGACCGCATCAGCGGCCCCTTGCTCGACCGGATCGACATGCGGGTCGACGTGCCCGCGCTTACGCCGGACGAACTGACCCGTCTGCCGGAGGGCGAATCGACACAGCGCATGGCGCGCCGCGTGGCCCTCGCGCGCACGGTGGCGCTGCAGCGCCAGGGCAAGCACAACGACGCCCTGACCTCGTCGGAGATCGAGCGCGTCTGCCACCCGGAAGGCGCCGTGAAGCAGTTGCTGCACGCCGCAACCACCCGACTCGGATGGTCGGCACGGGCATACAACCGTGTGCTCAAGGTGGCGAGGACGATCGCGGACCTGGAAGACGCCGACATGATCGACGCGAAACACATCGCGGAAGCGATCCAGTATCGGCGGTCGCTGCGGGAGACGTAGACACCATCGTCGCCGTCTCCGCTTGGGGAAAACGGCGGGGTGCGGGGAACGCCGCCGGTCTATCGGGAACGTCGCGTTGGGCCGAAGAAACGATCAGCCGCCGAGTTTGCTCCGCAGGATCTCGTTGACCTGCTGCGGATTGGCCTTACCGCGCGTGGCTTTCATCGCCTGGCCGACCAGGGCCTGGAACGCCTTTTGTTTTCCCGCGCGGTATTCGTCGACGGCAACCGGGTTGGCCGCGAGCACCGCATCGACGATGGCTTCGATCGCTCCGGAGTCGGAGATCTGCTTGAGCCCCTTCGCCTCGATGACCGCGTCGGCCGAGACACCCTCGCCCGCCCAGAGCAGTGCGAAGACGTCCTTGGCCGTCTTCAGGTTGACGGTGCCGTCGGCAACGCGGGAAATGAGGGCGGCGACCTCGGTCGCCGGCACCGGGCATTGGTCGATTCCGATCTCGGCGGCGTTCAACGCGGCGCACACCTCGCCCATCACCCAGTTCGCAGCGGCCTTCCGGTCCGCGACCGCGCCGGCCACCCGTTCGAAGTACGCCGCCAGTTCGCGGCTCGCGGTCAGCACCGCCGCGTCCTGCGCCGACAGGCCGTAATCGCGCACGAAGCGCTCGCGCATCGCCCCCGGCAACTCGGGCAACTGCCCGCGCACGGCTTCGACCCAGTCGGCGGCGATCTCCAGCGGCAGCAGATCCGGATCCGGGAAGTAGCGATAGTCCATCGCGTCCTCCTTCGATCGCATCGCACGGGTCTCGTCGCGGTCCGGATCATAGAGACGCGTTTCCTGCACCACCGTGCCACCGTCTTCGATCCATTCGATCTGGCGGCGCGCCTCGTGGTCGATCGCCTGCTGCAGAAAGCGGAAGCTGTTGAGGTTCTTGATCTCCACGCGGGTGCCGAAGGTCGTCGACCCCGCCGGCCGGACGGAGACATTGGCGTCACAGCGGAAGCTGCCTTCCTGCATGTTGCCGTCGCAGACGCCCAGCCAGACGACCAGCGCATGCAGCGTCCGCGCGTACGCCACCGCTTCGGCGCTGGATCGCATCTGCGGTTCGGTCACGATTTCCAGCAGCGGGGTGCCGGCACGATTGAGGTCGATCCCCGACATGCCCTGGTAGTCCTCGTGCAGCGACTTGCCGGCATCCTCTTCGAGGTGGGCGCGGGTCAGCTGCACCGTCTTCCAATAGGGCTCGCCGGTGCGTGGCGTCACCGGGAACTGCAGCGTGCCGCCCTGCACCACCGGGAGTTCGTACTGGCTGATCTGGTAGCCCTTGGGCAGATCGGGATAGAAGTAATTCTTGCGCGCGAAGATCGAGCGCGGCGCGATGGCGGCATCGACCGCGATGCCGAAACGGATCGCGCATTCCACGGCGCCGCGGTTGAGCACCGGCAGCGCGCCCGGCAGCGCGAGATCGATCACGCTCGCCTGCGTGTTGGGCGCTGCCCCGAACGCCGTCGAAGCGCCGGAGAAGATCTTCGATGCCGTGCGCAGTTGCACGTGCGTTTCGAGTCCGATGACGATTTCCCAGGACGTCGGCATGTCAAATCCCCGTCGGCACGCGCGCGTGCCAATCCGTCGCCTGCTGGTAGCGGTGCGCCACGCCCAGCATCCGCGCCTCGTCGAAATGGTTCGCCATCAACTGCAGGCCGATGGGGCGGCCGGCGCGACCGAATCCGCAAGGCACGCTCATCGCGGGGATGCCGGCCAGACTGCCCGGCACGGTGTAGAGATCGGACAGGTACATGGCGACGGGATCGGCCGACTTTTCGCCGAAGCCGAAGGCCACACCGCCGGTGACCGGGCCCGCGATCACATCGCAGACCGCAAACGCCTGCCGGAACTCGTCGGCGATGATGCGCCGGACCTTGGACGCCTGCAGAAAATACGCGTCGTAATAGCCATGGGAGAGAACGTAGGTGCCCACCAGGATCCGGCGCTTGACCTCGGCGCCGAACCCTTGCGCGCGGGTCTTGCGCATCATGTCGACCAGATCGCCGTACGCTTCGGCACGTCGGCCGTAGCGCACGCCGTCGTAGCGCGAGAGATTGCTCGACGCCTCGGCCGACGCGACGACGTAGTACACCGGGATGCCCAGCGCCGCGCTGGGCAGGCTCACCTCGACGAGCTTCGCCCCCTGCCGCTCCAGTTCTCCGAGCGCCGTACGCACGGCCGCCTCGACCTCCGGCTCCAGCCCATCGGCGAAGAATTCCTTCGGTACGCCGACGCGCAATCCGTCGAGCCCGGCGCCCAGAAAGCGGGTGAAATCCTCGGGCGGCCGATCGATGCTGGTCGAATCCTTGGGATCGAACCCCAGCATGGCGTTGAACACCCGCGCGCAGTCTTCCGCCGTCTGGGTGAGCAGTCCCGCCGTGTCCAGGCTGGACGCGAAGGCGATCATTCCCCACCGCGACGGGCGACCGTAGGTCGGCTTGGTGCCGGTGACGCCCGTGAAGGCGGCGGGTTCGCGAATCGACCCCCCCGTATCGGTCGCCGTCGCCACCGGGGCCAGTCGGGCGGCCACCGCGGCCGACGATCCGCCGGAAGATCCGCCCGGGACGGCGGCGTGGTCCCACGGATTGCGCACCGGGCCGTAGGCGCTGTTCTCGTTGCTCGAGCCCATCGCGAACTCGTCGCAGTTGAGCTTGCCCAGGGACACCATGCCGGCCTGTGCCAGCGCCTCGACGACGGTCGCGTCGAAGGGGCTGCGATACCCCTCCAGCATGCGGCTCGCCGCCGTGGTGTTCCAGTCGCGGGTCACGAACACGTCCTTGTGCGCGATCGGGATGCCCAGCAACGCGCCGCGCTCGCCGCGCGCCCTGCGCTCGTCGGCGGCGCGCGCCTGCGCCAGGGTGGTCTCCGGCCGGACGTCGAGAAAGGCGTTCAGCGCACGGTGGCGTTCGATCCGGTCCAGATAGCAGCGGGCCAGCTCGACCGACGAAACCTCCTTCCGGTCGAGCAGATCCCCCAATTGCGTGAGCGTGGAGTGGGTCAGTTCGGTCATTCGATCACCCGGGGAACCAGGAACAGCCCGTCCTGCCGGGCCGGCGCGCTGGCCATCGTCCGTTCGCGATCGGGCACCTCGGTCACGGCATCGGCACGCAGGCGCTGAGCGCCGTCGAGGGGATGGGACATGGGCGCCACCCCGGCCGTGTCGACGCGCGCGATCCGCTCGATCATCGCGAAGATGTCGTTGAGCTGGCCGGCGGCTTCCCGGGCTTGCGCGTCGGTGATCTCGATGCGCGCGAGATGGGCGATGCGGTGGACGTCGGATAAATTCAAGGACATGGTCTATTATCGCGCATTCGGCGCCACGCCCCTCCGGCCTGCCGCCGCCCCCGATCGTTCGTTCCTGTTCCTGTAAGAGTCCCGATGTTCGGTTTTCTCCGTAGCTATTTCTCCAGCGATCTTGCGATCGACCTGGGCACCGCCAACACGCTGATCTACGTCCGCGGCAAGGGGATCGTACTCGACGAACCCTCCGTCGTCGCCATCGCGCGCGAGGGTGGTCCCAACGCCAAGGAAGTCGTGCGCGCGGTCGGTCTGGAGGCCAAACAGATGCTGGGCCGCGTACCCGGCAACATCGAAGCCATCCGCCCGATGAAGGACGGCGTGATTGCGAACTTCACCGTCACCGAGCAGATGCTCAAGCACTTCATCAAGGCGGTGCATCCCTCGAGCCTGTTCGCCCCCAATCCGCGGATCATCATCTGCGTTCCCTGCGGATCGACCCAGGTGGAACGGCGTGCCATCAAGGAATCGGCGGAGGCTGCCGGCGCCAGCCAGGTGTACCTGATCGAGGAGCCCATGGCCGCCGCCCTCGGCGCCGGGCTACCCGTCTCCGAAGCCTCCGGCTCGATGGTCGTCGACATCGGCGGCGGCACGACCGAAGTCGGCGTGATCTCGCTGGGCGGCATGGTCTACAAGGGTTCCGTACGCGTCGGCGGCGACAAGTTCGACGAGGCGATCATCAACTACATCCGCCGCAACTACGGCATGCTGGTCGGCGAACCCACCGCGGAATCGATCAAGAAGGCGATCGGCTCGGCGTTCCCGGGCTCGGAAGTCCGCGAGATGGAAGTCAAGGGGCGCAACCTTTCCGAGGGAATTCCGCGCAGTTTCACGATTTCGAGCAACGAGATTCTGGAAGCCCTCACCGACCCGCTCAACCAGATCGTTTCGGCGGTGAAGATCGCCCTCGAGCAGACGCCTCCGGAACTCGGCGCGGACATCGCCGAGCGCGGCATGATGCTGACCGGGGGCGGCGCGTTGCTGCGCGACCTGGATCGTCTGCTGATGGAAGAGACCGGCCTGCCCGTCCTGGTGGCGGAAGATCCGCTCACCTGCGTCGTACGCGGCTGCGGAATCGCGCTCGAGCGGATGGACAAGCTCGGCTCGGCGTTCACGACCGGCTGAGGCCGGTACCGCTTCCGGCAGGAACGCGGCCCCGCCACCGCGAGCGACCATGGAATACGGGCCCCCGCCACTATTCAATCAGGGCATCTCGGCACGCGCCCGCCTCGCCTTCTTCTCCCTGCTGTCCATCCTGCTGATCGTCATCGACGCGCGGGTGAAGGTACTGGAGACGATCCGCGGCGGGATCGAAACCGTGCTCTACCCGGCGGAGCGGGTCCTCCTGTGGCCGCGCGACCGGATCGAAGCGGTCGGCAGCTATTTCACCACGATCAACCACCTGGAGGCGGAAAACGCCCAGTTGCGCGCCCAGGCGACGCAGGAAGCGCTGCAACTCCAGGAAACGGCGCGGCTGCGGGCGGAAAATGCCCAGTTGCGCGCGTTCGCCGGCCTGGGCAAGACCCTCCCGGTGCCGACCCGCCTGGTCACCGTGCTGTATTCGCTGCGGGACCCATTCTCGCGCAAGGTCATCATCGATGCCGGCGTCCGCGACGGGATCCACACCGGGGACCCGGTCCTGGACGACACCGGCGTCGTCGGCCAGGTCACGCGCGCGTACCCCATGGCCTCCGAAGTGACCCTCGCCACCGACAAGAACCAAGCGACCCCCGTCCGGGTCGCGCGCAGCGGCCTGCCTGCGGTCGCCTTCGGCTCCGCCGAGCCGGCGCGCCTCGAGCTGCGCTTCCTCCCGGCCAACGCCGACGTGCGCGTCGGCGATGAAATCGTCACCTCCGGCCTCGGCGGTCTCTATCCGAGCGGACTTCCGGTCGGGACCGTCGTCCGGGTCGAGCACGACGCCAAGAACGAGTTCGCGCGGATCACGATGACGCCGGCCGCCGGCAAAACGCTGGGCCGCCTGCTGCTCGTGCTGACCGTCCCACCGCCGCCGCCGTTGCCAAGCGGCCTGGATCTCCCGGGCTCCGAACCCAAGGCCGCGCGGTCCGGCGCCAAGGGCCGGCACAATCACAGCCACCATCACGGGCACCGACAGGCCGCCCACCACGAAACGCGATGAAACACCGGCTGCTGCGATCCCTGCCGTCATCCGCATCCGCCCCGCTTGCCGGCGGCGAGCGCGCCTCGGCAACCGCGCTGCGCCGCGCCGCGCGCCGGGAGCAGGTGCTGCGGCCGGTGCATGCGCCCTTCATCTGGGGCACGCTCGGCGCCGCATTCCTGCTCGACCTCGTGCCCTGGGGACGGGCGGTCTGGGTGCCGGATTTCCTCGCGCTCGCCCTCGTCTTCTGGAACGTCCATCAGCCGCGGCGCGTCGGCATGGCCGCCGCCTTCGCGTTCGGCCTGCTGATGGACGTGCATGACGGCGCGCTGCTCGGCGAGCATGCGCTGGCCTACACGCTGCTCTCCTATGGCGCGATCACGTTCCACCGGCGGATCCGCTGGTTTTCCGTGGTCAGCCAGTGCGTCTACGTGCTGGGCCTGCTGCTGGTCGCCCAACTGGCGTCGCTGGCGGTGCGCCTGTGGGTCGGAGGCGTATCGCGGGACTGGTGGATTTCCCTGTCGGCAAGCCTGTTCGGGGCGGCCCTCTGGCCGCTCGCAACCAAGTTCCTGCTCGCCCCCCAGCGGCGCCCGGGGAAACGCGACGACACTCGGCCGCTATAGCCGGATGCCCGAGCGGCGCGGCCCCGGTCTTGCGGGAGGTCCAGAGAAAAGCCGCGGAATCTCCGGGGAACGGGCGCGACCGCTGCGCATTCGCCCGATGCCGATTCCGGTATCGTCGTGACGGGTGCCGACCATTGCGACCGGCCCCCGCCATCGTCCCGGAACCCAGCCTCGCCCCTTTTCCCCGGAATGGACGGATCGTCCCTGCACCGACCGCGAAACGCGATCACCTCCAATCCCGTCACGGCCTCGCCGTGGACTGAAACGGCATGGTTCGTGGCGGCGCTGCTCGGCCTGCACGCAACGACGTTCTACAGCTACCTGCTGTTTCACAGCGTTGCGGAGCTGTTCAGCGTATTCGTCGCCGTTTCGATCTTCATCATCACGATCAACAGCTGGCAGAACCTTCGCAGCCCGTATCTGCGCATCGTCGGCATCGGGTACCTGTTCGTGGGCATGCTCGACGTCCTGCACACCCTGTCGTTCGACGGCATGGGCGTATTTCCGGGGTACAACTACTACAGTCCGCAGTTCTGGATCGCCGCCCGCGCGGTCGAGTCCCTGACCCTGCTCGCCGGATTCGCCTTCCTCGGCACCGACATCCGCATCCGGCGCGGCGTGCTGTTTGCCGGTTATACGATGGTCACCGCGGCATTCGTCCTGGCCATCCTGGTGTTCCGCCGGTTTCCGGTCTGCTTCGTGCCGGGGCACGGCCTGACGGCATTCAAGATCGACAGCGAATATGCGATCTGCGCGATCCTCGGCGCCAGCCTCGTCCTGCTGCACCGCCGAAGGCAGTTCTTCGATCCTCGCGTCTGGCGGTTCCTTGCCGGATCGATCGCGCTCACCATCGCGTCCGAGCTCTGCTTCACGCGATACCACGCGAACGCGATGAACGATGCGTTCAACGAAACCGGACACCTGTTCAAAATCGGTGCGTTCTACCTGATCTACAAGGCGTTCGTCGTCACCGGGCTGCGCGACCCGATCAACCTGCTGCTCGGCGACTTGCGGGAGACCGAAGCGCGCGCCGCCCGCGCGAAGGAACTCGCACGCGAGCGCGAGCACTTCGCCGTCCTCCTGCAGACCGCGGGGGACGGAGTCCACGTGTTCGACGCCGACGGGAATGTCCTCGAGGCCAATGAAAAATTCTGCAGCATGCTCGGCTATACGCGGGCGGAAATGCTCGGCATGAACGTGGCGCAATGGGACGCCGGCTTCTCCCCCGAAGAAATCCGGGCCAAGATCCTGGCGCTGCAACAGCGCGACGCGGTGTTCGAAACCCGGCATCGGCGCAAGGACGGGTCCACCTTCGACGTCGAGATCAGCGCCAAGGCCGTCGTCTTCGACGGACGCACGGTGATCTGGAACGCCTCGCGCGACGTCACCGAACGCAAACGCACCGAACGCCGACTGCAGCTCGCGGCCAACGTGTTCACGCACGCACGGGAAGGCATCATGATTACGGACGCCGCCGCGAACGTCATCGCGGTGAACAGCGCGTTCAGCGCGATCACCGGATACACCGCCGAAGAAGTGATCGGCCGCAATCCGCGCATGCTGCAATCGGGACGCCAGACGTCGGACTTCTATCGCGAGATGTGGCAAGGCATCCTCGAGCGCAAGTACTGGTCGGGCGAAGTCTGGAACCGCCGCAAGGGCGGCGAGGTCTACGCCGAGGCGCTCACGATCAGCGCCGTTCTCGATGCGTCGGGACAGGTGCAGCACTACGTCGGCATGATGATCGACATCACGCTGATCAAGGAGCACGAACGACAACTCGAGCGCATGGCGCATTACGATGCGCTTACCGGCCTGCCCAACCGCGTGCTGCTCACCGACCGCCTGCGCCAGGCCATCGTGCACGCCCAGCGTCATGGAAATCTCGTCGCCGTCGCGGTGCTCGACCTGGACGGGTTCAAGGCGGTCAACGACCGCCACGGCCACACCGTCGGCGACGAATTCCTGATCGCCGTGGCGCACGGCATGAACATGGTCCTGCGCGAAGGCGATACCCTTTCGCGGATCGGCGGCGACGAATTCGTCGCCGTGCTCGCCGACCTCGAGCGCGCGGTGGACTGCGAACCGGTGCTGCTGCGCCTACTCGCCGCGGCGTCGCGTCAAGTGACCGTGGGCGGTCGACTGCTGCAGTCCTCGGCAAGCATCGGGGTGACGATCTTCCCGACCGACGGCGAATCCGACCCGGACCATCTGCTGCGGCGCGCCGATCAAGCGATGTATTCCGCCAAGCAGGGCGGGAAGAACCGATATCACTTTTTCGACGCGGCGCAGGACAACGTGATCCGCGCCCAGCGGGAGTGGGTCGACCGGATCGAGGCCGGCATCGAACGCGAGGAATTCGTGTTGCACTACCAGCCGAAGGTCAATCTTCGCACCGGCGCGGTAGTCGGCGCGGAGGCCTTGGTCCGGTGGCGCCATCCCGAACGCGGACTGCTGCCACCTTCCGAATTCCTGCCGCTGATCGAAGGGCACCAGGTCGGCATTCGCATGGGAGAGTGGGTGTTGGGCAGCACCCTGCGCCAGATCGGCGACTGGCACGCGCGCGGGCTTCGGGTTCCCGTAAGCGTCAACCTCGACGCCCCGCAACTCCTGCAGCCGGATTTCCTGGCGCGACTCGCCGCGCAACTTGCCAACCATCCGGACGTGGATCCCGCGCTGCTCGAACTGGAAATCCTGGAGACCAGCGCGCTCGAAAATCTTTCCGCAGGCAACGCCGGCGCCCTGGAAAGCATCGCTCACGTGTCCGAAATCATGCATGCCTGCGTCGAAATCGGCCTGCGGTTCTCGATCGACGACTTCGGCACCGGCTATTCCTCGCTGACCTATCTGAAACACCTGCCGGTCGAGGTGATCAAGATCGATCAGAGCTTCGTCCGCGACATGCTCGAAGACGCCGGCGATCGCGCGCTCGTCGAGGGGGTGATCGGATTGGCGAAAGCCTTCGATCGCACGGTCATCGCCGAGGGCGTGGAAACCGCGGAACAGGGGCGGGCGCTACTTCGGTTCGGCTGCGAGCTTGCCCAGGGGTACGGCATCGCGCGACCGATGCCGGCGGAACGGCTCCCGGAGTGGATCACCGAATGGGCGGCCGAATGGACCGCCCGATGGAAGCCGTTCGTCCCGCCAGGCGGAAGCGTCGCCGAGTCGGATTGAGCGCCCGACACCCAAGACACCGAACTCGCGGCAGGGGGGCACGCCCCCCGGCGGTCAGAACTTGTAAAGCCCTTCCAGCGCAAACGACATCATGGTGTTGTTGCGCGTTCCCGACGACTCCAGGAACACCGCATTGCTGGCATGGTCGCCGCGGACTTCCGCGCGCAGTTCGACGTGCTCGGTCTTCAGCCAGGACAGCGTGGCGGTGAACTCGCGATAGGTCGTCGATTGCCCGGCGTAGGGTTGGGCCGGATCGACACAGACCCCGCCGGACGCACAGCCGGCCGTCCCCAGGAAATGGAAGCCGTTGCGGTCCTGGAAGTTCTCGCCCCGCAGCGCGAGCCGCCATTGCGGCGTGAAGAGGTAGGTCGCGTACAGCGCAAAACCGTCGTACCGCGCCAGAACCGGTGTCGCGCCGGTATAGGCTTGGTAATTGTCCTGGCTGACGTTCAAATATTCGGCGCCGAAACTCAGGGGATCGCTGACGGTGTAGGTCACCACCGCATCGAAGCTGTTGCGCTCGCCGTAGGGTCCCTTGGCATCGGCCTCGGCAGGCGTCGGAACGGCGTTGGCGGTCGACAGCGCCTGTCCGTTGAGATCGGATAACGTAATGCTCAGCGCCTTCGTCGGCGTGATCACCGTCCCCAACTCAATCGTTTTCGACGAGGTCGTCGCCGAGACCTGGTCCCAGCCGTTGTTGACGCCGCCGATCCAGGTAAGTTTGTCGTTCTCGACGTAGGTAAGACGAACGCCGGTGTGGGTGAACGGCACCGCACCGAACAGGATCGAGCGCGACGTATTGTTGTTGGCCGGCGCCCAGATCACCTCGTAGCTTTGCAGGGTGGTGAATTTCCCGGCGATCACCGTGAACGGGCCCGAGGCGTACTGCCCGTAAGCCTGCGTCACGTCGAATTGATTGTTGCTCGGGCCGGTGTTGTAGGGGTAGGACGAGAAGATCGATGCGTCGGATCCCGCCATCACGTTGATCAAGCCGCCGAATCCCTCTTTCGGCTGCTTCGCGATCTGCAGCGCCGCCTGGTTCAGCGTGAAGGAATTCTGCTGCGTCGTGAATACCCGAACGGCGGAAGGGTTCGTGCGATCGATATATTTGTACGAACCGTCCAGGTAACCACTGACGGCGATCCCCGACGCACTCAGGATTTTGTCTATCGTTGCCGGCACATCCGTAGTGGTTGTGCTCGTCTGGTCCTCCGCAAACACCAAGCCCGGCGTAAGCAGCGCAAGCGCCACACTCGCGGCCCGCAGCGTGCGATCAAGCATGTCCCCTCCACCTCTTTACGTCGATGGTATGCACCCTGGACGTCCACTGCGGCCGCCCATTGCGGCACCAACACGCACTGCAGTGGAAGTCGCCCTGTGCGACGTCACGCCGGAGAAATAGTTATGTGATGTTTCCGGCGGAGGAAATATATACGGGCTTCCCGTAGAAATGGGAGGGGTTGCGAATGAAAAGCGCGCGTCGTTGCGAAAAAGTCACATTCGCGCCAGTTGCCCCTTCCGCATGACGGAAGGGGCGGTCCAGGATCAAAACTTATAGAGACCTTCGACGGCGTACGTCGTCAGGGTCTTGCTGAACCCTCCGGACGCAACCGTGAAGACCGGGTTGGTGGCGTGGTCCCCGCGAATTTCGCCGCGCAGCTCGAAGCTATCGGACTCCAGCCAGGACAGCG
>JAKBZN010000007.1 GCA_021842465.1 Pseudomonadota bacterium
GAAGCGGATATTTCGGGAAAATTACGATTCGCCAAGAAATGTTGTATTTTCCCTACGTGTGATACCTTGCGGGCATGTCCACCGAAGACATCCTCGTCAACATCACGCCGCAAGAAACCCGTGTTGCGGTGCTGCTGGCCGGCGCGGTGCAGGAACTGCACATCGAGCGGACCGCCAACTGCGGCATCGTCGGCAACGTCTACGTCGGGAAAGTCGCCCGGGTGCTGCCCGGCATGCAGTCGGCGTTCGTCGACATCGGCCTGGAACGCGCGGCGTTCCTGCACATCGCCGACATCTGGGAGACGCGTCAGTACACGAACGAGCGGCCGCCGATCGAGCGGATCGTCCACGAAGGCGACCGACTGCTGGTCCAGGTGATCAAGGATCCGATCGGGACCAAGGGCGCGCGGCTCTCCACCCAGATCAGTCTGGCGGGGCGCAATCTCGTCTATCTTCCGCAGGACCCGCACATCGGTGTATCGCAGCGCATCGAGGACGAGGCCGAGCGCGCGCAATTGCGCGAGCGGCTGGCCCGCCTCATCCCGATCGAGGAAACCGGCGGGTTCATCATCCGCACCAGCGCGGAGGACGCCAGCGAAGACGACCTGCGCACCGACATCGAATACCTGCGCAAGCGCTGGGCGCAGATCCACGCCGACAGCGGAACGATCGCGCCGCCGGCGCTGCTGTACCGCGAGCTTTCGCTGGCCCAGCGCGTGTTGCGCGACCTCGTCTGGGAGCAGACGACGAGCGTGCAGATCGACTCCCGCGAAAATTTCGTTGCGCTGCGGGCCTTCGCCGAGCAGTTCGTGCCGGGCGTCGCGTGCCGGCTCTTCCATTACACCGGGGAGCGGCCGCTCTTCGACCTGCATTCGATCGACGAGGAAATCGAAAAAGCGCTGGCGCGGCGCGTCGACCTCAAGAGCGGGGGCTATCTGGTGATCGACCAGACCGAGGCGATGACGACGATCGACGTCAACACCGGCGGATTCGTCGGCACCCGCAACTTCGACGATACGATTTTCAAGACCAATCTCGAAGCGGCGCATGCGATCGCCCGCCAGCTGCGGCTGCGCAACCTCGGCGGCATCATCGTCGTGGATTTCATCGACATGTCCTCGAGCGAGCACCGCGACGCCGTGCTCTCCGAGTTCCGGCGCGCCCTGGGCCGCGACCGCACGCGCATGACGGTGAGCGAGTTCACGGAACTGGGGTTGGTCGAGATGACGCGCAAGCGCACGCGCGAATCGCTCGCCCACGTGCTCTGCGAACCCTGCCCGGTCTGCGGCGGACGCGGCGAGTTGAAGACCGCGCGCACGGTCTGCTACGACATCCTGCGGGAAATCCTGCGCGAAGCGCGCCAGTTCGGCGACGCCAAGGAGTTCCGCATCCTTGCCGCGCAAAAGGTGATCGACCTGTTCCTCGAAGAAGAGTCGCAGTCACTGGCGATGCTGTCGGATTTCATCGGCAAGCCGATCTCGATGCAGGTCGAGTCCATGTACCACCAGGAGCAGTACGACGTGGTACTGATCTGACGGTCATCGCGAGGCCCGCAGATCCAACGCCAGGGCCACCGCGGCATCGACCTCCTCGTACTCCGGCCACCCCGCCGAGCCGCCCACCAATCGCACCTGCGCGCCGATCGGCCGGGTCTTGGCCGGATCGGTGACGCCGAAGACCCCGATCAGCCGGGCGCCAACCGCCCCGGCCAGATGCCCTGGCCCGCTGTCGTTGGCCACGACGAGGCGGCTCCCCGCCAGCAGCGCGGCGAACGCGCCCAGATCCAGCGGTTCGAGGAACACCGCGTCCGGGCAGGCGGCGCGGGCACCGGCCTCTTCGCCCGGCCCAGGACACACCACGGGGGATTCCCCGGCCGCCCGCAACGCGCGCGCCAGCCGTCCGAACCCCTCCCACGCTTTGACCTTGCCGTGATGCTGTCCGCGCACCGTGGGACACAGCACGACATATCCGTCCCGCACGCCCGCACGCGCGAGGGCTGCGCGCGCGCCCCCCCATGCCGCATCGGGAATGCGCAGCACCGGCGTACCGGCCGCCTCCGGCCCGTCGCCGGACCGCCCCAGCCACGTCCGCGCCAGGTGCAGGTAATACGCGCTGGTGTGCATGTCCCCATGCCATTGCGCGGGAACCGCGACCGGCGCAGCAAGCAGCCAGCCTCGACCATCGGTGCGGTACCCCGTCGCACGCATGCCGGCCCGGCGGACCTCCCAGGCCGAAGAGAACGAATTCGGGAACAGCAGCGCCTCGCCGCGCCCCGGCTCAGCCCGACGCCAGGCCCGCAATGCCGCGATCCGCGCCCCTCGCTCGGGCGCCCAGGGCAACACCGGCCAGGCGTATCCAGCAAACAGTTCGGCGGCCCAGGGTCGCCCGAAAAGCGTCAAGGATGCACCGCGCTCCGCCAGAAGATCCAGCGCGGGCAGCGTCATGCAGGCGTCGCCGAGATGGTTCGGCAAGCGAACGAGTAGGGAACCCAATGTGTCATTCCTCCCGATTCCGGTGGTGAACGCCGACAACCGCGGCACGGGTTTCCCTCGTGTCCCGAGCCCCCGCATGCCGGCGATCCGTGCAATCTGCCAGAATACCGCCATGTCCGCCCCGCCATTCGACCGGAACACGCCGGGACCGCGGACCGACGCCCCGGAAGGGCGGTTCAACGCACTGAACGGAACGTCCATTCCCTGATGTCCCCCGCAACCGCCGTACCGGGCTCCGGCCCCTTCCGCCGTCTTGCCGACCCCAACCTGCGCCGCATGATCGCCCTGGTGTGGGCGCACCGCCCCATCCTGGGACTGGCCACCGTCACGATGGCCATCGACGCATCCTGCCAGGGGCTGATCGCCAAGCTCACCGCGGTCCTGCTCGGGCACGGGATCATCCGCAACGACCCGCGGTTCGGCTACTGGATGCCGCTCGCCTTCATCGGCGTATTCGTCGTGCGCGGTCTGGCGAACTTCTCCAGTTCCTACCTCGTGAACGTGGCGTCGCAGAACGTGCTGATCAGCCTGCGCGGGGAAATGTTCCAGCGCCTGCTCCACTGGCCGCAGGCCACCATCGAGAACACCCCCTCCGGGATCGTCATCTCCAAGTTCCTCAACGAAGCGAGCAACGCCCTCTCGCTCACCGCCGAGGTGTTGCTCACCGCCGTGCGCGAATCGTTCACCACCATCGCGCTGCTCGGACTGCTGCTTTTCGACAACTGGCGGCTCACGCTGCTGACCGTCGTCGTCGGCCCGACGATTGCCACGGTGCTGCGCTCGATCGGCAAGCGGCTGCACCGGCTCAACCGGGAAAGCCAGGCCATGCTGGGCGAAATGACGCGCGCAGTGCAAGAGGCGCACGACGCGGGGCGCATCGTCAAGGTCTACGGCGGCCAGGCGTATGAGACCCGCCGGTTCGATGCCATCAACCAGCGCCTCCGCCGCTTCGCGATCAAGATGCAGATCGCCGTCGGCGCCTCGACCCCGGCGACCCAGATCGTCGCCGCGACCGGTATTGCCGTCGTGATCACCATCGCGATGTGGCAGGCCCGCCACGGGCAACTCACCGGCAGCCAGTTCATCGAGTTTCTGACGGCCGCACTGATGGTGCTGCAACCGCTACGGCGCTTGTCGTCGATCAACAGCGCCACCGCACGCATGGCGGCGGCGGCGGAGAGCGTGTTCGGGATGATCGATTCGTCCCAGGAAGCCGAAACCGGCACGCGCGAGCTGGCGCGTGCCGCCGGCGCGATCACCTTCCGCGACGTCTCCTTCGAATACCCGGGGGCCGCCGCGGCGGCGCTGCATCACGTGAACCTGACCGTCCGCGCCGGCGAGACGATCGCCCTGGTCGGGCACTCCGGCGCCGGCAAGACGACCCTCCTCAACCTGCTGCCGCGCTTCCTGCGCCCGACGGCGGGGGAGATCCTGCTCGACGATATCCCGATCGCGGACCTGACGCTTGCCAGCCTGCGCCGCCAGATCGCCCTGGTTTCCCAGGACGTGGTGCTCTTCGACGATACGATCCGCGCCAACATCGCCTATGGCGCGGGAATTCCCGAGGGCGAGGTCGGCCTGGACCGAATCCGCGCCGCCGCGGAGGCCGCCTACCTGCTGCCGTTGATCGAATCGCTGCCCAACGGCTTCGACACCCGAATCGGCGAAAACGCCGTCAAGCTCTCGGGCGGGCAGCGCCAGCGCCTGTCGATCGCGCGCGCCCTGCTCAAGGATGCGCCCATCCTGCTCCTCGACGAAGCGACCTCGGCGCTGGACTCGGAGTCCGAGCGGATGATCCAGATGTCGCTCGAACGCCTGATGCGCGGCCGCACCACCTTCGTCGTCGCGCACCGGCTGTCGACGATCGAGCATGCCGACCGCATCGTCGCGATGGAACACGGCCGGATTGCCGAGATCGGCACGCATGGGGAACTGCTGGCCCATGGCGGGCTCTACGCCAATCTGCACCGGATCCAGTTCTCCGCGGCACGGGCTTCCGAGCCGGCATGAGTCGCCCCGTGCGGCGGAACCGCGGCCGCACCATACTTTTGACGGAGAGTAACGGTCATGACGACGTACCCGCTTCGAAGGAGGGACACCAGCCGTCATCGCGAGGCCCGTAGGGCCGTGGCGATCCACGAAACGACTGGATTGCTTCGGGCTTCGCCCTCGCAATGACAATTGTTTCATTGCGTTAATCTCCGTGCAATCCTTGGCGCCGCGAATTGCCTACACTAGCGTGCTTTCGTACGGGTTCAACGACGTCCTCCGGCAATGACCTTCTTCATCGAGGCGCTTCTTTCCTGTCTGCTCACCGCGGCGCTGATCGTCTGGCTGCGCCGGCCCGCGCTCCGCTTCGGATTGGTCGACCACACCGGCGGGCGCAAGCGGCATGGCGGGGCCGTGCCGCGGATCGGCGGACTGTCCCTCACCCTGGGATTCTCGGTGGTGCTGCTGTTCTCCGCCTCGGTCTTGTCCCATTACGCAATTGCGCTCGTCGCCGTCGCGGCCCTCGCGGCGGTCGGACTGCTCGACGACATGGGAGAGGTGTCCGCGCGGACGAAACTCGGCGTCCAGGCGCTCGCCGCGCTGCTGATGACCTCGTGGGCCAACGTGTTCCTGGAGAACCTCGGCAACCTGTTCGGGCACGGGCCGATCGAACTGCGCAACTGGGGCATCCCGCTCACCCTGTTCGCCACCGTGGCGGTGATCAACGGCCTCAACATGCTCGACGGCCTCGACGGACTGGCCGGCGGGGTGGCGTTTTCCAACCTCGCCTTCTTTGCGTTCCTCGCCGCATCCCTCCGGGA
This sequence comes from Pseudomonadota bacterium, assembly GCA_021842465.1. Taxonomy (GTDB): domain Bacteria; phylum Pseudomonadota; class Gammaproteobacteria; order Burkholderiales; family Burkholderiaceae_F; genus GJ-E10. The sequence goes on from JAKBZN010000007.1 coordinate 5,303, forward strand.
TCTCGACGCCGTCAAGCTGCTCGCGGTGCTGCTGGGCGCCATTGCCGGATTCCTGGTGTTCAACCTGCCGCATCCGTGGCGCAGCGCCCAGCGCCGAACGTTCCTCGGCGACACGGGCAGCCTGGTTCTCGGCTTCTTCGTCGCCTGGTTCTCCGTGGCGCTGACGCAGCGGCCGGCCGCCCACGTTCCGCCCATCGTCATGCCGTGGATCCTCGGCGTCGTCCTGCTGGACACGTTCACCGTCACCATCCGCCGCACGCTGCGCCGACGCGACCCGACCGTTCCCGACCGCGGACACATCCATCACCTGCTGCTGCGGCGCGGATTCACCGAACGGGAGACGCTGGCGATCCTGCTCGGCGGCAATGCGCTGCTGGGCCTGATCGGGATCGTGCTCTGGCGGTCCGGCATTCCGGACCGGGTCAGCTTCCTGCTGTTCCTGGGCGTCATCGCGGCATACGTGGCAGCGTTCCTTTTTCCCAATCGGTTGTTCCGTCGGCGCGGCCGGGCCGTGGGCACGGCCGGAAGCTCGCATTCCCGGTAACGCTCGGATATCGCTACACGACCCTGGCCGCAGAAGCCGCGCATGCGCGCGGCAAGCGGGCCGGCGCGGCGCAGTTGCTGCGATCGCCGGCGCTACGGTTCGTGAAGTTCCACGTGCTGCGACCGGGCCTTCTCGACGGGGTCCCGGGCCTGATCCACATCCTGATCGGCTGCGGCGGCAGTTTCTTGAAGTATGCGAAGATCGGGCACTGCAGAATCGCCCCGCCGCGCCACGGCAATGATGCAACTCCGAAAGCGCCTCAAAAACTCGCCGCTATATCACCTCGAGTGCCTGCGACGGACGCTGCGCATCCTGGCGATCGACGCCACACTGCCGAGGCCGCCGCGCCATCCGGATCGCCGCGGCCGCAAGATCGGCCTGGTCAAGCGGGGCGGGATCGGCGACTGGATCCTTTTTTCCCCCGCCCTCGAAGCATTGCGCAACGGCTTTCCCGCGCAGGACACCGAGATCGTCGTCTATACGGAAGCACGTACCGCCGAGATCGCCGGGATGATCGGCCTCGCCGACCGCATCGTCGTATTCGACCGCCACGCCGTGCGCAAGCGCGCGTGGGTCCGGCATCGCCTGCTGTCCGACCTGCGGCGCGAAGCGTTCGACGTCTGGATCGACGCGGACATCTCGCGCACCAGCATCGGCGATGCGTTCGCCTTGGCCAGCGCCGCGCCGATCCGCCTGGGATACGCGGCCAGCGCGCTGGAGCGCTGCCACGCGCGAATCGAGCGCCGCGCCTACACCGACCTGCTCCCGGACAAAACGGGGAAAATCCACATGTCGGTGCGCTTCGACCGCTTGATCCGGCACGCCCTGGAACGCGCGGCGCCCGCGGCGGGCCGCACACCGGTCGTGCAGCCATCCGGTCTGCAGGCATACGCCTGGGACGGCCGGGAAAGTCGCACGCTGGTGATCGCCCCTGCCGCAAGCGCATCCACCCGCATCTGGCCGGCGGAACGGTTTGCCGAACTGGCGGCATCGCTGGCGCGCGATCACGGCCTGCGGCCGGTCGTCGTCGGCGGCACCGCGGACGCGGAACTCTGCAACCGGATCGCATCGATGCTCGCCGGCTTCGACGCGCAGAGCCTGACTGGCCGCCACACCCTCGCCGGGCTGTTCGACCTGATCCGCAGCGCCCGACTGCTTCTCACCAGCGAGAGCGCGCCGATGCACATCGGGCGGCTCACCGGGACTCCGACGCTCGCGATGGTCTCCGGTGCCGATTTCACGAGCTACTCCGCCTATCCTCCCGCCCCCCATTTCGCCGTCGCCAGCCATCCCGACCGCAGTTGTTTCGACTGCCGGTGGCACTGCATTCATCCGGTGCCGGATCCCGGGGCAATCCGGCGGTGTCTCGACGAGGTGAGCGTGGAGCAGGCCAGCACGCTCGCGGAACAACTCCTGCGATGACCAGCCTCTTGTTTTGTACCGGCTATGTGCGCGACGCGCAGCATTGGCATGCCCGCTATCGGCGCTGGCTCGACTTCTACGCCGACGGTCCGATCGACCATGCGAAGCGCGTGGTGATCGACGATGGATCTCCCTATTTGCCGCCACCGGCGGAAATCGATGTCGTCGCGGACGCGCCGTCGGCAGGACGTTCGCCGCGGCGGGATGTGCTGCTGCACTTCGCGCAGCATCTCGGCCGACAGAGCGGCGCAGCCTATCCGGGGTGGTGGCGGAGCTTTTTCCATTCCCTCGATCTTGCGCGTGCCATGGGAGCGGAAAAAATCGTCCATATCGAATCCGATGCCTATGTCCTGCGTCCCCGTTTGGCGGAATTTCTGAATGGCCTGCGTACAGGCTGGCATGTCCTGTGGATTCCGACCTACGGCATGCCCGAGACCGCCATCCAGGTCATCTGCGCCGACCAGTTCCAACAATTCGATGCCTTCCGGAGCGACCCCGGAAATCAAATCAACGAGCGCATCGCCGAGCATATCCTCCCCTTTACGGACATCCACAAGGAGTTCATCGGCGATCGGTATAGCGAGTTCAAGCGCAACCGGGGAATTTTCCGGTCCCGGAAGTTCGACCGGATCCCGTTGTTTCAGAGGGATTTTTTCTGGGCGCCGATCCCTCCTGAAGCGGATTTCGCCACCCAGGTGGTGCCGCGGCAGACCGTTGCATTCTGCCGCCGGTAGGCGGGGCTGCGCAGACAACGAGGATGTTTCGTCCGGATCATCGCCTCCGATTCCGGGGTGGAATCCGGGTGCTTCGCGAGAAACTGCAGGGTAAACTCCCGGGGCTTCAGCAAGAAACCTGCGCGATCCGGGCGGACATGAAAGCCATGGAAATGAAACTGACCATTCGCACCGGCGGCATGATGACCGTCATGACCGGAATCCTCTATACGCTGCTGCGACTGCACTGATCTCGCCACGCCGGCAACCGGCCGGCGGCGGATTCGACCCTCCCCCATGTTCACCATCCTCATCCCCACCTGGAACAACCTGTCGTTCCTGAAACTCTGCGTCGAAAGCATCCGCCGGCACTCGGCCTTCGACCACGAAATCCTCATCCACGTCAACGACGGCTCGGACGGAACGCTCGAATGGGTGCGCAACCAGGGGCTGCGCCATACCCACAGCACCGGCAACATCGGCATCTGTTTCGCACTCAATCAATTGAGCCGTCTGGCCACCCGCGACTGGCTGCTCTACCTCAACGACGACATGGTCTGCACGCCCGGCTGGGACACCGCCCTGCTGGCCGCCACATCACGGCTCGCGACGCCGCTGTGCTTTCTTTCGTCGCTGCTCATCGAACCGAACCAGGGAACGAACGGCAACGTCCTGTGCCGCGATTTCGGTCGCGGACCGGAATCCTTCGACGAAGCGGGATTGCTGACCTACGCCGCATCCCTGCGCGAAGCCGACCGCAGCGGCGCCGCCAGCCAGCCGACGCTGGTACGGCGGGAACTCTGGCACCTGGTTGGCGGCTACAGCATCGAGTTCGGCCCCGGAATGAGCAGCGACGACGACTTCCTGATGAAACTCTGGATCGCCGGGTGCCGCGATTTTCACATCATCGGCGGCAGCCTCGTCTATCACTTCGCCTGCCGCAGCACGGGCCGCGTGCGCCGCAATCGCGGACACCGGGAGTTCCTGATGAAATGGGGCATCACGTGGCGGGAATTCCGGCGGGACTATCTTCGGCGGTCCGCCACCGTCCCCTCCGGCGAACTGCCCGCCGTACCCGTGCCCAGCATGCAAAGCCGGATGAAACGGATGTTCCACGGCGCCAAGGGATTCCCGCTCGAAGATCTCCGCGCGTGGGACGACAACCCCAGCCGGCACCTCGTGCTTTCCGAACCGCCACGATAGACTGCCCTTTGCGCACGCGCCACTTTTTCGTAAAATATGCGCCAATTGGCAAACGAAAGACAAAATGAGCCTTGCATCGGCAACACGCTTGGGTGTCTCGGTTGAATCCCTGCTTGGCGGCAGACAGGTCTTGCAAGCCAAGCCGCGCACTCCGTTGGATTGGGTGTCGATCATTCGCCAGGGGATTCCGTCCTTGGCCATCGATTCGCTGGCCAAAACCATCCATGTAACCCATTCCGAATTGGCGACGGCATTGGGCATACCGGAACGTACGCTGGCCAGGCGCAAGAAGGAAGGAACGCTGAGCAGCGAGGAGACCGCCAAAATTGTGCGCCTCGCCCGCGTGATCCGACGTGCCGAGGAAGTTTTCGAAGACCTGGAGATTTCCCTCGACTGGCTGAAATCTCCCAATGCCTCCCTGTCCGGCGCAACTCCGTTTTCCTTGCTGGACACCGACATCGGCGCAGAAAACGTGATGGATACCCTCGGCCGCATCGAACACGGCGTGTTTGCGTAATGCCCACGGTGTGGCGGCTGCTTTCGGCCCGATATGCGGAATCCGCGTTCTCGGGCGATGGCGCCCGCCTTTATGGAGGTCGGTGGAACCGCAAAGGGGTACCGATCGTTTATACCGCCGGCAGCCAGTCGCTGGCGATGCTCGAACTACTCGTGCAGGACGAGCCGCTACGCGCCCGCTACGTCATGATTCCGGCCATGCTGCCGAGGAACCTGAGGATCGAACGCCTCGCGCCCGAACAACTTCCGGGCGACTGGCGCGGCCTTGCCGCACGGGAATCGCTGCAGGCAATCGGAACGGGTTGGGCAAAGCGCCAGTCAAGCCCAGTCTTGGCCGTGCCCAGCGCGGTCATTCCGTCCGAAACCAATTACCTGCTCAACCCATTGCACCCGGCGTTCGGCAAGATCGAGATCGGAAAACCGCAGGAATTCATCACCGATTTGCGCCGGAAAAGGCGATCCCGGTGATCTGTGACCGCCCCATGCACCCGATATCCGCCGTCCTCATCTCCCGCAACGCCGCATCCCAACTGGAAGCCTGCCTCGGCGCGGTCTCGTTCTGCGACGAGATCCTGGTCGTCGATAGCGGCAGCACCGACGACACCGTCGCGATCGCGCAGCGCCGCGGCGCCCGCGTGATCGCCACCCACTGGCGCGGATTCGGGCCGCAGAAGCAGTTTGCGGTGGGGCAGGCAAGCCACGACTGGGTACTCTGCGTCGACGCCGACGAGCGGGTGAGCGAGCGCCTGCGGGACGCCATCCTCGCAACCCTCGCGGCGCCGGCATGCGCCGCCTACATGTTCCCCCGCTGCAACCGATTTCTGGGGCGCTACCTGCGCCACGGCGAAGGCTATCCCGACTGGAGCCTGCGGCTGTTCGACCGCCGCCATGCGCGATGGTCGGACGACGCGGTCCACGAAAAGGTGCTGACCGACGGTGCGGTCGGACGTCTGCATGGCGATCTGATCCACGACTCGGCGGAGACCCTGGAGCACTACCTGGAAAAGCAGAATCGCTACACGACCCTGGCCGCAGAAGCCGCGCATGCGCGCGGCAAGCGGGCCGGCGCGGCGCAGTTGCTGCTATCGCCGGCGCTACGGTTCGTGAAGTTCTACGTGCTGCGACTGGGCTTTCTCGACGGGGTCCCGGGCCTGATCCACATCCTGATCGGCTGCGGCGGCAGTTTCTTGAAGTATGCGAAGCTCCGGGCGATGCAGACTCGGACTTCCTTCCCCCGATGATGCAGTTTCGGCTGCGCCTCGAGCAGGCTGGCGCGCTGGCCAACCGCCTCTTGCAATTGCGCCATGAAGGCGGCGCGGATCCGCGATCGTCTTGAAGGTTTTTTCGGCAAAGCCACCATGAGCGTATACACCCCCATCGGTTACCTTGCCGTATCCATGCTCCTGCTTGCCGTTGCCGGAAGTCCGGTTTTCCGTGCGGCCGATGCATCCTGGCATACCCAGACCAACCGAACCTCGACGATCGACGGGCTTCGGGGATTTCTTGCCCTCGGCGTATTTTTTCACCACGCCGTCATTTATCACCGATTTCTGATCGATGGCGTATGGACCACACCGCCCTCCGCCTTTTATACGGAACTCGGGCAGGCATCCGTCGTCCTGTTCTTCATGATCACCGGATACCTGTTTTGGGGAAAGGCGGTCGAAGCGGAAGGAAAACTCGATTGGCGCAGCCTGTACATCGGCCGCATATTCCGCATCGGACCGATGTACTACCTCGTGACGGTCGCGATGCTGGCCATCGTCTTGCGCACCACCGGATTTCAAATGAAAGAGCCGCCATCGGCGCTTGCGCATGAGTGGCTTCGTCTATCCCTGCTCGGATACTACGGCCCCGGCTCGATAAACGGCTACCAGAACGCCTGGCTGATCATCGCCGGCGTCACGTGGACGCTGCACTACGAATGGCTTTTTTACCTTCTCGTCCTGCCGGTTTCGACAATTTTCTTCGCCCGCCGAAACATTCACCTCTCATATGGCGCGGCGGGATTCGCCGTCGCGGTTCTGATGCTGTTTCATCACCCCACCGCCACCTCCGCCGGCTATGCGGCGTTTTTCACGGGAATGCTCTGCGCCTCCCTCCGCGCAGCAGGCATGGCGATCGATTCGCGACGGCATGCGAACCAGATTGCTTCGATCATCATTCTGGTGCTGCTCGGAATCCTGGTCAGAATGCCAAGCGCATATTCCCCCATCCCGATTTTGCTGTTGGCCGCGGTCTTTTTCTTGTGCAGCGCCGGATGCACGGTTTTTGGCCTTCTGAACTGGCGCGCGTCCAAACGGCTCGGCGAAGTCAGCTACGGGATTTACCTGCTGCAAGGACTGGTTCTCTACGCTTTTCTCCGCCCCCACGGAATCCGCGCGCTTGCGCTTGGCTCGGTCGCGGAGTATTGGGGGATCGTGCTTCTGGCCGCGGTAGTGCTCATCGGTTCCGCGCTGATCGCCCATGTATCGATCGAAAAGCCAGGGATCCGAATCGGACGCCGGATTGCGCTCCGCAGGAAGCAACCGCTCCTGTCGCTGGAAAAAGCGCCGTGAGGTGCGCCCCTACCGATCAGAGGGAATCCGACTACCGCTTTCGCAGCATCCGTTTGAGCTGCAACACCGGCGCATACACCTGCGGACATCCGGCAATCAACAGCATCCGCAAACGCAGCGCCGGCTTTACCTTGTGCCGGCCCACAGCAAGCGCCAAGCGCGCGCCCATACCCGGCGCATCGAACATCGCGCGAATGAACCGCTCCCGCGCCTGTTGTGCCGCCAGCGCCACCCGCATCGCCCCGCCGAGTCCCGCGATCTCGGCATCGCGCTGCAACTGCGCCATTTCCGCCAGCGCAAACCGGTTTCCGCGCTGGAACCGGGCCAGCATTTCGCCCACCGACGCCGGCGTCCGTTTGCCCGACAGTCCCCCCCGGCGATACCGCACCAGCGGCTCGCGCAGGCTGAGCGCCCCTCCGGAGACGATCGCCCGAAAGGTCATGATCTGGTCTTCCGCCGCGGCGCCCGCCATCATGGACCCGAAGCGGTCGAACAATCGGCGCGACCACGCATGGGCCGCCCCGACGACATATGGGCGCTTCGCGGTCCACTCGGGCAGGCTACGACAGGCGCCCAGGTCATCGGGCGCGATCCGCCCATGCAGGACACCGGCGTCATCCATGTCGATGAGGTCGGTGGCGATCAGATCGTTTTGCTTCCCGTGCGCAAGCCAGAATCGAACGACCCGCTCACAGCGTTCGGGAACGGAAATGTCGTCGCCGGCCGCGACGAACAGCAGTTCCCCGCGCGCCATCGCCGCAAGCCGCGACAGATGCGCGCTGATCCCCTCGTTGATTTCGTTGCGGCGGACGGTGATGTGATGCGGGCCCCCGTAGCCGCGCACCGCGGATTCGATTGCGGCATAGGTCCCGTCCGTCGATGCATCGTCCGAGATCAGGATCTCGGTCGGTTCCCAGGTTTGCGCCAGCGCGCCGCGCACGGCATCGGCGACGAATCGCTCCTGGTTGTAGGCCACCAGCAGAATGGACACCAAGGGGCGACTCGCCGCCCCGCCGTTATTCGATTGCCCCATATCCGGAAGCCGGAAAACCGTTTCGCCGATGCCGTACGATGCCGGGATGGTACCGAAATATCCGTCCCGTAGAATTCGCGGATGGTCATGCCCGAAATCGCTATCACGGCCCAGGCACTCAAGGATTCCGGCGGCGCCGAACGCTACACCCGCGACGTGATCGCCGGCCTGCACCGGCTGGGAATCCGGCCAACGCTGTTCGCGCACGAGATCGATCGCGAACTGGTGGAATCCGGCTGGGTCGACGCCCGGCCGATCAACGTGCGCTGGGCGCCGCGCCCGCTGCGCAATCTCGCATTCAACTGGATGCTGGGGCGCCGCCTGCGCGGCCACCGCCCGCGCTGCCTTTTCGCGATCAACCACTCGCCCTATGCCGACGTCGCGCTGTGTGGCGGAACCCATCCGGGCTTTCTGGAGAGCATGGAACAACGCGCCCGTCAGCGCGACCTCTGGCAGGTCGCGCTGGAGCAGAAAACCTACGCGAACGCGCACACAATCGTCGCCCACTCGCATTTGATGGCCGGGGAACTGCGGCACTTCTACGGCATTCCCGAGACAAAGATCCGCGTCCTGTACCCGCCCGTCGACACGGCGCGGTTCCACCCGATCGACCCGGCGGAGCGGCTTGCGGCGCGCCGGCAACTCGGCCTACCGGAGGACCGCGTGGTCTTCGGGTTTTCCTCGACCGGCCACAAACGCAAAGGCTACGGTCTGCTCGAACCGTTCTTCGCCGAGACCCGGCTGCCGGTCTGCCTCGCCGTCGCCGGCCGGCCAATTCCGCGGGAGTGCGAGACGATCCGCTACGTCGGCTATCAAAAAAACATCGAACGGTTTTTTGCCGCCGTGGATTTCACCATCGTCGCCTCGATATACGAACCCTTCGGCCTGGTCGGCGTCGAATCGGTTCTCTGCGGCACGCCGCTGGTCATCGCCGACAACGTCGGATCGGCGGAGGCGGTGGCGGACGATGCGATGATCGTGTTCAACCGAAAGAAGGCGGACGATTTCGCGCGCGCGGTCCACGTCGCTGTGGATCGGGTCCGCGGCGGGGGTGGGCGCATCGCCCGTCCGCTCGACAGCCTGCGCTATGCACCCGACGTCGACACCCACGTCGCGGCTTTGGTCCGGATTCTCGCACCCGACATGCAAGACCGGGGTCATCTCCCATCGGCATCGGCGGAAGCGAGCAATGGAACTGCCGAGCCTTGTTCACTCGATTGAACGCTGTTCCCCGACCACGATCCGCCGAAGCGGATTGCGCCGGCAAAACGCCATGATTCAACCAACGAGAAACGACGGCTGGCATCCGAGGTATCGCCCCGATATCGATGGGTTGCGAGCCGTCGCCATCCTGTCCGTTCTGACCTACCATGCAAACCCGGCGCTGCTACGAGGAGGATTTTGCGGGGTCGACATCTTCTTCGTGATCTCGGGATATCTGATCACGTTGATCATCGCGAGCACCCTGGCAGCCGACCGATTCCGGTTTCGCGACTTCTACTCTCGACGCGTTGCCCGCATCTTCCCGGCACTATTGCTGGTGCTCCTCGCCTGCTACGCAGTAGGCTGGTGGAACCTGATCGATGTGGAATATCAGGAACTGGGGAAGGAAATTGCTGCGGCGGCGGGTTTCGTCGCAAATCTCGTGCTCTGGCACGATGTCGGCTATTTCGATGGCGCGGCCAGAACCAAACCATTGTTGCACCTCTGGTCCCTGGGCGTGGAGGAGCAGTTCTATCTCTTCTGGCCATTCGCGTTATGGTGGACACGGCGCGTGCGATGGCGTGCATCACACGTGACCCTCGGTATCGGCCTGGCGTCATTCGCCGCCAATCTTTGGATGCTCCGCCACTCCCCGGCAGCCGACTTTTATTCCCCGTTCACCCGGTTCTGGGAATTGATGGCGGGGGCCTGGCTCGCTCTCCGCCACCATGAGTCGGCGGCATCCATAGAGGCGAGAGACCGATTGGCGGCCCTCGGCGCAGTGCTGATCCTGGGTTCATTGACCCTGCTGCGGCACGAGACCTTCCCTGGGTGGCAAGCAGTTTTTCCGGTGACTGGCGCAACCTTGCTGGTGTCCGCCGGACCACAAGCATGGTTCAACCGGCATGTTCTCGCTCACCGCGCGCTCGTCGGTATCGGGCTGATCAGCTTCTCGCTATACCTTTGGCATTGGCCGTTGCTAGTTTTCGCCGACGCCATCGATGGCTCGTGGCCGCATGGGTCGACTTTGGCGGAGTTGATCGCCGCGAGTTTCGTACTGGCGTGGCTCACGTACATGCTCGTCGAAACGCCGATGCGCCGCCCCGGCTGGCGCGGGCGGGTCGTGATCGGTGCCATGACGGCGATGCTGGCCACCGGGTTCGTTGGATACAAGACGGACACCCGCAAGGGGCTCGGTTTCCGCCTGGACGCGATGGCCGAAAAATTCGTCGCCGTCGAGGACAACGGCCAAACAGTTGCTGCATGGCGCGATGACATCTGCTTTCTGGAGCGCGATGGCCAGCACTTCGGAACCCAATGCGCCGACCCGGGAACGCTTCCAGTGGTCGTCCTTTGGGGGGATTCGCACGCTGCGCAGTTCTATCCCGGGCTGAGGTCGTTGCAAAAGGACTACCGATTCCGGATTGCCCAATATACGACCTCCGGCTGCATTCCCGCTGTCGACACCTCGGATCCGCGCCCACTGTGCCGCAGCGACAACACTACAGCCATTGCCGCCATCGCAACGCTCCGTCCGAACCTGGTGGTCCTCAGCGCAAGCTGGACCATGGCAGACCTATCCCGCCTCTCCGCCACGATCCTTCATCTGCGGAATATCGGTGCACATCGGATCGTTCTCATCGGGCCCACGCCACGATGGAACCAGATGCTGCCCAAGCTCTATTTCCTGTATTGGCGCAAACATCACGGCCGATTGCCGCGAACTTCCCGCTTCGGCCTTGTGTCGGACGTGGCACCGTTGGACGTCGCCGCGCGTGGCGTTGCACGTCGCCTTCACGTAACCTACCTCTCGCCGTACGCGGCACTATGCAATGCCGACGGTTGTGCTACCCGCATCGGGTCAGGACGGGGAATCATTACGACGTTCGATGACTCGCACCTGACCCTGTCGGTATCGAATCAATTGATGCGCAAATTCGCGCCTAGCCTGTTTGGTTCCAACAAGAAATCGGGTTGATCCGGTTCCAGGATTGGATGGCATCTCGATCCGTCGCCGAAATGCTGTACTTCCGCGGGCATTCCCGCCTTACATCATCGTCTCTCGGCGGCGTACTTCGATCATCGCCAACATCGCCGCGCTCAGCACCGCCAGCAAATCACAGGTCATGTCGAGCGCGATGATGTCGTTGGTCAATCCGTCGATCGCGGTGGCAAGGATTACTCCGATTCCTCCATATGCTGTCGCGCCAACGAAGGGGTCTCCCGCAAGGCGATTACGCCAGAAATAAATTCCCATGCCCAAGTAGAACAGCAACAGCGATGCAAGGCCGATCAGCCCCATGCCGGCAATGGTTGTGAAGAACTCGCTGTGCTTGTATTCACCCGCGGCCTCAGGCCGGGCCTGGCGCCGCTGGATTAGATCATTGATTCCGGCGGCGATCCTCCCCCGGCCGACGCCGTAGATTGGGTGCGCCGAAAAGAGTTTCCAAGCCGCCTGCCAGTATTGCAGCCGCAATCCGATCGCGGTGTCCCGGTCTCCCTGCTGATACGCGGCAAGATTGGCTCGAATATCGGTAATGCGGTTGTGCGCATAATTGGTGGAGTACAAGCCGAGGGCGCCGATGGCGACGACTGCCGCAGCAGCTACGATTTTCTTCCAACTCGAAAGCCAACGCCGCTGGGCCATGAGCAGAAGGAGAAACACCGGGATCACGATCAACGCGCTCCGCGCTCCCGTCGCGTACACGCCATACAGCCCCAGCAGCAGCGCAACTGCCCGAATAAAAGACGCCATCGAACTTCGCTTCGCGTCCCATCCAGCCGCCATGACGGCGAGAAATGCGAGCAGCAGCACGGTGTCTCCCATTGGAAGCGGGTTGGTAAACGAATTCCGAAACCGATTCATCGCATTCCAGCCCCCCGCAGGGCGCTGGACGATTGCGGTTACCCCGACGACGATCGCGCCCGCTGCACAGCCCCAGCCGAGAACCCGAAAATGCCGGGATGGCAGGCGACATAGCATCAAGAACACTGGGATCGCCAAGACAAAACGGGAAAGGGTGTCGTACGACTGCGGCAACCAGAACCGATAGACGATCTGCTGAACGGCAACGCAGGAAAACAGCGCAAGCATCCCGACCGTGAACCAAGCATATCTGCGCAACGGCGCAAAATAATCCTCGACCCGGCGATTGGCAAACGCAAATCCGATCGAAAGCAAGGCAAGCAGGAGGTAACAAGCGCTCGTGCTGTGACGCACCACAATGTTCAAACTAGGGATAAGAAACAGCAACGCGCCAATGATCGCGCTCAGCCACCGAGGTATCGCCTTCGCGGCAAAGGCGCCTTCCTCATCCATGATCTTGCCTGCCACGCTATGGCCTCCTTCGTTCCTTACATGACCCACATCGAATCGCCCAGCGGGCATATTCCTAGCCAAAATTCGCCCATTGTAGAGCACTGAATTGATCAGTCTGTCCAACAGCGTTTTATGCATCATTAAAGGTATGCGGGAGCGTAGTACCCAGAATGCAGGTCGAAGCAGCCACAGCGCTCGGGATTCCGGTGGACAACATCTCAGCGACGGCCTCAGCGTCTTTCGCATTCTGACGCGACTGCATTGAACCGGCCGGGAAACCGCTGGACACACGCGGCGACCGAACTCGAATCGCGTCGTCCGGCCCCGTCAAACCACGAACCGCGCCTCCACCCCCGCCTGGCTTCGCAGATCCTCGATCAAGCGCGGATCGCCACGCACCCGCCAGGCATCCGGCAGATGAAGGTCGACCGACGCCCGGCCATTGCCGTAGGGCAGTACGACCCGGCAGCCGGCGGCGGCCCCGGCGTCCGACTCGTCGTTCCCGTCGGCTGCGCGATACACCCCCAGCACGCGCTCGAGCGCTGCGACGTCGACCTGCGCGCCGACCGGCGCGACCAGGGTGGCCTGGGCCTGCGCGCGGGCGCCCGCGAGATCGAGCACGTCGTCGGCGCTCAACGCGAGGCGCTGCGAGAACTCGTCGTAGCGGGCGCGGCCGATGACGAACACGAGCTGATCCTCCTTGCACACCGCGCGACGGCGATCGAAGAGGTCGGAAAACACCGTCACCTCCATCTGCGCGCTGGCGTCGTCGAGCAGCAGCACGCACATCCGCCCGCGGCGCGTGTTCTGACTGCGCACCGAGACGACGATGCCGGCGATCCGCACGCTTTCGCGCGCCTGCTTGAGGTCGGCGAGGCGGGTCGGCGCGATGCGCCGGGCTTCCTCCTCGAACTCGGTGAAGAGGTGGCCGCTGAAACAGAACCCGAGTGCGCTGCGCTCGTTGGCGAGCCGCTCGCGCTCGCTCCAGGACGTGTACGGGACGTCGATGACGATCGCGGCATCGCCCGCCCCCCCGGGCACGGGGTCGCCGAAGAGGCTCTCCTGTCCGGCGTGCGCCAGCGCGTGTTCGGCCGCGTCCAGGCTCGGCCCCAGGGTCGCCAGAAGGCGGGCACGATCCTCGTCGATGGCGTCGAACGCGCCGGCGCGGATCAGCGCCTCGATCACCCGTCGGTTGACCCGCTGCTTGTCGACGCGCGCGCAGAAATCCGCGAGGCTCGTGAACGCGCCGGCGGCCCGCAAGGCGATGATCGATTCGATCGCCGCCTGCCCCGTCCCTTTGATCGCGCCCAGGCCGTAGCGGATCGTCGCGGTATCCACCGGAACAAACCGGTACGCGCCGAGGTTGACGTCGGGAGGAAGGATCGTCAGGCCGCCGGCGCGCGCGTCGGCCACGAGATCCTGCACCTTGTCGGTGTCGTCCATCACCGTCGACAAGTTGGCGGCGAAGAATGCCGCCGGATGATGCACCTTGCAGTAGGCCGTCTGGTAGGCGACGTAGGAATACGCTGCGGCGTGCGACTTGTTGAACCCGTAGCCGGCGAACTTCTCCATCAGATCGAAGAGCTCGGTCGCGGCCTTCTCCGGCACGCCGTTCTTCGCCGCGCCCTCGACGAAGATCGTCCGGTGCTGCGCCATCTCTTCGGGCTTCTTCTTGCCCATCGCCCGGCGCAGCAGGTCGGCGCCGCCCAGTGAATAGCCCCCGATCGCCTGCGCGATCTGCATCACCTGCTCCTGGTACACCATGATGCCGTAGGTCGAACCCAGGATCGGCTCCAGCCGCGCGTCCAGGTAATGGGCGCGCTTGCCGTGCTTGCGGTCGCAGAATTCCGGGATCAGGTCCATCGGCCCTGGTCGGAACAGCGCATTCAAGGCGATGAGGTCGTCGAACCGGTCCGGCTTGGCACGCTTGAGCAGGTCGCGCATGCCGCGCGATTCAAACTGGAAGATGGCGGTGGTGTTCCCGACGCGAAACAGCTCGAAAACCGCCGGATCGTCGAGCGGAATCGTTTCGAGCGAAAACGTGCTCGCCGGATCGAGTTCGTGCACGTACCGCACGGCGAGCGCCAGGATGGTGAGCGTGGTCAGTCCCAGGAAGTCGAACTTGACCAGGCCCGCCTTCTCGACGTCGTCCTTGTCGAACTGACTCACCACCGCGTCGGTGCCCTGCGCGCAATACAGCGGACAGAAATCGGTGAGCCGGCCGGGCGCGATGAGCACGCCGCCGGCATGCATGCCGACGTTGCGCACCAGCCCCTCGAGCGGTTTGGCAAGTTCGACGATTTCGCCGGCCTCTTCGTCGCCGCCCACCGCATCGGCGAACGCCGGCTCCTCGCGCAGCGCGCGTTCGAGCGTCCAGGGATCCGCCGGGTTGTGCGGAATCAGCTTGGAGAGGAAGTCGCACTTGCTGTAGGGCATGTCGAGCACGCGACCCGCGTCGCGGACCACCGCCTTGGCCCCGAGGGTGCCGAAGGTGGCGATCTGCGACACGGCGTCGGCACCGTACTTGCGCTTGACGTAGTCGATGACCCGGTCGCGCCCATCCTGGCAAAAGTCGATGTCGAAGTCGGGCATCGACACCCGCTCGGGATTGAGAAATCGCTCGAAGAGCAGGTCGTAGCGCAAGGGGTCGAGATCGGTGATGCCCAGGGCATAGGCGACGAGCGAACCGGCACCCGAGCCGCGCCCGGGACCGACCGGAACCCCATTCCCCTTCGCCCAGTTGATGAAGTCCGCGACGATGAGAAAGTAGCCCGAGAAACCCATCTTGGCGATGGTCGTCAGTTCCATCTCCAGCCGGGCCTCGTACTCCGGCTGCTTGACGTCGCGCAGCGCCGCATCGGGGTACAGCGCCTCGAGGCGGCGCGTCAGACCCGCCTGGGAAAGGTCGCGGCAATGCTGGTCGAGCGACACGCCGGGCGGCGTCGGGTAGTCGGGCAGACGCGGCTTGCCCAGTTGGAGTTGCAGATTGCAGCGGCGCGCGATCTCGACCGCGTTGTCGAGCGCCGCGGGCAGATCGGCAAAGCGCTCGCGCATTTGCGCCGCCGACAGGAACACCTGCTCCGCGGTGAAGTTGCGCGGGCGCCGGGGATCCGCCAGCGTCCGACCCTCGGCAATGCACACCCGGGCCTCGTGGGCACGAAAATCCTCGGCGCGGAGAAACTGCACCGGGTGGGTGGCGACCAGCGGCAACCCCACGCGCACGGCAAGCGCCGCCGTGGCGCGGCAGCAGGGTTCGTCGTAGGGCCGGCCGGCGCGCTGAATCTCCAGGTAGAAGCGCCCGGGGAACTGCGCCGCCAGGCGTCGCGCCGCCGCCTCCGCCACCTCGGCCTGGCCGGAACACAGCGCCGCTCCGACCTCGCCCGCCGCGGCGCCCGAAAGCGCGATCAGACCGCCGGTCCCCTCGCTTTCGAACCATTCCGGCCGCATCATCGCGCGGTTCAGGTGCTGGTTCTCCAGCCAGGCGCGGGAAATGAGGCGGCACAGCCGAAGGTAGCCCTCGCGGTCCTGCACCAGCAGCAGCAGGCGGTGCGGCTGGTCGCGGTCGGCGGGGTTTTCGATCCAGGCGTCACACCCCAGGACGGGCTTGACACCCGCCTTGCGCGCGGCGCTGTAGAACCGCACCGCGCCGAACAGGTTCGCGCTGTCCGTCAGGGCGACGGCGCCCTGCCCGTCCGCCGCGGCGGCGCGAACGAGGTCGTCGATGCGGGTCAGACCGTCGACAATGGAAAACTCGGAGTGGACGCGGAGGTGGATGAAGCCGGCGGACATGGGGGCAGATTGTAGGCTGTTACCATCCGGGGTTTGGGCGGGATCGATCCCGCGGACATCCGCGAAGCGGCAACGTTCGTCGGACAGGCAGCGTGGACTTTTTATCGAGCTTCGACTACATCGCTCCCATCCTGCAGATCACCCTGATCGATCTGCTGCTGAGCGGCGACAACGCGCTGGTCATCGCGATGGCCTGTGCCCACCTGCCGTCGGATGTCCGCCGCCGGGCGATGGTCCTCGGCACCTTCGCGGCGATCTTCTTTCGCGTCATCCTCACGCTCGTCGCCACCGTGGTGCTGCGCGTCCCCTACCTGAAGCTCGCCGGCTCCCTGGCGCTGCTCTGGATCGGCATCTCGCTGCTCACCGATGACGACGACGCCCGCCAGGCCGCCAAGGCCCGCAGCGCGGCGGCCGGACTCGGCAAGGCGATCGCCATCATTGTGAGCGCGGACCTGGTAATGAGCCTGGACAACGTTCTCGCAGTCGCCGCCGCCGCCGAGGGGCATCTATGGTTCCTGATCCTGGGCCTGCTCGGCAGCATTCCCGTGCTGCTCGTATCGAGCGTCCTCATCTCGCGACTGCTCGATGCCTACCCCTTCCTGATCCGCGCGGGCGGCGGACTGCTGGGATGGATCGCGGGGCGCACCGCGGTTTCGGACCCGGCCTATGCCGCCGCGCTCAACACCAGTTCCTGGGGCCTGGTGGTCGCCGCGCCGGTGCTGGGCGCGCTCTACGTACTCGGGCAGGCGCGGTTGCTGCGACGCGAGCCAGGCGATCGTGGCGAACTTCCGCCCGCTCCCGCGTTGCGGAAGCCGGTTGCGCCGCCGCATGCCCCCCGCACCCTGCCCTCTGCCCCCGCCGGGGGGAGAGGGGAAGGCGAAGCGATCCCCGCCCCCCCGCCAGCCGGAGCCCGCCCCTTCCGCACCACAGCCCCGCTGCCCGAGGAACGGCCGGACGACAGCCCTGCGCCGGATCCGCAACCGGCTTCCCCGGTCACCCTTCCGAAAAAATTCTCCCGGATGGATCTGGCGATCATGGCCGGCATCGCGGTCCCCGTCCTGCTGTTTCTTGGCATGATCCTGTTTTTCGTCTGGAAGGCGGTTCGCCCGTAACCCCCCCTCGAACCCGGAACGATCCTGATGCAAGCAAGCGCCCCCGATCCCGAAACCCCGGAAACGACGCCGCCCGATGTCGAGGCGCCCACGCCCCGGATCGTCCTCGTCTTCCGCAGCATCTCCACCGCGGTCCAGTCCGTCCTGCAATCCTTGGGCTGGGCCGGCAAAGGCCGCCATCTCGTGGTCGCCATCCTCATCGCCGCATGGGTCGTGTCGGGCGTCTATCGCGTCAACCCGAATCAGCAGGGCGTCGTCCTGCGCTTCGGAAAATGGGTGGAAACCACCGGACCGGGCCTGCACTACCACCTGCCATTCCCCGTTGAAACGGTGCTCGAACCGGCCGTCACCCAGGTCCACCAGTTGATCCTGGGGGTGATGAACAAGGCCCCCGCCGGCACGCCGACGATCATCATCCCGCTGCCGTCGATCGGCGGAGCGCCGGCCATCGGGCTCTCGCAGACCGACGTCGCATACCAGATGCTCACCGGCGACGAGAACGTGGTGCTCGCGAACTACACCATCTTCTGGCGGATCAAGAGCGCGAAGGACTACCTGTTCAACATCCAGGACCCGGTCCAGACGGTGAGCCTGGCGGCGCAAAGCGCAATGCACCAGATCATCAGCCAGTACCCCATCCAGGCGGCGCTGTCGGACAAGCGCATGGAAATCGCGCAGAAGGCGCAGGATCTCACCCAGCAGATCCTCGACGGCTACCACGCCGGCATCCTCATCCTGCAGGTGCAGCTCCAGCGCGTCGACCCGCCCAGTGCGGTCATCGACGCGTTCAACGACGTGCAGCGTGCCAAGGCGGACCAGGTCCGCTCGCGCAATAACGCCGAGGCGTACGCCAACTCGATCCTGCCGCAGGCGCGGGGTCAGGCAGTGCGCATCGTGCAGGACGCCGAGGCCTACCAGGCCCAGGTGGTGAACACGGCCCAGGGGGAGGCGCAGCGCTTCCTCGCGGTATACAACGCCTACAAGCAGGCCAAGGATGTGACGGCCTGGCGCATGTATCTGGACAGCATGGATCAATTGTTGAAGAAGTCGGGAAAAGTGATCGTCGACACCTCCGGCAAGGGGCTGGGGAGCGTCGTTCCGTACATGCCGGTTGCGCCCAGCCGGCTGCCGGGAAACGCCGCGGGGCAAACCGCGCCGGCGGTGGCCAACGGTTCGGGCTCGGGTTCGGGAGGCGGACAATGACACCGACCCCGCTCAAGCGCACCACGTTTTGGGCAGCGGCCGGCATCGGCGTGCTGGCCTTCCTCTCGCTCTACACGGTGAACCAGACCGAAGAGGCGCTGGTGGTGCGGCTTGGCAAGCCGGTACGCGCCGTGCATTCTCCCGGCCTCCACTGGAAGATGCCGCTGATCGACTCCGTCGTGTACTACGACGCGCGCCTGCTCCATCTGGAGCCGCCCCTCGAACAGGTCATCCTCGGCGACCAGAAGCGCCTGCTGGTGCAGGTCTATGCGCGCTACCGGATCACCGATCCGCTGCTCTACTACCAATCGGTTCAGACCATCACGCAGGGCCAGGCGCAGCTCTCGCAGATCATCAGTTCGGCGACACGGCGTTCCCTCGGCCAGGTGCCGCTGACGTCCCTGCTCACCCCGGACCGGGTCAAGGCAACGATGGCGATCCTGACGGAGTCGGCGGCGCGGTCCCTCTCGCTCGGCGTGACGGTAACCGATGTGCGGCTGCGCCGCGCCGATCTCCCGCCCGAAACCAGCCAGGCGATTTACGACCGGATGAAGTCGGAGCGCAACCGGATGGCGAAAGAACTGCGCGCGCAGGGGATTCAATGGCAGCAGGAGATCGAAGCCAAGGCCGACCGCGAACGCACGGTGATCCTCTCCGAAGCGCAGAAACAGGCGCTGACCATTCACGGCGAGGGCGACGCCCAGGCGACGCGCATCTACGCGCAGGCGTATGGCAAGGATCCGGCGTTCTACAAGTTCTACCGGGCGCTGCGCACCTACCAGGGTTCGCTCGCCGACTCGACGCCCACGCTCATGCTCTCGCCGAATTCCGATCTGCTCCGGTTTTTCGACAAGGGGTCGGCCGGTGCAACGGCGCAGGGCCGCAAATCGCGGACCGGCGCCCAATGATTTGACGGCGAAGCGCTTCGCGTACACTCCGCGTTTTCATCGAAAGGATGCCTGTCATGAATCGTCTCGAACTCGCTGAAAAAATCGCCCAGGAACACGACCTGTCCCGCGCCCAGGCGGAGCGGATTCTGAAAACCGTGACCGACACGATCGTCGGCGTGGTCAAGAAGGGCGGTACGGTCGGCATCGTCGGGTTCGGCACGTTCAAACAGACGTCCCGCGGCGCGCGCAAGGGCCGCAACCCGGCCACCGGCGAAGCGGTCAAGATTCCCGCGCGCAAGGTGCCGAAGTTCCTCGCCGGCGCCGGTTTCAAGGACGCCGTCGATCCGAAGGCCGCGGCCCGTCGCCGCGCGAAGTAAGCGTCGAGTCCCCGCGCTCTTCCCGGGAGCGCGATGGCGCAGCCTGCGCCATCGTCATTGCGGGGGCGAAGCCCGAAGCAATCCAGCCCACCCGCTGGATCGCCACGGCCCTGCGGGCCTCGCGATGACGGAGTTGGCGGTTGGGGGCTTTCGCGATGACGCCATCGTCATTGCGGGGGCGAAGCCCGAAGCAATCCCGTTGACGACGTTGGCGGTTGCGGGTCTTCGCGATGACGCCATCGTCATTGCGAGGGCAAAGCCCGAAGCAATCCCGTTGACGACGTTGGCGGTTGCGGGTCTTCGCGATGACGCCATCGTCATTGCGAGGGCAAAGCCCGAAGCAATCCAGTTGACAGGGTTGGCGGTTACGGGTCTTCGCGATGACGCCATCGTCATTGCGAGGGCAAAGCCCGAAGCAATCCAGTTGACGGGGTTGGCGGTTACGGGTCTTGCGATGAACCGTCAGGGAATTTCTCCTGCCCCCCGTGCGGGAACGCCGGTTGGCGCGCTCGCCGCGAGGTCTTCCACCAATCTCGGCCGCACGCCGAGATCCCGCCAGTTCTCCGGGTGACAGGAGAACAGCAGGATCTGGTGCCGGGTAGCGGCGTCGAATAGCACCCGCTTCATCCGGTCCAGGCGCGCCGCATCACTGTGCACCAGCGCGTCGTCGAGCAGGATCAAGGTCGGGCGTCCCGCCTCCTTGAGCAGGTCGGCGTACGCCAACCGGCTGATCACCCCCATCTGTTCGCGGGCGCCGAAACTCAACGACGCAAACTCCGCGGAACCCGCCTCCGGCGCCATCCCCGGGCGGACCAACAGGCGCGGCGCAAAATCCTCGCCCAGTTCGAGCGCGGCCTGCGGAAACAGCATCCGCACGGTGCGATCGAGATGGCGCTGCAGCGGCGCACGCAATCGTTGCGCGACCGCGGCGCGCCGGGCATCCAGCATTTCCAGCAGGTGATCGAGCGCGGCGGCGCGGCGGCGCAAGCCGGCGGCATGCCGGGCGGCCTGTTCATGCTCGCCCACGAGATCGGCATGGCGCTCGTCCAGGCCCTGCGCGCCCAGCGTCGCCAGTTCGGATTCCAGCATACCGATCTGGAACCGACGCTCGCTCTGCGCGCGTTCCGCCGCTTCGGCGCTGGCGCGGTAGCGCGCGGCATCCTGGGCGAGCAATTCCGGCCGTGCCGCATCGATCGCCTGCCGCAGCGTTTCGATCTTGCGGGCCAGCGCCGCGCGTTCGGTGTTGACGTCATGCCATTCGTCCTGTGCCTTGCGCAAGCGCTCGGCGCGATCCGGGGCATCGAGCCGCGACCGCAAATCCCGGTGCTCCCGTTCGGCCGCGTCGAGTGCGGCCTGGGCATTCGCGGCGGCGAACCCCGCCTGGTTCCATTGCTCGGTCACGGCATCGCGCTCGGCGCGCGCGCGCCCTTCGGCCGATTCCGCTTGGACGATCGAGGGACGGTCCGCAGCCGCATCGGCGGGAGGCGGGAACGCCGCAAGAATCGATTCCTCCTGCCGAAGGCGGATCGCCGATTCCGCCAAGGCCGCGCGCAGCACGTCGATTCCCTTGGGCGCCAGCGCGCGCAACGTCGCCTCCCGCGTCGTGCATTCCGCCAGATGCCCGCGGTATTGCCGCTGACGGGCCTCCGCGTCCTCCCACGATGCGAGGCCGAGCGCGCGCAACGCCGCGTCCTGACGCACCTGGAGCGCATCGAGCTCGGATCGCAGTTCCGCAAGGTCGGCTCCACCGGGTGCGACCTCGATCCGTCCCACGCCCGGCACCGTCAGCACGGTGGACGCAACGATCAGCACCTCTCCCGCCCCGCCGCACTCGGTTTCGCCGACGCGGATGCTGCGGCCGGCCGTGATGTCGTAGCGCACGCGCGTCGCCGCGGCCGTCTGCCGGATCGCCAACTCGCGCAACCGCGCATGGCGATCGCGAAGCGGTTGCCAATCCTCCTCCCGCAGCTCGGTCTCGGTGGAAAGCCGCCGCGCTGCCAGCAGTGCCGTCTGTTCCGCTTCGGCCGCGCGCAGCGTCTCCTCGCCCCGGGCAAGCTGCGCGCGCAGCTCCTCGACGCGCCCCATCGATGCACGCCGCTGGTCCTCCCGACGTGCCAGGGTCAGCGCCGCGGTCGCCGCGTCGACCTGCGCCTGCGCCTGCTCGCGCCGCGCCTGCCAGGACGCGACCGCCGCCTGCGCGGACTGCTGCGCGGTGCGCGCGGTATCGCACGCCGCCGAGCGCGCCGCGAAATCCCGCTCCTCCTGCGCGAACGTGTCCAGGCGCTCCCGCAACAGGACATGCCGCTTCTCGAGTTGTTGCGCACCATCTTCCACGGTGCGCAATTCGCGCTGGATGCGCTCCACGGCCTCGAGGTCGGCGATCGCCTTGCGCTCCTGGGCGCGCATTGCCACCCAGGGCTGTTCCGCCGCCTCGTGGTCGTACTCGGCGCGCAGCGCCGCGATCCGATCCACCTTGCCCCGATAGGAAGCCAGGGTCGCCTCGAGCGTTTCGATTTCGCGCCGCAGCGCGTCCGCCCGCGCCAATGCCTGCGCGTAGTCGCCCCGCGGCTCGCCGCGCGAGGCGGTGAGCAGGGCATTGCGTTCCGCGGCCACCCGCTCCCGCACGGCATCGCCGATGCCGCCGGCAACCGCGCCCAGCGCCTCGCCCAGCGCGCGGTTCAGGTGGTCCGCGGCATGGGACACCGGGTCGCCGATCTCCTGCGCCATCCCCTGCTCGATCCAGAGCAGTCCTGGAATGCCCCAATGCCTCGCATTGCTCTCCCCTCGGCCGGGGAACCCGAACCCCAGCATCGCCGCGAGATGGTCCTCGGCATCCGCTCCGTCGAGCTTGCGGCCGTCGATCTCGAGTTCGCATCGTCTCTGATGCAGAAACCGCTTGCGCAGCCGTGCGGTATGGCCGCCGATGGTGAAGTCGATTTCGATCGACGGCGATGCGGCGGAATCCCCCCAGGGCCGCAACGCCTCGACGCTGCCCGAGCGATGGCGCTCGAAAAACGCCGCGCGGATCGCCGCGGCGATCGTGCTCTTGCCGGCTTCGTTCAGCCCGACGAACAGGTTGAGTCCATCGTCGAAGTCGCCGATCTCGATCGGCGCGCGGAATTTCCGCAGTTGCTCGATGCGCAGGCGCAGGATCCTCACCGCGCCGCTCCCGCCGGGGCACGGATCTCGTCGAGCAGCCCCGCAAGCAGCACCAGCCCGTCGCGGGCGCGCTCGTCATCGCCTTCCCGCGCTTCGGCGCGCAGCGCGTCGATGACCTCGCCGAGATATCCCTCCGCATGCAAGGCCTGGATGTCCTCGGCAGTGGGTAGCAGGCGCAGCGCGTCCAGATCCGCGATCAGGCTGTGCGCTCGGGCCCGCGCCGCGGCCAGCGCCCGGTCCAGCGCCAAGCGGCCCGCCAGATCGATCTGCCCGCGCACGGCCAGCGCGACGACGTCGTCGGGCCCCAGTGCCTCGAACTCCCGCGCGAGACCGTCGAGATCGCCGGCAACCCGCAATTCGTGCTCCAGCATCCGCCAGCGATATCTTCCGGTCGCCACCGGTCGAACCTGGGGCAGTGCGCCAGGCTGCGCGATCTCGACCACCAGCGCCTGTCCCGAATCGTTGTTCCGGAACCGATCGGTTTCCGGGGTTCCGCTGTACCACGTACGCGGGTCGATCTGCCGGGTGCCGTGCCAGTCGCCCAGCGCCAGATAGTCGAGCCGTGCCGACGCCGCCCGGCCGGCCGCGATCGGGTTGGGCGAATCGATCTCCGGCGCAAGGATCCCCTGCACGCTGCCGTGCGCAATGCCGACGCGCAGCAGCCCCGGCGGCGTCGCGGCATCATCGAACCACTCGGTGCAATCGCTGTAGGTATGCCGTTGCGTCAATGGCGCCGGCAGGATCGCGACCGCCGGCGCCTCGAGCACCAGTGGCTCCGCGCGCAGGCAGACATGCACATGGGACGGAATCGCCCCGAGTCGCCGGGCACGCGTCCAGACCGACTCGGCCAGGCCCGCATCATGGTTCCCGGGGATCAGGACCCACGGCCCCCGAAAACCGTCCATGCGCTGGAACAGCCGCAGCACCGTGCGATCGGAAACGCCTTGGGCGTCGAACACATCTCCCGCCACCACCACCAGATCGGCCGTTTCGCGGCAGGCCAAGTCGGCGATGCGCGCAACGGCGTCGAAGCGGGCCTCCGCGAGCAGCGCCGCCTCGTCCGCATCGAACTGTCCGTAGCGCTTGCCGATCTGCCAATCGGCGGAGTGCACCAGCTTCAAGTCCGGTCACCCACCAGCCGGCGCACGGTCACATAGAACACCGGAATCAGCAGCAGTCCGAACACGGTCGCGAACAACATCCCGCCGATCACGCCGGTGCCGATCTCGTGCCGCGCCACCGCGCCCGCGCCGGTCGAGAGCACCAGCGGCAGCACGCCGAGGATGAACGCGAAGGAGGTCATCAGAATTGGCCGCAGCCGCAGCCGCGCCGCATGGACGACCGCCTCGACCAGCGACATGCCCTCCGTCTGGCGCTGCACCGCGAACTCGACGATCAGGATCGCATTCTTGGCCGCAAGGCCGATCACCGTCACAAGGCCGATCTTGAAATAGATGTCATTCGGGAACTCGCGCAGCAGGCAGAACGTGAGCATACCCAGCAGCCCCAACGGGACCACCAGCAACACCGCCACGGGAATCGACCAGCTCTCGTACAGGGCCGCCAGACACAGGAACACCACCAGAATCGACAGACCGAGCAGTGCCGACGTCGAACTGCCGCTCAGTAGTTCCTGGTATGACTGGCCGGTCCAGTCGGCGCCGTAGCCCGGCGGCAGCGCCCTGTCGACGATGTTCTGCACGGCATCCATCGCCTGGCCGGTTGTATAGCCGGCCCGCGGGTTGCCGACGACTTCGACCGCCGGATAGCCGTTGTAGCGCTGCAGCAAGATCGGCCCGACGCCCCAGTTGGTCTTGATCACACTGGATAGGGGGATCATGTCGTATGGGCTGATCGATGTATTGGCGGCCGACGGGTCAAGGGGGGCGGTGCCGGAAACCCCTCCCGTTGCCGTCGCGGCGACCGCGCCGCCCGCCGGGGTATAGAGGTGCCGCAGCGCATCGAGGCCCATCCGATACTTTGCGTCGTCCTGGATGAAAACCCGCTTGATCCGCCCGCCATACGCCATCTGGTTGACATAGAACGGCGCCATCTCGGTCTCGATGGTGGCGTAGACGTCGGCGAGCGACAAGCCCATCGACGCCGCCTGCTGGCGGTCAAGCACGATGTCGAGCTGCGGCGCAGGCGGCAGGGCATTCTCGCGAACCTGGTAAAGCATCGGGTTTTTGGCGGCATCGGCAACCAGGGTTTGCGCAGCGCCGTTGAGCTGCTGGTGCGACTGCCCGGTGCGCGCCAGCAGATACAGATCGATCCCGCCAAACCGGCTCAGCCCACGGATCGTCGGCAGATTAACCGCGAACATGCGGGCGTCCGGAATCCCCATCAGGATTCCGTTGATCCGCGGGATCAACTGCATCGCCGTCTCGGTGCGCGCATCCCAGTCCTTGAGCTTGATGAAGGCCATGCCGACGTTTTCGCTCGAACCGACGAAGCTGAACCCCTCGGGCTGGAACACGCCTGCAATATCGTTCGCGACCGGGCTGTGCATCAGCGCGTGGCGCAACTCCGCCATGACCTGGTCGGTCCGCTGCAGGGTCGCCCCGGGCGGCAGGTTGACCAGGACGAGGACAAAGCCCTGGTCCTCGTCCGGAACGAAGCTGGTCGGCATCCGGGTGTACAGGAACCCCGCCAGCACCGTCACCAACGCGAACAACACCATCCAGCGCGGGGCGTGCCGAACCGCCCGGTCGACGTGACCCTGATAGGCGTGCGCCCCGCCGTTGTAAACCTGGTCGAACCAGCGAAACACCACGTTGCGCCCCTCGTGATGCTCGGGCTTGAGCAGGGCCCCGCACAGCGCCGGCGTGAACGACAGGGCCAGGAACGCCGAAAACGCCATCGAGATCGCGATCGTCAGGGCAAACTGCGCATAGATGATCCCGGTGGCGCCCGGCTGCAGCGCCGACGGCACGAACACCGCCGTGAGCACCAGCGTGATCGCGATGATCGCCCCGGTGATCTGGCGCATCGCCTTGCGCGTCGCCTCCTTGGGATCGAGACGCTCGGCGGTCATGATGCGCTCGACGTTCTCGATGACGACGATCGCATCGTCGACGACGATGCCGATGGCCAGCACCATCCCGAACAGCGTGAGCTGGTTGATCGTGTAGTGCAGCATCGACAGCCCGATGAACGTGCCGAGCAGCGCAACCGGAATCACCAGGGTCGGGATGATGGTCGCCCGCAGGTTCTGCAGGAACACCAGCATCACGAAAAAGACCAGCACGATCGCCTCGGCGAGCGTGAGCAGAACCTCTTTCATCGATGCCGTGATGAACGGCGTCGTGTCATAGGGTACCGACCACTTCACCCCCTGCGGAAGGCTGCGCGCAAGGGTCGCCATCTCGGCCTTTACCGCCGATGCCACCGACAGCGCGTTCGCCCCCGGCGACAGGAATACGCCCATGCCACCCGCCGCCTTGCCGTCAAAGTTCGTCGCCGTGCCGTAGCTCTGCGCGCCGAACGAAATCTTGGCGACGTCCCGAAGCCGGACCGTCGTCCCGTTGCGATCGGCCCGCACGATGACGTTGCGGAACTGGTCGAGCGATGAGAACAGCGCGTCGCCGGAAACCGTCGCCGTGAACTCCTGACCCTTGACCGCCGGATCCGAGCCGATCGCGCCGGCGGCGAACTGCCCATCCTGCGCATTGACCGCATTGAGCACCTGGGTCGTCGACAGTCCGTACGCCTGCAGCTTGTCCGGGTCGAGCCAGATGCGCACGGCGTACTCGGAGCCCAGCAGGAAGGTGTTGCCGACGCCGTTGACGCGCGCGATCTCCGGCTGGATCTCCGAGGCCATGATGTCGGCGAGCCGCTTGTCGTCGATCGCCGGGTTGTTGGACTGCAAGCCGATGAACATCAGGATGTCGGGCGTCGCCTTCGCAACGGTGATGCCCTCCTGGATGACCTGGGCGGGCAGCAGCGGCGCCGCCAGGTTGACCTTGTTCTGGACCTGGACCTGCGCGATGTCCGGATTGGTGCCGGTGGCGAACGTCAGCGTGATGACCGTCTGCCCATTGGAGCCCGACGTCGAACTGAAGTACAGCAGGTTGTCGATTCCGGTGAGCTGCTGCTCGATGACCTGGGTGACCGTCGTCTCCATGGTCGCGGCGCTCGCCCCCGGGTAGTTGGCGGTGACCGTCACCTGCGGCGGCGCGATGTTGGGATAGGAATCGACGCCCATCGTCCGCAGGGAGATGGCACCGAACAGGATGATCAGGATCGCGATCACCCAGGCGAAGATGGGACGCTGGATAAAGAAGCTAGGCACCGCTGGACTCCTGCAGATCCCGGAGGACTATTGTTTCGTGCCCGAGGCGTCCGGCGCCTTGGGCTGCCACGCACCGGCGACAACATGCTGCCCGGGGCGAACCCACAGCAGGCCCGAGACGATCACCCGGTCGCCGTCGGCCAAGCCCCGCGGAACAACCCAGTCGCTGCCGACGCTGTCACGCACGACGACCGCCTTGCGCAGCACCTTCCCATCGGCGCCGACCACCAGCACATATGCACCGGACGCATCGCGCAACAGCGCCCGCTGCGGCACCAGGAACACACCGTCCTGGCGGCCGAGGTCGACGCGCAGCCGCACATACATGCCCGGCAACAGCATCCGCGCCGGATTGCGGACGATCGCGCGCATGTCGACCGCCCCGGTGGCGGCATTGACCCGCACCCCGGAAAAATCGAGCTTGCCAACCTGCGGATAGGGCGACTCGTCCGGCAGCACGATCGCCACCTTGGCCTTGCCCTGCCCGTCCAGCGCCAGTTCGCCGCGCTCCTGCGCATGGCGCAGGGCGACGAGATCGGCGGCGCTGATGGTGAAGTTCACGTACACCCGATCGATCTGCTCGATGGTGGTCAGCAGCGTGCTCCCGGCGCCGCTGTCGCTGGTGCCGCTGCCGACGATGGCGCCGGTGGTCACCTGCTGCTGCCCGGCGATCCCGGAGATCGGCGCGCGCACATCCGCATAGCCCAGATTCACGCGCGCGGCCTCGACCAGCGCCTTGTCGGCCTGCACCTTGGCCGCCGCGCTGCGCGCCGCGGCGTCGGCATTGTCGACCGTCTGCTGGGACACCGACCCGATCGGCAGCAGCGCATGGTCGCGCTGCGCCGTGACGGTGGCGTTCGTCAGCGTCGCACGGTCTTCGGCAAGCACGGCCAGATCGTTGTCGAGCTGCGCCTTGTAGTACGCCGGATCGATCCGGAACAGCAACTGCCCGCGATGCACCGCCCGGCCTTCGCGATACACCCGGTCGAGGAGCACGCCGGACACCCGCGCGACGACGTTCGCACTCTGATATGCGGACACGCGTCCGACGAATTGCCGCTCGAGCGCGGCGCCCTGCCGGACGACCCGCACGGTGTAGACCTTCTGCGGCGGGCGCGCGGGCGGCGGCGGCGCGTGTTTGCTGCAGCCGGCGACCAGGCCGAGGGATACGACCAACGAAACGAACCATTTCATGGATGACTCCCGGATTGCGTTGCGACGGCGACCGGCGTCGGCGATGCACCCGCCGCATCCTCCTGCCACCCTCCGCCCAAGTTCTTGATCAGCGTGACACTGCTTTCGCACCAGGCCGCGCGCGCGTCGATGCGGTTCTGCCGCGCCTGCAGCAGGGTGACCCGCGCGGCGAGCAGATCCTGCTCGCTGGTTGCGCCGACCCGTCGCTGCGCGCGGGCGCTGGCATAGAGCCGCTCGTTGCGGCGCAGGATGCGCGCCTGGGCGGTTGCCTCGACGCCCAGATGACGCATCGACGAGAGCGAATCCTCGACGCTCTGGAACGCCGTGACGACGGCATTGCGGTACCCCGCAACCGCCTGGTCGTAGCTTGCGCGCGCCGAATCCATCGCGGCTTCGCGCGCCCCGCCGTTGAACAGCGTCACCGCGAGACTCGGCCCAATCGTCCAGACCCGGTTGGCGATCGACAGGATGTGGGCGAAGGAGCCACTTTCGAAACCGCCGTCGGCCGTCAACGTGAGGTTCGGGAAGTACGCCGCCTTGGCGACCCCGATCCGCGCATTGGCCGCCGCCGCGGTGCGCTCGGCGCTGACGACGTCGTAGCGCCGCTCCAGCAGTTGTCCCGGCAGCACCGGCGGAATCGCGGGCATGGCGAAGGCATATCCGGAATCGGGCGCCAGCGAAAACGCGGCGGGCGCCCGCCCCAGCAGCACCGCGATGGCGTGCTCATCCTGTTCGCGCGCCAACTCGGCGGTCTGCAACGCAGCGACCGCGGCATCGAGCGTGTCCTGCGTGGCGCGCAGCGTGTCCTGCGACGCTGCGCCGACGCGAACCGCCGCCTGCGTCATGCGCACGATCCGTGCGTCGGTGTCCCGCTCGCCTTGCAGCACCGCGATGTCGGCGTCGGCCTGGCGCAGCGCGAAATAGTCCGATGCCACGCTGGCCGCGATCGACAAGCGCACGCCGGCAAGCTGGGCATCGCTGGCCTGGGCACTGGCCCGCGCCGCCTCGACGGTCCGGCGCACCGCCCCCCAGAGATCGGGCTCCCAGCTCGCCGTCAGCATCACCGAGGCAAGGTTGTAAAAGGCGGCACCGCCGCCCCCTCCGCCGAATGGGTTGGATCCGCCGCCCGCCGTGGCACCGCTGGGGCCACTCAGGATCCCGATGAGGGGCGAGCCCGGCCCGAAGCCGCCGCGCACCTGGCCCGCGCTGGCGCCGATCGTCGGATAGAACGCCGCGGCGCTGGCGCGGACCGTCGCCTGCGCGACGCGGTACGACGCCTCGGCCGCGGCAATCGACTGGTTGGCTTTCAGCGCTTGCTCGACGAGGCCGTCGAGCACCGGGTCGCGATAGCTCCGCCACCAATCGTCGCGCAGCGCGAGGGCCGTTCCCGGCCGTGCGCGCTGCCATTCGACGCCCTCCTTGAAATGGTCGGGAACCGCCACCGCCGGCCGGTGATAGTCCGGACCGACCGCGCAGCCGGCCAGCCCGGCGAATGCGGCCGCAACCGCCGCCCATGCCGCGGCGCGACGCATCGCGCCCCCCCGTCCTGCACCCGTCCCATCCAACGCCATCGACGCCATCAACGCATCCTCGAATCGGCAGGCGCCCTGTGGACGCTGCCCTGCAAGAAAATCCGCACCGCCTGCCGGGCGATGCGGGCACGCGCCTCGGCATCGGGTCGCGCGCAGACGCCGCGCAGCATGCGCGCACGGACCCCGCCCAGTACCAAGTAGACGAACTGTTCGGCGGCAAGGTCGACGTCGTCGAGATCGAGCAACCCCTCCCGAGCGACACGCCCGAAAACCTCGGCCAGCGGCCCCATGTCGGCGCGCGCGCCATCCTCGTTGCAGGCGCCGTTGATCAACTCCGGAAATCGGCGCGCTTCGACCAGCAGCAGCCGGTGCAGCGCCAGCATGTCGCTCCGGGTTCCCACCTCGAGCAGGTGTTCCGCCACGCGCTGCAACGCCCCTTGCAGATCGGCGGGTTCGATGGCGATGTCGTGCAGAACGGCGGTCCACTCCCGGCGCAGGCGCTGCATCACGGCGGCGAACAATCCCGCCTTGTCGCCGAAATGCTCATAGAGCGTCTTTTTCGCGACCCCCGCCTCGCAGGCAACGCGGTCCAGCGTCGTCTCGGCATAGCCCTGGGTGAGAAAAATCTCCTGCGCGACGTCGAGCATGCGAAGATGCCGCGCCTCCGCGTCCTCGCGGCAGGGGCGTCCGCCGGAACATCTTTTTTGGCAGGGCTCGGGGGTGGCGGGTTCGGTCATAGGCTGTGAATGGAAACGGAATCGTTTCGTTTCGAATATCATTCCGCCGAAAGCTTGCCTTGTCAAGGAAAACCACGACGTGCCGGGGGAAGCCCGCAGGCGGACGTGCCGGCGAGGAACTGCGCCTGCGCGGCGCGGCGGTGCGAGGCCCGATCAGGCCTTCTTCACGAACTGGGATTTGAGTTGCATCGCACCGATTCCATCGATCTTGCAGTCGATGTCGTGATCGCCGTCGACGAGGCGGATGTTCTTCACCTTGGTTCCGACCTTGACGACCAGCGACGATCCCTTGACCTTGAGGTCCTTGATCACGGTCACCGTATCGCCGTCGTGCAGCGCATTGCCGACCGCATCGCGGATTTCGCGCGGCGCATCGCCGCCGGTATCCGGACCCGCCGACGTCGCGCCGTTCTTGTCCCATTCGTGCCCGCACTCGGGGCAGACGTACAGGTTCCCGTCCTCATAGGTGAATCCGGAACCGCATTGCGGACACGCGGGAAAATCGCTCATTATTTCTTTCCGTATCGATCGTCGAGGGAATGACGGTCGCGGATCCCGTTCAGCCCGGAATCACGCCCGCCGGCACCGCAATCCGGAGATTTTAGTGCTCCGAGCGGTTTCCCAGTCGCTCCATCGTGGCAAACAGCAGCCCGGAAACGACGATGGTCAAATGGATCAGCAGACGCCACTTGAGCAGAACGAGGTCCGCGCTGCTGAGCGTCAAAAAAATGCGCAGGAGTTCGACCGCGGAGATCGCGATGATCGAACCGAGCACCTTGAGTTTCAGGTCCGAAAAGCCGACCTGCCCCATCCAGCCCAATCGTTCGTCATGCGCGGCCTCGTCGAGGCGCGATACCGAACTTTCATAACCGGCAAGGATCACGATGATCAGGAGATTTGCCATCAGCGTGACGTCGACCAGGTTCAACACGCCGACGACGACGTCGTTGCTGCCGAGCGTCGCGGCATGCGCAATCAGGCCGAACAGCACCTTGCCGAACTTGAACAGCAGCAGGCCGATCGCCGCGATCAGTCCGACGAAAAACGGGGCCAGGAGCCAACGGCTGCCGAACAGCACAGACTCGACGATCCGCTCGGACGATTTCAGCATGGACGTTTCCGGTGTATCCAGGTTTCCGGACACAGCCTACCGGTTCGCACGGGCCCATGCCAATACGCAACCGCGATTTTCCATTCCTGGCGGAGACGGAGGGATTCTAGTCTACTTGTAAATCAAATAGTTATTTCAACAGTACCATGCTTCGAACCATGATCAAGGTTCTGAGGCATTCCCCAAGCGGCTACTGCAACGCGACTGGCACAGCAGCGGCGGCGTGAGCGCCCCGCCCAGGAGACCAAAAGCCAGGTCACGTATTCTTGTCGCCAAACGCGATCGCCCACCCGGATGCGCTCGCCTTGCTTTGGGGGGTGGAACGGCAGGAGGTGATCGAGCGCCTGCTGGTCAATCTCGACCTCCCCGCCCGCGCGAAACTGGAAAAACCGTCGAAACCAGGGAAAGTATCCTCTTCGAACCCGAGTCCCGACCGATCCCGCGCATTCCGGCGGGAATCCCGATGACACAAGCCAAGACCCAGACCACCCGCTGCGCAATCTGCGGCGAATCCACCCCGGACCATCTCATCGTCCAATACGGCTCCCAGGAACACGGATCCCGGGAAGTCTGCACCCGATGCATGAACGCCGACATGGCCGAACGCTGCGGACTCGATTTCGAACACGTCGAATTGGAGCCCGTGACGATGACCGACTGTTCCGGGAAATCGCATGAATTCCATTTCGCCACGCATTTGCTCGGCGGCATGATGACGATCGACGCGTTCGAACTGCACGATGGCACCCCGTGCGGCCACCAGTTCCAGGTCATCGGTTCCCCGGACGACGAGCCGTTCGACCTGATGGCCCAGTTGATCGCGCGGATTCGGCGCGCCCTTTCCGTTTCGCATCTCTCCGAAGATCCGCGCCACGGGCTGCAGATCGCCGGGCAGAAGGTCTGCGGCCAAATCACCTGCGATCTCGATGACGACGCCGTGGGGCCGGCCGTCGTCATCGATGGCCGGGAGATCTCCTGGGAGGAGTTCGGCCGCATGCTGGGTACGTTCGAGGGCTTCCACTTCCGGTTGGAAATCGTCGACCGGAGCGAAGCGCCTTGAACGAATCGCCGCAAACGCGGATCGCGCCGCGGGTTACGCCCCACGGACACCTGCTGATCGAACGCGACCCCAAGGCGCCAGCGCTGCCGGAGGACCTCGCGCGGCGCATTGACGACGCGTTTGCCCAAGGAACCGGATTCGGCCTGCTGCAGCTTGCCGCAAGCGAAACCGCCGCCGTCCCCGCTGCCTTCGGCTTCTTCCGGCAATTCGCACTGCGCTATGTCTATGCGCTCTGCGCGGTGCCGGACGGCGCGCGGGTGGGCGCCGACCACCCGGCGATCGAACTTCACGACGCCGAGATCGGCGAAGCGATCCTTGCCGCGCCGCTCATCGCCGGCTCCGAATACATCACCCCAGACGCGCTCCGGACCTGGTGGGCCGAGATCGCCGAGGCCGCCCGCGCCGAAATGCGCGCGCAGGACTGCAGCATCGAAGCCTTCCTGCACGCCCGCAACCCGGTCTGGAACAGCGTCGGCCGCATCCATTTCAATCTCGCCCCCAATCGCAGGGGCAGCAAGGGCGGCAACGGCGCTGATGGCATCGATGCCGAACCCTTCGCGTTCGTCGTCACCTATACCCCCAAGCTGCTGGCGCAAGGGCGGCCACAGCACGTGCCGCTGGGCCAGGCCTTGCAGGCGGCCGCCGGAGCCCGGCAACGGGAGCAATTGCTGTCGCTGCTCGCGCCCGTGCAGCGGGCCGGCGAGTCCTGCGACTGGGTCAAGGCGCTGCAGGAGTCCGGAGACCTCTATCGGCCGACGCTCTGGAGCGCGGCGCAGGCCTACCGGATGCTGCAGGACAGCCCCCAACTGGAGCGCGCCGGCGTGATCGTCCGCCTGCACGGCCTCTGGAACGGCCCCAAGCCGCCCCGCCCCAAGGTTTCCGCCACGGTCGGGAACCGCGCTCCTTCTGGACTGGGACGCGACGCCCTGCTCGACTTCCAGGTCGGCATGACGCTCGAAGGCGAGCCGCTCAGCGGCGAGGAAATCCGCAGCCTTCTGTCCGGCACGGAGAGCCTGGTCTGGCTGCGCGGCCAGTGGGTCGAGGTGGATCGGGATCGGCTCGCTTCGCTGCTCGAGCGCTTCTCCCGGATCGAAGCACTGGCCTCCCGCAGCGGCATCGGGTTCTTCGAGGCCTCCCGCATGCTCGCCGACGCCGGAATCGGCGGGTCGGAACTGGCGGCCGACGCGGAGGATGCCGGCTGGATCGGCGTCGAAGCGGGGCCCTGGCTTGCACAACGCCTGGCCGAACTGCGCGGCACGGACGGGCAGGCCGCCGCCCCCTATGCACCCCCGCCGGGTCTCGCCGCCGAACTGCGGCCGTACCAGGCGGCGGGCGTCCGGTGGCTGCAGCTGCTCGCCCAGCTCGGCCTGGGCGCCTGTCTCGCCGACGACATGGGCCTGGGGAAGACGCTGCAGGTCATCGCCCTCCTCCTGCACGGCAAATCCGAACGCCGCAAGCCGCGCCGCATGACGAGGGGAACCACCGCGACCCGTGCGACGCTGCTCGTCGTTCCGGCCTCGCTCATCGCCAACTGGGTCGCGGAATTCCGACGATTCGCGCCCAGCCTGCGCATCCTCGTCGCACACCCCTCTGCCACCCCCGCCGCCGAGATCCGCGCCCTCGACCAAGCGGGAGTCGGAGCCTGCGACGCGGTGATCACGAGTTACGGCACGCTCGCGCGATCCCCCAACCTGCAGGGCATCACCTGGTTTGCGATCGTCGTGGACGAGGCCCAGGCGATCAAGAATCCCGCGACGAAGCAGGCGCGCGCCGTCAAGGCCGTATCGGCCCCCGTGCGGATTGCGCTGACCGGGACCCCGGTCGAGAACCGGCTCGGCGACCTGTGGTCGATCTTCGACTTCACCAATCCGGGCCTGCTCGGGACTGCGCGGGAGTTCGCGGAATTCACCAACCGGCTGGCACGACGGGACGTCAACCCCTACGGTCCGCTGCGCACGCTTGTCCGTCCCTATATCCTGCGGCGCATGAAGACCGACCGCGCAATCATTGCCGATCTGCCGGACAAGACGGAAATGGTCGCCTACTGCCCGCTCACAAAGCCGCAGGCTGCGCTCTACCAGCAGGCAGTCGATGCACTCACTTCGGATCTCCAAACGACGCAAGGCAACGCCCGGCGCGGGCTGATCCTCGCCTACCTCACCCGGTTCAAGCAGATCTGCAATCACCCCCGGCACTGGATCGGCGGCGCGGATTGGGCGGCGGACGAGAGCGGCAAGTTCGCGCGGCTTTCGGAAATCTGCGAGACGATCCGCGAGAAACAGGAAAAGGTCCTCGTGTTCACGCAGTATCAGGAGGCCACCGCACCGCTTGCGGCGTTCCTCGGGGAGATCTTCGAGCGACCCGCCCTGGTTCTTCACGGCAAGACGCCGGTCAAAGCGCGGCAGGAACTCGTCGCCCGCTTCCAGGAGGACGATCTCGTCCACGCCTTCGTGATCTCGCTGCGCGCGGGCGGCGTCGGCCTCAACCTGACCGCCGCATCGCACGTCGTGCACTTCGATCGGTGGTGGAACCCCGCCGTGGAGAACCAAGCCACGGATCGGGCATACCGCATCGGGCAAAAGCGCAACGTCCTCGTCCACAAGCTGGTCTGCCGGGGAACCGTCGAGGAGCGGATCGACCGGATGATCGCCGAGAAGACCGCGCTCGCCTCCGACCTGCTCGACTCGCGCGACGAAATCAAGCTCACCGAACTCTCCAACGCGGAACTGCTGGATCTGGTCAAGCTCGACCTGCGCTCCGCAGCGGCGGAGGCATAGATGCGCCGGCGTTCCTGGTCTTCGTTTCCACCCTATGTACCCGTGGCGGAACGTCGCCGCAAGGCGGAGACCGCGGCGAAGAAGCTCGCCGCCAAAGGGGAGGCGCTGGAGCCGGTGCAGATTTCCGGCGTGGCCATCGCCCGGACGTTCTGGGGGCGGTCCTGGCTCGCCAACCTCGACCGGTATGCCGACTTCGCCAATCGCCTGCCGCGCGGCCGCAGCTATGTCCGCAGCGGCGCCGTGCTCGACCTCCGGATCGAGAAACGGATCGTCCGCGCGAGGGTGCAGGGCAGCTCGCTCTACACGGTGACAATCGAAATCGATGCGCTGGCCGCCGCGCGCTGGCAGCAAATCCGCAAGGAGTGCGCCGGGGCGATCGACACCGTGGTGGAATTGCTCGCGGGCAAGCTCTCGCAGTCGGTGATGGCCCTCATGACCGACCCGGGGCGTGGGCTTTTTCCGAACAACCGGGAAATCCGCGTGCAATGCAGTTGCCCGGACATCGCCCAACTGTGCAAGCACGCCATCGCCGCCCTCTGCGGTGTCGGCAACCGCCTGGACAGCAAGCCGGAGCTGCTATTTCTGCTCCGCGGAGTCGATCACGCGGACCTGATCGACGAAGCGGTGCAAAACGCTGGGAAGATCGGCGAAGCCGCATCTGTCGCGCTCTCGAACCGCGACCTGGAGGAGATCTTCGGATTTCAGGTCGCCGATCCTACCGAGCCGATCGAGATCGCCGCGACGGTCAAGACTCCGCGCAAGGCGGCCAGAAAATCCCCCGCGAAGAAATCCACGACAACGGCAAGCCGAACTTCCGCCAAGACTGGTGCCAAGTCGGCGGCAACGCGATCCGTGGCGATGAAAAATTCGCGCGCCGTGCCGCGAAAAGCGTCAACAGGTACGAAAACCTCTGCCCGGTCGGCGGCCGGAAAGCGAGCCGCGCCGAAATCGCCCAAAACCACCCCAGTGAAAAAGGGCAAAGCGAGCCGGAAATGATCGCGCGCAATCCCGGCCGACGAACGTTCTCAACCGCTCAGGAATTCATGACGGGTAACGAGCGCATCCGCACGGTGAGGGTGCTGGGAAAGCGCCGGCGTTTGGCAGTGGAGCCGTTGGGAGTCGTCAGGTCTGCCGTTGCGTCGTGTTCGCGTTTTTGCTAACATGCAGTCGTGAGCTACGAGATTTCGTATTTCCACGAGCGCGTTCTTGCCGAGATCGAGTCTTGGCCCATTGACGTCCTTGCGGACTATGCCCGTCTGGTCGAACTCCTGATCGAACACGGCCCGAATCTTCGTCTTCCCCATTCGCGGGCGCTTGGCGAAGGGCTCTTTGAGTTGCGACCGCGCGGGCATTCTGGCATCGGTCGCGCGTTCTACTGTTTTCTCGTTGGCAAGCGTGTAGTGGTCGTGCATGCCTTCGTCAAGAAAGCCCAACAGACTCCCGACCGAGAGTTGAAGTTGGCGCGCAAACGCGCCAAGGAGATACGCCATGACTGACATCAAATTCAAACCTGTCCGCCACGACCACAAGGCTTTCGTTGAAAAGGCATCGAAGCGCAAAGGCTTCGTCGATGCTTACGATGCGCTCGCGCTCGAATACCAGTTGGCAAACCAAATGCTCAAGGCCCGTTCCCGCGCCGGCCTCACTCAGGACGCGGTTGCCGAGCGCATGGGCACCACCAAGAGCGCGGTCTCCCGCCTAGAGTCCGCGGCCAAACATGCTCCGTCGATCGCCACCCTCAAGCGTTATGCCAGTGCGGTCGGCTGCGAGCTTCAGGTGCGGCTCGTGCCTCAGAAGGTCGCGTGACCACGTGTATCACTGAATTTATTAACTCATTGCAGGTAGCGTCGGCCCATACGCGGAAAACGCCGCAGGTTGAGGATCACCGTGTCCTGTAGCGCCGCCAGCAGAGCGTCGTAGGTGAGCGGCGCTCCGGCTTCCCGAAGACAGGCGTCGATGGATTCCAGCCGTTCCAGGAAGCTCGCGGTAAGTTCAACCCGGTACGCCGGCTCAGCCACGCTTGGCGACCCGGGCGGGCGATTTCCTCGCGGCGGCGCGCCGCTTCTGGAGGGCGGCGATGGCCGCGCCCGCCTCCTGCGTGCGGCCCGCTGCGACGTCGGCCAGGCCGCGGCGCGCGTCGTCGATCAACAGCAGGTGGATGCGCTCGCGCTCCAGGCGGTGGTAATAGTCGAGGCGATCGGAATCGATCAGCGCGACGTAGCTCTCGCCGTTCTTGGTGATGATCTTCTCGGCACCGGCCTTCACCTGCTCGGCGAGCTCGGACAGGTTGGCGCGGGCCTGGGTGAAGGGCACGATGTCGCCGACGGTGAAACCCATGGCTGGACCCCCGTATAACGTTACGGAATTCTGTGCAGAATACGGCAGATGCAAAGGCGTCGAAAGTGACCGTCTCCGTCGCGCGGCGCGTGCTCCCAGCGCTCAGGGTGCCCGACCCCGCTGGATCAACAAACCGTTTCTTGACGCGGACACTCTCGGCTTTTCGTAAGCGCAGACGCCGCCGCGGAGCAATAGGT
The DNA here is from genome assembly GCA_021842465.1 of Pseudomonadota bacterium. GTDB lineage: Bacteria > Pseudomonadota > Gammaproteobacteria > Burkholderiales > Burkholderiaceae_F > GJ-E10. Next base: position 43,580 of record JAKBZN010000007.1, read on the forward strand.
CCGGGGCAAGACCGTTGATCAGACTGTCAGCGCGTGCTCGGTCATAGCTTCATCGCCTCACGCAGGTCGGCCACCGTCACCATCAATGTCATGGCATCGAGCGGCGATTCGTCAAGGCCGAGACCGAGGTAGAAGGTCTTGGCCTCTTCGGACAGGGCGTGCACGACCATGCCGCGGATGCCGATGGCGTCGGCCGCATGGATCACGCGCAGCGCTGCGTCCTGGAAGAGCGCACGGCCGAGCCCCTGCCGGTGATGGCTTGTCGCCACGGCCAGCCGGCCGAGCACGACGACCGGGACCGGATCGGGCATGTTGCGGCGGAAGCGGCCGGGCGCGGCGGCTGGGGCTACAGCGCTAGACGCGAGAGCGTAGTAGCCGACGACCTTGCGGTCTTCGCACGCGACGAACGTGCGCGAGGCGCCGCTGATCTGGTTCGCGGCCGCGCGGCGTTCGAGCCAGCTGTTGAGCGACGCCACCCCGCAGTCGAAGCCGGCGATATCGTGGTCGGGGTTGAGCGGTTCCGGAGCGCGCAGCATCCGGTTCAGGCCGTCTTCCAGGGCGCCTTGCTGCGCATCGTCCGCTGCAGCCGTTCATTGGGTTGGGCCGGACGGTCGAGCCGCTTCAAGAATTCACCATAGGCCTCGGGGCTGACCACCATCAGGGCGCGGTCCAGCAGCGTCTCTTCCGCTGCGCGGCGTGCAGCCTCCAGGATGAAATCCGTGCGCGTCTTGCCCGCCGACTCCGCCGCGCGGTCGATCAGGTTGCGCTCGGCCGGCGGGATGCGCAGGTTGAGCGTGTCCCGGGGCGCCTTCGTCGTGCTCGCAGTCGTCATGGCTTGTCCTCTGCAATCTGGCGCCACGATATCACATCGTAACGACAAAGTCATTACAAATCCGCCATGGATTGTGCCAGCGGGGGTGCGGCCGTTGGCGCCCTGACGCTCCCGACAGATCCCTACTGCGCCGGATAGGGCGGGAGGATCATGGTTCGGCTGACGAGGCCTGTAGCGGCCGCGCGGAGTTTGACCAGACGCGCCGACCTACCCGTGATCAGCACGATCGCGGACGAGACGTTGATTTTGCTACAAGATCTGGGTTGCTTGCTGGTCACTCGATGACCGGCATACCATGGCGAATCTGCTCATTTTTCAGTCGGTGCGAACATACAGACCTCCACCATCGGTGAGCTTGTAGGGTTTCTCGCGTGGCTTCGCCTGTTCCACCATCCGTGCCGTGAGAGACATGGTATCGGCCTCCTGCCATACCATGTTCGTACCATATTCTGCGCCGGGTTGGCGTTGGTAGTCGCTGGCGGGCTTTGGCGGACTATGGTACGCCCCCAGAGAGAAAAAGCCCGGCTCCTTGGCGGGGCCGGCTTCTTTTGGCACTGTTTGGCGTAACGCTGGCGGAGACGGAGGGATTCGAACCCTCGATGCGAGTTTTTGCCCGCATGCTCCCTTAGCAGGGGAGTGCCTTCGACCTCTCGGCCACGTCTCCGAATTTCGGCGGGGTGCTGCGAGAAGCGGCTCCCGTGCGAACCCTGCAGTGTAGAGCCTGCTCGAAACCGGGTCAAACGGGAGTGCCGTATCGTGGGCGCGGCCGCGCACCCGCGAAGATCACGCGCCCGCGCTCTGCTCCAGCCCGAACGCCTTGTGCAGCGCGCGCACGGCGAGTTCCATGTACTTGTCCTCGACGACGCAGGAGATCTTGATTTCGCTCGTCGAGATCATCTGGATGTTGATGCCTTCTTCCGACAGCGTGCGGAACATCAGGCTGGCGATGCCCACGTGCGAGCGCATGCCGATGCCGACCACCGACACCTTGCAGATGCGCGTGTCGCCCAGCACCGCCCGCGCGCCGATATGGGCCTTGAGTTTGCCATCCAGCAGTTCCATGGCCTTGGCGTATTCGTTGCGGTGAACCGTGAACGAAAAATCGGTCAGGCCGTCGGCACCGGTGTTCTGGATGATCATGTCGACGTCGATGTTGGCGTCGGCGACCGGACCGAGGATCTGATACGCGATGCCGGGGCGGTCCGGCACGCCGGTGAGGGTGATCTTGGCCTCGTCGCGCGTGAACGCGATTCCGGAAATGGCGGCCTGTTCCATCTGGGTATCTTCCTCGAACGTGATCAATGTTCCCGAATCCGCCTCTTCTTCGAGCGGCATGTCGGCGTCGGTGAGGCTGGAGAGCACGCGCAGCCGCACCCGGTATTTGCCGGCGAACTCCACCGAACGGATCTGCAGGACTTTCGAGCCGAGGCTCGCCATCTCCAGCATTTCCTCGAACGTGACCGTGCGCAGGCGCTGCGCCTCGGGAACGATGCGCGGATCGGTGGTGTAGACCCCGTCCACGTCGGTGTAGATCAGGCATTCGTCGGCACCCAGCGCCGCGGCCAGCGCCACCGCGGAGGTATCCGAACCGCCGCGGCCCAAGGTGGTGATATTGCCGTGTTCGTCCTGGCCCTGGAACCCCGCCACGACGACGACCTGTCCGCCGTCCAGGTCGGCGCGAATCCGCGCCTCGTCGATGGCGACGATGCGCGCCTTGGTGAACGCGCTGTCGGTGAGCACGCGGACCTGGGCGCCGGTATAGCTGCGCGCGGGAATCCCGATGCTCTTCAACGCCATTGCCAGCAGGCCGATCGTCACCTGCTCGCCGGTCGAGGCGATGACGTCGAGTTCGCGAGGATCGGGCTCGGCTTGGAGTTCCTTCGCCAGACCGATCAGGCGGTTGGTCTCGCCGCTCATCGCGGAAACCACGACGACGATCTGATGACCGGCACGGCTCCACTTGGCGATGCGGCGGGCGACGTTCTTGATGCGCTCCGTGCTGCCAACGGAGGTTCCGCCGTACTTGTGGACGATGAGCGCCATGAAATTCGGGAAAATCGAATGAAAACCCGCAATTATACGGAGAACTGCCCGGAGAACTGCCCGGAGAACTGCGCGGAGAACGGGTGTCGGGCCTCCCGATGACGTCTCAGGACCCTGGACCGAAGTGCGCTGCGGATACCGACGTCAGCAGGTCCTCCGCGCCGGTCCATTCGATGCGGATTCGCCCGGCGCCTGGTTCGACGAAGCGCACGTCGGCACCGAGTCCGGCGGCGTAGATCAGCCGGTCGTCCCGCCAGACCAGGGGAAGCGCAGCGCGGTCGAATTCCGGCACGCCGCGTTCCTGATACCAGTGCTTGAGGTGTTTCGACGGGCGGGCGGGATGCGGCTTGAGCCGCTCCCCGCCGCTGCGGCTGCGCAGGTCCAGCGGTTGCGCGCGCAGCCAGTCGGGATCAAACCCGGCGGCGTCAGTCGGCAGAAACCGGAGCACGCCGCCCCAGGATGGCACGGGAAGCTCCGGTTCGCCGCGCCACAGCAAGCGCTCGCGCCCCCGCGCGTCGGCGCCGGGTACGCGCAGGCAAAGCAGGCCGCGATGGCGGCGCAACTCCTGTCGGCCGAAGCGGATCCGCATGCGCCCCTCCGGCGCACCCTCGATCGCCTGTGCCAGCGCCTCCCGCAACCGCGCGCGCGGCGGCGCCTCCACGCCGGCGCGCGCCAGCCACGCGCGCAGCACCAAGGCCTGGCGCGTGGGCGTCAACGTGGCAAGCCGATCGATGCGAAGCATGTCGACCGGCGCACCATCCATGCACCATTGCAGCAACTCGGCGCCGAGTTCCTGCACCAACTCCGCGGCGTCCGCGATCAGATCGATCGAGCGCGCCGCCGACTTGCGAACCCCGCTGCGGATCGCCGCCAGTTGCGGCAGCACGTTCGCGCGGATCGCATTGCGCGCGAGCCGCGTGTCGGCGTTGCTGGGATCGTCGATCGTTGCCAGCCCGTACCGCGCGACGTAGTTCGCCATGGCCTCGCGCGGCACGTCCAGGAAAGGCCGCAGCACTTGCACCGCGTCGCCTCCTTCCTCCCCGTACTCCGCGCCGCGCGCCGCGGCGATCCCGGCCAGGCCGGCCGGGCCCGCCCCGCGCAGCCATTGCAGCAGGAAGGTTTCCAGGCGGTCATCCGCATGATGCGCGGTGAGCACAAACGCCGCGCCCCGTTTTCGCGCCGCGTCGACCAGCGCGCCATACCGCGCATCGCGGGCGCCGGCCTCGACGCCTCGCGCCCGCCATGCCACCGCAACCCGACGCACGACGCATTCCACGCCGCGGGCGGCGCATTGGGCGGCGCAGTGCTCCGCCCAATCGTCCGCGCAATCCTGAAGACCGTGATGCACATGGACCGCGAGCAGGGATTGAAACGCGGCATGGCCACGATCGCGCAGGCGGCAGGCGAGATCGAGGAGCGCGGTGGAATCGGGGCCGCCGCTATAGGCAAGCACGAGCCCGACGCGCACACCCTCACCCCCGCCCTCTCCCGCCGCCGCGGGAGAGGGGGAACCCACCCCGCCGCACCGACACCCGAGCAAGCGGATGTCCGCACGCGGCGCCGGGTCGCTGCCGCCCTGCCCGCGCCCGTCGGCAAGCGAACGGGGCGCGGAAACCGCGCCTTCCACCGCGCGCTGCAACGCGCTCAGCAGAACGCGGTCTTCCGTGCTCTCCGGAAGAAACGCGGAGTCCGGCTTATGCTTCGCTGGGGGCTTCCTTGAACTTGCCATAGCTCATCAGGCGGGCGTGCCGGGCCGCGAGCAGATCCTTGGTCTTGACGCCCTGGAACTGCCGCAGGGCGTCGGCCAGGGCACGCTTGAGCAGGGTGGCCATCTCGTCGGGATCGCGATGCGCGGCACCCACCGGCTCGGCAACGATGCGATCGATCAGGCCCAGCGCCTTGAGGCGATTGGCGGTCAGGCCCAGCGCCTCGGCCGCGTCGGACGCGCGCTCGGCGCTTTTCCACAGGATCGACGCACAGCCCTCCGGGGAGATCACCGAATAGGTCGAGTACTGCAGCATGAGCACCATGTCGGCCACGGCGATCGCCAGCGCGCCGCCCGAACCGCCCTCGCCGATGATCGTCGAAATGATCGGCACCTGCAGCTGCGACAGCACGAACAGGTTGTGGCCGATTGCCTCGGACTGGCCCCGCTCCTCGGCGTCGATGCCGGGATAGGCACCCGGCGTATCGACGAACGTGAACAGCGGCAGGCGGAATTTCTCCGCCAACTTCATCAACCGCAGCGCCTTGCGATACCCCTCGGGCTTGGGCATGCCGAAGTTGCGCATCGCACGCTCCTTCGTGTCGCGCCCCTTCTGCTGGCCGATCACCATCACTGGCTGGCCATTGAACCGGGCCAGGCCTCCGACGATGGAGGGATCGTCGGCGAACGCGCGATCGCCGTGCAGCTCGTGGAAATCGGTGAAGATCCGGTTGACGTAATCAAGGGTGTAGGGCCGCTGCGGATGGCGCGCGAGCTGGGAAATCTGCCAGGGTGTGAGCTTGGCGTAGATCTCCTGCAGCAGTCCCCGGCTCTTTTCCTGCAGGCGGGCGATTTCATCGGAAATATCGACAGCGGAATCGTCCTGGACGAACCGCAGCTCCTCGATCTTCGATTCGAGGTCGGCGATCGGCTGTTCGAAATCCAGAAATGCGGTCTTGGCGGGCGGCATGGCTTCGTCTTTCAATATTCGACCGGAACCGGGTCCAGGCTGCGCCAAAGGTACCAGGTCGCGACGCTGCGATAGGGCGCCCAGCGTCGGCCCAGCTGCGCAACCTTTTCCCGTCCGGCACCGCGCAGGAGATCGGCGGCCGTCTCCCCAGGAAAATAGTGCATCCCGACCGCCTTGAGCAGGCCGAGGTCGTCCAGCGGCAACACGTCGGGGCGCAGAAGATTAAAGATCAAAAACATCTCGGCTGTCCAGCGGCCGATGCCGCGGATTTCCGTCAGGCGGCGAATGACCGCCTCGTCGTCCCAGGCGGCCATCTCCGCCGCGTCGATGCGGCCGTCGGAAAAATGGCGGGCCAGATCGCGCAGGTATTCGACTTTGCGGTCCGACAGGCCGCAGGCCCGCAAGGTCGTCGCGCGGCGGCGCAACAGCGATGCCGCAGCCTCCGCGGCCCCCAATTCGGGACAGCGCAAGCAGAGCCGCTGCCAAACCGAATCGGCAGCCTTTACCGAAATCTGCTGTCCGACGATCGAGCGCGCAAGCGTGAGAAACCCGTCGCCCCGGCTCGCCAGCGCCACGCGCGGGTGGCCGGCGATGATCGCGCCGAGGGTCGGATCCGCCACGCGCAGGCGACGCTTGGCGGCGGTCCAATAGTCCGGGGCGGGGATGCCGCGCGGGGAAGGAGGAATTCCTAGCTCCGCCGCCATGTCGTGCCGCCTGGCCCGTCTTCCAGCACGATGCCATCGGCCGCGAGTTCGGCGCGGATGCGGTCGGCGGTCGCGAAATCACGCGCCTTCTTGGCGGCCGCGCGCGCCGCGATCCGTTCCGCGATCCGTTCACCGTCTGCGCCGTCGCCGACCGCTTCCGTTCCGCCGGGCGACGATTGCAGAAACGCGTCGGCATCGTCCTGCAGCAGGCCGAGCACCCCGCCCAGCGCGCGCAACTGCGCCGCCGCGACCGGCGACTTGCCGCGGTTGACCTCGCCGGCCAGATCGAACAGTTCGGCCACCGCCGCCGCCGTATTGAAATCGTCATCCATCGCCGCGGCGAAGCGCTGCCCATGCGGCTCCTGCCAGTCGACCGCGACCGGAGCGCGCGCGAAGCCCCGCAACGCGGTATAGAGCCGCGCCAGCGCGGCGCGCGCGTCCGCGAGCAGGTCCGGGGTGAAGGAGATCTGTCCGCGGTAGTGCGTCCGGACCAGGAAAAACCGCAGGACTTCCGGCTGGTGCCGGGCCAGGGCATCGCGAATGGTGAGGAAGTTGCCCAAGGACTTGGACATCTTTTCCTCGCCCACGCGCAGCGCGCCGCAATGCATCCAGAGATTGGCCATCCGCTCGCCGAACGCGCCTTCGCTTTGCGCGATCTCGTTTTCGTGGTGGGGAAAAATCAGGTCCGGACCACCGCCATGGATGTCGAAGGTATGCCCGAGGGTCGCGGCGGACATCGCCGAACATTCGATATGCCAGCCCGGCCGGCCCGGCCCCCAGGGCGACGGCCAGTGCGGCTCGTCGTCCTTGGCATGCTTCCAGAGCGCGAAGTCGAGCGGATCGTGCTTGGCCTGGCGGACCTCGATGCGCTCGCCGGCACGCAACTCGTCGAGGGATCGCCCCGAAAGCTTGCCGTAGCCCGGAAACTTGCGGACCGCGAAATCGACGTCGCCGTCCTCGGCGAGATAGGCCAGGCCCTTGCGCTCGAGCGTGCCGATGAGGTCGAGCATCTCCGGGATGTATGCGGTGGCACGGGGCTCGATGTCAGGCCGCTCGATGCCCAGCGCATCGAGGTCCTCGTGCATCGCGCGGATGTTGCGCTCCGTCACCGCGGAGATCGGCTCCCCGCGCTCCTGGGCGCGGCGGATGATCTTGTCGTCGACGTCGGTGATGTTGCGCACGTAGGTCACGCGCAGGCCGCGGGCGCGCAGCCATCGCTGCACGACGTCGAACGCCACCATCAGGCGGGCATGCCCAAGATGGCAGAGATCGTAGGTCGTCATGCCGCATACGTACATGCGTACATGCCCCGGCTCGAGGGGAACGAGGTCTTCGACGCGGCGGGAAAGGGTGCTGTAGATTCGGATCGTCATGGAGGTCGGCAGGGAATCGCCATGCGGCCCCACCCAAGCGGCGATCGGGTCCGCGCACACGACCGGGACGCCTTCGGGCGCAGCCAAGGAGGCGGACTGGACGTCCGGCAGGCAGGCAGCCGGGAGTTCGTCACGAACCCGCGTTCTGGAGATTCCTTAGAATGACGAATTCCAGTATATCAGCGCCCTAGCTGCCCTTCGATTTCCCCACCGGATTCCGCCTTGCCGCCCACCCCTCGTTTTTCCGACGCTCGCTTTCCAATTCCGGCCGCCGCGGCGCTGATCGCCGCCGCGGCCCTCATGGCACCCGCCGCGCATGCGCAGTCGGCAAACGCCCAGGCCGCGCCCACGATCGCCCCCACGCTTGCGGCCAAACCGCCGGCGAACGACAACCCGACCGCCGCGGCGATGAAGGCCATCGCCGGCGCCCTGCGCAAGGGCGATCGGCCGGGCGCCTTGAAGCTTGCCGACGCATTTCTTGCCACCCACCCTCGGAACGTCTCCGTGCGCTTCCAGCGCGCGGTGATTCTCGAGGATCTGAACCGCCTGCCGGAGGCCGCCGCCGCGTTCGAATCCCTCATCCGGGACTTTCCGGAGTTGCCCGAGCCCTACAACGATCTGGCCGTGATCCACGCGGCCCAGGGCCATCTCGAATTGGCGGAACAAGACCTCCGCCGCTCGATCGGCGCGCAACCGAACTACGTCACCGCGCGCGAGAATCTGGGCGACCTGTACATCGCCATGGCGGTCGCCTCCTATGCGAGCGGCGTCCAGCTCGCACCGGCCAACGGCGCGCTTCGAAAGAAACTCGCGATGGCGCGCAACTTGTCGGCCGAACTGACAAAAGCGCGCTGAGCGCCGCATTCGCAACCCCCCCAGCCCCCTCCCGCGAGCGGGAGGGCACTTCAGGAGAATCCCCTTGAAACGATTCCGTAGCGCTCTCGCCCTTCTTGCCGTCGCTGCCTGTGCAGCGCTTCCCCTTCGCCCCGCGGTCGCCGCCGAGCCGGCGAAGCCGGTGATCGTGACGCTCGACACCAACGTCGGCAAGATCGTGCTTGCGCTCGACCCGCAGCGCGCCCCCAGGACGGTGGCGAATTTCGTGCGCTATGTCCGCGACGGGTTCTACCGCGGCACGATCTTCCATCGGGTGATCCCCGGCTTTATGATCCAGGGCGGCGGCTACACGAAAGACCTGAACGAGAAGCCGACCCGGGATCCGATCCCCATCGAAAGCAATAACGGCCTCAAGAACCTGCGCGGCACCATCGCGATGGCGCGCACCAGCGATCCGAACTCGGCCACTGCGCAGTTCTTCATCAACATCGTCGACAACGGCTTTCTCGACTACCCCGGCCAGGACGGCTACGGCTATACCGTGTTCGGCCGCGTGATTTCGGGGCTGGGCGTGGTCGACCGGATCGCCGCGGTCCCCACCACGTCGCAAGACGGGGCGTTCCAGAACCTGCCGTCGACGCCCGTGGTGATCGAGGACGCGCATCTCGGCAACCATTGACCCTTTCACCCCGCCACTCGGAGAAAATCCCCATGTCCAAAGTCATCCTGCACACCAACCACGGCGCAATCGGCATCGAACTCGACGCGGAGCGCGCTCCCCAGACGACGGAAAACTTCCTCGAATACGTCCGGACCGGCCACTACGACAACACCGTCTTCCATCGCGTGATCGACGGCTTCATGATCCAGGGCGGCGGGTTCGAGCCCGGCATGCGCCAAAAGTCCACCCGTGCGCCGATCGACAACGAAGCCGCCAACGGCCTGCGCAACGACAAATACACGATCGCGATGGCCCGCACCTCGGACCCGCACTCCGCCACCGCGCAATTCTTCATCAACGTCGCCGACAACGAGTTCCTCAACCATACGGCGCCCACCGCGCAAGGCTGGGGCTATTGCGTGTTCGGCAAGGTCGTCGACGGCACCGACGTCGTCGACCGGATCAAGGGTGTGCGGACCGGACGCAGCGGGTTCCATGAAAACGTGCCGTCGGAAGACGTGGTCATCGAGCGCGCGGAAGTCGCGGCGTAAGGAGCGACGGCGTGCTGCGCGACCCGGTATTCATTTCGGACCTGCATCTCTGCGCGCAGCGGCCCCGCACGCTCGCGCGCGCGCTCGCCTTCTTTGACGGGACCGCGGCCGGGCACGCGGAACTCGTCATCCTCGGCGACCTGTTCGAATACTGGCCCGGCGACGACAGCCTGGACGCGCAGACGCCCGACGACGACGTCGCGCGCACGGTGGCCGCCGCCCTGCGGCGACTCGCCGACCGCGGCGTCGCGATTTCCCTGATCCATGGCAACCGCGACGTGCTGCTCGGCCCGCGCTTCGCCGAAGCGTCGGGCGTCCGCCTGCTGCCCGACCCCGTGGTCGAGCAGGTCGGCGGGGTTCCCACCCTGCTCTCGCACGGCGACGCCTACTGCACCCGCGACACCGCGTACCAACAATTCCGGTTGCAGGCCCGCGACCCCCGCTTTCAGGCCGCGTTCCTCGCCCGCCCGCTCGCCGAGCGCCGCGCGCTCATCGGCCAGGCCCGCGCCCAAAGCGAACAGGAAAAGCAGCGCCTCGCCGCGGAAATCATGGACGTGACGCCGGAGGCGATCGCCCAAGCCATGCGCGATGCCGGCGCCACGCAGATGATCCACGGCCACACCCATCTGCCCGGCCGCCACGCCTTCCCGCTCGACGGCCGCGAGGCCGTGCGCTGGGTGCTGCCGGACTGGGACGAAGACACGGAGCCGGCACGCGGCGGCAGCCTGGCGGTCGTGGATGGAGTGCTGACGCTGCGGTGACGCCTGCACCGCGCAATCCCCGTGCAAGCCTGCGCAAACGTTTGACGGCTGCGCCCCGCCGGGACCGGCTACGCGGTGGTCGCCCCTGCGGGGCGACTGCGCTGCGCTGCACAGTCCGCGGGCGCACGGCCAACTCGCTGCGCGCCCTGCGGACGCTGCGCTCGAACAAGGGCCGTGAGTCAGAAAGGGAGGCGCGCGTTCGCGCGCCGCCCGCGTCCTTGCCCTGCTCGCCACCGCGTCTTATGCCGGTCCCGGCGGGGCGCAGCCGCCAAACGCAATCGTGATTTGGGCCGAGAAGGCAAGACACCCCCCGATTGGAGCCCCATGCCCGGAAAAGGGGAACCATGCGGCTGGAGCAGAACGACGAGTGGTTCCTGAACCGTTGCCGCATGCAATATGAGGATCTCCGGTCGCCCCGCGAACCTGCACCGACGCGGCTGTCCGCCGTAGCACGCTGAGTAACGTGTGCTCAGCCAATCCGGGCTGTGAACCTACGCCACACCGCGACCAGTTTCCAAAGCCGCCCCGTACAACCGGAAAACTTGACCACAAAAGTCATCGATGAAGTTACTTGTAAGGACGGTAGCATTCCAATTTCTATCTATGAAAGTGACTGATTGGAGGTCATCGGAAAGTTGGAATGTACCGTGGGAAAAGGCGTTTCTAATGTGCTGTGCGATGGTTCCTTCACGGCACCGCCCCAGGTACTGCTTAAAGGGAAACAGGCTGGAGCCCTCGACAACCATTTCCAGGCCATCTTCGAGGTGCTGACTCCGCATATATACCATTGCAACATATCCACGAAGCATGAACACACCGCTCCAGCGAACGCGCTCCATTTCCGCATCGGGGGACGGCTGTGCAATTCGATCGGAGCGTGGCAATCGGTGCTCCGGAAATGAAATTACTCAAACCATACGCAGAAAATGCGTTATGTAATTTTTCGTCGCATATGAAAAGACCGAGTCTTGTAATTTCCCGCCGAAGTACCTCGTCTGAAACGTTGCCTAGTTCTTCCAGAATTGGTTGAAGATCAATCTCCATGTGAAACTCCTTGGGCGAGACCTATCAACGTTTTATTGTTCCACAATGTTTGCCACCAGTTCCGGATACCCTTCGCCTGCTCCGGCCCCGTTGGGGGGCGCGGAGAGCAGCGCAGGAGTCGGGGCGGCGCGCGAACGCGCGCTACTCCTTCTGACTCACGGCCCCTGTCCGAGCGCAGCGTCCGCAGGACGCGCAGCGAGTTGGCCGTGCGCCCCGGCTCCGAGCAGCGCAGCGGAGGCAGCCCGCAGGGCTGACCGCGACACCGGGCAGGAACAGGCGAAGGGTATCCGGAACTGGTGCACGACAACTTTCGCGCGAATTGTATGTTTACGAACGATATGTCGCGCGATCCACAACGCAATTCGTTCAAAGCGGAACGAAGCAATACCGCCGAACAAACGTCAGCGATGGCGCTTCGTCCCCGCCCGCTCCGCCTTCGGCCGCTCCATCGCCGCCGCGATCCCCCGCAGGATGTCCACCTCCGTCCGGGTCGGCCGCGCGCGCAGCAGCAGACGCCGCATCCGCGCCATCAGGTTCTTCGGCTGCCCGGGATCCAGATACCCGACCGCGATCAAGGCTCGCTCGAGATGCCCGAACATCGCCTCGGTCTGCTCGACGCCTGCCGCCGCATCGTCTTCGCGCGGCGCGGTTTGTGAAACGTCGCGGCGGGGCAGCGGCGCGAGGGGCGCCCCCGTCTGCCGCAACAATTCCCGGCGGCTTTCGTAGGCGGCGATCTGCGCCGCCTGGGCGAGATTGAGCGACGCGCGCAGCGGATCCGCCGGAATCGCACAGACCGCATGGCAACGCTGCACGTCCTCGTTGGTCAGGCCCGTGCGTTCCGTGCCGAACACGAACGCGATCTCCGCCCCATCCCCGCACGCCGCCTGCGCGGCTTCGCGGGCCGCCTCGCGAACCTCGATCGGCTCCGGTCCGAACCCGCGCGCATACCCGCTCATGGCGTACGCGCGCTGTACCCCGTCGAGCGCCTCGGCCAGCGAATCACAACTCCGCGCCCCGACCAGCACGTCCGCCGCCGAGGTCGCGAACGCCAGCGCCTCCGGGTCTTCGCGAAACTCCGTGGTACGCGGCTGCACCACGACGAGCCGCGAAAACCCCATGGTACGGATCGCCCTCGCGCAAGCGCCGATATTGCCCGCATGCGCGGGCGCGACCAGTACGAATCGAAATTGCGAGAAACCCGACACCGAACACCCGTAAAATCGCGATTTGCGTCCACCGACCGCGCGTGCCGCACGGCCGCGCCCCCTTCTCATGCACCCGCTACTGAATACCGCCATCAAAGCCGCCCGCAAGGCCGGCGCCATCATCAACCGCGCCAGCCACGACGTCGACCTGCTGAAGGTCAGCGCGAAGGGCCAGGCCGATTTTGTCACGGAGGTCGACCACGCTGCGGAACAGGCGATCATCGAGACGATTTCCCAGGCGTATCCCGACCACGGCTTTCTCGCCGAGGAGTCGGGGCGGAGCCAACCGCCAGGCGCCAAGGCCGACTTCACCTGGATCATCGATCCGCTCGACGGAACGACCAACTTCATCCACGGGTTCCCGCAATACGCGGTGTCGATCGCCTGCATGCACGAGGGACAGATCACCCAGGCGGTGATCTACGACCCGTCGCGCAACGACCTCTACACGGCGACCCGCGGCCGCGGCGCGTTCCTCAACGACCGCCGCATTCGCGTATCCAAGCGCAGCCAGATGGCCGAAGCCCTGATCGGGACCGGATTCCCCTTTCGCGACCTGGAATTCCTCGACCGCTACCTGGCGATCTTCCGCCGCGTCACCGCCGCCACCGCAGGGATCCGCCGTCCGGGTTCGGCCGCGCTCGATCTCGCATGCGTCGCCGCGGGCCGCTATGACGGATTCTGGGAATTCCGGTTGTCGCCGTGGGACATCGCCGCGGGAATCCTGCTCGTGATCGAGGCGGGCGGCTTGGTCACCGACGATCAGGGCGGCGCCGCATACCTGGACAGCGGCAACGTCGTCTGCGGCAATCCCAAGATCGCCCCGCAATTGCTGCAACTGGTAAGCGGCGCCGAGACGGCGCCGCGGTTGTGACCGACGAATGGGCTGCCCCGTGAAATGCCCCGTACGTGGCCCCGCCGGGCCACGCATCCTGTATGGCGCGGTCGCCTTCGCCGCCACGGCGCTGATCGGATTCGCGATCTACCTGCAGGAGGTCAAGGGACTCGAACCCTGCCCGCTGTGCATCCTGCAGCGCTATGCCTATGTGGTCGTCGCGGCGGCCGCTCTGGTGGCGGCGTTGATGCCGACGTCCGGACCACGCGTCGTCGCGCGGATTGCGGCGTGGATCGGGATCGCGTTCGCGGTGGCGGGCGCGGGTGTGGGGGTGTGGCACGTCTGGCTGCAGACGCATCCGCCCAAATTCGCGTCCTGCGGACCGAGCCTGCAGTATCTCGTCGCCAATCTGCCCTTGGGGCGGGCCTTGCCGCGCATCTTCCAGGGCTATGCGGACTGCACGGAAATTACGTGGCGGCTTCTGGGGCTGACGATCCCGGCGTGGTCCCTGTTGTGTCTGCTGGGATTGGCCACAATGCTGTGGGCCGCGCAGCGGCGCCGGTGACCCGGCCCGACCGACGGCCGGAACGGGTCACCCACGCACGTCGCAGCGGGGCGACGGTCACGCCGCCGCGGGTTCGCTCGTCGCCTTGCCGGAGTAGGTGGTCCAGCAGTGCCGCGAGAAGTCGTAGAGCTTGCAGTTGCGTGCCGTCTCAAAATACCAGCGCCACGAGAACGGCTGGATGACGATGCGCTGGGGCAACAGGTCTTCCAGCATCTTCTGGGCATTCTTCAGCCGGTAGAGCGGAATGCTCATGTCCAGGTGATGCGCGGTGTGTTCCATGATGTGGTGCAGCACCGCGCCGAACCGCAGCGGGAAGGTCAGATGCACGGTCGTGGAGATGAACGGCTGTGCGCGCGCCCAGGCGATGCGGTCGTCGTACCAGTTGACCTTGACGTGGGTATGGTGGACGTACACCACGAACCCGATCATCGAATTCCAGAAGAAGAACGGCACGGCCCAGCCGAACACCAGCACGGGCGCGATGGCCTGACCGGTCGCATGCGCGGCCCAGGCCAGGACGGCGGCCCAGGCCAGTCCGTACACGCTCACCAGCACGTTGTCCCAGAAGAAGATCGGACGGCGGGTACCCATGTACGTCTTGCTCGGGAAGAACATGCGCAGCCACCAGATTTCGAACATGTAGTACAGGCCCGGCGCCCAGCCGCTGCGATAAATCCGGTCCAGCACCCGTCGGCCGGGCGAGAGGGCCTCGAACTCCTCCCGCGTCAGCGGTGCCCAGACGAAGTCGAAGCCCTTGAGATTGGTGTACCCGTGATGCACGACGTTGTGCCCGATGTCCCAAAGGCTGTAGGGCGTGATCGACGGCAGGAACGCGATGCGCCCCAGTACCTTGTTCAACCGGCGATGCGGCGTCAGGCTCTGATGACAGGCATCGTGCCCGATGATGAACAGCCGGCCGATCCAGAACCCGGCAATCATGCCGAACAGCAGCTTGATCGGCCACGAGTGCGCGAGCACCGTCCCGCCGAGCAGGGAGAACAGGACGAGATAGTCGAAACCCAGCAGCACGATGGCGTATGCCGTCGTGCGCTCCGCCAGCGGGATGAGCCAGCGCCGCATGACCTTGCGGTGCGGTAGCGGCTCGCCGACGGGAATCGGAGCGAGAGGGAGAGAACCGGTTTCGGATGAACGTTCCGGCGAGGTTCCCGCCGGAGAAGAGGCCTCTGCGGCCGGCATCGATGATATGGACGACATATGTTCCAGCAATGCAGGGCCCCAACGGCCCCGGAAAAAACAACGGCCGGGGGATCCTACCTCCCGAGCGCGACCGGACTTTGACCTAAGTAAAACAAAACACGGTATTTTACTGTGCTTGGTGGCTTGCGGTACGGGTTGTTGCATGTTCGTCGTTCGCCGGCCGCACCCACGCCCATGGCGCCCCCGGGAAGAATCGGTCGCGACGTTCCGCCGCGCCCCGGATCGGTGCCTGCCACCCCGAACGGATGGGGTTTCCAACCGAAGTCGAATTCACGATCAGCACATTGGATACGAAACAACATACCCCGGTGATGCAGCAGTTTCACCGGATCAAGGCGCAATATCCCGAAGAACTCGTCTTTTACCGGATGGGGGACTTCTACGAACTGTTCTACGAGGACGCGGAAAAGGCCGCGCGGCTGCTCGGCCTGACGCTGACCGCCCGCGGCCAGTCGGGCGGCGCGCCGGTGAAGATGGCGGGCGTGCCGGCCGTCAGCGTCGACCAATACCTCGCCCGGTTGGTCCAACTGGGTGAGTCGGTCGCGATCTGCGAGCAGGTGGGGGATCCGGCGACGGCGCGCGGCCCGGTGGAACGCAAGGTCGTCCGGGTGGTCACCCCGGGGACCCTGACCGACCAGGATCTGCTGCCGAACAAGCGCGACGCGGCGCTGGCCGGAATTGCCTTCGGAACGCCGTCGAACCACGGCCCGGCCCGGGACACGGCGGTGGCGGTCGCCTGGCTCGTGCTGGCCAGCGGAGACCTGCGGGTGGTCGAGACGACGGCCGCGGAGCTCGACTCCGAACTGGCGCGCATCGCGCCGGCCGAAATCGTTGCGGCGGAAGGGCACGCGGCGCGGATCCGCGCCGCGGTTCCGGTGCGCAGCGCGCCCGACTGGCACTTCGACGCCGCGCGCGGCGATCCCCTGTTGCGTGAGGCGCTCGGCGTGGCGAGCCTCCACGCCTTCGACCTCGACCGGCGGCCGTTGGCGTTGGCCGCCTGCGCGGGCCTCCTCGATTACGCCCGGCATACCCAAGGGCGGCAGGCCGGGGAGCGCCTGGCCCATATCGTCACCGTCCGGGTGGAATCCCATTCCGACTACATCGGCATCGATCCGGTGACACGGCGCAATCTCGAGATCACCGAGGCGATTCGCGACCCCGCGGCGCCGACGCTCTTTTCCACCCTCGACCGCTGTGCGACCGGAATGGGCAGCCGGCGTCTGCGCCACTGCCTGCACCATCCGCTGCGCGATTCCCAAGCGGTGCGGGCGCGCCAGGACACGATCGCCGCCCTGCTGCGCGCCGATGCCGCGCAGTCCATGCTGGACGCGCTCTCGGCGGTGCCCGACCTCGATCGCATCGCCAGCCGCATCGCGCTGCGATCGGTGCGTCCGAAGGAACTCGCCGCGCTACGCGCCTGCGCACCGGCACTGGGCCGGGCGGCGGCGCTCGCCGACGCGCTCGACGTCGCCAGTTCGCCGGACCGCTCGATTCCGGGCCCGCTCGCGCTGGCGGAAACGCTGGTGCGGCGCCTGGCGGAGGCGCTGGCCGACGAGCCGGCCTACAGCCCGCGCGACGGTGACGTGATGCGCACCGGGTTCGACGCGGAACTCGACGAACTGCGCGCGCTGCGCGACAACGCCGGCGCCTTCCTCGTCGACCTCGAAGCGCGCGAGCGGGCGCGCACCGGAATTCCCAACCTGCGGGTGGAATACAACCGCGTGCACGGCTATTACATCGAGGTCACCAACGGCCAGGCGGACAAGGTTCCCGAGGATTACCGCCGCCGCCAGACCCTGAAGAACGCCGAGCGCTACATCACGCCGGAACTCAAGTCCTTCGAGGACCGCGCACTCTCCGCGCAGGAACGCGCACGCGCGCGCGAAAGGGAATTGTTCGACGCGCTGCTGCGGGAACTGGAACCGGAGATCGGGCCGCTGCTGCGCACCGCGGATGCGGTGGCGATGATGGACATGCTGAGCGCGCTCGCCGCGCATGCCCGCGCGGCGGGATGGGTCCGACCCACCCTGCGGCCGCAGCGCGGCATGGACGTCGAAGGCGCGCGCCATGCCGTGGTCGAACAGACCCTCGAGACGTATACCCCCAACGACTGCCGCCTCGACGACGCCCGGCGCATGCTCATCATCACCGGCCCGAACATGGGTGGAAAATCCACCTACATGCGCTCGGTGGCGCTCATCGCCCTGCTGGCGCACTGCGGCAGCTACGTTCCCGCCGCACGGGCGGAGATCGGACCGGTGGACCGGATTTTCACGCGCATCGGCGCGGCCGACGACCTCGCGCGCGGCGCATCGACCTTTCTCGTCGAGATGACCGAAGCCGCGGCCATCCTGCACAACGCCGGACGCCACAGCCTCGTGCTCATGGACGAGATCGGCCGTGGAACCTCCACCTTCGACGGCATGGCGCTGGCGGGCGCGATCGCGCGCGCCCTGGTCCAGACCAACGACTGTCTGACGCTGTTCGCCACCCATTATTTCGAAATCACCGCGCTCGCGGCCCAATTGCCCGGCGTGGCGAACGTGCACGTCGCGGCGACCCAGACGCGCGGCAAGCTCGTTTTCCTGCACCAGGTACGGGAAGGTCCGGCGAGCCAGAGCCACGGATTGGCGGTTGCCGCCCTCGCCGGCGTGCCCCAGGCCGTGATCGGCCATGCCCGTGCCCTGCTTGCCCGGTTGGAGACGAACGCCGCGGCGGCAGCGGCGATGGACGCGCGCCAGCCCGACCTGTTCACCGCCGTGGACGGATCGAGCCCCTCGACGGCGGCAGCCGAGCCGCGGGAAGCGCCGATGCCCGACCCCCTGCGCGGGCGGCTGCGGGACATCGACCCCGACCGTCTGACCCCGCGCGAAGCGCTGGACCTGCTCTATGCGCTGCATACGGAGGCGGGCGCAGGAGGCCCGGAACATGCCTGACCAGCAGCCCTTTTTCGATCCCCTGCCCCCGCCGCTTGCCCGCCTGGGATCGGTTCCCGTCGCCCAATTCCTGCGCCGCACCTGGCACCGCAAGCCGCTGCTCGTCCGGCAGGCGATTCCCCGCTTCACCAATCCGGTCACCCGCGATGCGCTCTTCGCCCTGGCGCGGGACGAGGACGTGGAGTCCCGCATCGTCGAGCATGGCGCCGGGCGCTGGCGCCTGCGTCGCGGGCCGTTTTCCGAACGCGCATTCCCCGGCCTCCGGCGCAAGGACTGGACGGTGCTCGTCCAAGGCGTCGATCTCCACCTTCCCGCGGTGGCGAGCCTCGCCGCGCGCTTCCGATTCCTGCCGCTGGCACGTTTCGACGACGTGATGATCAGCTACGCCACCGACGGCGGCGGCGTGGGTCCGCACGTCGACCAATACGACGTGTTCCTGCTCCAAGCCCAAGGCCGCCGACGCTGGCGCATCGCCGAGCGCTTCGATCCGCGGTTGCGCGAGGGAATGCCGCTGCGGCTGCTGGCGAACTTCCATCCTGAACAGGAATGGGTGCTCGAACCGGGGGATCTGCTGTACCTGCCGCCCGGGGTCGCCCACGACGGCGTCGCGCAGGGGGAAAGCATCACGATCTCGATCGGGTTTCGCGTCCCGACGCGCCAGGAACTGGCGGATGCCTGGGCAGAGCGGCAGGGCCGCACCGCGCCGCTGGCGGGACACCTCTCCGACACCGTGCGACGGCGCGCGTCCAGCCCCGCCCGCCTGCCCGAGGAACTGGTACACGCCGCGCGGGCGGCGCTGCGCAACGCCGCGCCCACCACCCGGCAGCTGCGCCAGACCCTGCTGGAACACTGCACCGAACCCAAGCCCCAGGTGTTCTTCGATCCGCCACGGCGGCCGATGGCGTCGCCGCGCTTCGCCCGGCGCATCCGCCGCGACGGAGTCGCCGCGGATCTGCGCACCCGCATGCTGTACTCCGGCCCCGACTTCGCGATCAACGGCGAACTGCAGGAGGCGCTGTCCGCGCTTCCGGCATCGGACCGACGTCGGCTGCGAACGCTGGCCGAACAGGGGCGACTATCGCCGGAATCGGTCACGGAGTCGGGCGCGCCGCCCCGGAGCACTCCCCCGCTCCGCGGCCGAGGTGTCCGACAGACGCATTCCCAAAACCACGCTATTGCACCGCAGCAACAATCCCTGGATACGCTGCTTTATGCGTGGTATCGCAACGGTTGGTTGCATTTATTTCCCTAGGAAACTTGCGGCAAAACACGGGAACCGCCCTAGGAATCCCCTACAATTGCTGCACCGCGGAAGATCCGCTTCCGATGGAGTCGCCACCCGTCCCGCGTCGCCGGGAGCGCGCGGGCCCGTCCGGCAGCGGAAAATCGCGGAAATCGCATTACCCCCTATCGAACAAAAGGAACGCACCATGAAAAAAATCCTCATCGCTGCCACGCTGACCATCGCCGCTTTGGCCGCATGCGAAAAATCGGAACAGCCGGCTGCGCCCGCGCAGGCTCCGGCTCCTGCGGCGGCTCCGGCGGCTCCGGCTGCCGCGCCGGCGCCGGCCGCGCCCGCGAACGGTGCTGCCGCTCCGGCTGCTCCCGCGAACGGGACTGCCGCCCCTGCCGCCAACGACAAGAAGCAGTAAGCGCAGCGCTACGCGCCATGAAAAAGGCCGGGAAATTTCCCGGCCTTTTTCGTTTTTCCGCCGCCCGCGGTACTCGCGGGCAACCGGGAACGCCGCGCCATCCGGTCGCGGCCCCGCCTACATCGCGTCGCGCAAACGGCCCAGTACATGCTGCGCCGCCAAGCCGCCGTCCGGCTTGCCGTCGGGGTCCTGCACCACGATGGTCGTGATGGTGCCGTCGGAATGCAGCGCGATCTGGAAACGCTGCGCGGGGATCTGGGTGTCGGAATTGAATACCCGGTTCCACCAGTTCCGTTTGGCGCGCTGCGCCGCCTCATAGCTCGGGTCCAGGTACCGGATGTGGTAGATCCAGTGCGCCGCATCGCGACCCGTCACCGTGAAGTCGACGCGATCGATCGCCGCCGCCACCCGCTGCCAGACATCGTCGATCGATTCCTGGACCTGCAGGGTCGTGATGCCATCGACGATCACGGTATGGACATCGGATTCCACGTGCACCGTGGGAACGGCTGGCGCGGCGACCGGCGCAGCCGCCGCCGGGGCCGCGGCAACCGTGACCGGCGCCTGGGCAACCGCGAATTTCAGCGCGATCCGCTGGAGCATTGCGGCCGCCAGTTGCGGATCGGGATGCTTGTACTGCCAAGCCGTCTGATCCCGGAACTGGGACGTGAAAACCTCCTCCATCGCATGCTCGGAGACGGTGACTTCCGTATGCTTGCCGACCGATTGCACCAGCGCCCGGTACTTCTGGCGCGTCCCGTTCGCATCGTAGGCGCCAAACACCTTGTGCAGGCTGTCGCGCAGGATGTCCTCATGCAACATCGGGCGCGATTCCGCCCAATCGGTCTCGATCAGGCCCACGGCAGGCTGGTCAACCGCGATCTTGTAGCCCATCGAGATCCAGAGATCCTTGATGGCGGCGTACACGGCAGCGGGCGGCGCGTCGACGTCGAGCCACCGATCACGCCCGTCCTGCACGATGCGCGCATTCATCTTGACCGGCGCCGGCACCGTCGCAGTCCCGCCCGAGGAGCCGGTGACCGCCGCCCCGCCAGCGACCGCGGTCTGGCCTCGCGTTGCCGCCGAACGGGCCGCAACGGGGACCGAATAGCGGGCATCCGCTGCGATCGGGCTCAGGTCAGGGGGGACTTCCAGGGGTTCGAGGTTGGGCTTCGCATTGTGGTAGTCGTAAGTGCCGTCGTTCTGACTCTGGGAACCGAAATGGAACCAGGACGGCGTCGAACACGCGCCCAGCATCGCGAGGGATACCGCCGCTGCGAGCGGTCGCGCGGCGCGGAGGGTACGTTGCAGGCTTCGCCTTGGAGGCACGATGATCCTTTTGCTGTTTCCGTTTCGATCCATGATTGACACTCTCACCCTAGCCCTCTCCCGCACGCGGGAAGGGGATCATCGGTCGCGCTCCGATCACGCTGCGCCACCGATTCCGGCATCGCGCATCGCCCGTGCGACGAGTTCCTGCGCCGACGCCGACAGCGGCACCAGCGGGAGACGGATGCCGTCCGGGATCCGCCCCATGCGCGCCAGGGCCCATTTCGCCGGCACCGGATTCGGTTCGACGAACAGCCGCACGTGCAGCGGCATCAGATGTTCGTTGATCGCGCGCGCGGTCGCGACATCGCCGCGCAGCGCCGCCGCACACATCTCGGCCATCGCACGCGGCGCCACGTTGGCGGTGACCGAGATCACGCCGTCGCCGCCCAGGAGCAGGTAGGCGAGGCCGGTATCGTCGTTGCCGCTGTAAAGCGCAAACCCCCGGCTGGCGTCGCGCGCGGCGCGTTGGAGCAGCACGCGCCGCATCTCCACGACCCGCGCCAGATCGCCGCTGGCATCCTTGATGCCCACGATGCCCGGCACCTGCGCGAGACGCATGGTGGTGTCGACGGAAAGGTCGGTGCCCGTGCGCGACGGCACGTTGTAAAGAATCACCGGCAAATCGACCGCCTCCGCGACGGCGCGGAAATGGCGATACAAGCCTTCCTGCGTCGGGCGGTTGTAATACGGGACGACCTGCAACGAGGCGTCGGCGCCGACGCGACGCGCCTCGCGGGTGAGTTCGATGGCTTCCTGAGTGGAATTGGCGCCGGTACCGGCGATGACCTTGACCCGCCCCGCCGCCGTCTCGACGGCGACGCGGATCAGTTCCACATGCTCTTCCGGATCGACCGTCGCCGATTCGCCGGTGGTGCCGACCGCGACGATGGCGTTGGTGCCTTCGTCGATGTGCCAGTCGATCAGCTTGCGGTAGGAATCCCAGTCGAGGGATCCGTCTTCCCGCATGGGCGTGACGATGGCGACCAAACTTCCGGTGATAGCAGTCATAGGTTTCTGGCGTTCACGGGGCACGGTTGCGGGCGGATGCCCGATCGGCGCGCGATCGGAGCGATATCGGACGCCGCGGGGCATGCCGCTACGGAGCGCGCGGACCGGATGTCCGCCCGCCTGCGAGACGCGAGGGTTCTAACTATAACCGAGCCCCATTGCCTCGCGAACGTCCCGCATCGTTTCCTGCGCCGCCGCCCGCGCCCGGTCGCAGCCGTCGGCGACGATCGCGCGCAGCAGCGACGGGTCGTCCAGGTAGGGCTGCGCACGCTGGCGCCAGGGCTCCTGCTCGGCAAGCATGGCGTCGATCACCGGCTGCTTGCAGTCGAGACAGCCGATCCCCGCGCTGCGGCAGCCCTGTACCACCCAATCCTGCACGTCCTGGGACGAGTAGATCCGATGCAGATCCCAGACCGGGCAACGCTCGGGATCGCCGGGGTCGGTGCGGCGCACCCGCGCCGGGTCGGTCATCATCTTGCGGATCTTTTCGGTGAGCGCCTTGGGCTCTTCACGCATCGAAATCGTGTTGCCGTAGCTCTTGCTCATCTTCTGACCGTCGAGTCCGGGAAGACGCGGCGACTCGGTCAGCGCATGCTCGGGCTCGATCAGGATCACGCGGCGCGCCCCCTCGAGGTAGCCGAAGAGCCGCTCGCGGTCGCCGTGCGACAGGCTTTGCGACTCCGCCAGAAGCGCGCGGCCGCGCTCCAGCGCCTCGTCGTCACCCTGTTCCTGATAGCGCGCGCGCAGTTCCAGATAGAGCTTGCCGCGCTTGCCGCCCAGTTTTTTGACCGCGGCGGCCGCCTTTTCCTCGAAACCGGGTTCACGCCCGAAAAGATGGTTGAAACGGCGCGCGACTTCGCGCGTCATTTCGATATGGGGGATCTGGTCCTCGCCCACCGGAACGAGATTGGCGCGGTAGATCAGGATGTCGGCCGCCTGCATCAACGGATAGCCGAGGAAGCCGTAGGTGGAAAGGTCGCGATCGCGCAGCCGTTCCATCTGGTCCTTGTAGGTCGGAACCCGCTCCAGCCAGCCGAGCGGGGTCGACATCGCCAGCAGCAGGAACAATTCGGCATGCTCCGGGACCCGCGACTGGATGAACACCGTCGCCTTGGCGGGATCGACGCCGGCGGCGAACCAGTCGATCAGCATTTCCCAGACGCTTTCCTCGAGCACTTCCGGAGTGTCGTAGTGGGTGGTGAGCGCGTGCCAGTCGGCGGCAAAGAAAAAGCAGGGGTTCTCGTCCTGCATGCGCACCCAGTTCTTGAGCGCGCCATGGTAGTGCCCGATGTGCAGGGCGCCCGTGGGGCGCATTCCGGAAAGGACTCGATCAGCGAACATCCCGCCATTCTACGGGAACCAAGACGACAAACCGGGGTAGCCGGGCCGCGCAGGCGCGCCCGATCAGCGCAACCCCAGCCGTTCAAGATCCCCCCGCCCTTCCCGCACCACCTGCGGCGCACGGCCGGTGAGATCGATGATGGTCGTCGGCTGGACGCCGCAATTCCCGGCGTCGAGCGCCAGATCGATCTGCCCCTGCAGGCGCTCCGCAATGGCGTCGCCGTCGTTCAGCGGCAGGTCGTCGCCGGCCAGTTGCAGGGTCGTGCCCATCACCGGCTGGCCCAGTTCCTCCAGCAGATCGCGCATCACCGGATGATCCGGCACGCGGATGCCGATCGTCTTGCGCGACGGATGGCACAGGCGCCGCGGCACCTCGCGCGTCGCTTCGAGGATGAAGGTGTAGGGACCGGGGGTTGCCAGGCGCAGCAGACGATACGCGGCGTTATCGACCTTCGCATAGGTCGCGATCTCCGAAAGATCGCGACACAGCAGGCTCAGATGGTGGCGCTCGTCGATCCCGCGCAGGCGCCGGATCCGATCCACCGCCGCCTTGTCGTCGAGCTGGCAGATCAGCGCATAGCAGGAATCGGTGGGCGCAGCCACGATCCCGCCCTGCGCGAGCGTCTGCGCCGCGCTGCGCAGCAGGCGGCGCTGCGGATTCTGCGGGTGAATCGTAAAGAATTGTGTCACCCCGCTATCATAGATGCTATGGCTATCTACCGTCTCGGCGATCGGATCCCCCAGATCCACCCAACCGCGTACATCCATGAAAGCGCCGTCGTCATCGGCGACGTCGTCATCGGCGCGTACGCCAGCATCTGGCCCGGCGTGGTCTTGCGCGGCGACCGCGAACCGGTGGTTGTCGGCGAGGAAACCAACATCCAGGACGGCAGCGTGCTGCATACCGAGATGGGGTCTCCGGTCGTGCTGGGAAACCGCGTGACCATCGGCCACATGGTGATGCTGCACGGCTGCACGGTGGGCGACGGTTCACTCGTCGGTATCCAGGCGGTGCTGCTCAACAACAGCGTCGTGGGCCGCCACTGCCTGGTCGGCGCCGCGGCGCTGCTCACCGAGGGGAAGCGCGTTCCCGACGATAGCCTGGTGATCGGTGCGCCGGGGCGCGTGCTGCGCGAATTGCGGCCCGAGGAGATCGCCGACCTGGAGGCGAGCGCGACGGCGTACGTGGAGTACGCCGAAATGTTCCGGTCGCAGTTGCAGCGGATCGGTTGACGGCGGCAGCGATCCTCCGCCCGAACAACGTCGATGTCACCGCGGGGCCCGCAACCCGCAAACTCGTCATCGCGAGGCGCGCACGCCCGTGTCCGTCGGCGGGGGCCCGCAAGATCACCCACTCTCGTCATCGCGAGGCCCGCAGACCACCCACCCCCGTCATCGCGAGGCCCGCAGACCACCCACCCCCGTCATCGCGAGGCCCGCAGACCACCCACCCCCGTCATCGCGAGGCCCACAGGGCCGTGGCGATCCAGCGGGCGGCCTGGATTGCTTCGGGCTTCGCCCTCGCAATGACGATCGTCGAGTTCGCCATCGCAGTGACGATCGTCGAGTTCGCCCTCGCAATGACGATCGTCGAGTTCGCCATCGCAGTGACGATCATTGCGGTTCCCGCTACGGGCGGGTATTCGCTCCCCGCGCGCTCGGAGCGGGCACAGGCGCGGAGCGGGTTTCCGCCTCGGGCCCGGACGACGCGAACTGGAAGAACGTCTCGCCCGGCTTGATCATGTGCAGGTCGCGGCGCGCGCGCTCCTCGATCGCCTCCGAACCTCCGTGCAGACTGGAAATCTCCGCCGACAGGGCCGCATTCTGCGTCTGCAGGTCGGCATTTTTGCGGTCCTGTTCCTGCAACGTCCGCTGCAGGGACCAAACGCGCAGCCAGCCGCCGTGGCCGAACCAGAGCGGCCACTGGATGGCGAGCGACAAAGCGGCCAACACGAACGCAAGCCGCTTCATCGGTCGCGGAACCGCCTAGACCAGGACGTTGTAAAACGCCGCCCGTCCCGGGAAACGTGCGACCTCGCCGAGATCCTCTTCGATCCGCAGCAGCTGGTTGTACTTCGCGATGCGGTCGGAACGCGACAGCGACCCGGTCTTGATCTGCAGCGCGTTGGTGGCGACGGCGATGTCGGCGATGGTCGAGTCCTCGGTTTCTCCCGAGCGGTGGCTGACTACCGCGGTATAGCCCGCCGTCTTGGCCATTTCGATCGCGGCCATCGTCTCCGTCAGCGTGCCGATCTGATTGACCTTGATGAGGATCGAGTTGGCGATGCCGCGCCGGATGCCTTCCCGCAGAATCCGGGTGTTGGTGACGAAGACGTCGTCGCCGACCAGCTGGATCTTGCCGCCCAGCTTCTGCGTCAGGTGCTCCCACCCGTCCCAGTCGTCTTCCGCCATGCCGTCTTCGATCGAGACGATGGGATAGCGGTCGCACCACTCGCCCAGCACGTCGGTGAACTGCTGCGCGGTGAGCGTCAGCCCTTCGGCGCCCAAGTGATAGCGGCCGTCGCGGTAGAACTCCGACGCTGCGCAATCCATGGCGAGCGCCACCTGCGTGCCCGCTTCGAAGCCCGCGGCGTCGATCGCCGCCAGGATGAGCTGGATCGCTTCCTCGTGGTTCTTCACGCTGGGCGTGAAGCCGCCTTCGTCGCCCACCGCCGTGCTCATGCCGCGATCGCCCAGGATCTTCTTGAGCGCGTGGAACACCTCGGCCCCATAGCGCAGGGCTTCGGAGAAGCTCGGCGCCCCCAGGGGCACGATCATGAATTCCTGCATGTCGAGATTGTTGTTGGCGTGCGCGCCGCCGTTGACGATGTTCATCATCGGCACCGGCATGTGCATCGCGCCCACGCCACCCAGATAGCGGTAGAGCGGCAGGCCCGACTCTTCGGCCGCCGCCTTGGCCACCGCCAGCGAGACGGCCAGCATGGCATTGGCGCCCAGGCGCGACTTGTTTTCCGTGCCGTCGAGGTCGATCAGAACGCGATCGAGGAACGCCTGTTCCGACGCCTCGAGGCCCATGACCGCCTCGGAAATTTCCGTGTTGAGGTTTTCAACCGCGGTCTGCACGCCCTTGCCCTGGTAACGCGACTTGTCGCCGTCCCGCAGCTCGACCGCCTCGCGCGACCCCGTGGATGCGCCGCTGGGGACCGCTGCGCGGCCCATCACGCCGCTCTCCAGCAAAACATCGCACTCGACCGTGGGGTTCCCCCGGGAGTCCAGGATTTCCCGTCCGACGATGTCTACGATGGAACTCATACGACCCTTTCTCTCTTTCTTCGTGAAATTCTCCCCCGCTCCGGGGGAGAAACAATCCATTCGAAACGCTATGAAAAATCGTCTTCCAGCAGCGGCTGCGCCTTGACCGCCTCATCGATCCGCTGGAGGATCGCCAGCAGATCGCGCACCCGGGCAAGCGGCACCGCGTTGGGGCCGTCGGACTTGGCGTTCTGCGGATCCGGGTGGGTTTCGAGGAACACCCCCGAAACGCCGGCGGCGACCGCTGCGCGCGCCAGCACCGGAACGAACTCGCGCTGGCCTCCGCTGGCATGGCCCTGTCCGCCCGGCAGCTGCACCGAATGCGTGGCGTCGAACACCACCGGACAGCCTGTGGAACGCATGATCGCCAGCGAGCGCATGTCGCTCACGAGGTTGTTGTAGCCGAACGAGGCGCCGCGCTCACATACCAGAAAGCGGTCTTCGCTCAACCCGGCATCGCGGGCCGCGGCGCGCGCCTTGTCGGCGACGTTGCCCATGTCTCCCGGCGCAAGGAACTGCCCCTTCTTGATGTTCACCGGCCGGCCGCTGCGCGCGCAGGCCTGGATGAAATCGGTCTGCCGGCACAGGAATGCCGGTGTCTGGAGCACGTCGACGACCGAGGCGACCGCCTCGATTTCGCCTTCGGAATGGACATCGGTGATCACCGGCACGCCGATCTCGCTGCGCACCTTGCCGAGAATCCGCAGGCCCTCTTCCATGCCGAGGCCCCGGAACGATGCGCCCGAACTGCGATTGGCCTTGTCGTAGCTCGCCTTGAAGATCCACGGGATGCCCAATTCGTCGCACACCGTCCGCAGGTGCGCGGCGATCCGCAGCGCCATGTCCTCCGACTCGACGACGCAGGGGCCGGCGATCACGAAAAACGGCTGGTCGAGGCCGACCTCGAATCCACAGAGTTTCATGCCGTGGCCACGTTCCCGGCGCCCGCGCGGTCGTCGCGGCCCGCCCCATGCTTGCGCCGGTCCCGATACGCCGCCGCGGCCTGCACGAAGGCGGTGAACAGCGGGTGTCCGCTGCGCGGCGTCGAGGTGAATTCCGGGTGGAATTGCACGCCGAGGAAAAACGGATGGGCCGGAAGCTCCATGATTTCGGGCAACTGCTCGCTCGGCGTGCGCGCGGAGATCCGCAGGCCATGCTCTTCCATCTGCGCGACGTATCGGTTGTTGACCTCGTACCGATGGCGGTGCCGTTCGTTGACCTCCGGACCGTAGATCCGGTAGGCGAGCGTCCCCGGCTCGACCGGGCAGCGCTGCGCGCCCAGGCGCATCGTCCCCCCCAGTTCCGAGCGTTCGCTGCGCTGCTCGACGCGGCCCGAGCGGTCCATCCATTCGGTGATGAGGCCCACGATCGGATGCGCCGTGTCGGGTTCGAATTCGGTGCTGTTTGCGCCCGCCAGCCCGCAGACGTTGCGCGCGAATTCGATGGTCGCCAACTGCATGCCGAAACAGATGCCGAGATAGGGAACGCCCTGCTCGCGCGCATGACGGATCGCCTGGATCTTGCCTTCGGCGCCGCGGCGCCCGAAACCGCCCGGGACGAGAATCGCGTCGAGGTGCGACAAGTCCGGCAGCCCCTGCTGTTCGATCAGCTCGGAATCGACGTATTCGATCCGCACGCGGGTGCGGGTGTGGATGCCGGCGTGGATCAGCGCCTCGTTGAGCGACTTGTACGAATCCGACAGTTCGACGTACTTGCCGATCATGCCGATGCGCACTTCCCCCTCGGGGTGTTCGAGCGCGTCGACCATACGCGACCACGCGGCCAGATCCGCCGGCGGGGCGACAAGGCCCAGGCGGAAGCAGACGATCTCGTCCAGCCCTTGGCGATGCAGCATGGCCGGAATCTTGTAGATCGAATCCGCGTCCCAGACCGAGATCACGGCGTCGAGCGGAATGTTCGAAAACAGCGAAATCTTCGAGCGCTCATCGTCGGGAATCGGCCGGTCGGCACGACACAACAGTACGTCCGGCGAGATGCCGATCTCGCGCAGCTTCTGCACGCTGTGCTGGGTGGGTTTGGTCTTGAGCTCGCCCGCCGCCGGGATGAACGGGACGAGCGTGAGGTGGACGAAACAGGCGCCGCCCGAACCCAGCCGCAGGCTCATCTGGCGCGCCGCCTCCAGGAACGGCAGCGACTCGATGTCGCCCACCGTCCCGCCGACCTCGATGATCGCCACGTCGACCTGGTCGCCGCCGCGCCCATCCCCACCCCGGGCTCCGCGCTCGATGAACTCCTGGATTTCGTTGGTGATGTGCGGGATCACCTGCACCGTCTTGCCGAGATACTCGCCGCGCCGCTCCTTGCGGATCACCGTGTCGTAGATCTGGCCCGTGGTGAAGTTGTTCACCCGGCGCATCCGGGCGGAGACGAAGCGCTCGTAGTGCCCCAGGTCGAGATCCGTCTCGGCGCCGTCGTCGGTCACGAAGACTTCGCCGTGCTGGAACGGGCTCATCGTTCCCGGATCGACGTTGATGTAGGGATCGAGCTTTACCAGGGTGACTTTGAGACCGCGCGATTCGAGGATCGCGCCGAGAGATGCGGCGGCAATTCCCTTGCCCAGGGAAGAAACCACGCCGCCGGTGACGAACACGTACTTGGTCATGCCGCGCGTCGCTGGGAAATCCGCAGTATACCGGATAGGGTCTATCGCCCCCGCCGCCGCTGTCCGGACGAAACGGCGACGATCGTCACTGCGAGGGCGAACTCGACGATCGTCATTGCGAGGGCGAAGCCCGAAGCAATCCAGACCGCCCGCTGGATCGCCACGGCCCTGCGGGCCTCGCGATGACGGGGGTTGCCGATCTGCGGGCCTCGCGATGACGGGGGTTGCCGATCTGCGGGCCTCGCGGTGACGGGGTTGCCGACCCGCGGGCCTCGCGGTGACGGGGTTGCCGACCCGCGGGCCTCGCGATGACGGGGGTTGCCGACCCGCGGGCCTCGCGATGACGGGGTTGCCGATCTGCGGGCCTCGCGATGACGGGGGTTACCGATCTACGGGCCTCGCGATGACGCCGACGTCTGGTCCCCCCGGCCGGCGAATCGCCATGACCGTTCGCGCAACCCATCCCGGTGCGTACCGGGTCCCCGCCGTCGCTTACACTTTTCCCCGTGCAGTCGCCTTTCCCTCCAACCCGTCCGCCACGCCTCGTCCTCGTCGACGTGGCGCGCGGCCTGGCGATCCTGCAAATGGTCGCCTTCCACTTCTGCTACGACCTCGACTATTTCGGCTGGCTGCACGTCGCCATGCTCGCCGATCCGCGCTGGATCGCCTGGCGATCGGCGATCGTGACGCAATTTCTCTTTCTCGTGGGCATCTCCATGATTCTGCGCGGCGGGGTTGCCGCCGGCGCCCAGGCTCCGATCGCCCCCCACGCGGACCGGCGCTTCTGGCGCCGCTGGGTCCAGATCGCCGCCTGCGCCGCGATCGTCTCGATCGCCACGCGACCGCTCTTCGGCTCCCGCTTCATCTGGTTCGGCATCCTCCACTTCGTTGCCGCCGCCGAGATCCTCGTCGTCGCTGCGGCGCGCCGGGTGCCGCCCGTCCGCGGTGCGTGGGGCATCGCCACCCTCGCCGCCGCCGGCGCCGGCGCCCTTGTGATCGGGCTGTCCGTGCACTTCGCCCCGTTCGACACCAACGCCTGGAGCTGGATCGGCTTCGCCGCCCACAAGCCGGCGACCGAAGATTTCGTACCGATCGTGCCGTGGATCGGCGTTGTGCTGCTCGGCATGGCCGCAGGCGCGCTATGGCGGCGCCAAGCCTTCGCCATTCCCGCGGTCCTGCGCCGCGCCAATGCCCCCGGCGGCGTCCGCCGCCTTCCCGCCTTCCTTGGACGCTGGCCGCTCACCGTCTACATGACGCACCAGCCCATCCTGTTCGGCACGCTATTTTTATTGCGACTGATTCTCAAATGAGAATTAATTGCATCAAAAGATTTGCATAAGCGTTGAATTGCGTTGTTTTTCTACGAAGAGGGTTATTCCCTCAATCCCCGTGGTTATAATCCTTTCGGTTTGGCGCAGAGGGACATCGCAAGAAGACGGCGCAACAAGTTTTGAAAATGTGTCGTCGGATTGGAGAACTCACCCGTTAAGCCAGCAAGCCGCCACCGAGCGGTCAGTCACATTGGGCAGAAAGCACCCATTGTTTATCTGATAGGAGACCTGGAATGACCAACCGTCGCGAATTTATTCTCAAACTTGTTCCCCTCGCGGGCGCTGCTGCCGTTCTGCCGCGCGTTGCCATGGCCGAAGTGCCCGACCTGACCGAGTCCGATCCGATGGCCATCGCCATGGGCTTCGTGCTCGACACCACCCGCGCCAACCAGAAGAAGTATCCGAAGCACACGACCGAGCAGTTCTGCGGCCGTTGCCTGCACTTCACCAAGCCGGGCGCCGACAAGGCCCGTTGCGACCTGTTCAACAAGGTCGTTCCGCATCACGGCTGGTGCAGCGGCTTCTCCAAGCGCCCGTAACGGCGCTTTGAGGCTGTTGAAAGCCGGCGAGCGGTTTTTTGCGAATCCGCGCGACAGTTTTGCAGCAGCCTGCTATCCTATTCGTGTGAATACATAGAGGGGGGGTAGAGATGCCGATCGAACTGTTGGTGCCAATCGGGATTTTCGTGGTTGGCATGATCATTTCCGCGACGGCCGCGGGCTACGGGATCGACCTCGCAGCCCAACGCAAAAACGGCGGACAGTAATCGCGGATTTACACGTTCGCAAGGAAAAAAGGCTCGGATACGGGCCTTTTTTCTATTCCCCGTCCTATCGGAGTTTCCGTCGGTGTCCTCGCAGCGCAATCCCCTAACCAAGTTTCTCCTTCTTTCGGCAGGCTCCTTCGCCATCGGCACCATCCACGGCATGCTGCAGGTGATGCCGCCGATCCGGCACTGGCTCGACTCCATCGGCAGCCCGTACGGGGGGCCGGGGCACATGATCGACCCGCTGGCGCACGCGCACATGAATCTGGTCGGCGGCGTCGTCATGCTGGCCATGGGCGCCACCTATCACCTGCTGCCGCAATTCGTAAACCGCCCCATCTACTCGCAGCGGCTCGTCAATCTGACCTTCTGGTGGACAGCGACCGGTGCCTACTCGTTTTATGTTGCGCTGCTCGCCTTCGGGTTCTGGGAAGGCAGCCTGCTGCACCGGGCGCCGGATCAGATCCCGGCAGTGCAGCGCTTCTACGGACCGGTGATCGCCTGCGCGGCGACGACGATGGCGATCGGCTTCGTCATCTACTTCTACAACATCGCCAAGACGGTGCGCAGCGCGCGCCAATAGTGGCTGGATTGCTTCGGGCTTCGCCCTCGCAATGACGATTCCGTCACGCCACACCCGTGGGCCGGTGAAACACCATTCGTCATCGCGAGGCCCGCAGGGCCGTGGCGATCCAGGCAACGCACTGGATCGCGTCGGGCGTCGCCACTCGCAATGACGGCGAGTGGGGCTCTCGATAAAAAAACGGGCGGAAACGGCACCCGCCGTCTTCCGCCCGTTTTTTATTCTCTTGGTTGTGGCGATTACTTCTTCGCCACGAAATAGATCATTCCAGCCAGCAGCAGAGCGCCCAAGGTGAGTTCGATCATGTTCGTTTCGCCTTCCTGTCTCGTTGAAAACAAAACCGCCCCGGCAAATGCCGACACGCCCCTTGCCCGCTCTTGTTGTCCGGCTCGGGAAGCGGCACCCTCCCCAAAGCTCCTTGCGTTCATCCCACCTTTTTCCGCGGTCCTAAAATTTGACCGGAACGCTCGGTTTTTGTTCCGTCCCCCGGAATCCCGGGAGACGGAACCCCTACGCCACGCTAGGCCGCGCTGACCGCCGCGCCGGGCGCA
The DNA here is from genome assembly GCA_021842465.1 of Pseudomonadota bacterium. Lineage (GTDB taxonomy): Bacteria > Pseudomonadota > Gammaproteobacteria > Burkholderiales > Burkholderiaceae_F > GJ-E10. Next base: position 76,277 of record JAKBZN010000007.1, read on the forward strand.
TCGGCCTTCATCACGCCGTTGCGGATCAGATTCCGGCGAAGCAGGAACCAGGCGATTCCGAACGACAGGATCGTGACCACCCAGTCGAACGGACGCGTGAACGGCATCACCGCGCGATGGAAGGCATCGGTCGGAACCGACGCCGCCACCCACATGTACCGCTCCAGCCAGGTTCCGATGATCATGACGATCGCCACCCGATAGATCGACACCGGGCTATGCCGGACATAGGTCAGCACCAGCATGCTGAACGGAATGATGAACCGGAACGTAATCACCGTCCAGAAGAACCAGTCGTAGTCGCCGGTCGCCATCCAGTCGTAGCGGTTGCGCTCGTCCGGAATGTTGCCGTACCAGTAGATCGCGTACCCGGCATAGAACGTGTAGGTCCACAGGATCGTGAAGCCCAGCATCATCTGCGCAAGATAGTTGAAGACGGTGGTCGACACGCCCTTGATGAAGCGGTGCATCTTGCGGTCGAGGATGTAGCACATCACGACGATCACGGCCAGGGTCATGCCGAAGTTGCTGACGAAGTGGGCCATACCATAGATCGCGCTCTCCCAGCGCGGCACCATCGTCATTTCCCAGTCCCAGCCGAGCATCGTGCCGTAGAGAACGTGCACGAAGGGGATCAAGCTCGCCGTGGTCTTGAAGCGCTCCCAATCCTCCTGCGACCGCTCGCTGACTTCCTGCAGACGCAGGAAGCGCCGCCACAGCCATCCGACCAGCGCCAGGCCGCCGATTTCCCGCGCCATCAGGAAATACTCGTTGTGCCAGCCGTTGAGCGGACGCGGCCAGGGGGCGACGGCGAGCCAATAGAAGTAACCGCTGGGGAAGCCGTTCTTCAGCGGGCCGTTCATCCAGGGAAACACGCCGTGGCGGAACAGCATCAGGATGACCAGGATCGCGAACACCAGCGGATACAGGCCGAAGAGCGCGGTGGCGATGTTCCGGATCGAGTACCGCCACTTCGCACCGATCAGGGTCAAAATGGCCGTCAGCGTCACGCCGCCCATCGTCAGGTGCAGCAGAATGAGGAAGTCGGCGGTGAGCACCGACCAGCTCGTGAACGGAATCATTTGGCTCATTTGGATGCGGTCTCCGTCGGTTTGGGATGCCACTGCTTCTCGAGCACGGTGCGCAGGTAATTGATCACATGCCAGCGCTCGGTCGGCGTCAGATCGTTGCCATACACAGGCATGATCGCGCCGCCATAGGTCAGGTAGCCGAAGATGAAGCCGTCCGGAATGTCGTACGCTGCCTTGCTGGTGAGATCGAACGGACGCACGAGCAGCTTTTCCCCGACCGTGCCGTTGCCGGTGCCCGACGTACCGTGGCAGGGCTGGCAATAGATCAGGAACAGCTGATGGCCCTTCTCGGCCGATTCCGCGGTACGGGGAATCGGATCCTTCAGCGCGGTCGCCTCATCGCGATCCTGCATTTCCACGGTCGGGGTCGACGGCACCGGCACCGAACGGGTCGGGAACGCCATCGGATTCTGCTGCGGCTTGATCGCGATGTAGTGGCCCATGTCGCGCGACCAGGGCCACGCGAACGAGGTGGCCGGCAGCGTGAGTGCGGCAATCCCGACGGCGGCGGCTACCGCCGCGGCCACACCGCAGACTCCCCGCTTCCGGGGTGTCCGCGCAAGCGCAGCGGCTTCGGAATGGAAACGTTGCGACATCATTTGATAACCTCTTCTTGTACCGACAGCACGTTGTGCTTCTCGAAGATCTTGCGGACTTCCTCGACGCAGTATTGGTCCGACTTGACCATCACCGCGACCTGATCCTCGGACACCTTCACGTGGTAGAGCTCCCCTTCCATCTTCCGCGGCAGGCCCGCCGAGATGAGAAAGCCCAGCACGGTGATGTACACCCCGCCCATGATCAAGCCCTCGTACGTGAGGATGAGATCCGGAGGGATCGGGACGATGGGCTTGCCGCCCTTCAACTGCGCGAAGAAGTTTCCCTGCGCGGTCGAGTAGCCGAGGAAGGCGAGGCTCGCCCCGCCCAACGCGCCGAACAGGCTGTACCAGCGAACCGGTTCGGGACGCGGACCCAGCACCTTCTCGACTTCGGGGTGCTCGATCGGCGACTTGATCGTCACGTCGTCCCAGTTCAGGTATGGCATGTTGGCATTGCGCAGCTCGAGCAGCGCGGCCGATGCTCCGTCGAAATCGGAGAAAAGACCCATTATGCGTTTGGTGATCATGCTTCCCTCTCATGCGCGTGCAGCTTCTCATGCCGCGTGGC
>JAKBZN010000008.1 GCA_021842465.1 Pseudomonadota bacterium
TCTTCAGCCTGATGACCATAGCGAGGTGGAACCACTCCTTCCCATCCCGAACAGGACCGTGAAACGCCTCAGCGCCGATGATAGTGGGATGTATTTCCTGTGAAAGTAGGACATCGTCAGGCTAACCTAACTTGGTGAGAGAGAAAAACCCCGCGGTGCGGGGTTTTTCGCTTTCCTCGTGTCATCCATGACACCGATTCCTGGAAGATTCGCACCGCGCTTACGCGATCCGTGCCCTTCCGCACTCGAAAGCAAATCATGTCGTTTGAAACCCTGGGGCTAGGCGAGGCGCTCGTGCGCGCGGTCGCGGACGCAGGCTATACCGAGCCCACCCCGATCCAGCGGGAGGCGATTCCCGCCGTGCTGGCTGGCGGCGACCTCCTCGCCGGTGCGCAAACCGGCACGGGAAAGACCGCCTCCTTCGTACTCCCGATTCTTGAGCGCCTCCAACGCAGCAGCGCGGGAGCGCAGGACGGCGCTCGCCGCGGCGCGCGCCGGATCCGTGCGCTGATCCTGGCGCCGACCCGCGAGTTGGCGGCGCAGGTCGAGCAGAGCGTTCGCGAATACGGAAAGTATTCGCCCCTGCAGTCGCTGGCGGTATTTGGCGGCGTGTCGATCAATCCGCAGATCGAGCGCCTGCGCCGAGGGGTGGACATCCTGGTTGCGACGCCTGGGCGACTGCTGGATCACCATGGCCAGCGAACGATCGACCTTTCGGGTATCGAGGTGCTCGTTCTCGATGAAGCCGACCGCATGCTGGACATGGGGTTCATTCATGACATCCGCCGCGTCCTCGCAATTTTGCCGAAGAAGCGGCAGAGCTTGCTGTTTTCCGCGACCTTTGCGGAGCCCGTCCGCGTCCTCGCGGAGTCGCTGCTGCACGAACCCAAGCGGATCCAGGTGACCCCGAAGAACACCACCGTCGATGCGGTGGACCAAGTCGTGGTGCCGGTCGATGCCGCGCGCAAGGCGGACCTGCTGGAGCACTTGATCCGCGAGGGAAACTGGTTCCAGGTGTTGGTCTTCACGCGAACCAAGCACGGAGCGAACAAGCTCGCCACCCGCCTCGAGAAGTGCGGGATCAGCGCCCTGGCGATTCACGGCAACAAGAGTCAGAACGCGCGGACGCGCGCGCTGCAGGAATTCAAAAGCGGATCGTTGCAGGTGTTGGTGGCAACCGACATCGCGGCGCGCGGGCTGGATATCGAGCAGCTCCCTCACGTGGTCAACTTCGAACTGCCGATGGTCGCGGAAGATTATGTCCACCGAATCGGCCGTACCGGTCGCGCGGGGGCACGCGGCGAGGCCATCTCGCTGGTTGCCGTCGACGAAGCACCGCGCTTGCGCGATATCGAGCGCCTGACGAAGCGCGACCTGCCGCGGCGAACGGTTTCGGGATTCGAACCTGAGCGTCCACTGCCCGATGCCGGGTCCGGCGGGCCGCGGAAGCGGAGCGATTCCCGTCCCGCGGCGAACCGCGGCCCGAACCATGCTCCGGCGCGTGCAGGGAGCCGCGGTCCGGCCGGTGGGGCGCGCCATGACACCGGCGGCCGGCCGGGGGCGGGCCGGCGCCACGGCGAAAAGGGCGGAGAAAGGCGCGCTAACCGGACCACCGGCTAGCGCGCGTTTCCGTACGCTGAGGCAATTCCAAGGTCCAGCAGGGCGCAGGATGCGCCCGCGGAGTTGCCATGGCGGAGTTCGACGAGTCTGCAAACCGACTCACCCTGAAGCTCGTCTACTACGGGCCGGCGCTGAGCGGAAAGACGACGAACCTCCTGCAGTTGCATGACCGACTGGCCCCGCCGGTGAAGGGGGACGTGATGAGCCTCGATACGCGAGGCGATCGCACGCTCTTTTTCGATCTCCTTCCGATCGGGGTTCGATTGCCGGACGGCCTGCTGTTGCGGATGAAGGTCTATACCGTGCCGGGCCAGGTCGCCCACGACGGGACGCGCAAGGCCGTCCTGTCGCGGGCCGACGGGGTCGCGTTCATCGCCGACTCGCAGCGCGGCCAAAGCGTCAACAATGGCGAATCGTTCGAAAATCTTGCCGCGAACTGCGCGCGCGTCGGAATCGACTTCGACACGCTGCCCTTGGTCGTCCAGTACAACAAGCGGGATTTGCCGGAGGCCCTGACCGAAGCGGAAATCGGGGCACGTTGGTGTGGCGCCCGCTGGCCCTTGCTGTTCGCATCGGCCCTGGCCGGGCCGGGCGTGTCCGAGACCTTTGCCACGCTACTGCGCGCGGCGGTTCGACGCGTCCATGCCGAAACCGGGCTGTTCGGTGGGTACCCCGCCGACGAAACGGTATTGGCGGCGCTGGGGTTGGCATGAACGAGATTCGATTGCCGCAGGAGGCTGGGGCCCCGGCCGGTGCCGTTTTCGATCGCGATCGGAGCCTGCGTGAACTTCTCGAGGACCTGCCGATGTCGGAAATCGGAGAGGCGATCGAGTGGCTGTGCGGGCCGTACGTCCTGGTCGACGCCGCCGGTGGGCATCACAGCGGGCGGGGGACCATTGCGGGCGGGCATGCCGAGGTTCCGGTTCGGTGGCAGGCGGAGCCGATCGGTTTCCTGCGCGCGCCGGCTGCCGTCGAACCCGCCGCCTTGCGCGCCGCCGGCGATTTGCTGGAAGCGATCATCGCGTCGGCGGCCCGGTACGCCATGGCGCGCGACCTCCACAGCGAGTCCGTGGCCGCCGATTATGAAGCGCTGCAGCAAAAACACGCGCAACTCGTGGCATCGGAGGCGCGATATCGCGACTTGGCCGCCGGCCTGGAGCGGCGGGTCGCCGAGCAGGTGAAGGCGCTCGACAACGGCTACCGGCAGGTCTACCGTGCCGAGAAGCTCGCATCGGTCGGGCGTCTGGCGGCCGGTGTGGCCCATGAGATCAACAACCCGATCGGCTTCGTGCATAGCAACCTGGCTACCGCGCGCGAATATGTCGAGAAATTCCAACGGCTCGGGGAGGCCCTTCGCGCAGGAGCACAAGGCGGGGTGGCGGAAGCGCGATGGCGTGAACTCGACCTCGACTACGTCCTGGGCGATTTCTCCGCGCTGATCGAGGAAAGCATCGCGGGCGCGGACCGGATTGCGGCGATCGTTGGGGACTTGCGGCGTGCGGCCAACATCGACCGATCGGAGGAAGCGCTCGCTGACGTCAACGAACTCATTCAGTCGGCCGCAGCGCTCGCGTCGAACGGTACCGCGGCACACCCCCGGATACAACTCCAACTGGGAAGCGTATCCCGGATCCATTGCCGGCCCGCGCAGATCAGCGAACTTGTCCGGAACCTGCTGGTCAATTCGATTGCCGCGACAAGCGCCGGCGGAGAGATCACAGTCCGGACCGAAATGGCCGATTCCTGCCTCGTCCTGGAAGTCGCCGACACCGGCGAGGGAATCGCACCCGATACGCTGCCCCGGGTATTCGACCCATTCTTTACCACCCGCGCCGTCGGCCAAGGTACCGGCCTTGGGTTGACGGTATGCCGGGACATCGTCGAAGCGCACAAGGGCACCATCGATCTCGCCAGCGAACCCGGGCGGGGAACCACCGTGACGGTGCGCATCCCGCCGGCTTGCTAGCGGAATCTCCCACCATGTCGAACCTCGCCGCATTTTTTACTGGCGCCGATGGCGCGGGACTCGCCGCCGAGGCGGCAGGCTCGCGGGCTCGCTACCGCCTCCTGATCGTCGATGACGAGCCCAACGTATTGCGGGCCCTGGAGCGCGTCTTCCGCCAGGAAAATTACGAAATCGTCACGGCGCCGAATGGCGTCGAAGCCTTGCGCGTTCTCGAGCAACAGGAAGCCCAGGTGGTCATCTCCGACTACCTCATGCCCCGGATGAACGGCGCCGACTTCCTGCGGCAAGTGAAGGCGGCGTATCCGGACACGATCCGGATCATGCTTACCGGTCACGCCGATAGCGGTGCCGTGATGGGCGCGGTAAAGGATGGCGCGGTATACAAGTTCATTCTCAAGCCCTGGAATGACGACGATCTGCGGTTGAGCGTCGCGCTGGCGATCGAGCAGTACGAACTGGCGCGGAAGAACCGGGCGCTGCAGCAGGAAAATCGCGCCAAGGAGCGGGAAATTTCCGCCTTGGCGCGGATGGCAGTCAACAATCGCAGCCAACTCGCCCTGCTGTTGAACAAGAGGGCCCTGCTCACTTCCCAGCAGGTGCAGGAGTTGCACCGCCTCCAGCAGCAGCGCAAGGAGCCCATGATCAAGCTCATCGTCGAGCGAGGATGGGTGGAGGAACGCCGGATCTTCGAAATTCTGCGAAACGACATGCTGGCGGAGGAAGTCGCGCTGCCGGAGTTCTCGATCGATCCGGCGGTGGCGGCGCTCGTTCCGCTTTCGTTTTGCACCCGCGAGTGGGTCCTGCCGGTTCGGCTGACCGGGCGCAAGCTTTTGCTTGCCATGGCCGATCCGCTCGATGCGGGCCTGCTCTCCGACGTGCGATTCGTCACCGGCCTGGAAATCGTGCCGGCGCTCGCGGAGGTGGTGGCGATCAAGGCGAAGATCGGCGAAGTGTATGGCGGCAGCGAAACCACGGATCTGCGGGAACTCACTTCGGTCGTCGACGTCGCCGATCCCTATGAGGGAATCGAGATCGTCATCGAAGACGACGACGACGTCGCACTCGAGGAATTGTTGCGTCAGACGGAGGAGCCGCCATCGATCCGCCTTGCGAACTCGATCGTGCTGGAGGCGATTCGGCTGAAGGCAAGCGACATCCACATCCAGCCGCGGACCAAGAACATCGCCGTGCGGTATCGAATCGACGGCGTGCTGATCGACAAGTTCCAGATTCCGAGCAGCCTTCACCAGTCTTTGGTGTCGCGCATCAAAGTCATGGCCGAGCTCGACATCAGCGAGCGTCGCCGTCCGCAGGACGGCCGCATCACCGTCAAGACGCCGACCCGCATCGTCGACCTGCGAATCTCGACGCTTCCGACGATCAACGGCGAGAAGGTGGTCATGCGAATCCTGGATCGCAATTCGGCGGCCCTGTCGCTCGAACAACTGGGATTCGTTGAACGCGATCTGCCGCGAATCCAGCGCATCGCGGACAAGCCCCAGGGGATCATCCTGGCGACGGGCCCGACGGGAAGCGGAAAGACGACCACGCTCTACAGCCTGTTGCAGCACAGCGCGACGCCGGGCAAGAACTACATCACCCTGGAAGACCCGGTCGAGTACTACATGGATCAGGCCGGGCAGGTGCTGATTCGGGAACGGATCGGCCTCACGTTCCCGGTTGCGCTGCGCGCGATCTTGCGACAGGATCCGGACGTGATCCTGCTCGGAGAGATCCGCGACGCGGAAACCGCGGAGGTCGCATTTCATGCCGCATCGACGGGTCATGTCGTGTTCTCCACCCTGCATACCAATTCGGCGGCGGCGACGGTTTCGCGCCTTCTCGACCTGGGCTTGAAGCGGGAGATCATTGCCACCACGCTCGAGGGCATCATCGCGCAGCGCTTGGCGCGCAAGGTTTGCGCGCATTGCGGGGAGGACCACGAGCCGGACCACGGACTGCTTGCGCAACTGGGTCCGCGTTTCGTCGAGGAAGTGTCGTCGGTCCGCCGCGGACGGGGTTGCGGGCAGTGCCATGGCACCGGGTATCTCGGCCGCGTCGGTCTTTACGAGGTGCTATCCCCCGACGACACGCTGCGCCAGCAGATCGCCGCAGGAGCGAGCGTTCTCGAGATGGCGCGCAGCGCCCGCGAGCGCGGGTTCGCACCGCTGATTGACGACGCACTCGAGAAGATCAAAGGCGGACTGACCAATCCGGAGGAAATTTTCCGGGTCCTGGGTCCGCAGAACTGAGGAAGACCGTCCGCGAGCGCGCGCCGACTCCCGGGTCGCCCGCCATGGCGGGCGAAGTCTCAGGAGTGGAGCGGCTCGCTCCGGATCTGCAGTCGAATCGGATGTCCGGCGCGAATTTCGTATTGACGGATCCGCCGGATCAACGGCTCCGTCAATACGTGTCCGGCAACGAGCAGCAGCACCCCTTGCGGCGACAGGAAGTCGGCCGCGAGGACCATTCCGGTTGCCAGGTCGATGGTCGCCATCGGCACGGCGGCCGCTCCCGCAGCCGGTGGCTGGCGACGTTCGGCCAGCCGGATCTGCAGGAAGAGGTCCACCACTTCGGGATCGAACTGGGTTCCGCGTCCCTGCCGCAAGAGGATCTGCGCCTCTTCTTCATTCAGCATCGCGCCGCCCAGATGCCCGTTTTGGAGTTCATCGAAGGCATCGGCGACGGCGAGAATGCGCGCGCTCCGGCTGATCTCGAGCCCCGTCTTGTGGTCCGGGTAGCCCAGGCCGTCGTACCGCTCATGGTGCTCGTGGATGATTGCCGCGACCCCATGGAGATCTTCCAGCGGCATGAGCAATTGTTCACCCAGCACGGGGTGCTGTTGGTATTGGGCGAGTTCCTCGGGCTCCATCCGGGCGACCGGCTTCGCCAGCATTGCGTCCGGCAGGCCGATGTGCCCGATGTCGTGCAGGAGCGCCGCGACGAACAGATCCTGCTTCTCGGTTTCCTCCAGGTCCATCGCTTGCGCAATTGCCCGAGCCAAACCGGCAACGCGGCGGCCGTGACCACCCAGGCGTCCGCCGCGCAATTCCAGGACGTTGGAGAACACCTTGATCGAGGTGAGGAAGCTCGACTTGAGCTTCCGGTTGGCTTGCGCCAGTTCCTGGGTGCGCTCCTGCACCCGTTCCTCCAGATGCTCGTTGAGCGCGCGCAACGCGAGGTTCTGCTGTTGCGTAAGCGCTTCCAGCCGATCCTTGTCGCGTTGCAGCGCGACGCGTTCCAGGCCCGCTTGAACTGCGGCGCGCAGTTCCGATTCGCCCCAGGGTTTGTTGAGATAGCGGTGGATCCGCCCTCGGTTGACGGCGGCGATGGCCGCGTCCATGTCCGCATGCCCGGTGAGAAGAATGCGGATCGTCTCCGGCCAGAGATCCTGGACCTGTTCGAGAAATTGCGCGCCATCCATCCCCGGCATCCGCATGTCGGAAATCACCACGTCGATCGGTGTTTCCCGCAGAATGGCAAGCCCCTCCGTGCCGCTACCCGCGGTGAGCACGCGCAGATCCGGTGTCCGGAGGGAGCGCCGCAGAGACGCGAGAATGTTGGGCTCGTCGTCGACGCAGAGCACTGTCGGTGGAGGCGTCGTCTGTACGGTAACGGCAAGGCCTTGCGGCTCGTCGACGGAATCCGGGTGCGATGCGGTCATGGCGGTTCCTTGTCCCTAAGCGGTCGGTGGTTCGGGTTGCCGCACCGGAAGGCGGACGACGAAGCGCGTCCCTTTCCCGGGTTCGCTATGCACCTCGATGTCGCCGTGGTGCTTCCGGACGATGCCATAGGAAAGCGATAGCCCAAGCCCGGTTCCCTGTCCGATCGGCTTCGTCGTGAAGAACGGATCGAAAATGCGCGCGACGTTTTCGGGTGCGATGCCACAGCCATCGTCGGCAACCTCGATCCGAACCCGGCCATCGGAGCGGTCGTACGCAGTGCGGATGGAAATGGTGCCGCGGCGCTTTCCATCCATCGCCTGGGCGGCATTGACGAGCAGGTTCAGGATGATCTGGTTGATTTCGGAGGGAAGGCATTCCACCTCGGGCAGATCGCCGTACTCGCGGATCACGTCGGCCTTGTACTTGATCTCGTTGTTGACGATGTTGAGCGTCGATTCGATGCCGCGATGGATGTCCGCATGCTCCCACTCCTGCCGGGCGTCGACGCGCGAAAAATCCTTGAGATCCTGGACGATCTTGCGCACGCGCTCGATCCCTTCGCGAGACTCCGCCACCAGCGTCGGGATGTCTTCCTTGAGGAAGTCGAGTTCGATCTCCTCGCGCAACTGCCGAAGTTGCATGCGAACCATGGGGTCCGCCACCAGCGGTTCCGCCCGTTCGTAGGCATCCAGCATGCGGAACAGCTGCATGACGTAGTTCTCGAGACTGCCGAAGTTGCAGAACACGTATCCAACCGGATTGTTGATCTCGTGGGCAACGCCGGCGGCAAGCTGGCCGATCGACGCCAGTTTCTCCGATTGCATCAGCATGTTCCGGGTCTGCGAGAGCTTCCGGTTCGCCTCCTTGAGTTCCTCGTTGGCGCGGATGAGATTGCGGATCTGGTCTGCATCGTGCGCAGTCCCGGCCGGAGCGGGGACGAAGGAATCATCGGAGTCCATGCCGTATCTCCCGGAACGCGATTTCGACGCGCCGGAACAGGCGCAGGAATGTCTCGGTCGACAATGGAAGCCGATCCCACGACGCCCGCTGCATGGGCGGAACCAGGTCGTCGCCGGCGGGATGGAGGTCGAGTGCGTGGGCGATGCCGTCAGCGTTGTGGACGAGGTCGGCAAGCGAGGCGGGGTCCGGCCGCCTGGGTGCGGGTTCAACGACGCCATCCGAATCCTCGTCCTCGATCGACCGATGACCGGGGTTGTGGTGCCAGGCGATCGCATCGATGACCGGTTCGGTGAAGTGCCAGTGCGCGGCAATCCACGCGCCGACCTGGCAGTGGTCGATCCCCAATGACGCACGTTCGGCATCGATCCGGGGCAGGTCGCGATCCCGCGCATCATGGACGACCGCACTGTACTCCTGCGGGAAATGGGAGGCGAGGGCGAGCGAACCCAGATCGTGGATCAACCCCGCGGTGAAGGCTTCGTTCATCGCATGGCCGGACTCCCGCGCAAGTTCCTGTGCGGCGATCGCCGTCGCCAGGGAGTGCTCCCAATACTTGGAAAAGTCGAACGTCGGGCAGCCGGGGCCGTGAAACGGCTGCGCCAGGGACTCCTGCATCACGATGGTTTCGACGGTGCGCAAGCCGATGAGGCGGATCGCGTCCCCGACCGTGGCGATCGATCCCGACATCCCGTAAAACGACGAGTTGGCAACCCGCAGGATCCGTGCCGTGATGGCCGGATCGATGTCGATCTTTCGCGCCAGATCGTCGAACCCGACGTCCTCATCGCGAAACGCGACCATCAACTCGTGCACCGCCGCGGGAAGCATCGGCAGCGTCTGGACGCGCTCGCGGATCCGGTCGGCATCGATGCGCGCCATCATGACGACCGCTCCGTGCGATAGCGTCGCATCAGATGCAGGAGCGGATGCACCCGGCCTTGGCGCAGCCAGACGCGGAACAGGGTGTCCAGCCGGCGAAGTTCCGCCGACGGCAAGCCGGGTGCGGCGGGTTCCGGCGGCGTCGCTTCGCGCCGGGGGGATCGAGGTTCGGTCATGGGTCGGCTCCTGCGGCAACCGGCGCCGCAAACGGTTCCGAAGGGAACAGGACGAGCAGACGCTCCAGGGCGTTGTCCGCGGCCGGCAGCGTACGCCGGAATGCAAGGTAGCGGCGACCGGCGATTTCGAGCCGGGTCGCCGTCGAATCGGGGTTGTGGAGGACTTCCGTGAGCGGCCCCGGCAACATCGCCGCGGGTCCGCCGATGACCGCCGGAATGCGGGAATCGAATTGCGCCGGATCGCCTTGTACGAACACGATCAATCCCTCGGCGTCCACTCCGATGATCACCGCGGGAAGGCTATCGAGGATCCGGCGCACGCCGTTGGCGGCACGCGCCAGGACGCGCGCATGGTCGCTGTGACGCGACACCGCTTGCTGCAGGCGCTCGTTCATCTGTTCGAGATCGGCCTTTGCCGCTTCGATTTCCCGCGCGAGGCGGCGGTTTTCGTCGGCCATTTCCTTCTTGCGGAACGCATCGGCGATTCGGTTGCGCAGTTTCTCGTCGTCCCAGGGTTTGGTGAGGAACTGATAGATCGCGCCTTCGTTGACCGCGTCGATGACCGACTGCAGATCGGTGAATCCCGACAACACCATGCGAACGGTGTCGGGTACCAGCTCCTTGGCGCGGCGCAGGAATTCGACACCGGTCATTCCGGGCATGCGCTGATCGGAAAGGATCACGTCGACATGGGTTTCGGCGAGCAGCTTCAGTCCTTCCGCGGCGCTGTGGGCGAGGAGGATCCGGTAGCCCTCCCGGCGCAGGAGGCGTCGCAGCGAGGAAAGGATGTTGTCCTCATCGTCGACCAGCAGCAGGGTCCGCTGTGTCCGGGCGCCGCGCAGGAACTGCGCCGGCAGGCGCCGGTCCTCGCGCAGCATGGCCGCGATCTCGTCGGCGCCTACCGCTTTGCTGAAATAGTGCCCCTGGACGAGATCGCAACCGTTGGTCGACAAGGTCTGGAGCTGGTCCTCGGTCTCCACGCCTTCCGCGAGTACGCGAAGCTGGAGACTGTGCGACATGTTGATGATGGCGCGGGTGACCGAGGCGGTCTCCGGCGACACCAGCACGTCGGGAATGAGCGAGCGGTCGACCTTCACGACGTCGACGGGAAGCCGGTGGAGTCGGCTGAGGCTCGAGTGGCCGGTGCCGAAATCGTCGAGCGCGATTTCGAATCCGATCGCCTTCAGGTCGCGCAGGACCTTGGCCGCCTGCGGCGCATCGTCGAGGAGCGCCGTTTCGGTCACCTCCAATCCCAGCCAGGACGGATCGCAGCGGCATTCGAGCACGACCCGCTGCACCCAGGCCGAAAAGTTCGGCTGCTGGAGATGGCCCGGCGACAGGTTGATCGTGATCCGCGGCGCGCGCAGTCCGGCCGCACGCCACGCGACCGCCTGCCGGCAAGCCTCCCGGAGCACCCAGCCGCTGACCGCGAGGATCATGTCGCTGCGCTCCGAAAGCGGAATGAACTCGGCAGGCGGAACCTCGCCCAGCGTCGGGGAGCGCCAGCGCAGCAGGGCCTCGACGGAGGCGATTTCCCCGCTCGTCAGGTCCAGGACCGGTTGGTACACGAGCGAGAGTTCGCCGGCGGGAATCGCTCCGGGCAGCGCGGACTCGACCTGCAGGGAGCGAACGACGTGCGGATCGGCCTTGCCGGCGAAGGCGATGCTGCCCGGCGCCCCCTCCGCCGCGGCCGACTGCGCGCGATCGATGAGGTTCGCGGGGTCGTCGGCGTCACCGGGAAACTCGGCGATGCCGAGCGTGCAGTGCGGGAATCGTTCCGACACGCCGATCCGTGCCGGGCGGTTGACCGCGGTCCGCAACTGCCTGGCTCGGGCAACCAGGGTTTCCGACGTCTGGCGTTGACCCGGATCGGGAAGCACGGCGAATCCGCCTTCGCCGATGCGCGCGAGGGTATCGCCGGGGCCGCACAGCTCACCGAGACGGGATGCGATCGTCATGGCGAGGCTGTTCGACGCGCCGAATCCGGTCGATGTCCCCAGGTCGTGGATCGTCGGCACATCGATGACGATCAGTGCGAGGGGAATCGTGTCGGATGCGGGGGCCGCTCCGCCCCGGCTTCGGAGCGCTGCGACTTCCAGTTCGATTTCCTCCCGCAGCGATGCGCGATTGGGCAGGCCGGTGACTTCATCGCGACAGGTGAGTTCCTTGATGCGACGCTCCGCTTCGACGTGCGCCGTGATGTCCTGGAGCAGGCCGACGCCATGGAACTCGCCGCCGTCGAAGCGCTCGAGGATTCCTCGATGGCGAACGGTCATGGCTCGGCCGTCGCTGTGGACGACGCGGTGGCGGAATTCGAAGGGTTGCCCGGGTGTCGCCATCCGCCAGAACGCGGTCACATATGCCTGGTCGGACGCGGGGATCCAGGGGCACGCGTCGAGCGGAACGCAGCAAGGATCGGATGACTCGCCGAGCATCGCGCGGAGCGCCGGCGAGGCCGTGAGCGTACCGGCGGGGAATGCAACCTCGAACAGACCGACGCCGCCCAGGGACTCCAGCCATGTGAGCTTGCGGGTGTTGTCCGCCCTTTGGCGCGCGAACCGCTCGGGATCGGGGAGATCGCGCACCGTGGCCGGCTCCGTCGCCGCGTCGGCGGAAGGACGGTTCGAGCAAGGCTGCATGGCGGATCTGCCGGTTCGATGCGCTCGTGACCCCAACGGGTCCATGGTCCGGAACGGAACGTGCGGACCGCATGGTGTCTTCGCGGGCTGCACGGCTCACCCAGACTATGGGACGGGTGAGCCGCCGCCGATCGAAAAATAAGATGCGGCGAACGCCGGATACTCGCCCGATCCGAGCTGTCCCGCTGGGCGACGCTCCGCGTCAAGCCGACTCCGGCTCCGGCCGTCCGCCGCCGAAACTGCGGGCGAGCGCTGCGCCCGTCGGACTGGGTTGGGCGGCGATCGTGCGCGGTGGTCCGCAGGCGACGATGTGCCCGCCGGCATCGCCGCCCTCGGGGCCCAGATCGATGATCCAGTCGGCGTGGGCGATCAGATCCAGGTTGTGTTCGACCACGATGACACTGTTGCCGGCATCGACCAGCCGGTGCAGCGCCTGCAGCAGCATGCGCACGTCGGCCATGGCCAGGCCGACGGTGGGTTCGTCGAGCACGTACAGCGTGTGCGGTTGCGAGGCGGATCGCGCCTTGCGGCCCGAAGCCGGAACCTCGCCGCGCGCCTTGGCGAGTTCGGTGACCAGTTTGATCCGCTGCGCTTCGCCCCCGGACAGGGTGGGCGAGGGTTGGCCGAGCGTCAGGTATCCCAAGCCGACCTGCTGCAACAATTGCAGGGAGTGGGCGATCCGGGGCGTCGCGGCAAAGAATTCCGCCGCCTCGTCGACCTCCATCGACAGGACGTCGCCTATGCTCCTGCCGCGCCAGAGCACTTCCAGCGTCGCCGGTTCGAAGCGCTTGCCGCCGCAGCGTTCGCAGACGACCTTGACGTCGGGCAGGAAGCTCATCTCGATCGTGCGCACTCCCTGGCCTTCACATTCGGGGCAGCGGCCGCCCGCCGTGTTGAAGGAAAACCGGCTCGCCGTGAAGCCGCGCATGCGCGCTTCGGTGGTGTCGGCGAAGCGTTTGCGGATCTCGTCCCAGATGCCGACATAGGTCGCGGCGCAGGAACGGGGCGTTTTGCCGATCGGCGTCTGATCGACTTCGAGGACGCGGGCGATGGGCTCGCGTCCGTCGATCCCAGTACACCCGTACGTGGGAGGGCCTTCCCGCCGCAGGTTCGCCAGCAGCACGTCCCGCGCCAGCGTCGACTTTCCGCTGCCGGAGACCCCCGTCACGACCACCAGGCGCCCCAAGGGGACGTCGACGTCCAGGTCCTGCAGGTTGTGCAGACGGGCGCCGCGCACGCGCAGCCGCGGGGTGTCGGCGTCGACGGTGCGCACGGCATCCGGCGGCTGCATTGCGCCCGGGCGCAGATGCTGCCCCGTAACCGACTCCGGACAGGCGATCAGATCCGCGACCCGTCCTTGCGCCACGATCCGCCCGCCTCGCGAACCGGCGCCTGGTCCGATGTCGATGCAATGTTCGGCGGCGCGGATCGTTTCCTCGTCATGCTCGACCACCACCAGCGTATTGCCGCGCGATTCGAGCTTGCGGAGCGCGCGCAGCAGGATGTCGTTGTCGCGGGCGTGGAGGCCGATCGTGGGTTCGTCGAGCACGTAGCACACGCCCTGCAGGTTGGAACCCAGTTGCGCCGCAAGGCGGATGCGTTGCGACTCGCCGCCCGAAAGCGTGGGTGCCGCGCGGTCCAGAGCCAGATACCCCAAGCCGACCTCGAGCAGGAAGTCGACGCGCGATCGAACTTCGGCGATCGCGTCGCGGGCGATCGCCGCGGCGCGGCCGTCGAGCACGAGCCCGGCGATCCATGTCCGCGCCTGCTCCACCGTCATCGCGCCCACGTCGGCGATCGAGCGCCCGTCGAAGCGCACCGCGAGCGACGTGGGATTGAGGCGCTTGCCATGGCAGGCCGGGCAGGGCGTCTCATCGCCTTCGTACCACTCGTTCCACCAGACCTCCTCGCCACTGTGTTCGGCGTCGAATCCGGAGAGCTGCAGGCCGGTGCCGAAGCAGCGTTCGCACCAGCCGTGCTTGGAGTTGTAGGAGAACATCCGCGGATCCGGTTCGGGAAACGACTTGCCGCAACCCGAACACGAGCGCTTGGTGGAGAACGTGCGGTGTTCGAGTGCGGCGTCCTGTGCGGCCCCTCCGGCGATCGCCTCGCGCAATGCGGACATCGGCCAGCAGATCTCCAGCGCGCCGTTGCCGTGCTCCAGCGCGGTGTGCAGCAGGGCGCGCAGCTCCGCTTCGCGTTCCGGTTCGACCAGGATGGTGCCGACGGGCAGGTCGATCGAATGCTCGCGAAAGCGGTCGGGCCGCTCCCAGGGGCGTGTCGGAACGAAGCGCCCGTCGAGGCGCAGATGGGTATGACCCTTGCGCGCCGCCCATTGCGCCAATTCGGTGTAGACCCCCTTGCGGTGGACGATCAGCGGGGCGAGCACGCCGATCTCGCGGCCGTGCCATTCCCGGGCGATCGTCGCGACGATCGCATCGAAGGTCTGCGGTTCCACCGGCAGATTGCAGTCGGGGCAATACTGGGTGCCGAGCCGGACGTAGATCAGGCGCAGGAAATGATGCAGTTCCGTCTGCGTCGCGACGGTACTCTTGCGCCCGCCCCGACTGACGCGTTGCTCGATCGAAACCGTGGGGGCGATGCCATGAATCGCGTCGACGTCGGGGCGCGCCGCCGGCTGCACCATGGAGCGCGCGTACGCATTGAGGGATTCGAGGTAGCGCCGTTGCCCTTCCTGGAACAGGATGTCGAAGGCGAGGGTCGACTTGCCGCTGCCCGAGACGCCGGTGATGACCGTGAACGTGTCGCGCGGAATGGTGACGGTGGCGTTGCGGAGATTGTGCTCGCGGGCGCCGATGATCTCGATGCAGCCTTGATCGTGGATCGTGGTCTCAAAGGAGGTTGGCTGCGGCGTGCCGCGTGCCGACATCCGGTCCGCGCGCTCCCCCTCTCCCACGATGGACGGGAGAGGGCGGGGGTGCGGGTCGGCCCATTGCCTCATCGCTTCCACATACTCCCGCATCGCGCGCCCGGTATGGGATGTGGGATGGGCCGAAATCTCTTCCGGCGTTCCGGCGGCAACGATCCGCCCGCCCGCATCCCCGCCTTCCGGGCCGAGATCGATGACCCAGTCCGATGCGCGAATGACGTCGAGATTGTGCTCGATCACGATCAGCGAATGCCCCGCCGCCAGCAGCTTGCGCAGGGCGCGCATCAGTCGCGCAATGTCTTCGAAGTGCAGTCCGGTGGTGGGTTCGTCGAAGAGCAGCAGGGCGCCCTTCGCGGTGCCCCGCTGGCGTTCCGGACTGCCCTTGGCGGTTTCGGCGAGAAAGCCGGCGATCTTCAGGCGTTGCGCTTCGCCGCCCGAGAGGGTCGGTACGGGTTGGCCGAGGCGCAGATAATCCAGACCGACGTCGGCGAGGGGCGCGAGCGCCCGCAGGACGTCGCGGTCCTGTGCAAACAGTTCGACCGCTTCGGCGACGGTGCAGGCCAGGACGTCGGCGATCGAAAGCGTACGGCCGCCGCGTTCGATCTGCACCGCGAGGACTTCCGCGCGGAAGCGCTTGCCGTCGCAGTCCGGACAGCGCAGATAGACGTCGGAGAGGAACTGCATCTCGACGTGCTCGAATCCGTTGCCGCCGCAGGTGGGACAGCGGCCGTCGCCGGAGTTGAAACTGAAGGTCCCGGCCGTGTACTTGCGTTCCTGCGCCAGCGGCGCCTGGGAAAAGATCTTGCGGATCGCATCGAAGGCGCCGACGAAGCTGGCGGGGTTGGAGCGGGTGGTCTTTCCGATCGGCGACTGGTCGACGAGGGCGACGTCGGCGAGTTGCTCGGCGCCGCGACAACGGTCGTGCGCGCCAATCGCCGCCGCGGCCTTTCCCAAGGCACGGCAGAGCGCGGGATACAGCACGTCCTGGATCAAGGTCGACTTGCCCGATCCCGATACGCCGGTCACCGTGACGAGGCGGTGGAGGGGAAACGCAACGGTCACGTGCTGGAGGTTGTGTTCCCGGGCGCCGACGATCTCGATGGCATCTTCTTCCCCTCGTGGTGCGGAGCCGTCGCGCCGGCGTACCCCCTCTCCCGCTTGCGGGAGAGGGCGGGGGTGCGGGTGCGAAATGGGCAACGGCGCTTCCACCTGCTTGCGTCCGCCGAGATAGAGCCCGGTGGCCGTATCCGCGCGGCGGAGTTCGTCGGGTGTGCCGTCGAACACGATCTGTCCGCCGCGATCGCCCGGCCCCGGCCCCATGTCCAGGATGCGATCGGCGGCAAGCATGATCTGCGGATCGTGCTCGACCACGACGAGGGTGTTGCCGCCGTCGCGCAGCCGCTCCATGACGCCGACCACCCGCTGCATGTCGCGCGGGTGCAGGCCGATCGAGGGTTCGTCGAGCACGAACAGGGTATTGACGAGCGAGGTGCCCAGGGCCGTCGTCAGGTTGATCCGCTGCACTTCGCCGCCCGAGAGCGTGCGGCTCTGACGGTCGAGGGTGAGGTAGCCGAGCCCGACCTCGCAGAGGAACCGGAGGCGGGAACCCACCTCGTCGAGGATCATTCGGGTGGCCAGGGCTTCGGCGTGCACTCTCACCCCGGCCCGCTCCGGCGACGCGGGAGCGGGGGTGTGCGCCGTCTCGTCTTGCGGGTGCGGGTCGTCGAACAAGGAACGCAGCCGGTCGATGGGCAGGAGCATCAGATCGTGGATCGTGTACGCATTGCCGTCGCCCGGCTCGAACTTCCACAGCAGGGCATCGGGCTTGAGTCGCGTACCATCGCAGGCCGGGCAGGTCGTGTACGAGCGGTAGCGGGACAGGAGCACGCGGATGTGCATCTTGTATGCCCGCGACTCAAGCCATTCGAAGAAGCGGTCGACGCCATACCACTGCGTTTTCCACTTTCCGGTCCATTTCGGATCGCCCCGGAGCACCCAGTCGCGCGCCGTCTGCGGCAACGCGTCCCACGGCGTGTCGAGATCCACCCCGGCGTCGCGGGCGTGGTTCTCCGCGGCGTACTTTTCCAGATCTTGCTGGCATTCGAGAAAGCTCTTCGTCTGCCATGGCTTGACTGCACCTTCGCGCAGCGTCTTGCGCCCATCCGGAATGACGAGCGCGTGATCGACGCCGATCACGCGGCCGAAGCCGCGGCAGGTTTCGCAGGCGCCGACCGGGGAGTTGAACGAGAATGCTGCCGGCGTGGGATCGGCGTAATGAATGTCGCAATGGGCGCAGTGCAGGTCCGCGGAATATCGCGCCCAGGCCGGATCGTCGGCATTCGTTTTCGCCGCCGCATCGGCGTCTCCGTCCGTGCGCCACGCATCGACCCGTCCGCCCCCCCGAAGCATCGCGGTTTCCGCAGCTTCCCGCAGTCGCTCGCCGTCGAGCGCGTCCCAGCGCAGGCGGTCGCAGACCACGGCAAGCGTCCGGGCATCGCCTTCCCGGCGGCTGCGATGCACGCGCGTATAGCCTTGTGCGGCGAGGTATTCGCGGATCTCGTCCTCGGTGAAGTTGCCCGGCACACGGACGGGGAACGTCAGGACCATCCGCATCGGGGATGGTCGCGTGCCGGTGCCCGAATCGTCTTGCGGGGACGGCGGTTCTTCCGCGGCGGCGCGCGCGAGCAGGTCGGCGGCGACCGTTACCGGCGTGTCGCGCTGCACCGGCCGGCCGCAGGACCGGCAGTGCAGTTGGGCCGCGCGCGCATAAAGCAGTTTGAGGTGGTCGTTGACTTCCGTCATTGTCCCGACCGTGCTGCGCGAACTGCGGACGGGGTTGGTCTGGTCGATTGCGATCGCTGGCGGCACCCCTTCGATGCGATCGACCGCCGGGCGATCCATGCGGTCGAGAAACTGGCGCGCATACGGCGAGAAGGTTTCGACGTAGCGCCGCTGCCCTTCGGCATAGAGCGTATCGAAGACGAGCGAGCTTTTCCCGGAACCGGATACGCCCGTCACCACGATCAGATGTCCCGTCGGCAGATCCAGATCGAGGTTGCGCAGATTGTTCTGGCGCGCGCCGCGGATGCGGATCCAGCGCTGTCGATCCGGCGGCGGACTCATGCTGCGAGAAACGCTTCCGCCAACCGTACCCAGTAGGCCGCCCCGATCGGCAGCAGATCGTCGTTGAAGTCGTAGGAGGCGTTGTGCAGCGTGCAGGGACCGATTCCGTGCTCCGGCGCACGGTGATCGCCGTCCCCATTCCCCAGGAGGAGGTAGGCGCCGGGACGCTCGCGCAGCAGGAAGGCGAAGTCCTCGGCACCCATGCTCGGTTCCACACCGAAGAGCACCCGGTCCGCGCCGACCAGTTTCTCGGCGATCTCCGCGGCGAACCGCGCTTCCGCCGGGTGGTTGACGGTGGGGGGGTAGTTGCGGTCGAAGCGCACCCGCGCGCGTGCCTCGTGGGCCTGTGCGGTCGCTTCGGCGATGCGGTGCATCCCGGTTTCGATCCGATCGGTGACACCATCGTCGAACGTCCGCAGGGTGCCGCAGATCGTCGCGACATCGGGAATCACGTTGGTGGCGTCGCCGGCATGGATCATCGTGATCGAGAGCACCGCCGGATCAATGGGACGCTTGACGCGGGTGATCAGTCCCTGCAGTCCTTGCGCGATCTGGACCGCCACGAAGACCGGATCGACGCCGAGTTCCGGCATTGCGCCGTGCGCGCCCCGGCCTTCGATGCGGATTTCGAATTCGCTGGTCGAGGCCATCGCGGGCCCATCCGCGATGGCGAAGGTCCCGGCCGGAAGCCCCGGCCAGTTGTGGATCGCGAACACCGCATCGCAGGGGAAGCGTGCGAAGAGGCCATCATCGACCATGCGTTTCGCGCCGCCGCCGGCCTCCTCGGCCGGCTGGAAGATCGTGACCACGGTCCCGGCGAAATCCCGGTTCCGGGAAAGGGACTGCGCCGCTCCCAGCAGCATCGCCGTGTGCCCGTCATGGCCGCAGGCGTGCATGCGGCCGGGAAAAACGGAGCGGTGCGGGAACTGGTTGGCTTCCTGGATCGGCAGCGCATCCATGTCAGCGCGCAGGCCGATCATGCGTCCCGGGCGGGTGCCGCGAACCACGCCGACGACGCCGGTGCCACCGATGGCGCGATGGACTTCGACGCCCCATTGCACCAGCAGATCCGCGACGAGATCGCTGGTGCGCTGTTCGGCAAACGCGAGTTCCGGATGCGCATGGATGTCGCGGCGGATCGCCTGCAACGGTGAAACAGCGCTTGCGATGTCGTCGGGGAGGCGCATGACTCCCATTGTATGCCGCGCCTGCCGTGATGCCGGACCGCGATGTCCGACATCACGGCAGGGTCACGGAACCACGTGGTCGATCGTGATCGTCAGCCCCTTCGTCCCTACCGCCACCGGCTGGCTGGATCCCTCCAGGTCACCCGAGGCCGGCATCGCATCACCGCTGCGCGAAACGCGGGCTTCGATGACCACCGGCGAGAACTTGGACATCGTGAACGCCGGTACCATGGCCATCGCGTCGTTGAGGGCGAATGTCATCGGCAGGTCCTTGACCTGCCTGCGCAGCATTGCCAGGGGGACGCGCGGGCCGAAGGCGGCACGGGCATAGATGAACACCGTTTCGTCCGGAGCGGCTTTGGCGGCCAGGTCCGAGGCGATTTCCACCTTGCCCTGGACCCCTGCTGCTGCCGCCGCTGCTGCGCTCATGCCCGACGCGGCATTCGCGGCGAGATCGGCCGGCAGCCTTTGGCCGGCCTGCTTGGCACGGTTACGTGCCTCCTGGATGCTGCTGCGCAGGTTCTGTGCGAATTGCGGGTCCTCCGGCGCGGCCTGCACGGCCCGCTCCCAGTAGACGATGGCGTCGGCATAGCGGCGGTGCCCGAAGGCATCCGTTCCGGCCAGGGCGAGGCCCTTGACGTTGCGGGGGTCGATCTTGAGGGCGCGCGAGATGAGCTTCATCGGCATGCCGTCGAGATCCTGTCCCTGCGTCATCGCCAGGGCGTCGGCGAAGTCGACCAGGAGGTTCGGATCCTTCGGCGTGAGCGCGACCGCCTTGGCGTAGGCGTGCACGGCGTTCTGGAAGCTTTTGGCCGCATCCCCGCCGTTGCTTTGCTCGCCGATGTATGCATAGACCCGGCCGAGCATGGCCCATCCCGCCGCGTCACCGGGATTCTTTTGCAGCGAGGCCTGCAGTTTGTTGATCATCTTCTGGATCTGAGCGGCGGTGACGGACGGATTCGGTGCGCCGCCCGGGCCGCCGTTCTGCGCCCCAGCTACCGCCATCGTTGCACCGGGTGCCAACGCGTCGGGGGTTCCAAGGCGGCTGTAGAGCACGACCGGGATGGCGAGGACCAGGACTCCCAATGCGAGGGCGGTGCCGCGCGCACGTTTGGGACCGGCCGGTGCCGCCGCATCCGGACCGACCTCCTCGAGGAGGCGTCGCTCGAGTTCGATCCGGCTTTGCTGAAATTGCGCATCCCCCAGGGTACCGGCGGCATGTTCGGCTTCGAGTTCGCGCAGCTGATCGCGGAACAGCGCAACCACGGCGCTTGCCTTCTTTTCTTCTCCAGGCTCGGCATTGCGCAGCAGGGGCCAGAGCAATAGACCGAGGGCCAGGACCAGCAGGATCCCGGCGGCAAACAGAAATCCGATCATGAGAGGTGACTTTCTTCTCCAGTGCCTTCCTGGAGCAGGCGATGCGCGCGCTGAGCCTCTTCCGCGCTCAGGGTTGCGTCACGTGCCGCGGCCAGGGACTGTGCTGCGCGTCGCTTGAGCGTGAAGTACAGGGCGGCCAGGCCGCCGACCAGCAGCACGCCGGGGCCGAACCATAGCAGCATGGTGTCGTCCTGTACCGGCGGGCGGTACAGCACGAAATTGCCGTAGCGCGCCACCAGATAGGACCGGATCTGGGCGTCCGTCTCGCCCTTGGCGAGCATCTCGCGGATTTCCTGGCGGAGATCCACCGCCAGCGGCGCTTCCGAGGCGGCCAGGGTCTGGTTCTGGCATTGCAGGCAGCGCAGCGTTGCCGCCAGCCGCATCATGTGGTGCTCGATCGCCGGGTCGTTGCCGAGCTCCGGCGCCTCCTTGGCGTGCGCGGCGGGCAGCCCCACCGGGCCGGCCAGCGCGGCGACCACGGCGAGTCCGAGCGCGCAACGGCGCGCGATGGGAAGAATCCTGGTTCTCATAGGGTTCGGTTCCGTGCTTCCCGGCGAGCGAGGAGACGGTGCATGGCGGGTGAACAACATGGATCGGCGACGGGCCACTACGAATTCTGCAGCTTCCGGATCAGCGGCAACAGCGTATTCTGGACGATATCGGGCGTGAACGGCCCGATCTGCTTGAAGCGGACCACGCCCTGCTTGTCGATCAGGAACGTTTCGGGAACGGCGTAGACGCCATAGTTGATGCCGATGCGACCGGACTGATCGAAGGCGATTTCCGTGTACGGGTTGCCGTATTGCATCAACCAGCCCAACCCTGCGGGCCGGGTGTCCTTGTAGTCGAGGCCGACGATCGGCACCCCGCTCGTGCGCGCGAAATCGACCAGCATCGGCTGCTCTTCCCGGCAGGCCACGCACCAGGACGCGAAGGCGTTGAGCATCCACACTTTGCCGAGCATGTCTTTGCGGTCGACCATCTGTTCCGGTGACGACAGCGACGCGACCCGGAAATCCGGTGCGGGTTTGTCGATGAGCGGGGACGGAATTTCGCGCGGATCCATCCACAGACCCTTGAACAGGAATCCGACAATGGCCAGAAAAACGACGAGCGGAAGGAGATAACGCAGGGAACGCATGATGTGACAACCTGTTTATGCCTTGACCGTCGCACCCGACGGCGCCATCGCGCGTTGATTCGCAAGCCGGTAGCGGCGATCGGAGAGCGCGAACACCCCGCCCAGGGCCATCAGCACGCAGCCGCCCCAGATCCAGTCGACGAACGGCTTGTAATACACGCGGACCACCCAGGAGGTCACACCGGTCGGCGAGCCCAGCGACACGTAGAGATCACCGAGGAAGCCGCTGTGGATGGCCGCGTCGGTCATCGGTTCGCCGCGCTCCGAGAACTGGTGCTTCTCCGGGTACATGGTGCGCACCGGCGTGCCCGTCGTGGTGGCGCCGCGATAGATGTCGAAGACGCCGCGCGTGTATTCGTAGTTGGGCCCCATGCCTTTTTCGGTACCGACAAATTTCGCGGTGTAGGGGCCGACGCGAACCGTTTCGCCGGCGGCCATGTTGACGTCCTTCTCGGTGGCATATCCCGACACCAGCGTCACGCCCACGACGAACACCGCCACCCCCAGATGGGCAATCAGCATGCCGATGTAGCCGCGCGGCAGGGTGGACAGCTTGGTCAGGACGCTGCCGCCCTGCATCGGCCGGATCCGCGCCCAGAGGTTGATCACGCCACTGCTGGCAATCCAGGCGGCAAGCAGGATGCCCAACGCCACCATGGGCGACCAGCGGCCCTCGACCAGGGGGACGACGATGGCCAGCGCCGCGCTGACGGCCGCCGCCCATTTCAGGCGCGAAGCCAGTTCCGGCAATTCCGTCTTGCGCCACTTGGCGAGCGGCCCGACCCCCATCAGGAACAGTGCCGGCGCCATCAACGGCACGAAGACGGTATTGAAGTACGGGGGGCCGACGGAGATCTTGTCCATGTGCAGCGCGTCGAGCGCCAGCGGGTACAGGGTGCCGAGCAGCACACAGGCTGTTGCCGCCAGGAAGAGCACGTTGTTGGTGAGCAGCATCGATTCGCGTGAAATCACTTCGAAGCGCTCACCCAGGCCGATCTTCGGCGCGCGCCACGCGAAAAGCGCCAAGGAACTGCCGATCACGACCACCAGGAAGCCAAGGATGTAGACGCCGCGACGGGGGTCCGACGCGAACGCATGCACCGAGGTGAGCACGCCCGAGCGCACGAGGAAGGTGCCGATCAGCGACAGCGAGAAGGCGAAGATCGCGAGCATGACCGTCCAGACCTTGAAGCCGCCGCGCTTCTCGGTCACCGCGAGCGAGTGCATCAGGGCGGTGCCGGCGAGCCAGGGCATGAACGACGCGTTCTCTACCGGATCCCAGAACCACCAGCCGCCCCAGCCCAGGGTGTAGTAGGACCAGGCGCTGCCGGCCATGATGCCGACGGTGAGGAAGGTCCAGGCCACCGTCGTCCAGGGTCGCGACCAGCGCGCCCAGGTGGAGTCGAGGTTGCCGCCGAGCAACGCGGCAATCGCGAAGGAGAAGGCGACCGAAAAGCCGACGTAGCCCATGTAGAGCACTGGTGGGTGGACCACCATGCCGGGATCCTGCAGCATCGGATTGAGGTCGTTGCCGTCGGTCACCGCAGGCAGGACACGGAGGAAGGGGTTCGAGGTGAAGAGGATGAATGCGAGGAATCCCAGCGAGACCAGGCCCATCACGGCCAGGATGCGCGCGATCATCTCGCGCGGCAGATGCTTGCTGAAGATGCTCACGGCGAGCATCCAGAGCGACAGGATCTGCACCCAGAGCAGCATCGAACCCTCGTGGCCGCCCCAGAAGGCCGCGAACTTGTAGCGCAGCGGCAGCAGGCGACTGGAGTCGGCAGCGACGTAGATCACCGAGAAGTCGTCGTGGAGAAAACTCCAGACGAGACAGGCGCTGGCGATGCTCACGAACAGGAATTGCGCGCGCGCCGCCGGCCGGGCCAGCGCCATCCAGCGCACGTTGCCCCGGGCTGCGCCGATCATCGGGATCGTGCCGAGGGCCAGCGCCACGGTCGCCGCGAGCATGAGTGCGAAATTGCCGAGTTCCGGAATCATTGTGCCTTGCCTCCCGTGCTGGGCGATGCCGAAACCAGGGTGGATGTCGATACCGGCCGCCCTTCCTTGGCACGCTTGATTGCTTCCGCAGCCTCGGGCGGCATGTAGTTCTCGTCATGTTTGGCGAGTACCTGCGAGGCGCGGAAGGTGCCGTCGCTGGCGAGTTCACCTTCCGCCACCACCCCCTTGCCCTCGCGGAACAGATCCGGAAGGAGGCCGGTGTAGGTCACCGGCACCGACTTCGCCGTATCGGTGACGAGGAAGTGCGCGGTGGCGCCGTCGCGGTGCAGGCTACCTTTGACGACCATGCCGCCAATGCGGAATGCCCGGTTGTGCGGCGCCTGGTCGGCTTCCACCTGTGATGGCGTATAGAAAAAGACCAGATTGCTGCGGAACGCGTTGAGGATCAACACGGCGGCGATCCCGCCCACAGCCAGGCCGGCGCCGACGATGGCCAATCGTTTGGTTCTCGGTTTCATCACTGCTTCGGTAGTGGTGCTGAAAAAAGGTTCCGGTGCGATGCAGCCACGGCGGTTTGGGAAATCCGCTCTCCGGGGGCCGGCGATAGTTGTGTATTGTCGCTCAAACTTCGGAAACGCGCGGGAGAGAGGCGTGGGGGAATTCGCACAAGAGGGGGGTGGGCGACCCTGGCTGGCCGGCTACCCCGCCGGCGTCCCGGCGGAGATCGATCCGGCGCAGGTCGGGTCCTTGACCGGGATGCTGGAGCGATCCTTCCGGGAGCATGCGGCCCGGAGCGCCTTTTCCTGCATGGGGGCACGGCTGCGCTATGCCGATCTCGATCGGCATAGCGCAGCCGTGGCGGCCTGGCTCCAGGCGCAGGGACTGCGCCCGGGAGACCGGGCCGCGGTGATGCTGCCCAACGTGCTGCAATACCCTGTCGTTTTCATGGGTATCCTGCGGGCCGGAGGGATTGTGGTCAACGTCAACCCCCTGTATACGTCGCCCGAGCTGGTCTTCCAGTTGCGCGACAGCGGTGCGGAGACGATCTTCGTCCTGGAGAACTTTGCGCACACCGTCGCCGCGGCACTGCCGGAAACCTCGCTGCGCCGCGTCGTCGTCTGCACGATGGGCGAGATGTTCCCGGGCATCCGGGGCGTCGCGGTCGACTTCGTGGTCCGTCACGTCAAGCGACTGGTGAAGCCGTTCTCGCTGCCCGGGTCCCGGCGGTTCCGGTATCGAGACGTGCTGCGCGCCGGCCGCGGGTTGCCGCGGCGACCGGTGGACGCCGCGCCGGGAGACGTGGCGGTTCTCCAGTACACGGGGGGAACGACGGGCGTGCCCAAAGGCGCGATGCTCACCCACCGCAACCTCGTTGCCAACGTGCTCCAGTCGGATGCTTGGTACCAGCCGTCGCTGCGCCGGATTCCGGCGGGCGAGCCGCCGGTGACCCTGACCGCGCTGCCGCTGTACCACATCTTCGCGCTGACCTCCTGCGCGCTGCTGTCGATGCGCAACGGCGGCTCCTGCATTCTGATCCCGAATCCCCGCGACTTGGCGGCGATCGTCGCGGCCTTGCGCGCGGAGCGGTTTCACATCATTCCGGCGGTCAATACCCTGTTCAACGCGCTGGCCCACGACGCCGCGTTCGCCCGACTCGACTTCTCCTCCCTGGTGCTGTGCGTCGGCGGCGGCATGGCGGTGCAACGGGGGGTGGCGGAGCGCTGGCTGGCGGTGACCGGGCGACCGGTATGCGAGGGCTACGGGTTGTCCGAGGCCTCCCCGGTGGTCAGTTGCAACCCGACCGACACCGATGCCTACAACGGCTCGATTGGCCTGCCGCTGCCCTCGACCGAGATCGCGATTCTCGACGACGCCGGCGGGCGGCTGCCGATCGGCGCGGTGGGCGAGATCGCTGCGCGGGGACCACAGGTCATGGCGGGCTACTGGAACCGGCCGGACGAAACAGCGAACGTGCTGATGGCCGACGGCTTCCTGCGCACCGGCGACATCGGGACGATGGATGCGCAAGGGTATACGCGGATCGTCGATCGCAAGAAGGACATGATCCTCGTCTCGGGGTTCAACGTCTATCCCAGCGAAGTCGAAGAGGTGGCGGCGGCGCATCCGGGCGTGCTCGAGTGCGCGGCGGTCGGCGTACCGGACGGGCATTCCGGCGAGGCGGTCAAACTGGTCGTCGTGCGCAAGGACCCGGCGCTGACCGAAGCCGCGCTGCAGGCGTTCTGTCGCGATCGCCTGGCCGGATACAAGCGACCGAAGGCCATCGAGTTCCGGGCGGAACTGCCCAAGAGCAACGTCGGTAAGATCCTGCGGAGGGCGCTGCGGGAGGCCGGCGAGTAAGGGCGGTCCCCCTCCATCGCGCGCGGACCAAACCGGCGCGGGACGCATCCGGCAATCGCCACGAGAAGGAATCCATGACCGACGACATCCGGACTCGCAGCCTGCGCGCCGTCTGGCACCCCTGCACGCAGATGAAGCAGCACGAGCAACTGCCGCTCGTCGCGCTCGCCCGCGGGGAGGGCGCCTGGCTGGTCGACACGCAAGGCCGGCGCCTGCTCGACGGCGTGAGTTCCTGGTGGGTCAATCTGTTCGGACATGCCAATCCCCGCATCAATGCCGCGCTGCGCGACCAACTGGACACCCTCGAACACGCCATGCTCGCCGGCTTCACCCATGCTCCGGTGGTGGCGCTTTCCGAACGGCTGTCGGCACGGACCGGCGGCGCCCTCGGACACTGCTTCTATGCGTCCGACGGCGCGTCGGCGGTGGAGATCGCGCTGAAGATGAGCCATCACGCCTGGCGCAATGCGGGCCGGGCGGAAAAGCGCGAGTTCGTCTGCGTACGCGGGGATTACCACGGCGAAACGCTGGGCGCCCTCGGCGTGACCGATGTGCCGGTATTCCGTGACGCCTACGGCAGCCTGCTCCAGGCGGCCCACGTCGTCGCCAGCCCGGACGGGCGCCAGGCGGGGGAAGGCGCCAGCGCTGCGGCCGACGCGGCCCGGCGCGCCATCGCCGACGCCGAGCGCCTGTTCGCCGATCGCGCCGACCGCATCGCCGCGATCGTCGTGGAGCCCCTGGTGCAGTGCGCCACCGGAATGGCCATGCATGACCCGTGCTATTTGCGTGAACTGCGCGCCCTCTGCGACCGGTACGGCGTGCATTTCATCGCCGACGAGATCGCCGTCGGCTTCGGGCGCACGGGGACCTTCTTCGCCTGCGAGCAGGCCGGCGTCTGGCCGGATTTCCTCTGCCTGTCGAAGGGGATCAGCGGCGGCTATCTGCCGCTGTCCGTGGTGATGACGCGCGAGGAGATCTACCGGGAGTTCTATTCCGACACGGCATCGAAAGCATTCTTGCACTCGCATTCCTATACGGGAAACCCGCTCGCTTGTCGGGCGGCACTCGCCACGCTGGACATCTTCGAGGAGGATGCGGTGCTCGAGCGCAACCGGGAACGCGGCGCGGATCTGGCGGCGCGACTGAAGCCCTTGCGGGACGATCCACGCGTCGAACAGGTGCGGAGCTGCGGCATGATCCACGCGTTCGACGTCCGCCCCGAGGCGCTGGGCGCGGGCGCGTCGTCCTTTGCGCGGCGTTTTTTTACCGCTGCGCTCGATCGCGGCGTGCTGCTGCGGCCGATCGGGCGCACCGTGTACTGGATGCCGCCATATATTCTGACCGATGCGGAGTGCGCGCATCTCGCCGAGGCGACGGCGGGGGCGCTGGATGCCGCGCTGGATGCGGTGGCGTGAACGGATTCGAAGACTTGCGCGCGCGACTGGCGGCCCTCGACGAACGGCAGTTGCGTCGAGCCCGCCGCATCGTCGAAGGCGGGTGGACGCCAGCGGCGCGCCTGGCCGATCCGGGCGGCGTGGGGCGCGACGCGCTCGCTTTTTGCAGCAACGATTATCTCGGTCTGGCCTCGCACCCCGCCGTGGTCGAGGCGCTCGCCGCCGGCGCGCGGCGATTTGGCGCTGGCAGCGGTGCCTCGCCGTTGATCAGCGGCCATAACGTGGCGCATCACCGGCTGGAGGCGCGGTTTGCCGCGATCCAGTCGCCGCACGTCCCCGTGGCGCGCGCCCTGCATTTCTGCACCGGCTATCTGGCCAACCTCGCGGTGATCTCCGCGCTGGCCGATCGCGAGACCGAGGTTTTTTCCGAAGAACTCAATCATGCCTCGCTGATCGACGGCATCCGCCTCGCATACGCGCGCCGTCGGGTCTATCCGCATGCGGACGTCGAGGCGCTCGACGCGATGCTGCAGGCCAGCACGGCACGCCGCCGCGTGATCGTCACCGATGCCGTGTTTTCGATGGACGGCGACCTCGCGCCGCTGCCTCGGCTGCTGGCGCTGGCCGAGCGCCACGACGCCTGGCTGGTGATCGACGACGCGCATGGCTTCGGCGTACTGGGGGCGGACGGTCGGGGCTCCCTTGCACATTTCGGCCTGCGGTCGGATCGGATCGTGTACATGGCGACCTTGGGCAAGGCGATGGGCGTGGGCGGCGCGCTCGTCTGCGCGCACGAAGACGTGATCGAGTGGCTGATCCAGCGGGCGCGGCCCTATGTTTTCTCGACCGCGGCACCGCCCGCGCTCGCTGTGGCGGCGGAGGCGGCGTTCGACATCGCGCTGGGCGCGGAAGGCGTGGCGCTGCGCACCACGTTGCACGCCCACATCGCCCGGCTGCGGGCGGGGTTCGGGGCGTCGTCCGCTGATGGGGCCGCGGGCGACGCCAGCGATCCGTCGGCCGCCGGTTGGCGACTGCTGCCGTCGCCGACGCCGATCCAGCCCATCGTGGTCGGCGCAAACGATGCGGCACTGACGCTTGCCGCGGCCCTCCTGGACCGTGGCATCTGGGTGCCGGCGATTCGCCCACCTACCGTGCCCGAGGGCACCGCCCGTCTGCGCGTGACGCTATCGGCGGCGCATACCGTCGAGCAGGTCGATCGGTTGACTGAGGCCCTGCAGGAATTGGTGGAAAGGCCGGGGTGAGAACGTGGACTCGTGGTTCGTGACCGGTACCGACACCGGCGTGGGAAAGACCCTGATCGCGGCGGCCTTGGTCCATGCCCTGGCTCGTGGCGGGCGGCGGGCCGTCGGCATGAAGCCGGTTGCGGCCGGCACGGAATGGCGGGATGGCGCGCCGCGCAACGAGGACGTCGAAACGCTGATCGCCGCGGCGAATGTGGCAGCACCCCGCGAGGCGGTGTGTCCGGTGTTGTTTCCACAGGCCGTGGCGCCCCATATCGCCGCCGAATCGGCAGGGATCCGGATCGCCCGGCAGCCCATTCAGGAGGCCTTCGCCGCGCTGCGGGAACGGGCCGATACGGTCGTGGTCGAGGGGGTCGGCGGGTTCCGCGTGCCGCTCGCGCCCGATTTCGATACCGCCGACCTTGCTCGCTTCCTGGGCCTGCCGGTCGTGCTGGTGGTGGGCCTGCGCCTCGGTTGCCTGAATCATGCCCTGCTCAGCGCCGAGGCGATCGCGACGCGCGGTTTGCGCCTGCAGGCGTGGGTGGCCAATCAGATTGATCCGGCGATGGCGGAGGTGGACCGCAACCTGGAGACCTTGCGGCGCCTGCTGCCGGCGCCGTGCATGGGGGTCGTCCCCCACATGGCGCAGGCGGATTTCCGGAAGGTCGCCGACCTGCTGGATCTCGGCGCGCTCGCCGGGTGAGGTCGGATGCCGCTCCGCGACGTCATTGCGAGGGCGCAGCCCGAAGCAATCCAGCATTGCCTCCGGATCGCCGCGGCCCTGCGGGCCTCGCGATGACGAAGTCGGCTGGCTATTGGCCCGCCGGCTTCGGCGTCACTTTCTTCCACCCTGCGGCGCAGGATTGCACATAGGGGTAGTAGGTCTTGCTCCCCGGGCAGTAGTACCAGTAATACGACTGGGTCGGAACCTGGGTCGGCGGCGGCGGATTCACGATCACCGGAGGTTGGGCGTAGTAGGGGTAATACGGATACATCGGTGCGCCCCAGCCCCACCACAACGGATCGTCGAATCCGACGCCCCAACCCCATCCCCAGCCGGGGCCGCCCCATCCCCAACCCCATCCCCCTCGCCAGCCCCAGTCCCCGCCCCAGCCGCCGCCCCAGTAGCCGTAGCGTCCGCGGCCGGCATAGCCTCGGCCGGCGAAATACCCGCCACCCATGCGCCCCGCCCCATGAAAACCGCCTCCACCATGGAACCCGCCCCCGCCGAACGCGTGGCCGGGCGCGGCGTAGACCGCGCCGCACGCCGCCAGCGCGAGCGGGAACAAAATGGTGCGTGCGAAAATCCGATGGTTCATGGCTTTTTCTCCATTTGCGCGGGATGGCTTGGACAATCCCGCGCGCATAGTGTGATCCGTTGAGCGGAAAGTTTCTGTGACCATCTCTTTCGACCGGCTCGCCGGCGGGAAAATCCCGGGTTTTTCCCTGCGCGGTTCCCAATGGCTGGCGACGACCGCGCTGGGCCTGTTGTATGCGCTGTCCGGTCCTTTGACGGATCTCTTTCCGCATGCGCGTTTCGGGGTACAGCCCTGGAGTGCGCATCCGGCGATTGCGCTGGTCATGGTGGTCTACGCCGGTGTTGGCGCGGTGCCGATCCTATTCTCCGCAGTGCTGGCCTCCTGGTGGCTGGTGCCCGTTGCCGATACGACGACAGGCGAGTTTTCCGCGGCCCTGGTGTTGACGGCCGTGTATCTGGGCGCGGGGCTGGCGTTGGACCGTACTACCCATTGGCGCAATCCGGAGCACGGACTGCGCGACCTGGTGGGATTCCTGGCGGTCGCCATCATCCTCGCATTGCTGGTTTCCCTGGTCGATGGCACGCCGTCGGTGCTCTCCGGCGCGGTCGGCGGGCGGACCGAGCCGGTGCTGTTCGTGCGCCTGTTCGTTGCCAACCTGCTGGGTCTGGTGGTACTCGCCCCCCTGCTGATGTACCTCGCCGCGGACGGATTGCGCGTGGCCTTCGCCCGGTTGGCCGCGCGAGCGGCGCTGCGGGACAGCGTCCTGTTCCTCGTGGTTCAGGGAGGCATCCTGGAACTGGTGTTCGGCCTGCGTCTATGGGATGAATTTCGCATGTCGTACCTGCTGTTCCTGCCGGTCGGGGTGATATCGATGCGTCTGGGGCTGTTCGGCGCCGCGCTCGCCCTGCCGTTGACCCAGGTGGGGATGCTGGCGGCGTTGTCCTGGACGGGGACGAGTACCGGGACGGCGTTCGAATTCCAACTCGCGATGCTGACCCTGTCGGTGACGGCGCTGGCAATGGGGGCTCTGGCCGACGAGCAGCGTCGGGCCGCCGCCCGGATCGCCGAACACGAACTGGCGTTGCGGGAGCATGATCGTGCGCTGGCGCAGGCGCAGCGCACCGCGTCGACCGCCGAGTTGGCCGCCGCCCTGGCACACGACCTCAGCCAGCCGCTTTCCGCGATTGGAACCTATGCCCGAGCGAGCCAGGTGCTGGCGCAACGCGGCGATGCGGATCGCAGTCAGTTGATCGACACGCTTGGTCGCATTGCGCAGGAGAGCGCGCGCGCCGGACAGTACGTGCGGCGCATGCGCGATTTCTTCCGGACCGGCATTTCGCACCAGGACCGGATCGCGGCGGCGGCGCTGATCGGCAATACCTATGAGCATCTGAGCGACCGTGCCCGGCGGGCGCGGATCCGGTGGCGTTCGCGGATCGAGCCGGGCCTGCCGCTGCTGCGGGTCGACGCGGTGCAGATGGGGGCCGTGCTCGCGAATCTGCTGAACAACGCCTATGATGCCTTGGCCGAGTGGCAGGGTCCGCGCGAGATCCGCTGCGATGCCTACCGGATCCAGGAGGGAACGAGGACGATGCTGCGGATCCGGGTGCAGGATACTGGGCCGGGTATCGCGCCAGAGGTCCGTGAGCGGCTGTTCACCCCGCTGGCGACCACCAAGCCGGGGGGGATGGGCCTGGGTCTGGCGCTTTCCCGCTCGATTACGGAGCGGCAGGAAGGCCGCCTCTGGTTCGATCCGGAGGCGGAGCGTACGACGTTTTGTCTGGATCTGCCGGTCCAGGACCCGGAAGGCCCGGGGCTGCACGAAGATACGTGAAGCCCTTACGAATTCGCCGCTTTTGGCCGCGAGACAAGATCGTTAAGGTTGCGCGTCCGCCAATACGGCGTGGACTTCGGTTTGTACGGTGTGCGGGCTCCCGGATGGAAGCCCGTTTCGATTGCGAGGTTTCAGTGTCGGGTATTTTCTGTCGGCTCCTGCAAGGGTTGCACGAGCCGAACCAGGTCGGGAATGCGGCGGACGTCGAGTTTGTGCATCAGTCTCGCCTTGTAGACTTCGACGGTTCGCGCGCTGATTCCCAACTCCACCGCGATTTCCCGGTTATGCCGTCCGGCCACCACCAGGTCCATCACCTCGCGTTCGCGCGAGGTCAGGCGTGCCACCCGTTCGGCGACGCGCTCGGACTCGCGCTCGGATTCCCAGTACCGTTCGTCGCGTGCGATGGCTGCATCGACCACTTCGACCAGGCGGTCGTTGTCGACGGGTTTTTCGAGGAAATCGAATGCGCCGGCCTTGAGGGCGTTGCGCGCAGTGGGCACGTCGCCGTGCGCGGTAAGAAAGAGCACCGGCAGGCGGATCTGTTTCTCCGCCAGGCGGTTCTGAAGTTGCAGCCCGTTCATGCTTCCCAACTGCACATCGAGAATCGCGCAGCCGCGGCAGTTGCCGTCGACGTGCGCGAGAAACGATTCGGCCGAATCGAACACTTGGGTCGCGAGGCCCCGGAATCCGAGCCACATGGCGAGGGATCGGCGGACGGCATCGTCGTCGTCGACGATGTATACGGTGGGTCGGTACATGGCTGAGATTATCCTTTATTAGTTTCTTGGAAAACGAGAGCAATCGTGTCCCTGGTTGATTTTGTCCTAAAAAGACCGTACACAGTTCCCGCCGTTCTGATTCTGATCTGCATGTTGGGGATCGGAGCCGCGCTGCGCATGCCGGTCGACATCTTCCCCGAGATCGACATCCCGGTGGTCAGCGTTGTCTGGACCTACAACGGCATGAGCGCGGAGGACATGCAGAACCGCATCATCACGCTGCATGAGCGCCAGATGGCCTCGCTGGTCGACGACATCGAGCGCATCGATGCGACGAGCTATTACGGCGTGGGCGTCGAGAAGGTCTACCTCCACGAAGGCGCCAACGTCTCGCGGGCGGTGGCGCAGGTTGCGAGTTCGGCCTTGGTGGTGTTGAAGTACATGCCCTATGGCATCACGCCGCCGATGGTGATCCGCTACGGCGCCACCGATGTGCCGATCATCCAATTGAGCCTGTCGAGCAAGACCCTCCCGGACACCAAACTCAACGACCTCGGGCAGAACATCATCCGCCCGGCGCTGGCCGTGGTCCATGGTGCCGAAGTACCGTACCCCTACGGCGGCAAGCCTCGGCTGATCATGGCCGACCTCGATGAGCGCGCCCTGCAGGCACGGGGCCTTACGCCCGCCGACGTTGCCAAGGCGCTGCTGCACCAGAACGTGATCCTGCCGGCCGGCGACGTCAAGATCGGCCACAAGGACTACACCTTGACGATGAACAACAGCCCCAATGTCATCGACGAAATCAATTCCTTCCCGGTGGGCGAGATCAACGGCAAGACGATCTTCATGCGCGACGTCGCGCGCGTGCACGACGGTTTCCAGATTCAGACCAATTCGGTGGCGGTCAACGGCCGGCCCGGCGCGCTGATGACGATTCGCAAGACCGGCGGCGTCTCCACGCTGTCGGTGATCAACGGCATCCGCGCAGTCCTGCCGTATATGAACCGCATCATGCCCAAGGGCGTGAAAATCACGCCCTTGTTCGACCAGTCGGTGTTCGTCAAGGCGGCGCTCAACAGCGTGGCCATGGGCGGCGCGATGGCGGCGGGCCTGACGGCGATGATGATCCTGCTCTTCCTGGGAAACTGGCGACTGACGCTCATCATCCTGGCGGCGATTCCGCTGTCGATCGTCACCGCCGTGCTGATCATGTACATCGGCGGCAACACGCTCAACACCATGACCCTCGGCGGATTCTCGCTCGCGGTGGGGATCCTGGTCGACAACGGCACGGTGGTGATCGAGAACATCGAGCGCCACGTTCGTACCGGTGCCGGTCTGCACAAGGCCATTCTGCGCGGCTGCGGCGAAGTCGGCGTTCCGACCATGCTGGCGACCTTGTGCATCTGCATCGTGTTCATCCCGGTGTTCCTGCTGCAGGGAACCGCCAAATATCTGTTCTCGCCGTTGTCGCTGTCGGTGATCTGTTCCCTGCTGGCGAGCCTGGCGCTGTCGTTCACGATGGTGCCGCTGCTCTTCAAATACCTGATGCGCGCCTCGGTCGAGGCCCATGCCAAGCACGAGCACGCCGCGCACGATGCTGCGCACGCGACGACAGCGGAGACGCCCAGCGTGTTGGGGCGGATCGGCAACGCGCTCTACGGCATTCACCTCGCATTCGAGCGCGGCTTCAGCGCGTTCCGCGAGGGCTATCGCAATACCGTCTCCTGGGTGGTGACGCGGCCGAAGATCGTCATCACCTTCTTCGTCGGCCTGATGGTGGTTTCGCTTTCCCTCTTCCCGTTCCTCGGTCGCGACTTCTTCCCGCAGGTCGATGCCGGGCAGATGCGGTTGCATGTCCGTGCGCCGTCGGGAACGCGGATCGAGCAGACGCAGGCATATTTTGCGCAGGTGGAGGGCGCGATCCGCAAGATCGTCGGCAACGACCAGATCTCGGTGATTCTGGACAACATCGGTCTACCCTATAGCGGGATCAACATGGCGCTGTCGGATTCGGCGACGGTCGGTCCGATGGATGGCGAGATCCTGGTGTCGCTCAACAAGGAGCACAAGCCGACTGCCGGCTTCGTCGCCGAGCTGCGTCGCAAGCTGCCGCGCGAGTTCCCCGAACTGACCTTCTTCTTCCAGCCCGCGGACATCGTCGACCAGGTGCTCAATTTCGGCCAGCCGGCGCCGATCGACATCCAGGTTTCCGGCTACGACAGCAACGCAACGTACGACGTAGCCAAGCGGATCATGCGCGACATCGGCAAGATCCCCGGCATTGTGGATTCGCACATCTTCCAGGTCCCGGATTCGCCCTCGCTCACGATCGACGTCGATCGCGCGCTGGCGACCGACGTCGGCGTGAACCAGCTCGACAGCGTCAACAGCGTGTTGGTCGCCACCAACTCCAGTGCGCAGCTGGCTCCGAACTTCTGGGTCGATCCGCGCAACGCCGTGAGCTACCCGCTCGTCGTGCAGGTTCCACAGTACAAGATCGACACCGGTCCGGATCTCTGGACCATTCCGGTCAAGACCAAGCCCGGCGATCCGCGGCAACTGCTCATGAACGTGTCGAAATTCGGACGGACCCCGGTGCCGCTGGTGACGTCCCAGCACAACATCCGCCCGGTATTCGACGTGCAGGCGGACGTGCAGGGCACCGATCTGGCGTCGGCGGCGAAGGCGATCAATCAGGTACTGGACCGGGATCGGCCGCCGCCCGCCAAGGCCATCAAGGTCACGCTCTCAGGGCAGATCGATACCATGCAGCAGAGCTACACCGGCCTCTTCACCGGGATCGCTCTCGCCGTGGTGCTGGTATATCTCTTCCTGGTGATCAACTTCCAGAGCTGGATCGATCCGCTGATCGTGATCACGGCGGTGCCGTTCGCGCTGGGGGGGGTGATGTGGATGCTCTTCCTCACCGGCACCCACCTGAGCGTTCCGGCGTTGATGGGCACCCTCATGTGCATCGGCCTGACCACGGCAAACAGCATTTTGGTCGTGACCTTTGCCAATCAGCGGATGGACAAGGGCGACGATTCGCTCACCGCCGCCGTTTCGGCCGGTTACATGCGCATGCGCCCGGTGCTGATGACCGCGGGCGCGATGATCCTGGGCATGATCCCGATGTCGCTCGGTGTCGGCGAGGGCGGTGAGCAGAATGCGCCGCTCGCCCGCGCGGTGATCGGTGGCCTGCTCTTCGCGACCTTTGCCACCCTGGTTTTCGTTCCGACGATGTAC
Source organism: Pseudomonadota bacterium (assembly GCA_021842465.1). Classification (GTDB taxonomy): domain Bacteria; phylum Pseudomonadota; class Gammaproteobacteria; order Burkholderiales; family Burkholderiaceae_F; genus GJ-E10. The sequence continues at coordinate 35,643 of JAKBZN010000008.1, forward strand.
CGGCTGCTGCGGCGCCGGCCGTCGGGTTTGGTTCCGCATATCCCCCAAATGAACATGGAGAGAGGTACACCGTGAGCGAATCCGGTCACGAAAAAGAGGCACATACCCCGTTCACGGATGAGGATCCGGACGAGGGCCGCGCTTCCACCGAGTTTTCCGAAAGCACCGGTGGTACGGTGCGGCGGGGCGTAACGGGTTTCGTCGTCCTGCTGGTGGTCGCGTTTTCCGTGGTGGCCGTCAAACGCTGGCACGACGCCCATCATCTCCGTGCGGAGTCCGCTGCCGAAGTGAAGCAGAAGATCGCCGTCGATGTGGTGACGGTGAAGGGAACGCCGCACGGCGCGCAACTGACCTTGCCGGGGGAAACCGCCTCCTGGTACGAGGCGACGATCTATGGGCGGGTCGACGGCTATATATCGAAATGGTGGTCGGACATCGGCGACCATGTGCGCAAGGGGCAGGTGCTCGCGCTGATCGATACGCCGGAACTGGATGCCCAGTTGGCGGCCGCGCGGGCACGGGTGCATGCTGACAAGGCGATCGTGCGCGTGCGCAAGGCGGAGGAAGAGTTCGCGACGACGACCTACATCCGCTGGCGCGATGCCCCCAAGGGCGTGGTGTCCGTGCAGGATCGCGAGGAGAAGAAGGCTGACTATGTCAGTGCGAAGGCGCGCTTGAACGCGGCGCGCGCCCAAGTGGCGCTGGCCCAGGCCGACGTCAACCACTATTCGGCGCTCACCACGTTCAAGAAGGTCACGGCGCCGTTCACCGGCACGGTAGTGGCGCGGGAGATCGATGTCGGCAATCTGGTTACGGCGGGCAGCACGGCGTCGATCATGCCGCTCTATCGCATCAGCCAGGACAACCCGATGCGGATCTTCGTCGATGCGCCCCAGGCGGTCGCCAACGATCTGCGCTTTCCGGGAACGCCGGTGACCATCCACGCCAACGATCTGCCCGGGAAAGTGTTCCATGGCACCGTGACCCGGACCGCGCAGGCGATCGATCCGGACGCGCGGACCCTGAAGGTCGAGATCGACCTGCCCAACCAGCGCCATGTCCTGATCCCGGGGATGTACGTCGATGTCCGCTTCAACCTTCCCAACAACGGGCTGTTCCAGGTACCTGCTGCGGCGATGGTCTTCGAGTCCAGCGGACCGCACGTTGCGCTGGTCGATGCCAACGGGGTCGTGCATTTCCGCCGCGTGACGATCGCGCGGGATGAGGGCAACGTGCTCGATCTCTCGTCCGGCGTCCACCCGGGCGATCGGGTGGCGCTGAACATCAGCAGCCAGATCGCCGACGGCGAATCGGTGATCGCGAACGACGTGGGGAGCGAGAAATGACGTTGGAACGAGCGGCCCGTCGCCGCTCCCGCAGCATCCTCGCCAGCGCGGTGCTGGCCGCGCTGTGCCTTGGGGGCTGCGCGGTCGGCCCGGACTACCATCGGCCCAAGGCGGACGCGCCAAAGCAGTTCGCGGTGCAGGCGGGCGCCCATTCCGGCAAGGGCGCCCAGGACGATCCCGCGGCGATCGCCAACTGGTGGCACAACCTGCACGATCCCGAACTCGATTCGCTCGTCGTACGAGCGCTGAAGGACAACCCCAGCCTCGAGATCGCCCTTGCGCATCTGCAGCAGGCACGCACGTATGAAGTCGCGGTCACCGGCCTCGCCTTGCCCAGCGTCAACCTGGGAGCCGGGGGCGGGCGCGGTACCGGAACGAACCTCGATCGCGGCGGACTTGCCCCGGGCGCGCTGCACGCGGCCGACAATCGGCGGCTGAGCGGCACGGGGATTGACCGCATTGATTACGTCGCCGGCGGGATGGCCCAATGGAACCTCGACCTGTTCGGCCGCTATCGCCGGATGATCGAAGCCGCGCGTTATCAATCGCGGGCGCAGATGGCGTCGCGCGATGCGGTGCAGGTGGCGGTGGTGGCCGAAGTAGTGCGGGCGTATGTCGACCTGCGGGGACTGCAGACACAACTCCTCGTGCTGCGGCAGAACGAACTAGCCGCCAGCGATCTCTGGCATCTGATGCAAGCCCGCTACAGCCGCGGGATCACCAACGAGCTCGATGCGACCCTTGCACGGCGGCAGCTGGATATCGTCCGGGCCGAAATCGGGCCGGTACTCGGCCGGATCCAGGCGGCGCAGGACCGGATCGCGGTGCTGCTCGGACATTACCCGGAAGACCTGCGCGCGGAGCTGTCGAAGCCGGCGCTGATTCCCAATCTGCCGGATGAGATCGACCCGGGTGTCCCGGTAACGCTGCTGCGGCGCCGACCGGATGTCCGCGAGGCGGAATGGGAACTGGCGAGCGCGACGGCGAACGTGGGCGTGGCAACGGCTGCGCTCTTCCCGAGTCTTTCGGTTGTCGCCGGCCTGGGGCAGGAGGGAACCAGCCTCAACTCGCAGTACCTGCCGAACAACTCGTACCGGATCTGGTCATTGGGCTACGGCGCGATTCTCCCGCTGCTCGATTTCGGCACGCTCGATGCTCTCGCCGACGTCGCGGATCTGCAGGCCCATGTGCAGTACGTGCACTACAAGCAGACGGTGCTGAACGCGGTTGCCGACGTCGACACCTCGATGGCGGCGTTCCGGGCACAGCAGCAGCGATTGCGAGAGTTGGCCGACGCGGTGGTGGCCAGCGAACGTGCGATGCTGCTGGCGTCCGAGCGCTACGACCGGGGTCTCACGGACTTCCTGAACGTCGCGGATGCGCAGCGGCAGGAGTACGACCTCGAAGGGCAGTACGCGGTGGACCAGACCTTGCTCGCCGAGCGCTATGTCGCGGTGTACCAGGCCCTCGGCGGCGGATGGGAGAACTATGGCGGTCCGCCGAAGATCCGCATGCCCCAGCCGGCGATCGTGGCGATGTTCCGGCGCCTGGCCAATCCCGGCACCGGACGCTGATCCGCGGATCCGGACTCTCAAAAAAAACGGCCCGGACATGTCCGGGCCGAAAACATTTCTGAGGAGACCCGGGAAGCCGCATCGGCGGTTCCCGGGGTACTGCGGGGCGATCAGAATGCGTGACGCATGCCGATGGCAACGATGCGGTTGCTGTAGCTGGGAGCGGCCGAGGCCCAGGGATAGGTGACGACGGCCTGACCCCCGGAGGCACTGTCTTTCATGATGCCGGCGTACAGGTCCGTCAGGTGGGTGAAGCGATAATCGGCCAGCAGGGTGTAGTAGTTCACGTTGCCAGCGGCAGCGCCGCCGGCGCCGTTCCCGTAGGCCGGGACGTTGATGTGATAGACCGCAGCCGATAGCGTGAACGCCGAGGTGATGTGTTGGTTTGCGCCGATCCAGAGCACGTTCTGGAGTTTCGTGGCGCCGCCGAACGGATTGGTATTCACGGACCCGACCGGGTAGCCGAAGAGCGATGCGATATGGTCGGAACCGGGGTTGGACGGATTGCTGAGCTCTTCGCGCTCGTAGCCGCCATGCACCGACGTCTTGCCGAAGTCATACTCGGCGGACAGCAGGAATGCCTTGGTATTCACGGCGGTCACCCCGAGCGTTCCGGGCGTACCGGTGCCATTGGGGAAGAGGGTTCCGCCGCTGCCTTGGCCGATCCCGAAGTCGGTGAACGCGTCCTTGAACGATTCAAATCCGCCCATTACCGACAGCGGTCCGTGCAGGTATACCGCATCGAGCTGATACGCGGTCTGGCCGGTGGTGGAGCCCGCAACCCCGCCAAACTTGTACAGGGCGCCGAACGTGAAGTCGCCGACCGGGATGCTGTACTTGATACTGTTGTCGACGCGCGAGTCGTCGGTCTCGCCACCGCCGCCATAGCTGCCCGAGTATCCCAGCGGCGAGAAGTCCTGCGCCTCGCCCAAGGGGTCGGTGATCGCCATGTTGTCGAGGAAGAAGCTGGTGTTGCGTCCCGCCGTGACGGTACCCCAGGAGTCCGACGAAATCCCGGCGAACGCGCCGCGGGAGAAGAGCTGACCCGAGATCGCGCTGTCGAGCGAACCGGTACACGTCGTCGTGCCCGGATGTGGGTTGTTCGGGTTGAACGGCGCCATACAGCCGCTGTTGTTCGCGACGCCCGCCGCGGCATTGGAAGTGTTGCCGGTCGGAACGTTCACCGCCGATTCCAGCTTGAAAATCGCTTTCAGGCCCGAGCCCAGATGCTCCTGTCCTTTGAGGCCCCAGCGCGATTGGCTCAAGCCGCCGCTGATCATGCCGGTTGCCGATTTCAGGCGGGAATCCTGCGGAATCGGGCTTTGCGACACCGGGAAGGACGGGTCGAAGTTATAGGTGTGCTGCACGTTTGCGATGCCGACATCCAGGATGCCGTAGAGCTGAACCCCGTCGGAGTCATCCGCGAATGCGGCGCCGGTGCAGACAGCCAGCGCCAGCGGAGCGAACTTGATTAGGGACTTACGCAAGGTGATCTCCAAAGTTGATGATGAAGGGTTGATAAGTTCACGGCGGAAGCCTAGGTAGGTACCATTACATCTTTATTACATGTCGCAATTTTCCAACGACGCGCGTTGCCTGCAGGGACATCTATCGCGCTCGAGCAAGAGGGATGTTTCCGAATCGTGACAAGGGCCGGGAGGGTGGGGATGCCGGGGTTTGGGAACTCCAGGAGTTCGGGACTCTGGTGGTCCTCGTCGGGATTCGTACAATTCGGCAGTTCCGTGCTTGGCGCGCATGCCGATGGGAAAGGGGTAAATCATGGACACACTCCGGAAGGCAACGGCATTCGACGAACTGTTGCGGGTCGCGCAATCGGCCTTGACCGTGGTCACCGGTTCGCCGCCATCGTCCCGACCCGATCCGGGGAACCCGGCGCGGTCGGTCGAGCTTTCACCGGTGCTCGGGGAGGCCGACAAGCGTCATGCCGCGGGCCTGATGCGGGTCAATCACGTCGGGGAGATCTGCGCTCAGGCGCTGTATGAGGCGCAGTCGATGGCGACCCGGGATGAAGGCCTGCGCACCGTGTTTCGCCAGGCGGCGGTGGAGGAGGCCGACCATCTCGCCTGGACGCGCCGCCGGGTGGAGGAACTCGGCGGCCGGGTCAGCGCCCTGGTGCCGCTGTGGTATGCCGGCGCGTTCGGGATCGGCCTTGCCGCCGCGCTCGTCGGCGATCGTCCCAGCCTGGGGTTCATGGCGGAAACCGAGCGGCAGGTCGAGGAACACCTGCTGGATCATCTGCAGAAGTTGCCGCCCCACGATCAGGTTTCCCGGGCGATCGTCGAGCAGATGAAACTCGACGAGGTCGGCCACGCCAACACCGCGGTGGCCCACGGGGGGGACGACCTGCCCTTGCCTGTGCGTCTGGTGATGAAGGCCGCGGCGAAGGTGATGACGACGACGGCCTACTACCTCTGACGGACGGCCCTCAGAGCGTGTCCACCACCTCGACCTCGATCTCGATCTTCGCCGTCTTCTCGACCATCGCCCCCGCCGAGCAGTATTTTTCGTGGGACAGCCGTACCGCGCGTTCCACCGCGTCCTGCGGCAGCGACCGGCCGGTGACGACGAAGTGCATGGTGATGCGGGTGAACACCTTGGGGTCCGTGGCGGCGCGCTCCGCCGACAGCCGTACTTCGCAGCCGCGCACGTCATGGCGGCCGCGCTTGAGGATGTGCACGACGTCGTACGCCGTACAGCCGCCGGTGCCGGCCAGGAGCAATTCCATCGGACGAGGCGCGAGGTTGCGTCCGCCGCCTTCCGGCGCGCCGTCCATGGCGACGAGGTGGCCGCTGCCAGTCTCGGCAACGAAGGTCATTCCCGACGGTCCGCCCCAGCGAACAAAGCACTCCATGGCGTCTTCCTCCGCAAAACCCCGATTCTGCCTGATCCGACCCCCTGACGCGTCGACCGTTCGGTCGGTCGGCCCGCGGCGCCGCGCCGCCGCCTCCCGCACGACATTCTTCCGGGTCATTCCGGCTCAGGGAACCCCCCGCTTGCAGGGGTTCCGATCAGGCCGTACAATATGCGGCTTTTCCCGGTCGGCACAACCTTTTTGACGCCATGAAGACATTTTCCGCCAAACCGCACGAAGTGCGCCGCGACTGGTTCGTGGTCGACGCCAACGACAAGGTGCTGGGTCGGCTCGCCTCGCAGATTGCGCTGCGCCTGCGCGGCAAGCACAAACCCGAATACACCCCGCACGTCGATACGGGCGATTTCATCGTCGTCGTCAATGCCGGCAAGCTCCGCGTCACCGGGGCCAAGGAAGCCGACAAGATGTACTACCGCCACTCCACCTATCCCGGTGGCGTGCGCGAGACCACGTTCGGCAAGATGCAGCAGCGCTTCCCGGGACGCGCGCTCCAGATCGCCGTCCGCGGCATGCTCCCCAAGGGGCCGCTGGGATACGCGATGATCAAGAAGCTCAAGATCTACGCCGACGCGGATCATCCCCATGAGGCGCAGCAGCCCAAGGCGCTGAACATCTGACGCGCCGAAACCCGAATCGAGAACCAGCAAGGTACGCCATGATCGGTAAGCACAATTACGGAACGGGGCGCCGCAAGAGTTCGGTGGCGCGCGTGTTTTTGCGCCGCGGCAGCGGCAACATCGTCATCAACGGCCGTCCGATGGACGAGTACTTCCATCGGGAAACCGGCCGGATGATCGTGCGCCAGCCGCTCGAACTCACCGGCAACCTGACGACGTTCGACATTCAGGTCAACGTCGACGGCGGCGGCGAGTCGGGCCAGTCGGGCGCGGTGCGTCACGGCATCACCCGTGCCTTGATCGATTACGACGCCACGCTCAAGCCCGCGCTCTCCAATGCCGGGCTGGTGACCCGCGATGCGCGGGAAGTCGAACGGAAGAAGGTCGGCCTGCGCAAGGCACGCCGCCGCAAGCAGTTCTCCAAGCGTTGATTTTCCGGCGTCCCTGCCTTGGCGCAAGGGACGCCCCGGTGCATGGGGCAGGGTCGGCCGCGGTTCTCGCGGCCGTTTTCCGCGCCCGCGCGGGCCGCTCGGCTTTCTCATGCTTCCAAGCGGATGATGCGCCAATGTGGGGAGCCGGGCCGGCGCGATCGGCCATCGGGAACCTATACTCCCCGGTTTCCCCGGACATCGGACGACGAGGGTAGCAACCACCATGACCCGCAAGATCCGCGTCGGCATCGTCGGCGGCACCGGATATACCGGCGTCGAGTTGCTGCGCTTGCTCGCGCAGCATCCCCAGGCCGAGTTGGTCGCCATCACCTCCCGCAAGGAAGCGGGTATCCCCGTCGATCGGATTTTCGGTTCCCTGCGCGGCCGGGTCGACCTGCGCTTCACGAATCCCGACGCCCGGGAACTCGAGCGTTGCGACGTCGTGTTCTTTGCCACGCCGCATGGCGTGGCGATGAACCAGGCCCGCGCGCTGGTCGAGGCCGGGGTGCGGGTCATCGACCTGGCGGCCGATTTCCGCCTGCGCGATCCGGCGCAATTCGAGGCCTGGTACAAGATGCCGCATGCCTGCCCGGATCTCCTGGCGGAGGCGGTCTACGGCCTGCCGGAGTTGAACCGGGAGGCGATCGCTTCGGCGCGGATCGTCGCCGGCCCCGGGTGCTATCCCACCAGCATGCAGCTTGGCCTGGCCCCGATCCTGGAGTGGGAGCGGGATCACCCCGGGGCCATCGATTGCGGTGCGATCATCGCCGACTGCAAGTCGGGCGTGAGTGGCGCGGGCCGGAAGGCGGAAGTCGATTATCTGGGCGCGGAAGTCTCCGAGAATTTCCGCGCCTACGGACTTTCCGGTCATCGCCATCATCCGGAAACGGTGCAGCAACTATCGATGCTCGCCGGCAAGCCGGTCGGGTTGATCTTCGTTCCCCATCTCGTCCCGATGATCCGGGGCATTTTCAGCAGCATGTACGTCCGCCTGAGGGCTGCGGCCGACCTGACGGATGCGGAGTTGCAGGGGCTCTATGAGCGTCGCTACGCCGGGGAGCCCTTCGTCGACGTGCTGCCGCCCGACTGCGCGCCCGAGACCCGCTCGGTCCGCGGCACGAACCTTGCTCGCATCGCCTTGCGTCGGCCTGCGCGGGATCTGCTGCTCGTGCTGGTGGTCGAGGACAACCTCGTCAAGGGGGCGGCGGGGCAGGCCGTGCAATGCATGAACCGCCTCTTCGGCCTTCCGGAGACGGAGGGGTTGATGCAGATTGCGGCCGTGCCCTGACGGAAGGCGGGCGGGAACGCAATCGGCGGGACGGTCACACGGCGCGAACGGAAAGGCAGCAAGGGACGGTGGCGATACGATGAAGTGGAAGCTGTTCCTGCGCAAAAATACGCTGAGCGCGCCCAAGGTCTCGGTCCGGTCGCACATGTCCTGGCCGGCGCGGATGGCGATCACCTTCTTGCTGATGGTCGCGGCCGCGGTGGCTGGGTTGGCGCTCTACAACTGGGGGCGGCATTTCGGCGGCCCCAACCGCGAACAGCTGGTCGCCGAGGTCGCGAACCTGCGCGGCGCCTTGCATGCGGCCACGGCGGAACGGGATCGCGACGCCATGAAGGCGGCGGCGCTGCAAGGCCAGGTGCAGGTGGAGAAGGCGGCGCAGGATCAACTCATGCTGCAGGTGCGCAATCTGGAGGCGGATCGTGCGCGCATGCAGGCGGATCTGGATTTCTTCGAAAGCCTGCTGCCGGTGCGGCGGGGGGAAAAGGGCGTCGTGATCCGGAGTTTCCGGATCGAACCGGAAGGAACCGCGGCACAGATGCACTACCGCCTGCTGGTGCAGCAGGCGGGAAGGCCGCAGCGGGATTTCGTCGGGTCGGTGCAGTTGCGCGTGACGTACGTGCAGAACGGCCGTTTCAACACCTTGTGGGTTCCGGGGGCGGATGCGCCGTCGGATTCCCGTCAGGCGATGCAGCTATCCTTCCGCAACTACCAGCGGGTGGAGGGAGGGTTCACCTTGCCCGCCGGAGCGCGACTGCAGTCGGTGCAGGTGCGCATCCTCGCCGGGGGCGTGGTTCGGCTGCGACAGACATTCGCCGGGTGATCCGGTCGGCGGGCAACGGGAGCGGGAGATGTTCGGCAAGAAGGCGGCAGCGCAATACGAAATCGGCAGTCTGATCGGGGCGACGACGACCATTTCCGGCGACGTCACGTTCGTTGGCGGCATGCGGATCGACGGTACGGTGAAGGGCTCCGTGCGCTGCGCGGAGGGCGAAAAGAGCGGCCTTCTGGTCATCAGCGAGCACGGCTGCATCGAGGGCGAGGTGTGCGCGGCGCACCTGGTGGTGGGCGGTCGCATCGCGGGCCCGGTCAACGCCGGGCAACTCGTCGAACTGCAGCCCAAAGCCCGGATCGTCGGCGACGTGCGCTACGCGGCCCTGGAGATGCATCATGGTGCCGTCGTCGAGGGGATGATGATTCACATCCCTTCGGAGACGCGCGTCGATCCGCGCGTCAACCAACCGGAATCGTGACCAAAAACCGGGAAGGCAACGTGGTTGTCTTTCCGCATCCCGGCCATACCCTCCTATAATCGTCAACATTGCCACCAGGAGTCCAACCATGAACGCTCCCGTCGAAGCCTCCGTTCCGCTGATCTTTTCCGATGCCGCCGCCGGCAAGGTTCGGCAGTTGATCGAGGAGGAAGGAAATCCCGATCTGAAACTGCGCGTTTTCGTGCAGGGGGGCGGCTGCTCCGGCTTCCAGTACGGCTTCACGTTCGACGAGACCGTGAACGACGACGACACCACGATGGAGCGCAACGGCGTGACGCTGCTCATCGATTCGATGAGCTTCCAGTATCTCGTGGGTGCCGAAATCGACTACAAGGAAGACCTCGACGGCGCGCAGTTCGTCATCCGCAATCCGAACGCCACCACGACCTGCGGTTGCGGCTCCTCGTTCTCCGTTTGACGGATCGTTGATCGGCCGCGCGAGGCGGTCGGCGGAGCGCGATTTTCCCCCTCTCCCGCTTGCAGGAGAGGGTTGGGGTGAGGGCGGGGCGGACGGGATGATCGAGGGTGGCAGCGACCGCCGCCCTCACCGCGGATAGCGCGCGCCCAGCACGCGGGGGTGCCGCGCCCCCGTCACCGCGGGCAGATTCCCCGCGGTTCGAGCAAGGTGCGCCCGCGCCAGCCACGCGAAGGCCAGCCCTTCCACGTGTTCCGGGGCAATACCCATGGTTCCCGAGTCGAACACCGGGATCGGGGCGCATTCCTCCCGCAGCATCCGCATGAGCGTGGCGTTGTACGCCCCGCCGCCGCAGACCACGACGTCTCCTGCCGACGGCTGGGTTTTCCGGATCGCATTGGCGATCGTCATCGCGGTGAATCGGGTCAGCGTGGCCTGCACATCGACGGCGGCGAGATGGCCGCGCGGATCGGCCTGCGCCAGATTGCGGTCCAGCCATTCGGCATGAAAAAGATCGCGGCCCGTACTCTTGGGCGGCGGTGCCGACAGGAACGGCTCGTCGAGGAGCGTGGCGAGCAGTGCGGGGTCGGTGCGCCCTTGTGCCGCCCAAGCGCCGTCCCGGTCGCACGGGCCCGCCCGGTGTCGCGCATGCCATAGATCGATCAGGACGTTGCCTGGGCCGCAATCGAACCCCAGCACCGCTTCGTTCGCCGATTGGCGGGCCGGCAGTCCGGTGATGTTGGCGATCCCCCCGATGTTGACGATCGCGCGCGGATGGTCGGCGCGGAAGACGGCGTCGTGGAATGCCGGCACGAGCGGTGCACCCTCTCCTCCGGCGGCGATGTCGCGGGCGCGGAAATCGGCGATGACGTCGATCTCCGTGAGCTCGGCGACAACCGCCGGCGCATTGAGCTGGATCGTGTAGCCGGCATCGGGCCGGTGGCGGATCGTTTGCCCATGCACTCCCGCCGCGCGCACCTGCGCCGGGGAGCATCCGGCACGATCGAGCAGTTCGGCGATCGCTTGGGCGGCCCCGCGCGCGAAGTGCTGCGCGGCGATGGCGGCGCGGTGCAACTCGTCCTCTCCGGGCCGCTGCAGCGCGAACAAGGCCGCGCGCAATTCTTCCGCGAACGTGTGATGCACATGGGCCAGCAAGCGCACCGGCGGTCGTCCGGAATCGGGAAACTGCGCCAGCACGGCATCGATTCCGTCCAGGCTGGTGCCGGACATGACGCCGATGTAGATGTCGTCCTGGGTTTCGTTGCGCATAGGGTCCAGAGCCGTCGAGAGCAAGGCCGGGTCGGTCGATTCTCCCCGCCGGACGCGGCGGTGCGGAGGACGTGGAGTACGGAAGAGCAGTTTGCCCTAAAATCCCCGCCCTTATGCCGACCGAATCCGCATCTTCCCCCATTCCCTCCGAGGTCGAGCGTGCGCTGGCGATCGTCAAGCGCGGTTGCGACGAACTCCTGGTCGAAAGCGAGTTCGTGGCCAAGCTGGCGCGTGCGCAGGCCACGGGCACACCCCTGCGCTGCAAGCTCGGCCTCGACCCGACGGCGCCCGACATCCACCTCGGGCATACCGTGGTCCTCAACAAGCTGCGTCAGCTGCAGGATCTCGGCCACACGGTGATTTTTCTCATCGGCGACTTCACGGCGATGATCGGCGATCCGTCCGGACGCAACGTCACCCGCCCGCCGCTCTCGGCCGAGCAGATCCGCGCCCATGCGGAGACCTACTTCGAGCAGGCCGCACTGGTGCTCGACCGCGACCGCACCGAGATTCGCTACAACGCCGAATGGTCGCAGCCCCTGGGCGCGGACGGCATGATTCGCCTCGCGTCCCACTACACGCTGGCCCGTCTGCTCGAGCGCGACGATTTCCAGAAGCGGTACGCCGGTGGCCACCCGATCGCGATGCACGAACTGCTCTACCCGCTGATGCAGGGCTACGACTCGGTCGCGCTTCGATCCGACCTGGAACTGGGCGGAACCGACCAGAAGTTCAATCTGCTGGTCGGACGGGAATTGCAGAAGCACTACGGGCAGGAACCGCAATGCGTGCTCACCATGCCTCTGCTCGAAGGCACGGACGGCGTCGACAAGATGTCCAAGTCCAAGGGCAATTACATCGGCATCACGGAGCCGCCCGGGGAGATGTTCGGCAAGCTGATGTCGATTTCCGACGACCTGATGTGGCGCTATTACGAGCTGCTCTCCGCGCGCTCGATCGAAGCGATCGCCGGACTGCGCAGCGAGATCGCGCAGGGCCGCAATCCGCGCGATGCCAAGGTCGCGCTGGCGCAGGAGATGGTTGCGCGTTTTCACTCCCAGGCTGCCGCGGTCGCCGCCCTGGAAGCGTTCGAAGCCCGGTTCCGCCACGGCGCGGTTCCGGAAGACATGCCCGAGGTTGCGGTGGCGGCGGCCGACGGCGCGATCGCGATCGGGCACCTGCTCAAGCAGGCTGGCCTGGCGTCCTCGACCAGCGATGCGCTGCGCAGCGTCGAGCAGGGCGCCGTGCGGATCGACGGCCAGCGCATTGAAGACCGCGCCCTCCGCGTCGCCTGCGGCACCTACGTCGTGCAGATCGGCAAGCGCCGCTGGGCACGGGTGACTGTGCAATAGGCGAGGCCGCAATTCTTCGCATGCGCCGGTTCGGGGAGGACGTCCGAACCGCGCGCGCCGGGATTGTCTCCCCATGAACGAAACCACGCACGAAACCACGCTGATCCTGGTCCGCCACGGCGAAACCGAGTGGAACACGCAGTCCCGCATGCAGGGCCACCGTGATATCGCGCTCTCCCCGCGCGGCGTGGAACAGGCGGAAGCCGTCGCGCGCCACCTGACGCGCGCCGGGATGGGCGCAACCCTGGACATCGCCGCCGTATTCGCCAGCGACCTGTCGCGCGCTCGCGCGACGGCCGCCCCCATCGCTGCGCGAGCCGGTGCGGCGATGCGGATCGACCCCCGCCTGCGCGAGCGCGGATTCGGTCTGTTCGAGGGATCGACGTATGCCGAGGCCCACGCCAAGTGGCCCGAGATCTATGCGACCTGGCAGCGGCGGGAGCCCGATTACGCCGTCCCGGGCGGCGAGTCGTACGTCCAGGTTCGGGCTCGCACCCTGGCGGCGATCGAGGACATCGCCCGCGATTTTGCGGGGAAGACCGTGGTGGTGGTCACGCATGGCGGGATTCTCGATGCCGTGTATCGCGCGGCATTCGACATCCCCTGGAAGACGCCGCGCCCATACGCCATCCCCAACGGGTCGATCAGTCGGGCCACGGTGCGCCTGCCCGGGCCGGCGTTGCGGATCCACTTCTGGGCCGACCGCGACCACCTCGACGCACCCTCGGACCCGTCACGGTGATTCCGGCGGCACCTTCTCGGCGGCGGGTCCCCGAAACCGGGAGGTGGTCGGCAAGCCCCGGTAGATCGTTGAAACACCCGCCTCCAGCGAGGAAGGCGAGTGATGTTCCGGATCCGCGCCGCCGATCTGTTCGGCAGATGGAAAATGGGCGGCGAGCCGGGACTGGATCTGGTCGGCCTGCTTGTGCAGGCCGTTGCGTTTGTAGTTGGTGTACAAGCCCAACAGACAGTCCGCGATCTGGCGCCCATAGCGGTGCCGAAGGAATTCGTCGCGCAGCGTGTCATCGATGATCCGCAGCGCCGCGGCATCCTCGCGGAGCCGCACCAGTCGGCGCGCCAGCCGCAACTGTTCTTCCATGGGCAGCGCCTTCAGGACCTTGGGTTGCGCCAGGCGCAGAAACGTCCTGCGCAAGTCGTCGGTTGGCGTCCGCACTTTGGTCCAAAGCAGGCGCAGGGCGGAATCCAGCAGCACTTCCTGGTCGGCCCCCAGCAGCGCCGCATTGAAGTAGGCGCACAGCAGGTCCGGATTCTTGGGGTCCCGTTCCACCAGCTCCCGGTAGATGCGGGTCGCGCGGCGGATATCCAGGCGGGTGGTCGCCTCCTGCGCCTGTTCGAGCAGGGATGTTCCGCGGGGAGGCGAGCCGCCGGCGGCCGCGGGTTGCCTCGCGCGGGAGGCCGGTTTGCGGGCCAGCCACGCCAGCGGCAGGACAAGGACAATCCCCGCCGCAATCCAGGCCCAGAGCGGAATCGACATGATGGCGTGCAAAGCGGTTCCCCGAGGGGTTGCGGGTGGGCCCCCCGGGAAATTCCGGGAAGGTCGCCCTATGATGGCCGAATTTTTCGCGACCGTCGATCCGGCAATCGGACGAAGAGCCCCCCGGGTATAATGACAAGGTTTGCCCGGTTCCATTCCGTCCGCGCCTGCCCGCGGGCGCAGCCTGCCGACTCGGACCGGGGTTTCTCCAGGAGTTTCAGTGAGCCTGATCGATCGTTCACGCCCAGCGGCGTTGCTTGCGCTCGCCGATGGAACGGTGTTCCGCGGAATCTCGATCGGCGCCGATGGCGCAACGGTCGGAGAGGTCGTTTTCAATACCGCATTGACCGGATACCAGGAGATCCTTACCGATCCAAGCTATACGCGGCAGATCGTAACCCTGACCTATCCGCACATCGGTAACGTCGGTACCAACAGCGAGGACGACGAGTCGCCATCCGTGTATGCCGCCGGACTGGTCGTACGGGACTGTTCCCTGCGCAGTTCGAATTTCCGCGCGCAGCAGGATCTCCGCGCGTTCCTTTCCGAGCGCAAGGTGGTGGCGATCGCCGATGTGGATACGCGCAGCCTGACGCGGCGTCTGCGCGACGGCGGCGCCCAGGCGGGCGCGATCGTGGTGGGCGATGATGCGGCGGCGGCGGTGGCGCTGGCGCGCACGTTTTCCGGGATGAATGGCCTGGACCTCGCCTCGGAAGTGTCGACGCGCGATCCATACGCCTGGGACCAGACGGAGTGGACGCTCGAAGGCGGATACGGCCGCTTGGCGACGCCGCATCGCCGCGTGGTGGCGTTCGATTTTGGCGTCAAGCGCAACATTCTGCGGATGCTGGCTGAACGCGGTTGCGGCGTGACGGTGGTGCCGGCGCGCACGAGCGCGGAAGCGGTGCTGCGCATGCGGCCGGACGGCGTGTTCCTCTCGAACGGGCCTGGCGACCCCGAGGCCTGTGATTACGCGGTGCGCGCGGCCGCCGAACTGATCGACCGCGGGATCCCCACCTTCGGCATCTGCCTCGGACACCAGATCATGGCGTTGGCGTCCGGGGCGCGCACGGTGAAGATGAAATTCGGCCACCACGGCGCCAACCATCCCGTGCAGGAACTGGCCAGCGGCCGCGTGTACATCACCTCGCAGAACCATGGTTTCGCGGTGGATGCGCAGACGTTGCCGGCGAATTGCCGGGTGACGCACGTGTCCCTGTTCGACGGCTCGCTCCAGGGCTTCGAGCGCACCGACCGGCCGGCGTTCTGCTTTCAAGGACATCCGGAAGCCAGTCCGGGGCCCAAGGACATCGGTTCCCTGTTCGACCGGTTCGTGCGGCAGGTCGATGCGGCCCGGTCGGCGGGGACGGAGGCGCGCGGATGAGTCGATCCGCCACCGGCGAGGACCTTCGCGGCGGAGCGATCGTTGCCGCCGCGCTGGCGCAGGCCGCCGACGCCTTGGCCTCGTTGCGCGCCGATACGGCGGCGATCACGGCGATCATTCGCGGCGGCGAGGCCGTTGCGCGCTGTCTGCGCGCGGGCGGACGGGTGTTCAGTTGCGGCAACGGCGGGTCGATGTGCGATGCCATGCATTTCGCGGAGGAGCTTACCGGCCGGTTTCGCGGAGATCGGCCCGGGTATGCGGCGACTGCGATCGCGGATCCCGGGCACCTTTCGTGCGTGGCGAACGACTACGGATTCGATCAGGTGTTTTCCCGGTACGTGCAGGCCCATGGCCGGCCGGGGGACGTCCTGGTGGCGATCAGCACCAGCGGGACCAGTCCCAACGTGGTCGCGGCGGCGCATGCGGCGCATGCCGCGGAGATGGCGGTGATCGCCCTGACCGGTCGCGTCGATTGCGCGCTGGCCGATACGGCGGACGTCCTGATCGCCACCCCTGCCGGCCGGTATTCCGACCGGGTGCAGGAACTGCACATCAAGGTGCTGCACACGCTGATCGAACTCGTTGAACACCATCTCGCTGGCCCGGCGGAGCTTGCCGCCGGAGCGGCGTAAATCCATCAAGGCGCCGATCCCGGCGCAAAGCGAAGAACGCATGCCCCGTCGCCAAGACATCCATACGATTCTCATCATCGGTGCAGGCCCGATCGTCATCGGCCAAGCCTGCGAATTCGACTACTCCGGCGCGCAGGCGTGCAAGGCGCTGCGGGAGGAGGGGTATCGCGTCGTGCTGGTCAACAGCAACCCCGCGACGATCATGACCGACCCGGAAATGGCTGACGTCACCTACGTCGAGCCGATCGTCTGGCAGGTGGTCGAGCGCATCATCGCGCGCGAACGGCCCGACGCAATCCTGCCGACGATGGGCGGGCAGACGGCGCTCAATTGCGCGATGGACTTGCACCACAACGGCGTGCTGGAGCGCTACGGCGTGAAACTGATCGGCGCGTCGCCCGCGGCGATCGAGAAGGCAGAGGACCGGCAGCGCTTCAAGGAGGCGATGACCCGCATCGGCCTGGCCTCCGCCGCCTCGGCGGTGGCGCATTCCCTTCCCGAGGCGCTCGCGGTGCAGGAGACGGTGGGATTCCCCGTGGTGATCCGGCCGAGCTTCACGCTGGGCGGCACCGGCGGCGGCATCGCCTACAACATGGAAGAATTCGTCTCCATCTGCCAGCGCGGCCTCGAGTTGTCGCCGACGCGCGAGCTGCTGATCGAAGAATCGCTCATCGGCTGGAAAGAGTACGAGATGGAGGTGGTGCGCGATGGCCGCGACAACTGCATCATCGTCTGTTCGATCGAGAACCTCGACCCGATGGGGATCCACACCGGCGACTCGATCACCGTGGCGCCGGCGCAGACCCTTACCGACAAGGAATACCAGTGCATGCGCGACGCCTCGATCGCGATCCTGCGCGAAATCGGCGTCGACACCGGCGGATCGAACGTGCAGTTCGCGATCAATCCCCGCGATGGCCGCATGATCGTGATCGAGATGAATCCGCGCGTTTCCCGGTCGTCCGCGCTGGCGTCCAAGGCCACCGGATTCCCGATCGCCAAAGTGGCGGCGAAGCTCGCGGTGGGCTACACGCTGGATGAACTGCGCAACGACATCACCGGCGGTGCGACGCCGGCGTCGTTCGAGCCGACGATCGACTACGTCGTAACCAAGATTCCCCGCTTCGCCTTCGAGAAGTTCCCGCAGGCCGACAACCACCTCACCACGCAGATGAAGTCGGTGGGCGAGGTGATGGCGATCGGTCGCACCTTCCAGGAGTCGTTCCAGAAGGCGCTGCGTGGCCTGGAGATCGGCACCGACGGCCTGAACGAACGGTCCCGGGACCGCGACGAAATCGTCGAAGAGATCGGGGAACCTGGCCCCGACCGCATCTGGTACCTCGCCGACGCCTTCCGCATCGGCCTGACGCTCGAGGAGATCGCCGAGGAAACCGGGATTGATCCCTGGTTCCTGGCCCAGATCGAGGAACTGGTGGAGATCGAGCAGCGGGTCGCGCAGACCACGGTCGAGAAGCTCGATGCGCAGGACTGGATGCTGCTCAAGCGCAAGGGCTTTTCGGATTCGCGGATCGCCGGGCTGCTTGGGCGCACCGCCGCCGAGGTGCGCGCCGCGCGGCGCGCCCATGGCGTGCAGCCGGTGTACAAGCGGGTCGACACCTGCGCGGCGGAGTTCGCCACGACGACGGCCTACTTCTATTCCACATACGGTGAGGAGTGCGAAGCCGCGCCGACCGACCGGCGCAAAGTGATGGTGCTGGGCGGCGGGCCCAACCGCATCGGCCAGGGCATCGAATTCGACTACTGCTGCGTGCATGCGGCGCTTGCGCTCCGCGAGGACGGATTCGAGACCATCATGGTCAATTGCAATCCGGAGACCGTTTCCACCGACTACGACACCTCCGACCGCCTGTATTTCGAACCGCTGACGCTCGAGGACGTGTTGGAGATCGTCGACCGCGAGCGGCCGGTCGGCGTGATCGTGCAGTACGGCGGCCAGACGCCGCTGAAGCTTGCCCGCGACCTCGAGGCCAACGGCGTGCCGATCGTCGGCACCACGCCCGACTCGATCGACGTCGCCGAGGATCGCGAGCGGTTCCAGCAGCTATTGCAGCGCCTCGGCCTGCGGCAGCCGCCCAACCGCACGGCCCGGGCCGAAGCGGACGCCCTCCGGCTCGCGGACGAGATCGGTTTCCCGCTGGTCGTGCGGCCCAGCTACGTGCTGGGCGGGCGCGCGATGGAAATCGTGCATGAGCCGCGCGACCTCGAGCGCTACATGCGCGAAGCGGTCAAGGTGTCCAACGAGTCGCCGGTGCTGCTCGATCGATTCCTGGACGATGCGATCGAAGTCGACGTCGACTGCATCGCCGACGGCGACCAGGTGCTCGTCGCCGGCGTGATGGAGCACATCGAACAGGCGGGAGTGCATTCCGGCGATTCCGCCTGTTCGCTGCCGCCGTATTCCCTTTCCGCCGAGACGGTCGCCGAGTTGAAGCGCCAGACCGCGGCGATGGCCCGCGCCCTGGGCGTGGTGGGTCTGATGAACGTGCAGTTCGCGATCCAGGACGGCGCCGTCTACGTGCTCGAAGTCAATCCGCGCGCCTCGCGTACCGTGCCGTTCGTATCCAAGGCCACCGGGGTCCCGGTCGCCAAGATCGCGGCGCGCTGCATGCTCGGGCGCAGCCTGCAGGAGCAGGCGGTGCCGGTCGAGATCGTGCCGCCCTACTACTGCGTCAAGGAGGCGGTGTTCCCGTTCGCGCGCTTCCCCGGCGTCGATCCGCTGCTCGGGCCGGAGATGCGCTCCACCGGCGAGGTGATGGGCGTCGGCCGCAGCTTCGGCGAAGCGCTCTTCAAGTCCCAGTTGGCGGCGGGGGCGTCCCTGCCGCCGAACGGGACGGTGTTCCTGTCGGTCAAGGACGCCGACAAGCCCCGTGCGGTCGAGATCGCGCGCCTGCTTCACGAAATGGGGTACTCCCTGGTGGCGACCCGCGGCACTGCCATTGCCGTGGAAGCGGCCGGCGTGCCGGTCAAGGTCGTGAACAAAGTCAAGGACGGGCGGCCCCATGTGGTCGACCTGCTCAAGAACGGCAACATCGATCTCGTCATCACCACGGTGGAGGAGAAGCGTGCGCCGATCGCGGACTCGCGCTCGATCCGCACAACGGCCCTCGCGCAGCGGGTGACCTACTACACGACGGTGGCCGGCGGCCGCGCCGCGGTGGAAGGGATGCGACACCTCGCCGAACTCGAGGTTTATGATTTGCAGTCTTTGCATCGACAGTTGTAGGAAACGGGTTTTTCATGGCGGCAATTCCGATTACCGCGCGCGGCGCGGAACGGCTCAAGGTGGAGCTGAATCGACTCAAGGCGGTCGATCGTCCGAACGTCATCCAGGCGATCAAGGAGGCCCGTGAGAAGGGCGACCTCTCCGAGAACGCGGAGTACGACGCGGCACGCGAGCGCCAGGGGTTCATCGAAGGACGGATCCAGGAACTCGAAGGAAAACTTTCGAGCCTGCAGATCATCGACCCGGCCGCGGTCGACGCAGGAGACCGCATCGTGTTCGGCGCGACGGTCGAACTGGAAGACGCCGAATCGGGGACGCAGGTGCGCTACCAGATCGTCGGCGACGACGAGGCGGACATCAAGGAAGGGCTGATCTCCGTGTCGAGCCCGATCGCGCGCGCCCTGATCGGCCGCAGCGTCGGCGACGTCGCGACGGTAGCGGCGCCGAGCGGCAACCGCGAGTACGAGATTCTGGACGTCTCCTACCGGTAGCGCGTCGAAAGCGTCGGCAACGAAATCGCGGCAATCGTCCTTGCGACGGCGAAGCCGGAAGCAATCCAGACCGCCTGCTGGATCGCCACGGCCCTGTGGGCCTCGCGATGACGCCGCCGTTTCGTCATTCGGGGCGGTGGATCGCCATGACCCTCGGGCGGATGCCCGTCGGGTTGGTACCGCCGGGAGGTCAGTTTTCCGGCTTCGGCCGGAACAATACGAAGATCCGCCCGATCGCCTGGATCCGCGCAGCGACGAGCCGTTCGGCGATGTCCCGGAACATCGCTTCCCGTTCCTCGCGTTCGGCCCCGGCCGCCCGGACCTTGATCAGTCCGTGGGCGGTGAGCGCGCGGTCGATTTCCTTGAGCGCGGCGTCGCTCAGCCCGGCTGCGCCCAGCAGGACCACCGGCTTGAGTGCGTGCGCCTGCGCCCGCAGATGCAGGATTTGTTCTTGGGGTAGGGAAAGTTCGTGGGGAGTTGCTTCGGTCATGCGCCGATGGTACCCCACGCGGGGAATTGCGGAGATGAGTGCGGACAAACCCGCCGGGAAACCGGCCAAACCAGCCAAACGGGCCAAGCCCGCCGGATCGGCGAAGGCTCCCGGTTCCGCCCCAAAGGGCAGCGCCGGTAGCCGGCCGGCGGTGGCGAAGGGCGCCAAGACCAAGAATCGCTCCAATCGCGCCTGGATCGACCGCCACGTCAACGATCCGTATGTCCAGGCGGCGACCCGGCACGGCTACCGCTCGCGCGCGGCATACAAGCTGGCCGAGATCGATCAGCGGGATCGTCTGTTGCGTCCCGGCATCACGGTGGTCGACTTGGGGGCGGCGCCGGGAAGCTGGACCCAGGTCGTGGTGGAGCGGTTGCGGATCGGCGCCGGGCCGGCGCCGGGCGGGCGCCCGCCCGGCCGCGTCATCGCGCTCGACATCCTGCCGATGGATCCGATCCCCGGGGTCGAGATCATCCAGGGCGATTTTCGCGAGGAGGCGGTCGCCGCCCGGCTGGCCGCCGCCCTGCAGGGGGGACTGGTCGATCTGGTCCTCTCCGACATGGCCCCCAATCTGAGCGGCATCGGCGCCGCCGACGCTGCGCGCAGTGCGCATTTGTGGGAGTTGGCGCTGGAGTTTGCGCTCGCCCACTGCAAGCCAGACGGTGCGCTGCTGATCAAGGTGTTCCAGGGGAGCGGATACAGCCAGTTCGTCGAACAGCTCAAGCGCGGGTTCGCGCGGGTTGCCGTGCGAAAACCCCCTTCCTCCCGTCAGGAATCGGCGGAAACCTATCTCCTGGCGCAGGGACGGAAGGCGGAATGACGGCCGCAAATCCGGCGCAATTCCGAATCCCGGTCAAGGGATTGAAATTCCCGCGGGGAACCCTCATAACGGATCTGTCACAACCCCCCGGATGGGCATAAAATGCCACTGTCTGCCGTTTTCTGGCAGATCACCCGCGCCGCCGTCGTGTCCGGCAGGAGATTGCATTGAACAACAACACCTTCGCGAAAGCCGCCGTATGGCTCGTGATCGCGGTCGTCCTTTTCACGGTGTTTCAGAAGCTGGAGCATGGGGTGGGCGGGAACGTCCAGGAGATCCCGTATTCGCAGTTCGTCGCCGATGTGCACGCCGGGCGCGTGAAGAGCGCGCGGATCGAAGAAACCTCGCCCGGAATGACCGACATCATCGCGCAGACCACCGATGGTTCGCAGATCCGCACGACCGGCACGTTGTGGGATCGCGGGATTTTCAAGGACCTGCTCGATGCCAACGTGCGCTTCGACTTCGAGCAGCATGAGCCGCAGTCGCCGTTGCTGAGTTTCTTCTATGCCTTCGGCCCGGTGATCCTGCTGATCGGCGTCTGGATCTTCTTCATGCGGCAGATGCAGGGCGGTGGGCGCGGTGGCGCGTTCTCGTTCGGGAAGTCGCGAGCGCGCATGCTCGACGAATCCAACAACTCGATCACGTTCGCCGATGTCGCGGGCTGCGACGAGGCGAAGGAAGAAGTGCAGGAGTTGGTGGAGTTCCTGCGCGATCCGTCGAAGTTCCAGAAATTGGGAGGGCGCATTCCGCGCGGTGTGCTGATGGTGGGCTCGCCCGGCACCGGCAAGACCCTGCTCGCCAAGGCAATCGCCGGCGAGGCCAAGGTTCCGTTCTTCTCGATCTCGGGTTCGGATTTCGTCGAGATGTTCGTCGGCGTGGGCGCCGCGCGCGTGCGCGACATGTTCGAGACGGCCAAGAAGCATGCGCCGTGCATCATTTTCATCGATGAAATCGACGCGGTAGGCCGCCAGCGCGGTGCCGGCCTGGGTGGCGGCAACGATGAGCGCGAGCAGACTTTGAATCAGATGCTGGTCGAAATGGACGGGTTCGAAACCGGCCAGGGAATCATCGTCATCGCCGCCACCAACCGCCCGGATGTCCTCGATCCGGCGCTGTTGCGACCCGGCCGCTTCGACCGGCAGGTGGTCGTTCCGCTGCCCGATATCCGCGGGCGCGAGCAGATCCTCGCGGTGCACATGCGCAAGGTGCCGATCGGCTCCGACGTGCAGGCCGACGTGCTCGCGCGGGGAACTCCCGGGTTCTCCGGCGCCGATCTCGCCAACCTCGTCAACGAGTCCGCACTCTTCGCGGCGCGGCGCAATGCGCGGGTCGTCGAGATGGAGGACTTCGAGAAGGCGAAGGACAAGATCATGATGGGCGCGGAGCGCAAGTCCATGGTCATGACCGAGGACGAACGCCGCAACACGGCGTATCACGAGTCCGGCCATGCCGTGGTCGCGCGCCTGCTGCCGAAGACCGACCCGGTTCACAAGGTCACGATCATTCCCCGCGGCCGTGCCTTGGGGGTGACGATGCAATTGCCGGAGCAGGACCGCTATGCCTATGACCGGGACTACCTGCTGGCGCGGATCGCGGTGCTCTTCGGCGGGCGCGTCGCCGAAGAAGTGTTCATGAAGCAGATGACCACGGGGGCGAGCAACGACTTCGAACGGGCCACGCAGATGGCGCGCGACATGGTCACGCGCTACGGCATGAGCGATATCCTCGGGCCGATGATCTATGCGGAAAACGAGGGCGAGGTGTTCCTCGGTCGCTCGATCACCCGCACCGTCACGATGTCCGAAGACACCATGCGCAAGGTCGACGGCGAGATTCGACGCATCATCGACGACCAGTACGCTCTGGCGCGCAATCTGCTCGAGACCCATCGCGACAGGGTGGAAGCCATGGCCAAGGCGCTGCTGGAGTGGGAGACCATCGACTCCGAGCAGATCTCCGACATCATGGACGGGCGTCCGCCGCGTCCCCCCAAGACTTCGTCGGCGCCTGCGGCCAGCAGCGGCAGCTCCAGCACCCCGCCGAGCGGCGGCGTTCCCGAAGCGACGACGCAGCCGGCCTGAAGATCCCCCCTCCCGGGCGGGAGGGGGCCTGTCCGTCCCGGTGAAACCGAAACCCGCCCCCTCGCTGTCCTGGCGCTGCGGGGCGCATCTTCTTTCCCTCGAGCGCCCATGCATCATGGGCATTCTCAATGTCACCCCCGATTCCTTCTCGGACGGCGGTCGCTTTGCCGCGGTCGAGGCGGCGGTCGCGCATGCACGGCGCCTGATCGACGAGGGCGCCGACATCCTGGATGTCGGGGGTGAGTCGACCCGGCCCGGCGCGGCCCCGGTTTCGCCCGAGGTCGAGCTTGGGCGTGTTCTGCCCGTGTTGGAGGCGCTGCGGGGCGTGTCGGCGCCGATTTCGGTGGATACCAGCCGGCCGGAAGTCATCGCGGCGGCATTGCGCGCGGGCGCGTCGATCATCAACGACGTGCGATCGCTATCGCTTCCGGGTGCCCTGGACGTCGTCCGCGATGCCGATTGCGGCGTGGTGCTCATGCATATGCAAGGGGATCCGGCGACCATGCAGACGCGGCCCGGGTACCAGGACGTGGTGCGCGAGGTGACAGGGTGGCTCGCGCAGCGCCGCGATGCCGTGCGCGCGGCGGGTGTGGCAGGAGACCGAATCGTGCTCGACCCGGGGTTCGGATTCGGGAAGTCGCATCGCCACAACTGCGCTCTGTTGGCCGGGATGGCCGCGCTGCAGGATCTCGGCCACCCGCTGCTGGCGGGGCTTTCGCGCAAATCGACGCTGGGAGCGATCACCGGGCGACCGGTCGACGAACGGCTTGCCGCGTCGATTGCGGCAGCCCTGATCGCAGTCCAGAATGGCGCCCGCATCGTGCGCGTGCATGACGTGGCGGCGACGCGCGACGCGCTCGCGGTATGGAAGGCGGTGTCTTGTGGGTTCGGTGAGGAGGAGAAAACGTAGTGAAACGCAAATACTTCGGAACCGACGGCGTTCGCGGCACCGTCGGCCAGGAACCGATCACGCCGGATTTCGTGTTGCGGCTCGGCCACGTCGCGGGCCGAGTCCTAGCCCATCAGAATGCGGTAGGGCGGCCGGCCGTATTGATCGGCAAGGACACCCGGGTTTCCGGCTACATGCTCGAAGCGGCGCTGGAGGCAGGCTTTTCCAGCGCCGGCGTCGACGTGGTGCTCTGCGGCCCGCTGCCGACTCCGGCCGTGGCCTATCTGACCCGTGCGCTGCGTCTGAACGCGGGCGTCGTCATCAGCGCCTCTCACAATCCGTATCCGGACAACGGCATCAAGTTCTTTTCGGGCGGCGGCCGCAAGCTCCCCGACGAAACCGAGTTGTCGATCGAGCGCGGGCTCGCCGAGCCCATGATCTGCGCCCCGTCGCAGCACCTGGGCAAGGCGCGGCGCCTGGATGACGCCGCCGGGCGCTACATCGAGTTTTGCAAAGGGACATTTCCCGCCGAGATCGACCTCAAAGGGTTGCGCCTGCTTGTCGACTGCGCAAACGGCGCCGCCTATCACGTGGCGCCGGCCGTGTTCCACGAACTGGGGGCGGATGTCGTGACCGTCGGGGTGTCGCCGAACGGATTCAACATCAACGACGGCGTCGGCGCGGTCCATACCGAGGGACTGAGCGCGCTGGTGCGCGAGCACGGCGCGGATTTCGGAATTGCGCTCGACGGCGACGCCGACCGGGTGGTGATGACCGATCGCGACGGGCGGTTGTACAACGGCGACGAGCTGCTGTACGTGATCGCCTGCGATCGCATGGGCAAGGGACCAATCGGCGGCGTCGTCGGCACGCTGATGACCAACTACGCCGTCGAACGGCGTTTTGCGGAAATGGGGGTCCCGTTCCAGCGGGCGAATGTCGGGGACCGCTATGTCCTGGATTTGCTCGAGCGCAACGGCTGGCTCTACGGCGGGGAAGGCTCGGGACACCTCCTCTGCCTCGACCGCCACACGACGGGCGACGGCATCGTCAGCGCCCTGCAAGTCCTTGCCGCGGTACGCCGGTCCGGCCGGACGCTGGCGGAACTGACTGCGGATCTGCCCATGCTTGCGCAGGTCATGATCAACGTCCGGGTGGCTCCCGGATTCGCCTGGAAAGAGCACGCGGCGCTGGCCCGGGAACTCGGCGAGGTCGAGCGCGAGATTGCGGGCCGGGGGCGCGTCCTGATCCGGCCATCGGGAACCGAACCGGTATTGCGGATCATGGTCGAGGCGGAAGACGCGGGTGTGGCGAAGCGATATTGCGACCGCCTGGCGGCGACGCTCGCGAGGTAAATAATGTGTCATGTCACAATCCTGTGGTAATTCGGTCATAGACTGGTGTTGCCCATGGAGTACAGCAACTTGAAGAACCCAATCGATGCGGACGGCCCGGATGTGCGATACGCCGCCGGGGTCGCGCGCAATGACGCCGCCGGCTCCGCCGCGCCGCAACTCCGGGCGGTGGGTGCGGCCGAGTCCGTGACGGCCGGCGAGGTCAAGGTCGAGGTTGCGGGCCTGAATTTCTATTACGGCTCGGTTCGGGCGCTCAAGGACATCTCCCTGACCGTGTACCGTAACCGGGTGACCGCGTTGATCGGCCCATCGGGCTGCGGCAAATCGACGTTCCTGCGCTGTTTCAATCGCATCCACGACCTCTACCCGGGAAACCGGTACGACGGCGCGATCCGCCTGCAGCCGGAAAACGTCAACATTCTGTCGCGCGAGGTCGATCCGATCGAGGTGCGGATGCGGATCGGCATGGTGTTCCAGAAGCCGAGCCCGTTTCCCACCACGATCTTCGAGAACGTCGCCTACGGCCCGCGCCTGCAGGGTGTGCCGTCGCGTGCGGCCCTGGAGGAGAAGGTCGAAGGCGCCTTGCGCGGCGCGGCCCTGTGGGACGAGGTCAAGGATCGCCTCCATGGTTCGGCCACCCATCTTTCCGGGGGACAGCAGCAGCGGCTGTGCATCGCGCGCGCGCTGGCGACCGACCCCGAGCTGCTGCTGTTCGACGAGCCGACCTCGGCGCTCGACCCGATCGCCACCGCATCGATCGAGGAACTGATCTCGACGCTCAAGGAACGGGTCTCGATCCTGATCGTCACGCACAACATGCAGCAGGCCGCGCGCTGTTCGGATTACACGGCATTCCTCTACATGGGGGAACTCGTCGAGTTCGGCGGGACGGACCAGATCTTCATCCGGCCGGCACGCAAGCAGACCGAGGACTACATCACCGGACGGTTCGGATAGAGGAATAGGGGACGACATCGTGGGCACCAGCGAACATCTTTCCAAGCAGTACGACCAGGAACTCGAGGGCCTGCGCGCGCGCATCCTGCAGATGGGCGGCCTGGTCGAATCGCAGCTGCAGCTCGCCATCGATGCCTACGAGCATCCCGACTCGCGGGCCGGCGACGACGTCATGGCGGTCGAACAGCGGGTCAACGAGGAGGAAGTGGATCTCGATCGCGTGGTCGTCAACCTGATCGTCCGGCGGCAGCCGACGGCGGGCGACCTGCGCCTCATCATCGGCGTGGCGCGGATCGTCACGGACCTGGAGCGGATCGGCGACGAGGCGACCAAGGTGGCCCGCGCGGCGAAGTGGCTGATCGACAATCAGCGCAGCGTCCGCACGCCGCGCCTGCGCGACATCCATCAGTCCGCGGTGGCAGCGGCGGGGATGCTGCGCGGCGTGCTCAACGCGTTCGCCCATCTCGACGCGGCGGCCGCCGCGACCATCATCGAAGAGGATCGCGGCGTCGACCAGCAGTTCCAGTCGATCATGCGGCAGCTGATCACCTTCATGATGGAAGATCCGCGGACGATCTCCGCGGCACTGGACGCCGTATGGGTCGCCAAGGCGATCGAGCGGATCGGCGACCATGCCAAGAACATCGCCGAGCATGTGATCTTCGTGGTCCAGGGTGCCGACGTGCGGCATGCCACGCCCGAGCAGATCGCGCGCGCAGTTTCCCCCCAGGAGTGAGTGTCATGGCCAATGCATCGATCCTTGTCGTGGAAGACGAACCGGCGATTCAGGAACTCGTCGCGTTTTCCTGCGGCAACAGCGGCTACCGCGTACGCAAGGCCGATTCGGTCGGTGCCGCGGAAAGCGCGATCCGCGGAGAGCTTCCGGATCTCGTGATCCTGGATTGGATGCTGCCGGATCGCGCAGGGATCGATTTCCTTCGGGACCTGCGCAAATCCGAGCGCACGCGGGCGGTGCCGGTGATCATGCTTACCGCGAAGGGTTCCGAGGGAGACCGTATCGCCGGCCTCGACGGCGGCGCGGACGACTACGTCGTCAAGCCGTTTTCGCCCCGCGAACTGGTGTCGCGGGTGCGCGCGGTGTTTCGCCGCCGCTCCCCGGAAAAGAGCGGCGAGTCGGTCGTGTACGGACCGCTGCGGATCGACCCGCAGCGCCACGAGGTGCAGATCGACGGCCGCGAGGTCAAGATGGGCTTGGCCGAGTTCAAACTGCTGGTGTTCCTCGCTGGCCATCCGGAGCGCGTGTTCTCCCGCAGCCAGTTGCTCGACAACGTCTGGGGTGACCACGTGTTCATCGAAGAGCGGACGGTGGATGTCCATGTGCTCCGCCTGCGCAAGGCGCTGACGGTGGCAAATGCGCAGAACATGGTGCAGACCGTGCGGGGCCTGGGATATCGCCTTTCGGTGAAGCTCGATTCCTGAGCGGTTCCAGGTCCGATTTCCGTCTGTGCCCGATTTGGCTCTTCGTCCCTGGCGCATCGTTCTGCCGGCCATCGCCGGCTTGTGCGCGCTGGCCCTCGTATGCGTGCTCCTGGCGCGTGTCTTCGGCGTGGAGGTCGCCCTTGCCCTGGGTGCGGGCGTGCTCGTCGCGCTCTACGCCGTTCAGTTGTACTACCTGGGTGCGCTGGGCAGTTGGCTGGGGCGCCCCTCGCTGGACGGAATTCCGGGCGGGTTCGGCGTCTGGGCCGACGTGTTCGCCCGGCTCCATCGATGGCACCGCGACAGCGAAATCGGCCGTCGCCGCCTCATCGACAACGAAGAGCGGTTCCGGCGCACGATCAGCGCGCTCCCCGACGGAATCATTCTCGTCGACGTCTCGATGCAGATCGAGTGGTGCAATCCGGTGGCGGAAAGACATCTGGGGATTTCGCTCAAATCCGACTATGGCCTGCGTCTCACCAATCTCGTGCGCGACCCGCAGTTGGTCGCCTACGTGACCGGCGGCGATTATTCCCGCGAACTTGTTTTCCGTCCGATGGCGAAGCCGTCGGCAGTGCTGTCGCTCGACGTGATCGAGTTCGAGCCGGCGCGCTCGATCATCATCACCCGCGATGTGACCCAGAGCGAACGCGTCGACGCCATGCGCCGCGACTTCGTCGCCAACGTGTCGCACGAGCTTCGAACGCCGCTGACGGTCATCAAGGGGTTCCTCGAGTCGTTTGCCGATTCCGACCTCGATCTCGGCCCGGTACGACGAAACCATCTGCAGCTCATGATGGAGCAGGCCGACCGCATGCACCGCCTGATCGAGGACCTGTTGATGCTGTCCCGTCTGGAATCGGAGTCCTCGGTCCAGGCCGAGGACGTCGATGTCGGGCAACTCGTCCGGGAGGTGGCCGACGAGGCGCGGACGCTGTCCGCCGGGCGCCATCGCATCGTCGTCGACATCGAGACGTCGCGGCACATGCGCGGTAGCCGTGACGAACTCCGCAGTGCATTCGGCAATCTCGCGATCAACGCCGTCCGGTACACGCCGGACGGCGGCACGGTGCGTCTGCGCTGGTCGCCGGCGGCCGGTGGCATGGTGTTCGAGGTCATCGATAGCGGAATCGGCATCGCACCGGAGCACATCCCGCGCCTGACCGAACGGTTCTATCGCGTCGAGAAGGGTCGGTCGCGCGGTACCGGCGGAACCGGCCTCGGCCTGGCGATCGTCAAGCACGTTCTGCTGCGCCACGACGGGCGTCTCGAAATCGAATCCCAGGTCGATCGCGGCAGCACGTTCACCGCCTGGCTGCCGGCGTCGCGCATCCTGCCCGGTGTGGGCGGGGCGGTCGAGGCAGCAAAAACCGAATCCGCAGGATGAGACCGTGTCGAACGGCGGAAAACACGGTATCATGTTGCGCTTTCGGGGTGTAGCGCAGCCTGGTAGCGCACCTGCCTTGGGCGCAGGGGGTCGGAGGTTCGAATCCTCTCGCCCCGACCAGTGGTTTCGCGACTCCTCGGGCCCGTTCGTTCCTGCCCGTAGCTCAGTTGGATAGAGCATCAGCCTTCTAAGCTGAGGGTCGCTGGTTCGAATCCGGCCGGGCAGGCCAGGTTTCCGGCCGTTTGCGGTGGCTGTAGCTCAGTTGGTAGAGTCCCGGATTGTGATTCCGGTTGTCGTGGGTTCGAGTCCCATCAGCCACCCCACTGAAATTCTCCGTACGATCCCCTGGCCCCGAAGACGGGCGTGTTCTTCTGTTGGCGGCGTGGACCCCCTCGCGACGTACCCTATTGCTGCGCTTCCGGACCGGCCGTTTCCGGAGCGCGAAAAGCGGGTTTCGCGATGCCCGACAGGACTTCCTCGAGCGCGGCGGTGGCATCCGCGGCGGTGAGCGTATTCAGGTTTGCTCCGGCTACGTCGCCGTCGTGGGAGATCCGGTCCGCCTGGACCTCGACACAACGCTCGAACAGGTTTCGGACGAACCGGCCGTTGTCGGTCGTCCGGCCTGCCTCGTAGAGCTGCTCGAACTGGTTGCGCAGGAACGATGCCGCGGCAGGCTCCAGCGCGTACTCGGAGTCGCGGCAGAAGGCCTCGAAAATTCCGAGGAGTTCTTTCGGTTCGTAGTCGTCGAACTCGATGTAGTGGTTGAAGCGCGAACGCAGTCCGGGATTGCTTTCGATGAACACCCGCATGGGGTCCGTATATCCGGCAACGATGACGACGAGGCGGTCGCGATAGTCCTCCATGGTCTTGATCAGCGTATCGATGACCTCCCTGCCGAAATCGTTTTCCCCGCTTCCCTGCGCCAGCGCATACGCTTCGTCGATGAAAAGGATGCCGCCGATGGCCGATTCCAGCACCTGCCGCGTCTTGAGCGCCGATTGCCCGACGTATCCGGCGACCAGTCCGGCGCGATCGACCTCGATGAGATGGTTGGAAGCGGTGATGCCCAAGGTGAAGTAGAGGTCGGCAAGGATCCGTGCGACCATCGTCTTGCCGGTCCCCGGGTTGCCGACAAACACGAGATGCTGGGAAAACCCGACCGGCGCCCGGCGTCCGGCTTCGGCTCGCGCGTGCTGGATGCGGGCGAAGTCGCAAAGGCGGTGCACCTGCGCCTTGACCCGTTTCAGCCCGACGAGACCGTCGAGTCGTTTCAGGGCCGCCTCATGGCTGGCTTCGACGTCGCCATCGGCCGGCAGTGGAGATCCCGTCGCCTTCTCGACGTCGACCGCGAGGATGGATTTCAGGTCCGCGGTCGACACCTGAGACATCCAGACCACGCGCTGGGCCTGCGCCTCGACGATCTTCTCGAACAGGTTGCGAACGTAGCGGGCATTGCCGAAGCGCTGCCGCTGCTGCCGGATCTCCCGCGCGAACAGCGCTTGCAGACCGGAATGGGTCGAGGCGCTCAGGACATAGGAGGCCTGTTCGCAGAAGTGGATGAGGATCTGCAGCAACTCGGCGGGGCTGTAGTCGGGGAATCGGATGTATCGGTTGAAGCGCGATGCCAGGCCGGGGTTCGAGGTGACGAACTCTTCCATCTCGGATACGTAGCCTGCCACGATCACCACCAGATCGTCGCGATGGTTCTCCATAAGCTGGAGCAGCGTTTCGATCGCTTCGTGGCCGAAATCCTGGTCGCCGCCCTTGGCCAAGGAGTAGGCCTCGTCGATGAACAGGATGCCGCCCAAAGCGGATTCCACGATCTTGTGCGTCTTGACCGCGGTTTGGCCGACGTACTCCGCAACCAGGCCCGCGCGGTCGGTCTCGACGACCTTGTCGGTGTTCAATATGCCCAGTCGGAGATAGAGGCCGGCAATGATCCGCGCGACCGAGGTCTTGCCGGTCCCCGGGTTGCCGATGAAGACCATGTGCCGGGACGGAAAGTGGGGGACGCTCAGGCCTTGGCGCGCACGCAGACTCTGCACGTGGATGTAGCTCGCCTGCCGGAAGACCTCGTCGCGCACGGCCCCCAGTCCTATGAAGCCCGCAAATGCCGCGTCGAGGAATTCGACGATCGATTCCGCGCCGCGGATCGAGGGTCCTGAAATCGACGGCCCCGAACCGCCGCGATCCTCCGGGGTCCACCCGGGCGGAGTTGCCTGGCGCTGCGGGATCGCGATGGATTTCCTCTTCGCGCATTCCTCATGCCAATATCGGGCAGCCTCGAGGTCTTTTGTCACGCCCAGGCCGTTTTCATACATCCGGCCCAAGCTGTTGCAGGCCTCGGCATACCCTTGCCCGGCGGCAAGCCGGTTCCAATAAAGGCTTTTCTCGTAGTCGATGGCAAGGCCAATCCCGCGCTCGTAGGCGATGGCCAATGCGCTCTGCGCCTCGGGTCTGCCGTGCTCAGCCGCCAAGCGGTACCAGTCGACCGCTTCGACCGGGTCCTTCGAGACTCCGTAGCCGTTTGCGAGCGCATAGCCCAAGTCATACTGCGCGATCGCGTCTCCGTGATCGGCGGCCAGACGAAACCAGTGCACGGCCTGTGCCTCGTCGAGCGCAACGCCCGATCCCACGGCATGGTGATACCCCATCTCGCGCTGCGCCGGCGCGTCGCCGGCTTCGGCGGCAAGGCGAAGACGCCGAATCCCTTCCGCGACGTCTTCCTTCACGCCCCGGCCGTGCAGTAGCGCAAACGCAAGATAACGCTGCGCTTCGACATCCCCTTGTTCGGCGGCGACGCGGAACCAGCGGACGGCCTCCCCTTCATCCTTGTCGACCCCTTCGCCGTTGGCGTAACGCTGACCGAGTACGCGCTGCGCGATCGCATCCGGGGGACGAAAACCCGTTCCCTGTGCGCGTTCGCGGAGTTCCAGTACCGTGAGTTTTTCGTATTGCATGCTCGGAAACAAGCGCGCCGACCTCGGTTTCCCGGCGCCGACGGGGACGCGGCTGCGTTGCGTCTTCCTCCGGCCCGATCGCGAAGACCCGTTCCGAGTCCGCAGAACCCGCGGGACGTCGGACGAGGGAAATTATCCGCGCAAAATCCTCGCTGGAGCCAGGAAATCCGCTCCGTCTTGGATCGGGCGGGAAGCGTCCCTTCCCGGTTCCGGTCGGTTGGGGGGCATCCGACGAGCGCGCCGGGCAACTTCCGATGGCGGGTTCGGTCCAACCGACAGGCCCGCTCCGGTGCGCCCGGTGGTGTTGGCGCATTCCCGGGTCATCGGCGAAACGAGGAGATAGCGCGCATGGACATCCTGACGCCGCGATCGGGGGACATCTCGCAGGCCGTTTGCGACATGGTGGCCGAAGGGGGGCATGTCGGGGAATCCGACGTCGATCCGCCCGCGGTTCCGCGCAGTGGCTATCGATTGGAGCGCGACTCGTTCGGGGAAATCGAAGTGCCCGCCGATGCGCTGTGGGGCGCGCAGACCCAGCGTTCGCTGATGCACTTTCGCATTTCCCATGAACGGATGCCGGATGCATTGCTCATGGCGTTGGCGCGCGTCAAGCGCGCTTGCGCGCACGCCAACGCCGCGCTGGGCCTTCTCGATGCCGCGAAGGCGGAGGCGATCGCGCGGGCCGCCGGTGAGGTGCTCGCCGGGGGGCACCGCGAGATGTTTCCGCTTGTCGTATGGCAAACCGGGTCCGGGACCCAGACGAACATGAACATGAATGAAGTCCTGGCGAATCGGGCCTCGGAGTTGCTCGGCGGTGGGCGGGGCGCGGAGCGCTGCATCCACCCCAACGACGAAGTGAATCTTGGCCAGTCGACCAATGACATCTTTCCGACGGCCATGCACATTGCCGCCGTAACCCGGATTCGTCTGGATCTGATGCCCGCGCTGCGCGATTTGCGGGCGACGCTTGCCGAGAAGTCGATTGCGTTTTCCGGCATCGTCAAAGTCGGACGAACGCACCTGCAGGACGCGACGCCGCTGACCCTGGGTCAGGAGATTTCGGGGTGGGTCGCGCAACTCGATCATGCCGACGAGGTGATCACTCGGAGTCTTGGCGCACTTCACGGACTTGCCGTCGGCGCCACGGCGGTCGGCACGGGCATCAATACCCATCCGCAATTCGGCAAACGGGTTGCCAAACTCCTGGCGGAGGAGACGGGATTGCCATTTCGCTGCGCGCCGAATCGCTTTGCCGCGTTGGCTGCGCACGATCCGCTGGTAAGCGCGCATGGTGCAATCAAGACGCTCGCCTCAGCCTTGATGAAGATCGCCAGCGATGTCCGTTGGCTTGCTTCCGGACCGCGCTGCGGTCTTGGCGAACTCCGCTTGCCGGAGAACGAGCCGGGGAGTTCGATCATGCCCGGCAAGGTGAACCCGACGCAATCCGAAGCGCTGGCGATGGTCTGCTGCCAAGTGCTCGGCAACGACGTCGCACTGACGATCGGCGGCGCTTCCGGAAATTTCGAACTCAACGTGTACAAGCCGCTGCTGGCCCACAATTTTCTGCAGAGCGTCCGCTTGCTGGCGGACGCCATGGCCAGCTTCGATGCGCATTGCGCGCGCGGCATCGAGCCGGATACCGCGCGCATCGCGGAACTGGTGGGCCGTTCCCTGATGCTTGTCACTGCGCTAAGTCCGCTTATTGGCTATGACCGATCTGCCGTCGTGGCAAAGTATGCGCATGCGAACGGTGTGAGTCTACGGGAAGCCGCCCTCGCGCTGGGCTACGTGACTGCCGAGCAGTTCGATGAATGGGTGCGGCCCGAAGGCATGGTTCGGGATGGGGCTGCGCGACTTCCCTCGATTGCGCACCGGCGCGATCAGGGGGGGCGATAAGGATCCGGATCCGGTGGGATCCCGGATTTTTGCGCCCCCGCCCCGCTGATGCGGGATGCTTGCCCCGAAATTGCAATCGATTGATCGTGCGGCGCGTCTCCTTTTCGGGCGAGTGCGGTGATCGGTATCTTTGTAGATTCTTATTTTGATTTAGTGTATAAGTATGAATGTGTTTCCGGTGCATTTGGGAAATGCAGGAGGCGTACAAATGAAGACGATTCGTATCACCGCAGCCGTGATATCGGTCTTCGCACCGTTTCTCATGGTGGGCTTTCTCCTTTGGGAAATGCCGAACGCGCTGTATCACATCACCGGGGGGCTCGACTGGACTTGGCCCGCGATGCTTGGGCTCATGATGATCGTTCTCTACTATGTGATGGCAGTGTTCATGAAGGAAGAAGAAGAAATCAAGGCCGAGTTTGAAAGCCTTGATCGGGACCACGACGGCTATATCAGCCGAGATGATGCGGCCGGTTGGAAAGGCCTGGCGCTTGCGTTTGATCGGTTCGATAGCGACCATGATGGCCGGATGTCCAGCGCGGAGTTCGATGAATTCGAACACTCCCTGGCTCGGTCATAGTGCTCGCAGGAAAATCCGCGTGCTTCGTTGAACCTGCGGTGGGGCGGATACGGTTCCGCTCCGCCGCCGCGTCCTGACCGTCGGGTTCGTTCTCCCGGAAGCGGGATCACCGGTGGTCTGCGACGCGCTTATCCGGGAAGACAAATCATGAATACGAATTGGTGGCTGGGCATATTCATTGTGATTACCTTCGTCGTTCCGATCGTGGCCATTTTCGGCGACGATGTCACGTGGGTGCGGGGCGAAAAGAAGGCGCCGCAGTAAGGTGGTCGGGAGATTCGCAGCCGATTCGGTCCGCAGCGTTCCCGCGTCCGGCTCATCGCGCCCTGAGGCGGCGCGATGAGCCGGATGACCCTCGACCGCCTGTTGCAATCCCAGGGATTCGGAACCCGCAGGCATTGTCAGCAACTGGTTGCCGACGGCCATGTCCGCATCGACGGCACGCCAGTGACCGACCTGCGGATACAGTTCGACCCGACGGGCATCGAGTTCACGGTGTTCGAGGAACCCTGGGTCTATCGCGAACACGTTTACCTGGCGCTGAACAAACCGGCAGGATATGAGTGCTCGCGCCGCCCCAGTCACCATCCCGGCGTGCTGAGCCTGCTCCCCGAGCCGATGCGCTGGCGAGGCGTTCAGCCGGTCGGGCGGTTGGACCATGACACCACGGGCTTGCTGCTGCTGTCCGATGACGGCCGCTTCATCCATGCGCAGTCGTCACCGCGGCGCAAGGTGCCCAAGCGCTATGTGGCGAGCACCCACGACGCGGTCACGCCGGAACTCGTTGCAGCCATGCTGGCTGGGGTGCAATTGCATGACGAACCCGCTCCACTGGCCGCGGTGCAATGCGAGACCTTGGGGCCGAACCGGATCGCCATCGCGCTGGAACAGGGAAAGTACCATCAGGTGAAGCGCATGCTGGCGGCCGCCGGCAATCACTGCACGGCGCTGGAGCGCGTCGCCATCGGCGGGCTGCGCCTCGATGCCCTCGATCTTCGCGAGGGGGACTGGTGCCATCTTGCCGAGCCCGAACTCGGGATGCTGTTGGCCGATGGGTCGGGCGGCACTCGGTGAACCGATCATCCGATCGATGAACGTGGACCGTGACGCCGCCCGATCGCAACCCCGACACGGCAAGGTCGCGGCGGGCGGTTTTGTCCGGTTACTCCTTTATGGTTTTCGCGCGCGTCCGGTGATGGGCCGCCAGCGCATCGTACCTGGCCGCGATTTGGTCGTATTGCGCGGCGATGCTCTTCATCAGCGGAACCTGCGACTCGTCCTCGGGCTTCCCGCTGTCCTCGTAGTCCTGGGCCATCTCCCGGTGCAGTTCGGCCCACTTCCGCGCTTCCCGGGCCTTGGCCTCGTAGAAGGCGGCAAGCCCGCGATGGTCGGCCTTGGTGTGCGCCGATCGGATCGTGTGCCGTACCTGCGGGATCGTCATCTGCGCGGTCTCGGCATTGCCGGGAACCGTCGCCGCCAGGAACAACGCAAGCGCGAACGTACCTGCCAATGCAACTTTTCTGCTCATGTTTTCTCCGACCAGGGAAGGGATTGCGGGAGCGGATTGCGCCACGTCGCCGAAATCTACCAGACCCGCCCACCGATGCGCTGCGCGATGCGACGGCGCAGATCGACTCGCACGGATCACTCCGGATCGGCGTCCACGACTTGGTCGAGGGAGACCGGCGCAAGCGCGCCCGTGAGCGTGTGCTCCCCGATCGCCAGGTACGCCTCCGAGCCGCTGAACGCCACCGACATCTTCATCCGTCGTTGCAGCAACGCGCACCAATCGGCGACCAGCCGGCGATCGACCGCGATCAGGCGCAGATGTTCCGAGCGGTGGATGCGTTCGCCCGCCAGCGCCTTGCGCAACAGATCGGGATGCTTGTGCGTATAGACCGCTACGTGCGGCGCGGCCTTGGCCGCCCGGTGCACGCGCGCGGCATCGGGCACGCCGATGTCGATCCAGGCGACCAGAGCTCCGGTTTCGTCGCGGATGTGGATCGCGGGTTCGTCGGGCGTGGAAAGCCCGGGCGAGAACCCGATCCCCGGCGCATATTCCCGGCAAAACGCGAGCACCCGCGTCACGAGGAAGTCCGGCGATTCGGACGGGTGGCAGGCAACGCGGAGGTTCAGGGTCTCGTAGACGCCGCGGTCGGCGTCCGCCAGGTCGATGTCGAAAATGTGGATCGTTGCGTTCAGGGCCATGGCGGGATGATGCCGCAGTTCCGCCCGGCAATGGGGCGGACTGCCGGTGTTCGCCCGGTCGGCGGCGTCTTGCCGATTCCGGGATCCGGGATATGATCCGCGCATGCCGAATCCCCTCGTGCGATTCCTGCTCCATTGGGCAATCACGTCCGCGTCGTTGTGGATTGCCAGTCGCGTCTTCGCGGGGATCCGGTTCGCGGACGCTTCGTCCCTGATCATATCGGCGCTGGTGCTCGGCTTCGCCAACGCGGTCGTGCGGCCGGTGTTGATTGTCCTGACCTTTCCGCTGACGATCTTCACCCTGGGGTTCTTCCTGCTGGTCGTCAACGCCATCGTGCTATTGCTCGTTTCGACGCTGGTCCGCGGATTCGCAATTTCCGGATTCTGGACGGCGTTTTTTGCCAGCATCTTCATCGCCGTGACGAATTTTTTCATCCAGGCGTTTCTGGCCGCCGCATCGGCCCGCAATTGACGGGGCGACGCGGCGGAACGCGATGGTCGGCCGGCGAACGAGCCGCCGCGATCACGGCGATGCGGCGGGAATCTCGGCGAGCACGGCCGCGCCATGGATCGGCTGGCAGAACTCCTCGCGGATCACGATCGATTCGCTGCGCCGGATGTGGAATCCGCGCTCGACGAGACGCTGCGTCCAGTGCC
Source organism: Pseudomonadota bacterium (assembly GCA_021842465.1). Lineage (GTDB taxonomy): Bacteria > Pseudomonadota > Gammaproteobacteria > Burkholderiales > Burkholderiaceae_F > GJ-E10. The sequence continues at coordinate 73,065 of JAKBZN010000008.1, forward strand.
GGGCGCCGTGCGCATACCGCCCGGAAGGCCGCAGCGTGAATCCGGGCGTGGTGTCGTCGTCTTGTGGCGGAAGTTCGAGGGTGAAGGCGAACCGGCCTCCCGGGCGCAGCGACCCGGCGACGGCATCGAACACCCCGCCCAGATCGCCGAAGTAGATGAGCGCGTCGGCCATCACGATGAGATCGAACGCCGCCGGGTGTTGCTGCAGGGTTGCCGTCAACTCGTCGTGGATCAGCTGATCATAGACCCCGCGCGCCCGGGCTTTTTCCAGCATCGCCTGCGAGAGGTCGATCCCGGTCAGTCGACGCGCCATCGGCGCCAGCACCGGGCCGCATAGGCCGGTGCCGCACCCGGCATCGAGGACGTCGTGCGACCGGTCGGCCCGGACATGGCCTTCGAGCAGGGATCGCATGACCCCGGGACCGTCGTAGCCCAGGATGGAAACCAGGCGATGGTCGAATTGTTCGGCCATGCCGTCGAACAAGGCCGCCACATACCGGTCGGGTGCGCGATCGGGTATGCCCTGGCCGCTGCACGCCGCGAGATGATGCCGGGCGATCTCGTTGTCCGGTTCTTCGGCGAGCCAGGCGCGGTAGCACTGGGCAGCCTGATCGAACTGGCCCAGGCGGTAATGGCAGGTGGCAAGAATCTTGTGCGGCTTCCCGTCCCAAGGCGGTTGCACGTACCCCCGTGCTTCCAGCAGCGAGGCCTCTTCGAGGCGGCCGCTTGCGCTGAGGATCGCCGCCAGGTTGACGAGCGCGGGGACGGTGTCGGGAGCCGTCGCAAGGATGTTTCGGTACATCGCCTCGGCCTCGGCGAGGGCGCCGGAAACATGGGCCGCGTGGGCCCGCTCGAGTTGGTCGCGGATCGGTTCCATCGGTTCTCCGGTTGGTACGGGGCGGATCATCCGAGCTGGAAGTGCCGGAACGCCACGCGTTTGGTCAGGTCGAGAATCAGTGCGAATGCGGCGACGAGCGCAGCCATGGCGGCGATCAGTCCGGGCGGCACGGCCGCCATCCCGATTCCCGTTGCGGCCAGCGCGCTCACGATCGCCATGGCGGCGATGCTGGCCCACACCATGGCGGGAGCCGGCGCGAACGACCAGATCCGGTCGTCGTTGCGCAGCACGTAGACATTGGCCTGGGTCGTGAATACGAGCAGCAGGAACACCATGGTGTGGATCCGGTTCGGGCCGAGGGCGTAGCGGACGCTTGCCCATTCGTACAAGCCCAGAGAAAAGAGGATCGAGATCCCGGCCAGAACCGAGGCCGCTCCGACGAGTTGTCCGGCGCGCCAGCGCTGCGGCCGGGTCGGAGGTCGGACCCGGTCGATCGCGATGCTCATGGTCAGGAAATCGTTGGCGAACAGCAGCAGCACGATCAGCCGGGGCGAGATCACGAAGCCGCCGGTGAGCCAGAGGCCGATCGTCAGGAACACGACGATCTGCAGCGTCTTGATGACCTTGTTGAGGATGTAGGTCAACATACGCCGGTGCACCTCCCGCCCGGTGGCGACGACGGTGAGCACGCCCGACAGTCCTGGGTCGGTGAGGACGACCCCCGCCGCCGCCTTGGCGACATCGGTGGCGGTGGCCACCGCGATGCCCAGTTCCGCCTGCCGCAGCGCCGGGGCATCGTTGACGCCGTCTCCGGTCATGCCGGTGACGTGCCCGGCCTGCTGCAGCGCATGGACGATGGCGTGCTTGTCTTGCGGCAGCACTCGCGCATAGATGTCGCATTGCTCCGGATCCCGCAGGCCGTCGGGGCCTGCCGTGCACACGCGCGCGCCGAGCCCGAGTCGGGCGCCGATCGCGCGCGCCGTTTCCAGGGCGTCGCCGGTGGCCATGCTCACGCGCACGCCCAGGCCGCGCAGTCGTGCGATCAGCTCCCCGGCATCCGGCCGGGGCGGATCGGCGAGGCCGATCAGTCCGACCAGGGCGATGGCGTCGGGCGGCCCCCCCGCCACGGCGAGAACGCGGGCGCCATCGGCGGCGAGTTCCTGTTCCGCGCGCAGCGCTTCCGCGCGCACGTCCGCGTCGGCGTCGCAGCGGGCGAACAGGGCTTCCATCGCGCCCTTGAGCGCATGCCACCGTCCGCCACCGGACTCGTATACCCCTTCGCTGCAGCGTGTCGAGGGGTCGAAGGGATGGAAGTCGGCGCGCGGAGGCATGGATGCCGCGGATCCGCCGGTCCGGTGCGCGATCAGGATCGCGGCATCCAGCGGGTCCTGCGACGCGTCGTCGCTGGCCAGGGCGGCCACCCGCAGCACCTCGGCCGCAGCGGTTTGGCCCAGCGGTCGGACGCCCGAAACCGTCAACGTGTTTTGCGTCAGGGTGCCGGTCTTGTCCGACAGCAGCGTGTCCATCGCCGCCGCCTCCTCGACTGCGGGGAGCCGGGTCACGAGCACGCCTCGGCGGGCGAGTTGCGCGCTGGCCACCGCCGTTGCCAGCGTATAGGTCGCGGGGAGGGCCACCGGGACCGAGGCGACGAGCAGCATCAGCGCGAACACCGCGGTGTCGGCGAGCGGCAGTGCATGCTGGGCGGCATAGGCGACGACCAGGACGATGAGCACGACGTTGAAGAGCACCAGGTGCTTGACGATCGCGAGGATCGTGCTCTGCATGTGGCTGGGGGCGCCCGAGGTGCGCACCAGTTCGGCGGTCCGGCCGTAGTACGTGTGCTCGCCGGTAGCCGTCACTTCGCCGCTCGCCTCTCCCTGGCGTACGACCGCGCCGGTGTATGCGGGTTGGCCGGGGCCGGCGTCGACCGCCAGCGATTCCCCGGTCAGGGCCGACTGGTCGAGCGCGACCGCACCGTCGAAGAGTTGCAGGTCCGCGGGCACGAGGTCGCCGGCCCGCACGTGCACCACGTCGCCGGGAACCAGTTGCGCGGCGGCGATCTGCGCCCATCGCCCGTCGCGCAGCACCCGCGCGGTCACCTGCAACTGTCGGCGCAGCAGGGTGAGCGCATCGTGCGCCCGGCGCTCCTGGACATCGGAAACCGCCGCGTTGAAGACGAGCAGGAACAGGATGACCAGCGCCTCCTGATCGCGGTGGAGTGCGCACTGCAGCACGATGACCGCTTCCAGCATCCACGGCACCGGTCCCCAGAACTTGGCGAGCAATTGCCGCCACCTCGGTGCGCGCGTTTCCGCGATGGCATTGGCGCCGAATGTGCGCAGGCGCCGCTCGGCTTCCGCGCCCGCCAGTCCGGTCGTTCGGTCCGTTTGCGGGATGGGTTGGTCCTGCTGGGTTTCCGGAACCGCCATGGGGGCCTGCAGGACGCTAGTGTAGTGAGTCATTAATTCGTTGAACTATATCGCCATTTCGCTGTCTCTCGTACAGTTCGGTTGGAGAGGCGAGGAAGAGATGGCGGGAAGACGGAAAGCAGAACTGGTGCTCACCGAGGCG
>JAKBZN010000009.1 GCA_021842465.1 Pseudomonadota bacterium
GATGGTGCTGCCGAACCGCGACGGCTTCGTACCGCCGCCGGGGTCGCGGGAGATGCTCGATTTGTTCGGAGCGAACCTCTCCGACCACGCGCGCGCGGCGGTGGGCAACCTGCTGGGACAGGACCCGATGCTCGAGCAGAGCGTGTTCGCCGACGGCATTACGGCGGAGTCGGCGCAGGCGCTCTCGGAACTGGCGCGCAAGCTCTGGGGGCAGGCGCGCAGCGAAATGATTGCCGAAGCCTTGCGGCGCTATGAGGCCGACCAGGGACGGGATGACGCGACGCACCGCATGCGTTTCGGTGCCTACTACTGGTCGCAGGCGCCCGAGGTGACGGGAACGGGCGCGGTGGCGCCGGCTCCCGAAGCGAAGCCGGATGCGTTGAAAAAAGAATAGGACGGTCTCATGGCGACGACCTCGAATCTCCTCCTGGCGTGGGCGCGACGACCCGCGGCATGGCTGGTCGCGGCGGTTCTGCCGCTTCTCGGCGCGGCAACCCTGAGTTCCTGCGGCGGCGGCGCGGTCGCGCTGGCCGCGCTGGGCGGCGTCGGCACGGGTGGGACCGGCCTGACGATCGGCACCGTGGTCGCCTTCGGCAGCGTCGGTGTCGACGGCCAGGAGTACGACAGCGAAACGCCCAAGTACTATCAGAACAGCGACACCTCGCAGGTTGCCGCCACCGCAGTGGGACTGGGCGACCGGATGCGCGTCGAGACCAGCGGCGGCAGCCCGGTGGCGATGACCGTCGAGCCCTCGCTGATCGGCGAAGTGCAGTCTTCTCCGGCGCCGGCGTTCAATCCCACAGACACCACGAACACCACCGGTACGTTTTACGTCAACGGGGTGAAGGTGGTGACGAACTTCGATGCGACCAAGGGTCCCATCACGTTCTACGTCGGGCTGACCAAGTTCGCCGACCTGACGGCGGGCATGATGGTCGAAGTGCACGGCCTGTTCGGCGTCGACGCCAACGGCAATGGCTACATCCAGGCCACGCGCATCGTGCAGTTGCCGGCACCGACATCGGACGCGACCACCATGGCAGGCCAGATCACCGGAATCGTGTCCGGCCTGACCACCGACTCCTCCTCGGGGCAGCAGCGCTTCACGATCGACGGCACCACCGTGCAACTCACCTCGACCACGGCGCTGCTCACGAGCGGCGTCACACTGGCCGATAACCAGGTGGTGAACGTGTCCGGTATCCAGCCTGTAGGCGGCGGCACGATCACCGCCGCGACGCTGCGGATCCACAGCCTCGTCGGGGTGAGCGGCACGGTGCAGGTCGAAGGCCTGCTGGCCACCGGCACTGGCGGTGCGACCGGCTATGCGCTCGACGGCATTCCGGTGGATCTGAGCGCGAGCGGCTTGCTGGGTGCGAACAGTCTGACCTCCTGGATTCCAGGGGCATACGTCGTTACCGGCACACCCGACGCCGCGGGAGTCCTGCATGCCACGGCGGCGCGCGCGTACGGTTCCCTGCCGGCCTCGGTCAGCCTCAAAGGCACGATCACGGGGTACGTGAGCCACAGCAACTTCCTGGTGCGTGGCGTGTTGGTCAACGTTCCTTCCGGCGTCAGCCTGCCGTCTACGCCAGCGCTGGCCAACGGCATCTACGTCGAGATCACCGGCAACCCCGGCGGCGTCACGACCGGCGGGACCGGCCAGGGCGATGAGATCGTCGCAACGGGTGTGACGACCGCGTCGGCGGTGCCCCCGGCGGGCGCGACCGTCGACTATCTGGGCACGGTGGGCAGCTACAGCCCCACCGGCGGAACGTTTGTCCTGAATGAGGGCAGCGGGACGACGTACCCCTCCGGCGCGAACACCATGAACGTGACCCTGACGTCGAATGTCGTCTACGTCAATGGCCCCGCGTCAAACCTGGCCACGGGGAATGCGGCGGTCGAGGTCGAGGGAACGTATGCCAATGGATTGCTGACGGTCAACAGTGTGACCTTCCTCGGAGCATCGCCTTCCTCTTCGTCTTCCGAAACCCAAGGGGTCGTGACGGGACTGAATGGAGGGAATTTCTCGGTCAACGGGGTGCCGCTTACGTGGAGCTCTGGAGCCACCACATTTTGTCAGCAATGCGACGGAAACCCGACCACGACGGTTCCTTCCTGGTTCGTCAACGGTGCGAACGTGAGCGTGAATTACACCAATGGTTCGCCGCCTTACGCGGCCAGCACGATTTCTCTGGAGAATTAAGCGATGCGATTGCTACTCATCGAAGACGACGTGGCCCTGGGCCGGTCCCTGAAGGCCGGACTCCAGCAGTTTTCCCACAAGGATGTCGACTGGGTGCGCACGGCCGCGGAAGCGCGGGTGGCCTGGTTCGCCCGGGGCGAGCACGCCGATCCGTATGAAGCGGTGATCACCGACGTCGATCTGCCGGACGGCAATGGCATCGACCTGATCCGCATCGCCCGCAACCGCCGTGTCAAGACCCCGGTGCTGATCATGAGCGAGCGCGAGCACGTCGCCGACCGGGTGCACGGTCTCGACGCCGGCGCGGACGATTACCTGGTGAAGCCGGTGGCGTGCGACGAGATCGCGGCGCGGCTGCGGGCGATCCGCCGGCGCATGCACGGGCCGGTCGACGAGCGCAAGGTGCTGGGCGCGCTTGCGATCGACACAACCGCTCGCCTGGTCACGCTGTGCGACGAACCCATCGATCTTTCCGCGCGCGAGTTCACCGTGCTCATGGCGCTGGCACGGCGCCCCGGCGCCATCGTTTCGCGTGCGCAGATCGAGTCGGCGCTCTACGGCTGGGAAAGCGGCGCGGACAGCAATACCATCGAGGTCTACGTGCACCACCTGCGGCGCAAGCTCGGCGCATCCACGATCCAGACCCAGCGCGGGCTGGGGTACCGGTTGGTGGCGCCGATGCTTTCCTGAGCGTCGCCGCGATCCGCACCGCCGCCCTCTCTCGCCTCCGCGGGAGAGGGAGACTGCTCGGGACGGCGAACCGATCAGTGTCCGTCGCGCACCGTCACCTTGGCCCCGATCCCCCCGGGCTTCGCCAGCCACACGACTCCCACCAGCAGGACGAAGGCTGCGGCCGCGCCATAGAACAATTCGTCGGCCCCCAGCGTGTACGACTGGACGTCGATCATCCGGTTGATGATTCCAAGGGCCTGGGTCTTGGTGAATCCCCCGGCATGCAACTGTCCGACCACGAGGTTCGTCGGCGTGCTGAAGTCGCTGATGCCCTCCGCCAGCCGGGCATGGTGCAACCGTGCGCGGTCGTCCCACCACGTCGTGGTGATCGAGGTTCCGAACGCGCCGGCGCTGATCCGGAAGAAATTGGACACCCCGGTCGCCGCCGGAATGCGTTCCGGCGGCAGTCCCGAGAGCAGGATGGTCGTCGTCGGGATGAACATGAAGGACACCGCAACGCCCTGGATCACCGCCGGCAGGATGACGGTATCCCAGTCGGCGTCGGTCGAGAACCACGAACGCATCAGCATCACATAGGCGAATACGAGGAACGAGATCGACGCGAGCATGCGCGGATCGAATCGGCTGACGTTGCGTCCGACCCACGGGGACAGCGCGAGCGCGAGGACGCCCACCGGAGCCAGGGCGAGACCCGCCTGCGTCGCGGTGTAGTCCATATACTGCTGCAGCCATAACGGGATCAGGATCACGTTGCCGAAGAACAGCCCGTAGGCCAGTGCCAGCGCCGTGCTGCCCGCCGCGAAGTTGCGGATGCGGAACAGCCCGAGATCGACGATCGGGTGCGCCTCGGTCAGTTCCCAAATCAGGAAGAGCACCAGGGAGACGACGGCGACGGCGCAGAGCGTGATGATCACCGGCGAGGAGAACCAGTCCAGCTCGCGTCCGTTGTCGAGCATCATCTGCATCGACCCGACCCAGAGCACGAGCAGGATGAGCCCCACGAAATCGATCGGCCGCTTGCGGATCACCGATTCGCGATGGCGGTAGATGCTCGCCGTGAGGGTGGCCGAGATGATGCCTACGGGAACGTTGATGTAGAAGATCCAGGGCCAGGACAGATTGTCCGAGATCCAGCCGCCCAGCGGCGGCCCGACGATCGGGGCGACCAGCGTGGTCATGGCCCACATCGCCATGGCCGATCCGGCGCGCTCCGGCGGGTAGCTCGACAGGAGGAGCGCCTGGGACATCGGGATCATCGGACCCGCGACCGCGCCCTGCATGATCCGGAATGCGATCAGCACCTGGAGGTTGGGGGCAAGGCCGCAGAGAAACGAGGCCAGCGTGAAGGCGAGGGTGGCCGCGAGGAAGATGCGGACCTGGCCGAAGCGCTGTGCCAGCCAGCCGGTGAGCGGAACCGAGATGGCGGTCGACACGGCGAACGACGTGATGACCCAGGTGCCTTCGTCTGGGCTTACCCCGGTGTCCCCGGAAATCGCCGGAATCGATACGTTGGCGATCGACGTATCGAGCACGTTCATGAAGGTTGCCAGCGAAAGCGCGATCGTGCCGACCGCGAGCTTGGTTCCCTGTAGCGGCGGAAGCGGCGCCCCGCGGGCGCCGGCAGGAGAGGCGGTGCCGCCGGCGGCGCTCATCGGGTGACGAGGTTTGCGGCGATGATCTTCGTGACCAGCACGTCGGCTTCGCGCAGTGCGCCGGCATACACGTCGGTGCGGTCGTCGGGGGCCGCCGGGTTGTGCAGCGAAATCAGCGGACCGCGGTCGTCCCGCACGTCCACGGTCGCGCGCACCGACAGGCCGACACGCAGCGGGTGCGCGCGCAGCTCATCCGGGTCGATCGCAATCCGCACCGGCACGCGCTGGACGACCTTGATCCAGTTCCCCGTGGCGTTTTGCGCCGGGAGCAGGGCGAAGGCCGCGCCGGTACCGGCGGCGAAGCCGATGATCCGCCCGTGGTACCGCACGTGGCTGCCATAGAGGTCGGCGATCAGGCGCACCGGCTGTCCGATGCGCATGCGCGTGATCTGCACTTCCTTGAAGTTGGCGTCGACCCACAGGTTGGCCATCGGGACGAGCGCCATGATCGGCGTTCCCGGGGCGATCCGCTGCCCGACCTGGACGTTGCGTCGCGCGATCTGCCCGGCGACCGGAGCGAGAATCCGCGCCCGCTTCCAGTCGAGATAGGCCGCGCGCACCCGCGCGGCGGCGGCAAGCACATCGGGGTGCGTCTTCACCTGCGTCCCGCGGGTGTATGCCAGGTTGGCGCGCAACTGCTCGCGGGCATTCTCGAGTGCCGCGCGCGCGGTGGCGACGGCCAGTTCGGCGTGGCGCAGGTCTTCCTGGGATATGGCGCCGGTGCCCCGCACCGCATTGCGTCGGCGCAGATCGTCCTGGGCGCGCGCAAGCTGGGCCGTTCGCAAGGCGACTTCGGCGCGCAGCGCGTCGTTGTCGGCAAAGCGCGACCGCGTGTGCCGCACCGCCTGAGCCAGTTCCGCTTCCCGCGCGGCCAGTGCGACGCGGGTGTCGGCCGGGTCGAGGCGGACCAGCAGCTGCCCGGCGTGGACGGTGTCGTTGGTGTCCGCGCCCACGGTCACGACCGTGCCCGCGACCTGCGGCGTGATCGTGATGACCCGGCCGTTCACATAGGCGTCGTCGGTGTCCTCGTAGTTGCGGCCAACGAAGAACCAGTACGCGGCGGCGCCGATGGCCACAAGGACGAAGACCGAGAGTGCGATGAGCAGCGCCGGCCGGCGCAACGGCGACGCCGCCGGGGCGGTCGGCTCCGTATGGGGAGGGGGTGGCGCAGCGGATGCAGGAGTTTCCGTTCCCATGAGTTGGCCCGAGTAGTCAACCGTTAATAGCCCCCGCCCAGCGCAAGGGCGAGGGTGACGTCCAGCGCCGCGGCGCGCGACCGGAGTTCCAGCGCGGTGCGGCGCTGGGCAAGGACCGCTTCCTGTGCGTTCAGAACGGCAAGGCGATCGCCCAGGCCGGCACGGAAGCGGATGCGGGAAAGCTCGTAGGCCGCCAGCGCGTTCTTCGTGGCCTGGGCCTGCTGTTCGCGTTGCTGGCGCACCGAGGCGATCGATGTCAGCGTGTCGGCGACTTCGCGTGCGGCGCCCAGGACCGTGGCGTTGTATTCGTCGATGGCGGCATCGGCGTCCGCGCTGCTGGCCCGAAGGTTCGCGCGCAGCGCCCCGCCTTCGAAGATCGGCAGGTGGATCGCCGGGCCGACCTGCCAGATGCGGCTGGCGTATTCGAAAAAGCTCTGGGTCGTCATCGAGTTGATGCCCACCAGTGCGCTCAGGCTGACATCGGGGTAGAAGGCCGCCCGCGCGGCGTCGACATCGCGCAGCGCAGCACGCGCGCGCGCCTGCGCCGCCGAGATGTCGGGACGCCGGGACAACAGATCGAACGGGAGCGCGGCGGGCGGATTCAACGCCGGCCCGGCGGGCAGATGGGCGTCGACCTGATCCGCAGCCTGCGGCGCCTGCCCGGCCAGCACGGCCAGCGCGTGGCGCGCGAGGGCGATCCGTTCATCGGCCTCTTCGATTTCTTCCCGGATGACCGGGACCGGCACCGTTGCCAGGTGCCGTTGGACCTGGGTGTCGAGACCGGCGCGCAATCGCAGTTTGACGAGCCCAAGGGTGTGCCGGCGCGCTTGTTCGGTCTGGCCCAGAATGCGTCGCGCCGCCTGTTCGCGGGCAAGCGTGAAGTAGGCGTGGGCGATGCCTGCGGCGAGTTGCGCGCGGGCCAGATCGCGGCGGGCCGCTTGTGCCTGGGCCCGCCAGCGCGCGGCGTCTACCTGGTCGGCGATGTGGCCGGAAAAGTCGAAATCCCAGGCCGAGTCGAGTCCGAGCGTGTTGACGGTATGAATCATGCCCCCGAAGGGCGGCGGGAAAATGCCCGTCGACGAATAGCGTTGCGCAATGCTGTTGCCGTCGATGGCGAGCGTCGGCCTCGATGCCGAATTGGCGGACGCGATCTCGGCACGCGCCCGCGCAAGGCGTGCCTGGACCATGCGCAGATCGGGACTGTCGGCCAGTCCGAGGTCGATCCAGTGGGTGAGTTGGGCATCGCCATAGCGTGTCCACCAGCGCGCCGAGGGCAGCGACGCGGCCGGGGTGGGCCGCAGATCGAGGTGTTTCGCGAGGGTCGCCGCTGTCGGGAGGGTTTCCTTGGGTGCGATGGAGTGGGTCGACGCGCAGCCGCCGACGACCAGCAGCGCGGCAAGAAAAAGCGGAGACAGCAGCCGGATCTGCGGCCCGCGCGCACCGACACCGGCGCGATTTGCCGGACTCCCGGTCTCGATCCCGCGCGCGCGGAGCGATCGCGGAACGTTCTTATCGGCCTTCATGGAATTGCCTTCCGCGGGCGAGGATGCGTTTGAGCAGGCTTTTGAGCTGTCCGACTTCCTCGTCGGAAAGGTCCGCGAGATGCGCGTTGAGCACGTCCGAGATCACGTACGGTACCACCGCAACGGCGCGTTTCCCGTCGTCGGTCAGCTCGATGTTCTGGACGCGCCGGTCGTCGGCATTGCGCACGCGCCGCACCAGCCCTTTGTCTTCGAGGCGATCGATCATCCGGGTGACGGCGCCGGCATCGCAGCCCACGTTGCGCGCCAGCCCCGTCGCCGTTTCGGAGGTGTGGCGCTGCAGCATGAGCAACGGCCGCCATTGCGCATCGGTGAGGCTGTATTCCTCCATGCGTTCGTCCATCGCGCGCGACAGCATCTCGACCACCTGTTTCATCAGGAAGCCGACGCTTTCTTCGATGCGGTACGACTCGCCGCGGTAATAGCCGGGCCGCACAGCGGGCAGCGGCCGATGGTCGTAGGGTTGCGTCATGGCAGTCACTCAATATTTGCCTAGGCAGCAAATATACTTGCCTAGGCAAATACGGTCAACTGCCAGAGATTTCCCGTGCCAGTTCCCGGCTCCGCGCCTGGGCTGCGAGCGCGCCGTCGACGATCGCCTCATGGAGGCCGGATCGCGCGAACTGCGCGAGCGCGGCCGCAGTCGTCCCGCCCTTCGAGGTGACCCGCTCGCGCAGGGTGGCGAGACTCTCGGGCGATTGGGCGGCGAGCCGGGCGGCGCCGGTGAAGGTTCGGACGGCGAAATGGCGCGCCTGGGCCGCATCCATTCCCATGCGCTGCGCGGCATCCTGCAAAGCTTCGAGGAAGTAGAACACGTATGCCGGGCCGCTGCCCGAGATGGCGGTCACGGCGTCGAGCATGGTTTCGTCGGCAAACCAGACCGCATCCCCGACGGCTTGCAGGATCCGGGTGGCGGCGTCCCGTTGCGGCGCGGCGACGCCATCTCGCGCGAAGGCGCCGGTGATCCCTTCGCCGATCAGCGCCGGGGTGTTGGGCATCGCGCGCACGACTGACTCGGTGCGGGCCCAGCGCGCGATCGACGCGCTGGGGATGCCCGCCGCGATCGAAACGAGAACGCGGTCGGGGGCGGGCGCATCGAGCGCTTCGCAGACCTCGCGGACCTGTCCCGGCTTGACCGCCAGGACGAGCACCGCAGCGCCGAGGAGGTCGGGGTCGGGGGCGTCGGTTGCCGTAACGCCGAAGTCGGCCGCAAGCGCGTCGCGCCGTGCCGCATCGCGTTCGGCGACGCGGATCGCTGAACCGGGAATCCCCTGCTTGCGCAGGCCGCCGATCAGGGCCGCCGCCATGTTGCCGCCGCCGATGAATCCAATCTTCATGCTCGTTCCCCAAAAATCGCGGTGCCGATCCGCACCATGGTTGCGCCTTCCGCGATGGCGGTTTCAAAGTCGCCCGACATGCCCATGGAAAGTGTGTCGATGCCGGCCGCGGACGGGCCGTCCAGCGCGGCGCGCAGTTCCTTCTGCAGGGCGCGCAACCGGCCGAACGCCGCGCGCTGCCCGGCGGGCGGCAGGCCCGGCGCCGGAATCGCCATCAGGCCGCGCAGACGAAGGCCCGGCAGGCGGACGATTTCCTGCGCCAGCCCGGCGACCTCCGACGGAGCGACGCCGCCTTTGCTGGCCTCGCCGCTGATGTTGACCTCGATCAGGGCTTGCAGCGGTGCGCGATCCGCGGGACGCTGCGCCGCCAGCCGTTGGGCGATCCGAATCCGGTCGACGGACTGGACCCAGTCGAAGTGTTCGGCGATCGGCCGGGTCTTGTTGCTCTGGATCGGTCCGATGAAATGCCATTGCAGCGGCCCGGTTCCGGGCATCGATCGCAGCCGGGCGATCTTGTCGACGGCTTCCTGCACATAGCTCTCGCCGAATGCCCTCTGGCCTGCGCGCGCCACCGCCGCGACGGCCTCTGGCGGGAACGTCTTGCTGATGGCGATCAGGGCGACCGAGCCAGGGGGGCGGCCCGCCACCCGTTCCGCCGTCCGGATGCGCGCGCATACCGCATCGAGACGAAGCGCGAGCGTAGCGGGGTCGTAGGGCTCCAATTTCGCGTTACACATCCCGCAAGCCTACCGTATGCTACCGGCACCTCGACATCCCCCGGCGCCCGCCCATGGATATTTCCGAACTCCTCGCGTTTTCCGTCAAGAACAAGGCCTCGGACCTGCACCTGTCTTCCGGGTTGCCGCCGATGATCCGCGTGCATGGCGACGTGCGCCGCATCAACCTGCCGCCGCTCGATCACGAGGAAGTGCACGGCATGGTGTACGACATCATGAGCGACTCGCAGCGCAAAACGTACGACGAACATCTGGAGTGCGATTTTTCGTTCGAAATCGCCGGGTTGGCGCGCTTCCGCGTCAACGTGTTCAATCAGGATCGCGGTGCCGCGGCGGTGATTCGGACCATTCCGTCGCGGGTGCTGACCCTGGAGGAGTTGCATGCCCCCCGGGTCTTCGCGGACTTCGCGGACAAGCCACGCGGACTGGTGCTGGTCACCGGCCCGACCGGATCGGGAAAATCCACGACCCTCGCGGCGATGGTCGACCACGTCAACAATACGTCCTATGGCCATGTGCTGACGATCGAGGACCCGATCGAATTCGTGCATGAACCGCGCAAGTGCGTGATCAACCAGCGCGAGGTCGGTGCGCATACGCTGTCGTTTTCCAATGCCCTGCGATCGGCGCTGCGCGAAGATCCGGACGTGATCCTGGTCGGGGAATTGCGCGACCTGGAAACGATCCGCCTCGCCTTGACGGCGGCGGAAACCGGGCACCTGGTCTTCGGCACCCTGCACACCTCGTCGGCGGCCAAGACGATCGACCGGATCGTCGACGTGTTCCCCGCGGCGGAAAAGGAGATGGTCCGGGCGATGCTCTCGGAATCGCTGGTGGCCGTGATCTCCCAGGTCCTGATCAAGCTCAAGGACGGCAGTGGCCGCACGGCGGCGCACGAAATCATGGTTGGTACCCCGGCGATCCGTAACCTGATCCGCGAAAGCAAGATCGCCCAGATGTATTCGATGATCCAGACGGGAAGCCAGTTCGGCATGCAGACCCTGGACCAGTGCATGATCGACCTGGTCCGACGCAACGTCGTGAGCGCGGCGGACGCGCGCGCCTACGCGAAGAGCCCGGAGAATTTCGCGGGCTGATGCCCCGGAGGAAGCCATGGATCGCGACCAAGCCATACGGTTCACCCACGACCTGCTCCGACTGCTGCTTCAGAAGAAGGGGTCCGACCTGTTCCTGACCGCCGAATTCCCGCCGGCGTTCAAGATTGATGGACGGGTGGTTCCGGTGTCGAACCAACCGCTGACCGCCCAACACACGGCCGAACTGGTGCGGGCGATCATGAACGACCGGCAGGCGTCGGAGTTCGAGGCGAGCAAGGAATGCAACTTCGCCATCAACCCGACCGGGATCGGGCGGTTTCGCGTTTCGGCCTTCGTGCAGCAGGGGCGGGTTGGAATCGTCCTGCGCACCATCGCGGATTCCATTCCCACGGTGGAAAGCCTGAGCCTGCCGCCGCTCGTCAACGACTTGGCGATGACCAAGCGCGGCATCGTGATGGTCGTCGGCGCCACCGGGTCGGGAAAATCCTCCACCCTGGCGGCGATGGTGGGCTACCGCAACGAGCACAGTCAGGGACACATCATCACCATCGAAGACCCGATCGAGTTCGTCCATCCGCACCGCAACTGCATCGTGACGCAGCGGGAGGTCGGCGTCGATTGCAACGACTGGCACGTGGCCCTGCGGAATACGCTGCGCCAGGCCCCCGACGTGATCCTGATCGGGGAGGTTCGCGACCGCACGACGATGGAGCATGCGATCGAGTTCGCCGAGACCGGCCACCTGGTGATGTGCACCCTGCATGCCAACAACACGAACCAGGCGCTCGACCGGGTGGTCAACTTTTTCCCCGAAGACCGGCGCCCGCAACTGTTGATGGATCTGTCGTTGAATCTGCGCGCGATGATTTCACAGCGCCTGCTGCCGCTGAAGGATCGCAAGGGGCGGGTCCCGGCGGTGGAAGTGCTGCTGAATTCGCCGCTCGTCTCCGATCTCATCTTCAAGGGCGACGTGCACGAGATCCGGGAGGTCATGAAGCGCTCCCGCGACCAAGGAATGCAGACCTTCGACCAGGCCCTCTTCGATCTGCACGAGTCCGAAACGATCTCCTACGAAGACGCGCTGCGCAACGCCGACTCGGTCAACGACCTGCGGCTGCAGATCAAGCTCAATTCCAAGCTCTTCGGCGGCGTCGCCACCATCAACCGCGGGATCGAGCACCTCGGACTGAGCAGCTAGTGTGATGCGCTGCAAGGGTCGGCACAATAGTAGGCCGGGATCGCCTTCGCCGGGCGGTTTGGCGTTGGGGGTTGATGACGCAACGATGACTTGCACCGCGCGGGCTAGCGGCGGCCGAGCCCCGCCGGTGCCGGCGACGCGGTGGTCGCCCCGGAGGGGCGACTGCGCTGCGCTGCTCCGTCCGCGGGCGCACGGCCAACTCGCTTCGCGTCCTGCGGACGCTGCGCTCAGACAGGGGCCGTGAGTCGGAAGAGGAGGCGCGCAGTCGCGCGCTGCCCGCGGCCGTGCGCTGCTCGCCACCGCGTCTGACTGCCCGCCCCGGCGGGGCACGGCCGCCGCTCGCCGTCACGATCTCGACCCCGCAAGCCCCCTCCGTTCCGAGGGCCACGACCCGGCAAGGGAGCGCTTCGCTTCTCGCCATGCCACGGCGTATGCCGCGGGATCCGGGTGTCCTGTACCGGTTCCGTCCCAGTCAGGGGCGCGGTGCGCAGCGCAGGAGACGGGGCGACGCGCGCCAGCGCGCTCCATTCCGACTCACGGCCGCATGTCTGAGCGTAGCGTCCGCAGGACGCGCAGCGAGTTCGGCCGTGCGCCCCGGCTTCGAGCAGCACAACGCAGTCGGCCCGCAGGGCCGACCGCGCCCCGGGACGGAACCGGTGCAGGGCGCCCGGATCCCGTGCGCGCCGAATTGTCGTCATCCGGTAACGCCCCCGGTCCGGTCCTCGCGTAGACTCGACGCCCGCGATGAATCTCTTTGCCAAGCTCTATTACCAGCTCCGCACGGCCGCCAAGGCGATCCGGCTCTACCTGGTCATCGCCGGTCCCGGCATCGTCGTCATGGTGGCCGACAATGACGCGGGCGGCATCACCACCTACGCGGCGACCGGCTCCAAGTACGGCTACGGCCTGATCTGGTTCCTGCTCCTGCTGATCCCGGTGGCCTATTACGTCCAGGAGATGACGGTGCGCCTGGGCGCCGTCACCAAACGGGGGCACGCCGAAGCGATCTTTTCCGGGTTCGGCGCCTTCTGGGGGTGGTTCTCGCTCATCGACCTGATGATCGTCGACTGGCTGACGCTGGTCACCGAGTTCGTCGGCATGACCTCCGCGATGCAGATCTTCGGCATACCCGCCTGGCTCACCACCGGCGCGGTCATCCTGCTCCTGTGCGGGATCATGCTGACCGGCCGCTACTGGACCTGGGAGAAGATCGCGCTGCTCTTCTGCGCCCTCAACCTGGTGTACATCCCTGGCGCGTTCCTGGTGCATCCCTCGGTGCACGAAGTCCTGGCGCACGGACTGATCCCGAACTTCCCCGGCGGGTTCAACGGCCAACTGTTCTTCTTCCTGATGGCCAACATCGGCACGACGATCGCGCCCTGGATGCTGTTCTTCCAGCAGAGCGCGGTGGTCGACAAGGGGATGCTCGAAAAGGACATCCCGTGGGGCCGGTTCGATACCTGGCTGGGTTCGATCCTGACCATCGTCGTCGCGATCTTCATCGTCGTCGTCACCGGCACGGCGCTCCACGGCGTCAACATCGATAGCGCGGCGCAGGCGTCGATCCTGCTGCAGAACACCCACCATTGGGTCGGGACGTTCATGGCGATCGGCCTGTTCGACGCCGGACTGCTCGGGGCGATCTGCATTTCCCTCGCGAGTTCCTGGGCCTTCGGCGAGATCTTCGGCTGGGCGCACTCCCTGAACACCAACATCCGCGAGGCGCCCTGGTTCTACGTGTCGTACTTCCTGACGCTCGTCACCGCGGGCGGGGTCGTGCTCATTCCCGGCGCGCCACTGGTGCTGATCACGCTCTTCGTGCAGGTCATCGCGGTGACGCTGCTGCCGGCGGCGCTGGTGTTTCTCATCCTGCTGCTCAACGACAAGGAACACATGGGGGAATACGCCAATACGCGAACGCAGAACGTCATCGGTGGGACGATCGTGGTCGTGATCATCGTCCTGTCCACCCTGTACGGGATCAGCGCGCTGTTCCCGAGCCTGTTCGGTTGACGGAGGGGGCATGTTCGACAAGTTCCGCGCCATCCACGCCCGCTACCGCACGCCGCGCATCGCCATGTCGCCGGCGGTGCGCCGGGCGCTGCTCGGGCTGCGGATCTATCTCGTCGTGCTCGTGCTGCTGATGCTCTACAAGTTCGCATTGATGGCCGGCGCTTGAGGAGAAATGCATGGTCGCGGTCGTCGAACACGAATTCTTCCTGAGCGAAATCATCGGCCGGCGGGTCATCCGGCAGTCGGAACGCATCGGGCGGCTGCAGGACCTGGTCATCGTCGAGACCGGCCGGCTGCCGGAGGTGACCCAGCTGGTGGTGCGCCGGCCCTACGGCTATCCGTCCCTGCTGGTTCCCTGGGACAAGGTGGTGGTCGTTTCCACCAACGAGATCGCCATCGACATCGGCGCGCTCGAGGACTACCAGCAGAGCCCGCAGTCGGGAGCGATCCTGCTGCGCGACTACATCCTGGACAAGAAGATCCTCGATCTCGATGATCGCGAGGTCGAGGTCGTCTACGACGTCAAACTCGCCTTCCAGAACGGCAAGCTCTACGCCAGCGAGGTCGATTTCAGCCGGTACCGCCTGCTGCGCCGTCTGGGCCTGCGGCGGCTGGCGCGGTTTTTCGCGCAGCAGCATGGCGGCGAGGACACCGTTTCCTGGAAGTACGTGCAGCGGCTTCCCGACACGCTGGGGAGCTTCTCGGGCAGCGTCAAGCTCAATGTGCTCAAGTCGGCGCTGCATGAAATCCATCCCGTCGACCTGGCCGACATCCTGGAGGAGCTGGAAAGCGGCCAGCGGCAGGCGATCTTCAGCCAGCTCGATCCGGGATTGGCCTCGGAGACGCTGGAGGAGATCGAGCCGCGGGTGCAGCGGGAACTGCTGGCGACGATGCAGCACGATCGGGCGATCCAGCTCATCGGGGAGATGAGCCCGGCGCAGGCAGCCGACCTCGTCGCGGCGCTGCCCGCGTCCGAGGCCGAGGAGATCCTGGGGGGGCTGGATGGCGAGGACGCGGCGCGGATCCGGCGCATCGTCGAGCACCACGACGAGAACGTCCTGCTTTTCGTGAGCCAGGGATACATTCGCCTCGCGCCGGATGCGTCCGTCCAGCGCGTGCTGGCGGAATATCGCGATCTGGCGCAGGGCAAGGACGTGCTTTCCTACCTATATGTGATCGATGCGGAGGATCGCTTGGCGGGAGTGGTCGGCCTGCGGGAACTGGTTTCCGCCGAGCCGGGACAACCGCTGAGCGCCATCATGACCGAACAGGTCATCACCCTGGGCGCCGCCGACACCCTGCGCGACGCGGTCCACGCCCTGGCGCGGTATGGTCTGCGGGCCATGCCGGTCATCAGCCCGGAGCGGCATATGCTCGGGGTGATCGCGGATCGGGATGTCCGGGGCTTGAAGCCCAGGCTCGATTGACGATACAATCACCGGTTTTCCGAAACTCGGTAAGGCATACTCCATGGTCGTGATCCGGCTGGCTCGGGGCGGAGCCAAGAAGCGCCCGTTTTTCCATGTCGTCGCAACGGACTCGCGCAATGCGCGCGATGGCCGCTTCATTGAGCGCGTCGGCTTTTACAACCCCGTCGGTCCCGACGGTGTGCAGAATTTCCGCGTTGCGGCGGACCGCATTGCATATTGGCAGGGTGTCGGCGCACAACTCAGCCCGACGGTCGCCCGGCTGATCAAGCAGCACGGCACGCAATCGGCCATTGCGTCGGGTGCGGCCGCTGCGGCCTGACGACCTGGTTGAACTGGGGGTCCTGCGCGGCCCCTATGGTGTGCGCGGCTGGGCGCATGTCCGGCCGCATTCCGCGGACGCGGAGGTGTTGCGCAGCGCCCGCCGCTGGTGGCTGGCCGTGCCGGCACAGCGGGGAACCGACGGATTGGCGGATGCGGAACCGCGGCTCGCGGTGGCCGTGACCGGCGTGCGGCGGCAAGGTGCCGAGCTGGTTGCGAAATGGCAAGGCTGCGATTCCCCGGAAGCCGTGCAGGCCTTGCGCGGAGCCCGGGTCCTGGTCGCCCGTGAAGATTTCCCGGAGCCGCCCGACGGGCAGGTTTATTGGGTCGACCTGATCGGTGCGCAGGTGTTCAATCGCGAGGGCCTGCGGCTCGGCACGGTGCGGCAACTGCAGAACAACGGGGCGCATGATTTGCTGGAGGTGGATCCCTCCGCCGGCTCGGCCAGCGAACCCTCCGGCAAGCGGCCCCGCACGCTGCTGATTCCGATGGTCGACCCCTACGTCGACGGCGTCGACGTCGCCGCGGGGCGGATCGACGTGGACTGGCAGCCGGACTGGTGAAATGCGATTCGACGTCGTCACCCTGTTTCCCGACATGTTCGCCGCGATCACCGGGCACGGCATCACGCGTCGTGCGCGCGAGCAGGGGGCGTGGCGGCTGCAAACCTGGAATCCGCGGGACTTCACCAACGACGCGCATCGGACGGTCGATGACCGGCCGTTCGGCGGCGGGCCGGGGATGGTATTGATGGCGGAGCCTCTGGCGCAATGCGTCGAGGCGGCGCGGACGGCGCAGGCGGAGGGGGGAGGACGGACCCTGGTCGCGGCGTTCTCCGCCGCCGGGACCCCGTTGCGCGACGCGCGTGTGCGGGCGCTGGCGGCGCAGGGACAGGCCGGCCTGTCGGTGGTGCTGGTGTGCGGCCGCTACGAGGGAATCGATCAGCGTTTCCTCGACGCCTGCGTGGACGAAGAGTGGTCGGTCGGGGATTTCGTGCTGTCGGGCGGCGAACTTGCGGCGATGGCGTTGATCGATGCGGTGGTGCGCCATCTGCCGGGGACGATGCGACCGGAATCGGCGCAGGACGAGTCGTTCGCGGAGGGCTTGCTCGACGCGCCCCATTACACGCGGCCCGAGGTCTGGCGCGGACGCGACGTGCCGCCGGTGTTGCTGTCCGGCCATCATGCGGAGATCGCGCGCTGGCGCAAAGAGCAGGCGGTGGCCAGAACCCGCCGGATCCGGCCGGATTTGTTGCAGAATACGAAGTTTCGATGAACCCCATCCTCTGGGCGGTGCAAAACCCGATTCCGAATGCCGCCGCATGATGGTCTTAGGAGAGTGAACGTGAACGTGATTGCGCAGTTGGAACAGGAAGAAATCGCACGCCTGACCGCGAACCGGTCCATCCCGGCATTCGCCCCGGGCGATACGGTGATCGTCAGCGTCAACGTCGTCGAAGGAACGCGCAAGCGCGTTCAGGCGTACGAGGGCGTCGTGATCGCCAAGCGCAACCGCGGCCTCAACAGCGCATTCGTCGTGCGCAAGATCTCCAGCGGCGAAGGGGTGGAGCGGACGTTCCAGACGTACTCCCCGACGATCGCCTCGATCGAGGTCAAGCGCCGTGGCGACGTCCGCCGCGCCAAGCTCTACTACCTGCGCGAGCGCTCCGGCAAGTCGGCGCGGATCCGCGAAAAGCTCCCGACGAAATCCGCTGAGTGAGCTGGGCCGCCCTCGTCCTGACGTTGTTGCTGGAACAGGCGCGGGCAGTGCCGCCCGCCAACCCCGTCTATGCGGGGGTGGAAGCCTGGGCCGATCGCGTTGCGCGCAACTGCAACGCCGGGAAGGTCCGGCATGGTGTCTACGGGTGGATTCTGGTGGTGGGCGTAGCCACCGCGCTCACCATCGCCGGGTTTCAACTCGCGCGTTGGGGGGGATGGGTTCCCGCTCTGGCGGTCGACGTGGCGGTGCTGTTCTTCACCCTTGGGTTCCGCCAGTTCAGCCATCCCATCACCGCGATTCAGCGGGCGCTGCAGGAGGGGGATCTCGCCGAGGCCCGGCACCTCTTTCTGCAGTGGCGGCGTGATGTCGACCCCGACTTCGATCCGACCGAGGTCGACGACACCGAGATCGTGCGCAAGTCGATGGAGTTCGGTCTGCTTGCCGCGCATCGGCACGTCTTCGGCGTGCTGTTCTGGTTTCTCGTGCTGCCCGGGCCTTCCGGCGCTGTCCTCTACCGTTTGAGTGAATTTGTCGCCCGGCGCTGGAACCGCCTGCCGGCATCCTCCGACTTCAATCTGCCCCCGGACCGGTTCGGCGCCTTTGCCCGGCGCGCGTTCGCGTGGATCGACTGGCTGCCGGCGCGCCTGACCGCGCTGGGATTCGCGATCGTCGGAGATTTTGAAGGGGCCGCCTATTGCTGGCGCGAGGCGTCGGTCGGCGGCCAGCCCGCGTGGGAGTCCGACCGCGTCCTGATCCTTGCTGCGGCGAGTGGTGCGCTGGGCGTGCGCGTGCTGGGCGGGACCGACTCCGCGCGCATGTCCCGCCGCGAGGGAGAAGACTCGGCGTGGCTGGTCGAGCCGACTCCGCAGGCCCTGCAGTCGGCGGTCGGGTTGGCCTGGCGCGCGATGATCCTCTGGCTGCTGCTGTTGCTCCTGGTCACCGTCGCGGCGACCGTAGCCTAGACGACTCCCCCTCGTCGAGCAGCCGCCGGTAGAACGCATGGCGTTCGGGCGCAATCGTCCCCGCCGCGAGCGCCGCGCGGATCCGGCAATCGGGCTCCTCGAGATGGCGGCAATCGGCGAAGCGGCAGGCGCCCGGCGCGGCGGCGAAGTCTGGCATCCATCCCGGGAGATCGGCGGCGTTCAAGTGATGCAGCCCGAACGACTGGAATCCCGGGGAATCGATCAAGGCCCCTTCGTCCTCGTATGGATACCAGCGCGTTGCGGTGGTGGTCTGCTTGCCCTGACCGCTGCGCTGCGAAAGTTCGCCGACACGCAGGCGCTCTCCGAGCAGCAAGGACAGCAGGCTCGATTTTCCGACACCCGAATGGCCCACGAACAAGGTCACCCGGCCGCGACATTCGCGGTCCAGGGCTTCGCGGGCCTCGGCGGGCCGCGTCTTCGCCGAAACACACAGTCCGCGTGCGCCCAGCGCGCACGCTTCATCGAAGGCCGCCCGTGCCGCGGGGGATTCGATGTCGATCTTGTTGAGCACGAGCAGGGCGTCGACATCCGCGGCCGCGCAGGCCAGCATCGCGCGCCAGAGAAACTCGCGCTGCGGCGCCGGTTGCGGCGCGAAGACGATCGCGACCTGGTCGACGTTGGCCGCCAGCGGCTTGGTGCGCTCGGCGTCTTCCCGGTAGAGGAGGTTTCGCCGCGGCTCGATCGCCTCGATCGCCGCGCTGCCGTGGTGCAGGGTGTAGGACACCCGGTCGCCGACGACCGCGTCGAGCCGTTTGCCGCGGCGGACGGCCTCGTACTCCTGGCCGTCGTCCGCGGCGATGATCGAGTGCTGGCCGAAGCGGGCGACGATCCGACCCGTTTTCCGGGCGGCCTCCCGGGATTCCCGCTCCCCCGCCTGCGCGGCGCGGAGCGGGGCTGGGGCGCGCGTGGCGTCTTTCGCCATTTATTGCGGCATTCCGTCGAGCCGGCCGATCCGCGCGGCGGCCGGCGGATGCGAGTCGTAGAACCGGGAGTGCAGCGGATCGGGCGTAAGCGTCGCCGCGTTGTCCTGATACAGCTTGACCAGCGCACGGACCAACGCCGCCGCCGACGCGTTGGCCGCCGCAAACGCGTCGGCCTCGAACTCGTGCCGGCGCGAGTAGGCGCTGCGGAACGGCGCCAGGAAGAGCGCGAACCACGGAACGACGAGCGCGAACAGCACGAGCGCCAAGGCGTTGCGCGGCGTGTGCGGCGCGACCGGAACGCCCAGTGCGGCATAGAACCAGTCCTGCCCGCTCAGCCAGCCGAGCAGCCCCAAACCGAACAGGCTGGAGAACATCCCGGCGATCATCCGCTTGCGGACATGGTGGAGGCGGAAGTGTCCGAGTTCATGCGCCAGCACCGCTTCGATCTCGTCCGGTTGCAGCCGCTCGATCAGGGTGTCGTAGAACACGATGCGCCGCGCTCCGCCCAGGCCGGCGAAGTAGGCGTTGCCATGGCTCGATCGCCGCGAGCCGTCCATCGTGTACACGCCGTTGCTGCGGAAGCCGGTGCGCGTCAGCAGGGCTCCGATGCGATCGAGCAGGGGGCCCTCGGCCAGTGGCGTGAAGCGGTTGAAGAGCGGCGCGATCCAGCGCGGATACGCGGCGGTCAGCGCGAACGTGAACCCCGTCCAGACCGCCCAGGCGGCGAGCCACCACCAGGGCCCGGCGCTGCGCATGCAGGCCAGCACCACCGCGGCGAGCGGCAGCCCGAGCCCGACCGCGAGCAGGGCCGTCTTGAGCGCGTCCAGGGCGAACGTGCCCGGCGTCATGCGGTTGAATCCGAATCGCTGCTCGAGACGGAATTGGCGAAACCATTCCAGCGGAAGGTCGGCGACTGCGAGCAGGGCGAAGGTCGCCGCGATGAGTGCCAGTTCGCCCGCAAACCCGGTACCGAGCCGGGCGTCGATGGCATCGCGCACGAGACGGATTCCGCCGCCCCAGGTCAGCAGCACGAAAAGCAGTCCCTCGCCGAGCATCTCGACGATGGCGAATCGCTGCTTGGCGATCGTATAGCGCGCCGCGCGGGCATGCTCGTCGGGACGAATGGCGGCAGCGAACGCCGGTGGAACCATGTCCGCGTGCCCGGATACGAAACGGATCTGCCGCGCCGACAGCCACAGTCGCAGCGCGAGATTCGCGGCGACGGCGGCAAGGATGATTCCCGTGGCGGACAGGGTGGACGGCACGCGGAGGGGGCGGATCGGATGGGCGGGTGGGCTATGCGAAAATCGCCGGGATTCAAACCCGACGCGACGAAAATTATATGGCACAGGATTCCCCGGCCGCTCCCGAGGCGGCTGCGCAGACGTACGACGACAATCGTCTGATCTGGATCGACATGGAGATGAGCGGCCTCAGCCCCGACTCCGACCGCATCCTCGAGATTGCCGTGGTCGTCACCGACGCCGAACTGCGCACCCTCGCCGAAGGACCGGTCGTCGTCGTGCATCAGTCGGACGCGGTCCTGGATGGCATGGATGCCTGGAACAAGGGGACGCACGGCCGTTCCGGCCTCATCGAGCGGGTTCGCCAATCCACGGTCGACGATGCCGCGGCGGAGAACGACGTGCTGGCGTTCCTGGCGCGTTACGTGCGGCCGGGGAAATCGCCGATGTGCGGCAATTCGATCTGCCAGGACCGGCGGTTCCTCGCGCGCTGGATGCCGCGCCTGGAGGCGTTTTTCCATTATCGGAACCTCGACGTCAGCACGCTCAAGGAACTGGCCCGGCGCTGGAATCCCGAGGTGTACCGGAGCTTCGAGAAAAAGAGCCGGCACGAGGCGCTGGCCGACGTCTACGAGTCGATCGACGAACTGCGGCATTACCGGACCCGATGGATCGACGCGCCCGCGGCGTGACGGACGCACGGCAACTCCCAAGCCGGCCCGGCCGATGATCGCGGATGATCGTGCGGCGGCGGATGACCGAATTCGATCCTGACGAGGGCGACATCCGGAATCCGGTGCTCCCGGACGTCCTGGCGCCCAACCTGGATGTCGTCTTCTGCGGCACGGCCGTCGGCGAGGCCTCCGCCCGGGCGGGCGCCTATTACGCGGGACCCGGAAATCGTTTCTGGCCGGCGCTCCACGAGGCCGGCTTCACCCCGGTGCGGTTGAAACCGCAGGACTATCGCAACCTGCTCGACTATCGCATCGGGTTGACCGATCTGGCCAAGCGGATTGCCGGAAACGACGTGATTCTTTCCCGAGCCGATTTCGACTGCGAGGGGCTGCGGCAGCGGATCGACCGAATCCGTCCGCGCATCCTGGCCTTCACGTGCAAGCGGGCGGCACAGGAGTTCACCGGCCTGCGGCGCCTCGACTACGGCCCCCTCGAGATCACCGCGTTTCCGGAAACCGCCATGTTCGTGCTGCCGTCGCCGTCGGGATCGGCTTGCCGATATTGGAGCATCGAGCCTTGGCGGCAGCTCCGGCGCCTGGTGGCGGGTTCGGCCGAACCGCGGGTGGTCCCCCCGCCCGGAATCGAACCGGGATCTCACGCTTAGGAGGCGCGTGCACGATCCATTGTGCTACGGGGAGACGGGCCGCTGAGTATACGGCGGCGCCGTCGTCCCTCGCGGATGTCACACTGCTGCCAACTCGAGCAGGCCAGCGCACCCCGCATGGATGCACGGCTTTTGGGTGGTGGGGACATCGTTATCCACATTCTCTGTGGATAAAATCGCGGGCATGAACGCGTCTCAAGCTCGACAGTCTTCCCGCACCCCAACCACGACCTCCTCGGATTACGGCGAGGCTTCGATCCGGGTTCTCAAGGGCCTGGAACCCGTGCGCCAGCGCCCGGGGATGTATACCCGGACCGACAATCCGCTGCACATCATCCAGGAGGTGATCGACAACGCCGCCGACGAGATCCTGGCGGGGTACGGTTCGCGCATCGACGTCGTGCTGTACCGGGATGGATCCGTCGGGGTCGAGGACGACGGCCGCGGCATTCCGGTCGGGTTGCACCCGGAGGAGAAGGCGCCGGTCGTCGAACTGGTTTTCACGCGCCTGCACGCCGGCGGCAAATTCGACAAGCGCGCCGGGGCGGCGTACTCGTTCTCCGGCGGGTTGCACGGGGTCGGCGTCTCGGTTACCAATGCGCTGGCGACCCGCCTGGAGGTCGAGGTCTGGCGCGAGCGCAAGGTGCATGCGCTGGCGTTTGCCGACGGCGACGTGGTGGAGCCCTTGCGTTCGCGCGCGGCGGGCCCCGGCGACAAGGTCAGCGGCACCCGGGTGCGGGTCTGGCCGGATCCGAAATACTTCGACAGCCCGCGCATTCCCGAGGAGGAACTCGAACGCATCCTGCGCAGCAAGGCGATGCTCATGCCGGGGACCGAGGTCACCTTGCGCGAGGAACGCAGCGGGCGCGAGCGGCGCTGGCGATTCGAGGGCGGCCTGACCGAGTATCTGCTTTCGGTCATGGGCGGCGAGCCGGTCGTGCCGGTGTTCGAGTCCCAAGGGTATGCGCCGGCCGACGATCCGAATTTCGCCCAAGGGGAGGGGGCGAGCTGGGTGCTCGGCTGGACCGAGGACGGTGGGGTTGCGCGCGAGTCCTTCGTCAACCTGATCCCGACCCCGGCGGGGGGGACGCACGAGTCCGGATTGCGCGAGGGCACCTTTGGCGCCGTGCGCGCCTACGCCGAGGCCCACGGTCTGCTCCCCAAGGGGGTCCGGCTGCTGCCGGAAGACGTCTTCTCCCGCGCGAGCTTCGTACTCTCCGCGAAGGTGCTCGATCCGCAGTTCCAGGGGCAGATCAAGGAGCGGCTGAACAGCCGCGATGCGGTTCGGCTGGTCGCCTCGTTCGTGCGGCCGCAGTTCGAGTTCTGGCTCAATCAGCAGCCCGAATTCGGCCGCCGCCTCACCGAGCTCGCGGTGCAGGCGGCCCAGGCCCGAACGCGCGCGCAGCAAAAGGTCGAGAAGCGGAAAAGCTCCGCGGTCGCCGTGCTGCCGGGGAAGCTCACCGACTGCGAGAGCACCGACGTGGGGCGCAACGAGTTGTTCCTGGTCGAGGGCGATTCGGCCGGAGGGTCGGCGAAACTCGGGCGCAACAAGGAGTTCCAGGCCATCCTGCCGCTACGCGGCAAGGTGCTCAATACCTGGGAGGTCGAGCGCGATCGCCTCTTCGCCAATACCGAAGTGCACGACATCGCGGTGGCGCTGGGCGTCGACCCCCATGGGCCGCAGGACGATCCGGATCTGAGCGGTCTACGCTACGGCAAGGTCTGCATTCTGGCCGATGCCGATGTCGACGGCGCCCACATCCAGGTGCTGCTGCTGACGCTGTTCTTCCGCCACTTCCCGCGCCTCATCGACGCCGGGCACGTATACGTCGCGCGACCGCCGCTGTTCCGGGTCGATGTGCCCGCGCAAGGAAAGCGTCCGGCGCGGCGGGTATATTGCCTCGACGAAGCCGAGCGCGATTCCTGCCTGGCGAAACTGCGTGACGAGGGCGTGCGTTCCGATGCGGTGGAGATCGGACGGTTCAAGGGCTTGGGCGAGATGACCGCCGAACAATTGTGGGAGACGACGATGAATCCCGACACCCGGCTGTTGCAGGCGGTCCGCCTGGGGGGCGCCGATCGCGCCGCGACGGTCGAAACGATGGCGATGCTCATGGCGCGCGGCGAGGCGCCGTCGCGCCGCGTCTGGCTGGAGGCGCACGGCAACGAGGTGGAAGCGGATGTCTGATCCGGTTCCGGAGGAGACCGCGGCCGAGTTGCACCGCGCGCAGCAGGATCTGCAGCGGCTCGCGATCATGGAGCCCCTCACCCGCCTGCTGCATCGTCAGGCGTTCGACGAGCGGGTGCAGCAGGCACTTGCCGACGCCTCGGCGCGCAGCCGACCGTGCGCGCTCGTGATCATCGGGTTGGACGGATTCCGCCTGCTCAACGAAGTGTATGGCCAGCGGGTCGGCGATCGCATCCTGCAAGGGGTGGCGGCCCGACTGCGCAATTTCGTGCGCGAGCCCAACCTGTTGGGACGGCGCGGGGGCGACGAGTTCGCGGCCCTGCTGACGGACACCTCGGACGCGGATGCGGCGATGCATGCCACGCGCGAGATGCTTGCGGGGATCCAGTGCCTGGAGCGGGTCGGGAACCTCGAAATCCAGGTCGATGCGTCCGCGGGCGTCGTGCTGTTTCCCGCCGATGGCGGCGACATCGACAGTCTGGTGGAGGCGGGCGATGCCGCGCTGGCCCGCGCCAAACGCGAGGGCGGGCAGCGCTGTGCGCGGTTCTCTCCCGATCTCGGCCGGGCCAAGGACCTGCGCATCCGTCTCGAGCAGCGTCTGCGCCGGGCGTGCGAGGCCCGCGATTTTCGTCTGTTCTACCAGCCGCAGGTGTCGCTGCCGGACCGGCGTCTCGTAGGAGCCGAAGCGCTGGTGCGGTGGAACGATGCGGAACTGGGCGACATCTCGCCGGCGGAGTTCATCCCGATCGCCGAAGCGAGCGGCCTGATCGACGGCCTGAGCGACTGGGTGCTGCGGGAAGTCTGTCGCCAGCGGCAGATGTGGCGCCAGGTCGGACTCGACCTTCCTCCCGTTGCCATCAACCTTTCCGGGGTGCAACTGCGCAGCCCGGGTTGCGTGCGAAGCGTGCTGGAGACGATCGATGAGTTCCAGATCTCGCCTGAGGAACTTGAGGTCGAGATCACCGAAACCTGGTTCCTCGATTCCTCGTCGCCGCTCGCCCAGGAAAACCTCCATCGGCTGAAGATGGCCGGTGTGCGCTCGGCGCTCGACGACTTCGGCGTCGGCTCCTCGAGCCTCGCCCAGTTGCGCGACCTCCCGATCCACCGGCTCAAGATCGACCGCAGCTTCACCGTCGAATGCATGCGCAACGCGCGTACGCTCACGATCGTCAAAGCGGTGATCGACATGGCGCACAACCTCGGCCTGACCGTGACTGCGGAAGGCATCGAGACCGCCGACCAGGAAGCCTGGATGCACCACCTCGGCTGCGACTCCGCGCAGGGCTTCTACATCGCCCGCCCCATGCCGGCCGAGGATTTTCTCCGCCGGCATCTGGCAGAGCGCGCCCGACCGGCGGCGCCGCGCCCGGTCGGCGACGCCGGCCCCGGCGGGCATTCCGTGCAATAGGGAACTGAACGCTCCATGGCAGAACAACCGGATCTTTTTGCGGCTCCGCCTTCCGAAACGCCGGAAGGCCTGAGCCTCGCGCACTTTGCCCAGCGGGCCTACCTCGACTACGCCGTCTCGGTGGTCAAGGGGCGCGCCCTGCCCGACGTCGCCGACGGCATGAAGCCGGTGCAGCGGCGCATCCTGTACGCGATGGACGCGATGGGCCTCGTTCCCGGCGGCAAGCACGTCAAGTCGGCGCGCGTCGTCGGCGACGTGATCGGCAAATATCACCCGCATGGCGATCAGGCCGCCTACGACGCGCTGGTGCGCATGGCGCAGGATTTTTCGCTGCGGTATCCGCTGATCGACGGGCAGGGCAATTTCGGTAGCCGCGACGACGATCCCGCCGCGGCGATGCGCTATACCGAAGCGCGCCTGACGCCCATCGCCCGCGCGCTGCTCGATGAACTCGGCCAGGGGACCACGGAGTTTCTCGCCAACTACGACGGCAGCCAGGAGGAGCCGCGGCTGTTGCCGGCACGGTTGCCGATGGTGCTGCTGAACGGCGCGGCGGGAATCGCCGTCGGAATGGCGACCGAGATTCCGCCGCACAACCTGCGCGAGATCGTTGCCGCGGCCCAGGCGTTGCTGAAGGATCCGGGCCTGGGTCTCGACGCGGTGCTCGAATCCGTCCGGGGACCGGACTTTCCCGGCGGCGGACAGCTCATTTCGGACCCGGCGGAGATCCGCGCGGCGTACGAGACCGGGCGCGGCAGCCTCAAGATGCGGGCCCGCTGGCGGTTCGAGGAACTGGCCCGGGGGCAGTGGCAGCTCGTCGTGACCGAATTGCCGCCGGGAACCTCGGCGCGGCGAGTGCAGGAAGAGGTCGAGGAACTGATCAATCCCAAGGTTCGGGCCGGGCGCAAGTCGCTCACCCCGGAGCAGCAGCAGACGCGCCAAGTGGTGCTGGCGGTGCTCGACCGCATGCGCGATGAATCCAGCCGCGATGCGGCGGTCCGGCTGGTGTTCGAGCCGCGCACCGCCAAGGTCGACCGGCAGGAACTCGTCAATACCCTGCTGGCGCACACCAGCCTGGAGATCAACGCCCCGGTCAACCTCGTGATGATCGGGCGCGACGGACGCCCGCGGCAGAAACCGCTGCTCGAGATCCTGCGCGAGTGGCTGGCGTTCCGGGTCGAGACGGTGCGGCGGCGCAGCCGCCACCGGCTGGATCGGGTCCTGGACCGCGTCCACGTGCTCGAGGGGCGGCAGGCCGTGCTGCTGCGGATCGAGGAGGTGATCCGGGTGATTCGCAACTCCGATGAACCCAAGGCCGACCTGATCGCCGCGTTCGGGCTTTCCGATCGGCAAGCGGAGGACATTCTCGAAATGCGACTGCGCCAGCTGGCGCGCCTGGAAGGAATCCGCCTGGAGCGGGAGCTGGGCGAGCTGCGCGAGGAGGAGGCGTCGCTGCGCAAGCTGCTCGATTCCGATGCCGCGCTCAAGCGTCAGGTCGGCCGCGAACTGGACGAGGATGCGCGCCGTTTCGGCGATGCGCGACGCACCCTGGTGGAGGAGGCGGCGCGCGCGACCGTCGAGGCCAAGGTGCTGGACGAGGCGGTGACGGTGATCGTTTCGCAGCAGGGATACGTGCGCGCACGGAGCGGACACGGGCACGATGCGGGGCAGTTCGGCTTCAAGGCGGGTGACGCCCTCTATGGAGCCTTCGCGTGCCGTACGGTCGATCACCTGGTGGCGATCGGATCGAACGGACGCTGCTACACCATTCCGGTCGCCAATCTGCCTTCGGCGCGCGGCGACGGCTTGCCGGCGACGGCGATGATCGAGCTGGAAGCCGGGACGCGCCTGGTCGGCTACGTCGCGGGCGCCGCGGCGACGCCGCTGGTGCTGGCCACCAGCGCGGGTATGGGGTTCGCCTGCCAGATCGGCGATCTGTTGAGCCGGCAGAAGGCCGGCAAGCAGTTCCTCAATTTGGACGAAGGGGCGGAACCGCTGCGGCCGGCGATTGTCGACCCGGCGACGCATGATCGGATCGCCTGCGCGTCGGAACACGGACGCCTGCTGGTGTTCCCCGCGGCGGAAATCAAGGCGCAGCCCGGCGGCGGACGCGGCGTCCGGCTCATGGGCCTCGACGCGGGCGAGAAAATGGTCGGCGCGGTCAGCTGTTCGGCAGCGGGGATCGCGGTTTCCGGCGTCGCCGTGCGGTCCGCCAAGGCCGTGGATGCGGTGGTGGCCGGTCGGGGTCTGGCCGACTACGCGGGCAGCCGGGCGCGCAAGGGGTCGGCGCTCAGTCCCCGGATGACGGTGACCGGCATCCGCCCCGCCGCGTGATCCAGGGCAGGATGTTCCCCCTCTCCCGCGTGCGGGAGCGTGCGGGGGTGCACGTGCTCGCTTGAATTTTTCGTCCGCGTCCCCATCTCGTTCGCGGGTCTTTTTTTGTCACCAGGAATTGCCATGAACCAAGAACAGACGACCGCATCGAGCCCGACCCCGCGCCAGACACTCGGATTCCAGGCCGAGGTCAAGCAGCTGTTGCACCTGATGATCCATTCGCTCTACAGCAATCGCGAGATCTTCCTGCGCGAGCTGGTGAGCAATGCCTCCGACGCCTGCGACCGCCTGCGCTTCGAGGCGATCGCCGATCCCGCCCTGCTTCCGGCCGGGGAGGAACTCGCGATCGAGGTCCGCTACGACAAGGATGCGAAGACCATCACCATCTCCGACAATGGCATCGGCATGTCGCGCGCCGAGATGATCGAGCACCTCGGTACGATCGCCAAGAGCGGTACGCGCGAATTCTTTTCGCAGTTGACCGGGGATCAGCGCAAGGATGCCCAGCTCATCGGCCAGTTCGGCGTGGGCTTCTATTCCGCGTTCATCGTCGCGGACAAGGTGCGCGTGATTTCGCGGCGCGCGGGCGCGGCGGACGCGGCATGCTGGGAGTCCGACGGTGGCGGCGAGTTCACGATCGAGCCGGCGGAGCGCGCGCGCCGCGGGACCGACATCATCCTGCACTGCCGCGAGGGCAACGAGGACCTGCTGTCGAGCTGGAAGCTCAAATCCATTCTGACGCGGTACTCCGACCACATCGCGACGCCGATCCGCATGGTCAAGGAGGAATGGGACAAGGACGCCAACGAGCTGCGCGCCACCGCGGAGATGGAGACCGTCAACCGCGCGTCGGCATTGTGGGCGCGCGCCAAGTCGGACATCACCGACGAGCAGTACAAGGAGTTCTACAAGCACGTCGCCCACGATTTTTCCGATCCGCTGGCATGGACCCACAACCGCGTCGAGGGTCGTAACGAGTACGTGCAACTGCTCTATGTTCCGTCGAAGGCTCCCTTCGACCTGTGGGATCGCAAGCACACCCACGGCCTCAAGCTGTACGTCAAGCGCGTGTTCATCATGGATGACGCGGAACAGTTGCTGCCGGCCTATCTGCGCTTCGTCCGCGGCGTCGTCGACTCGAGCGACCTGCCGCTCAACGTCTCGCGCGAGATTCTGCAGGAAAGCCGCGACGTCAAGCTGATCCGCGAGGGTTGTACCAAGCGCGTGCTGTCGTTGCTCGAGGACCTGGCGCAGAACCGCGCCGACGACTACGCGAAGTTCTGGGCGGAGTTCGGCACGGTGCTGAAGGAGGGCATTGGTGAGGATTCCGCCAATGCCGAGCGCATCGCCAAGCTGCTGCGGTTTTCCTCCACGACGGCATCCACCGCCGGCGACGGGACGACCTCGCTCGCCGACTACGTCGCCCGGATGAAGCCCGACCAGACGGAGATCTACTACGCCACCGGCGAGTCGCCGGCGGCCGCGCGCAACAGCCCGCACCTGGAGATCTTCCGCAAGAAGGGCGTCGAAGTGCTGCTGCTGACCGACCGCGTCGACGAATGGATGCTGTCCTTCCTGACCGAGTTCGAGGGCAAGCCGCTGCGCTCGGTGGCAAAGGGCGACCTTGCGCTCGACGCCCTGGCCGACGCGCAGGAGAAGGAAGAAAAGCAGAAAGCCGAGGACGAGTTCAAGGACCTGGTCGCGCGGGTGAAGGAGGCCTTGGGCGAGCGCGTGTCCGAGGTGCGGATCACCATGCGCCTGACCGACTCCCCGGCCTGCGTGGTCGTCGACAAGGACGCGATGAGTGCCCACCTGCAGCGCATGCTCAAGGCCGCGGGGCAGCAGGTCGCGCCGCAGGCTCCGGTGCTTGAACTCAACCCGCACCACGCCCTGGTGCAGCGCTTGCAGGGAGAGGATGCGGCACATCTGGCGGACTGGGCGAACCTGCTGCTCGATCAGGCCGTCCTCGCGGAGGGCGGGCAGATCGAGGACCCTGCCGGATTCGTCAAACGCATGAACGCGCTGCTGCTGGAACGCGGCTCGATGTGATCACGTTCTCGGAAGCGAACGGGGTCCGCTATCTGCATTTCGGTACGGAATGGGTGCAAGGCGCGATGCGGCTGTCGCACCCGTACCGCCTGGAGCTCGAATACCAGCGGCAGATGATGGCGCCGCTGGTGTTCGCGCCGCGGCCCCGTGCCGTTCTGCAGCTGGGGCTGGGCGCGGCGGCGCTGACCAAGTTCTGCCACCGTTACCTGCCGGATTCCCGTGTCACCGTGGTGGAAATCGATCCGGCGGTGGTCCTCGCCGCACGGCAGTGGTTCGCGCTGCCGCCGGACGATGCCCGCCTGCGCGTGGCGCGCGCCGACGGCCGGGCGTATCTCGACCGCCACCCGGCAAGTGCCGACTGGCTGCAGGTCGATCTCTACGATGCGGGTGCGAAAGGCCCGGTGTACGACGACGCGCCCTTCTATGCCGCCTGCCGCGGGGCCTTGCGCGACGGCGGGGTGGCGGCGTTCAACCTGTTTGGACGGGGCCTGCGCCACAGCCTGCGGGCGCTCGATGAGGCATTTTCCGGGCGCTGGGTCCGCCTGCCGGCGACGGCCGAGGGCAACCATGTCGTCCTGGCATTCGCCGACGAATCCAGCTTGCCGGCGGCCGCGTTGGCGGCGGCGGCGCGGTCGGTGGAGGCGCGATTCGGTCTGCCGGCGCCGGCGTGGGTCGACGGCCTGCGGGGTCCGGATGACCGCGGCATGCCATATTGATGGGCGATCCCCTGTTTTTTCATTATATTTTCAGGTTTGCCGTCGCACACTACACGCTTCCTTGCCATGGGCGGGCACCATGATGGCCCTCGCGAGCCAATGATTCAGAACGCCGACTTGTCGCGGAACGCCGTCGGGGAAGGTTTCCCCGACGGCTACGCGGAGCATTCCCGGGATGTGCTGCGGGCTGCCGTGGCGGTCGCGTCCGGGCTGTCGGCGGCTTCGTTTTCCGGCATCGTCGATCGGGTTCGCGACATGATCTCCCTGGTCCGGGATTTCAACGTGAGCCTGCCCTGGGTGCGGGGATTGCTGGCGGCCAAGTCGGAGGCGCTGCGGGATGCCTATGTGCAGCGCTTGCGGGAGCGGCAGGACGCCGCGGTGGCAGGGCTGTTCTCCGGCAATCCGGACTTGCGGACGCCGCACGGGTCAGCGATTCCGGGTCTGGTGGCGGGGGACGGGGTGGCGGACCGCATCGTCGATCGGGTGGCTGCCCGCATCGTGGGGCGCATGCGCATCGCTGCCGAGGAGCCTTTGCGCGAGTTGCAGGCCATCGTCCGTTTTCTGTCGGGCTGCGAGGATCTCCCGGTTTCCGACAATCCCTTTGCGCCCGACGTGTTCGTCGGCGCCCTGATGCAGGCGGCGGTGGACGTCGGGCTGGCGCCGCAGGCCTGGGTCGCATTCCTGACCGTATTTGAACGGGATCTCGGTGCCGATGTCCGGCGTATCGAGCATGCCGTCCTTGAGCATTTTCGCCTCCAGGGGGTCGATCCGCGCCCGCAGGCGCGGCAGGACGCTCGGCAAGGCGCGCGGCAGGACACATGGCAGGACCAGCGGGTGCGGTCCTGGATCGCATACTTGCGCCGCCGGACCGCGGCCGGCGACCTGCCGGTGGCGGATCCGCGGCGCGAGGGTACGGCCGGGCAGGAGGATCCCCCGGGCGAAGATCCGGCGCGCAGCGCCGATCCGGCCCGGGCGCGGCAATTCCTCGCGGCGCTGCGGGCGGGTGCGCGAGACGAGGCGGGGGCGCAGGCTCTTGCGGCGGACTTCCTTCCGAGCGAACCGCTGCTCGCCGCATTGGGCGAATTGCAGGCCCTTGGTCTGCAGGGGATCCGCGGCGTGACCTTCGCCGCGAGTGCTGCGGGATCAATCGAAACCTGGCGCGGACACCTAAGGGAACGGGCGGAACGGCCGGAAGAGCAGTGCATGATCGACATCGTGGCCATGCTGTTCGCCCATATCCGCCGTGCGGCCGAGATCCCGCCGGCGATCCAGGACCTGCTCGCACGGTTGCAGTTCCCGGTGCTCAAGGCGGCCTTGCTCGATTGCCGCTGGTTCGCGTCGAGCACCCACCCCGCGCGCCGTCTCATGGACCGCATCGCGCAGGTCGCGGTTTGCGGCCGTGCCGACGCGGTGGAGGGCGAGCCGTTTCGTTTCGAGGCCGAACGGCACGTGAACCGCATCGTGCGCGAATTCGACCGCGATGTCGGGCTTTACGAGCAGGCGCTCGCCGAGTTCGATCGATTCCTCACGGAGTCCGGGCGCACGTTCGAACGCCGGTCGGTCACCGAGCACGCGATCGCGCGCTTCGTCGCCGGCGCCGTGTTGCGGGTGACCCCGACTGCGCATCGGGAACCGGCGTAGGCCGTTCCGATCCGGCGCGGGATCCCGATGCGTTCGTCGGTTGCGGTCAGGACGCCCGCCGCCGCAGGCATTCGAGCAGGGCGTCGTTGATTGCCATCGGATCTGCGGGAAGGGTGCCGCGCTGGGTCCGCCACACCACCTCACCGAGACACTCCATTGCGGCATGCGCGGCGGCATGCGCGTCGCCCGTGCGACGGCGCAGCTGTTCGAGCAGGGCGCGAATTCCCGGCGGCTGATCGATCGATTCCTGTTCCCGCAGCGTCAGGTGCATCGCAAGATGCAGGAAGGGGTTCTCGCGCCCCGCCTCCACGGGGAAATCCATTTCCAGCGCACGCGCCGCATCGGCGAGCAGCGCGTGGTACTCGGGATGATCCTGAATGCAGGCGATCGCCAGGCTTTCCAGCGGCGTCGCGATGTTGCCTTCGCAATGCTTGCGCCAGGCGTCGCAGAAAAACCGGCGGACTTCTTCGCGGGAGGGATTGAACATGTCGTTACTTCGGCGCCGGCGTCTTCGGCTCGTACTCGCATTGCGCGGCGACGATGCAGCGCCAGCATTCGGGCTTGCGCGCCTTGCACACGTAGCGTCCATGCAGGATCAGCCAATGGTGGGCATGGTGGCGGTATTGCGCCGGCACCACGCGCAGCAGTCCTTCTTCGACCGCCCGCACGGTCTTCCCCGGCGCCAGGCCGGTACGATTGGCGACGCGGAAGCAGTGCGTGTCGACCGCGATCGTCGGTTCCCCGAAGGCGACGTTGAGGACCACGTTGGCGGTCTTGCGGCCCACGCCCGGCAGGGACTCCAGCGCGGCGCGATCCCGCGGCACCTGCCCGCCGTGCAGATCGAGGATCTGCCGGGAAAGAGCGACGACGTTGCGCGCCTTGGCGCGGTAGAGCCCGATCGTACGGATGTGGGCCGCCAGCGCCTCCTCGCCCAGGGCGGCGATCGCCGCGGGCGTGTTCGCGTGCGGGAACAGTCGCGCCGTCGCCGCGTTGACCGACTTGTCGGTCGCCTGCGCCGAGAGCACGACCGCGACGAGCAGCTCGAAGGGCGTGGAATAGTGCAGCTCGCTTTCGGGGTGCGGGTTGGCACGGGCGAACGCCGCGAACATCTCCCGGATCTTGCGCGGCGTCATCGGGCGGCCCGGCGCGCGCGCGCGCGTTCCATTGCCTGCCGCAGGATGTGGCGGCCCTGCCGGATCTCCTCCGCGCCGAGCGTTGCGCCTTCCTGTGCAGGCAGGCTCGCGGCCGCGGGCCTGCGTTTCGCCGGCTCCCGGCCTTCCCGCGCGATGCGTTGCGTTCGTGCCTGCGTCCGGGCGTCCGCGCGCAGCGCATCACCCCGCGTCCAGACGCGGGGAGGCTGCGTGGGCGTCAGCGCGATGCAGTCCATCGGACAGGGGGCCAGGCACAGGCCGCAGCCGGTGCATTCCGCCGCCAGCACGGTATGCATGCGCCGCGCAGTGCCGACGATCGCATCGACAGGGCATGCGCGGATGCAGAGCATGCAGCCGATGCAGCGCGGTTCGTCGATGCGGGCAAGCCCGAGGAAGCGATGCGCATGCCAGTCGGGTACGGCGGGGTCCACCGTGCGTCCGGTGATGGGCGCGGCCGCTGGCGCCGGGGGGGCGGGGCGGCACGGGGTCTCGTCGCCCGGTTCCCGAGCGCTCAAGGCGTTTTCCCTGCCCGATCGATTTCCCGGGCGGTTTGCCGGTACAGGTCGTGGTGGGCGCCTCCGAGCGCCAACGCCCGCGCGATTGCCGCGCGCGCGCCGGCGATGCGATGTTGTGCCAGCAGCGATGCTGCCAGGTTGTTCCAGGCATCCGCCGCGGCCGGCTCCAGTGCGACCGCCCGCCGGAATGCCGTGACCGCGTCGGCCGGATCATCCATCTCGAAGGCGCTGTTGCCCAGACCCATCCACGCGGCGTAGCTCCGTGGCGCCCGCCGCGTGAGGGCGGCGTAGGCGCGGTGCGAGGCCCGCACGTCGACGCGCTCGAGCGCAGCCGCCGCGTCGAGGAGGGCGTCGAGGGACGGCGTGACGGGGAGCCGGCGCGGGTCGGTGGCGACCATCGCCCAGTCGCCGCTGCGGTCCCAGGTGTGCTCGAAGACCTCCATGAACATGCCTTCGTGCGGTTCCGGACCGGATCGCAGCCAGATGACGCCGGCCGGAACGTCATATCCGACGACCACAGAGTAATGCCAGACCGGATAGATCGCCAGCCCGAGGTTCTGCAGCACGATCACCGGATTGCCCGCATCGACTTCCCGCAGGACGGCGTCCAGACGGGGTGGGAGCTGCACCGCGAGCCGGCCCTGCCGCCGTGCCGCGGCGAGCATTTCCGGTGCAAACGAGCCATGGCGCCCGGGCGTGAACACCGACGCGCGCACCGAATCGGGGGTGATCCGGGAACCGGTTGCGCCCAGGACCATCGCCAGTGCCGCCGGCCCGCACTGATCCTTTTCCTGGGCGTAGTACGGGACGTGGTCGCCGAGGTCGTGTGCGGGATCGATCCCGAGCGTGTCGTGCGTCCCGCGCATCGACGCCCGGACCGCGTCCGTCTGCGGCGTGGCACAGGCGGCGACGAGCAGCGCCGTCGCGGTCAGTGCAAGCGCGCGCACGAACCGGACGGCATCTGCCGTCAACGGTCGGCCCGGGCGCGCCATTTCCCGCTCAATGATGAAGCGACCGGGTGAACGGAAATACCTTCGTGAGACCAAGGATGTCGGTGATCAGCAGGATCACGAACACGGCAAACAGGATCTCCAGCACGCCGCCGCCCGCCGGGAGCTGATCGATGCGCTGGGCGAAGTCCTGCGCTTCGTGATCGGTGAGTGCGTTGACGCGCGCCTGAACCTGCGCCGGATCGACGCCGTTGGCGAGCAGAACCTTGCGCACGTCCTGGCGTGCCAGCCAGGAGCGGATATGCTGCCGCGCCGAACTGTCGGCGTGCAGCACCTGTTCGGTGCCGACCAGCGCCGCTTGCGCGGGCAGCGGGATGCTCGCACCCAGCAGGCTCAGTGTAGCCACTGCCGCGACGGCCTTCTTGGAAAAATGCATCGTCTCCTCCTTCGGAAAAAGGACCCGCGTCGGCTCGCGCCGACCGTTCCGGAGCCTCTGGAATGCTCCCTGGACGCCTTAGCGTTTCAGGTACTGCAGTTTATCCTTCACATCCTTCCACTCGTCCGCATCCGGCGAGTGCGCCTTCATGCGCGTGATGGATGGCCACTTCTTCGCGAGTTCGGCGTTCATCGCCACGAACTGCTGCTGGTCGGCGGGCACGTCCTCCTCGGCATAAATCGCGTTGACAGGGCACTCCGGAATGCAGACCGCGCAGTCGATGCACTCATCGGGGTCGATGGCGAGAAAATTCGGACCCTCGCGGAAGCAATCGACCGGGCAGACGTCGACGCAATCGGTGTACTTGCAGCGGATGCACGATTCGGTAACTACGTGAGTCATCTGGCAACCTGATCGGGAATAGGCCGAAAAACACGGCCGGAAAAAGGCAAAAGTGTACCGGATTTGCCGTAAGGACCCCAGTCACCAGCTTCCGTGGGCGGTGTCGACTTCGTCCGGCGCCGCCTTGAACCGGGGGTGCCGGGACGTGCCGGGCCGCGGCGGCGGCATCTTCCGCCGCTTGCGCGACCATTCCGCCAATTGGCGCTTGCGCGCATCGGAAAGGTGCTGGAAGCCGCGGGTGAGCGCCTGGCGGCGTTCGGCAGGCAGGGAGTAGGCCCGTTCGAGATTTTTGCGCGCGGTGATCCGCTGTTCCCGCGTAAGCCGGATCAGTTGCGGCATGCGCGCATGCATGCGCGCCTTGCCCTCGGGCGACAGGTTCTGGTACTGCGCGGCGATTCGCAGCCACTTCCGCTTGCGGTTGGCGTCGAGCCGGTTCCATACCGATGCCAGCGGCGAGAGGGCGTCGCGTTGCGCCGGCGTCAGGGCCGACCATGTCGGCCCTTCGAGCACGGAGACCCGGATCATCACCGGGGGCGCATCGGCCCGCGCGGCGGGCACGGACGTCCCCGCGATCAGCAGGGACAGGAACAGCGCGGTGGCGAACCGCCGGCCCGGGCGCTTCATGGACCTGCCGGCGGGTTCGGAGGGGCGGCCGGCAGGGCGGAGGGCGCGGCATTTGCGGTCGGAGCGGCGGCCGGCGGCGCGATTTCCGGAATCGGCGTCTGCAGGTTGCGCCGCAGGTATTCACCGAACCCCTGGTGGGCGAGGGTCGCGATCGGGGTGTCGTCGAGCAGCAGGGAAAGGTCGATGTCCGCCGTCCGGGCGATCATGCGTTCGTTCTGCCATTGCTGGATTCCGAGGATACCCAGCGCCAGCGCCAGGATGGGGAGGATCCATCCCGCGCGCCAGACCCACGCGGATGCGCGGGATTCGGGCCCTCCGGCCGCGCCCGCCGTGCCGTCTCCCTGCAGGGCGGGCACCCAGACCCACGTCGCTTCCGGGGCCGCCTGCCGGGGGGCGATCCGGTCGAGCGCAGCCCGCCGGGCCTTCTGCAGGCGCATCCGCACCGGATAGTCGAGCGCGTCCGCGCCCTCATCGAGGGCCTGACGGATGCGATAGGCGAAGTCGGCTTCATTCATAGCGTGATTCCCCGTGCCCGTAAGGATTTTGCCAGCGCCTGGGTCGCGCGGGAACAATGCGTCTTGACGCTGCCCTCGGAACACTTCATCGCCGCCGCGGTTTCCGCGACATCGAGGTCTTCCCAGTAACGCAGCACGAATGCTTCCCGTTGACGGGGCGGCAAGCGGCCAAGCTCTTCCTCGATGATGCGCACGATCTGCTCGCGTTCCACGGTTTCCGCCGCGCTTTCCGTCGTTCGCCCGTCGCTCGCATCGAGGATCGCCAGCGGATCGGCATCCTCCTCGCTCGAGGACAGTGCCGAGAAGAGGGTCACCCAGGTCGACCGGACCTTCTGGCGGCGGAAGAAGTCATGGATGGCGTTCTGGACGATGCGGGCGAAAATCGGCCCAAGTTCCGGGACGGGGCGGTCGGCGTAGTTTTCCGCCAGTTTGAACATGGCGTCCTGGACGATGTCCAGGGCATGGTCGGCGTCGCGCACGGCGAACATCGCCTGCTTGAATGCCCGACGCTCGGCACCGGCCAGGAAGTCCGAGAGTTCGACGCGGGTTGCCATGCAGGGGGGAAACGAGAACTCCGGCGTTTGCGCAAATTGGTGCGACGCGCTATCGTAACAAGCTTTCGCCGCACCGCCCGTCACGAGCGGGTATGGAACGGCGTCCGATCAATCTCCAGCAGGATCTTGAGAGGATTCCCCATGCGATCCGTTGTGCCGGAATCGGCGCCCGCCGTTTCCTTCTCCCCCGCGACTGCCGCGGCCGCTGCGCCATCTCCCGAAACCGATTTGCTGACTGGCGCCGAGATCCTCGTCCGCTGCCTGCGCGAGGAAGGGGTGCGCCACGTATTCGGCTATCCGGGCGGCGCCGTACTGTACATCTACGACGCGATTTTCCAGCAGGATTTCTTCCAGCACATCCTGGTGCGCCACGAGCAGGCGGCGGTTCATGCCGCCGACGCGTATTCGCGGTCGAGCCGCAAGGTCGGCGTGGCGATCGTCACCAGCGGCCCGGGCGCGACCAACGCGGTCACCGGCATCGCCACGGCGTACATGGATTCGATCCCGCTGGTGATCATCAGCGGTCAGGTGCCGACCCATGCGATCGGCCAGGACGCGTTCCAGGAGTGCGATACGGTCGGCATCACGCGGCCCTGCGTCAAGCACAACTTCCTGGTCAAGAACGTCGCCGATCTGGCGCCGACGATCCGCAAGGCGTTCCACATCGCGCAGAGCGGTCGTCCCGGCCCGGTCCTGGTCGACATTCCCAAGGACATCACCGTCGCGCGGCACGCGTTCTCGTATCCGCGCGAATTGCACCTGCGGTCCTACAACCCGGTGATCAAGGGCCACATGGGCCAGATCAAGAAGGCGGTGCAGCTTCTGCTGGCCGCCGAGCGGCCGCTCATCTATACCGGCGGCGGCGTGATTCTCTCGAACGCCACGGAGGAACTCGGGCGCCTCGTCGACCGGCTGGGATTCCCGTGCACCAGCACGCTCATGGGGCTGGGCGGCTATCCCGCCTCGGACAAGAAGTTCCTCGGCATGTTGGGCATGCACGGGACGATCGAAGCGAATTTTGCGATGCAGCATTGCGACGTGCTGCTCGCGGTGGGGGCGCGATTCGACGACCGGGTGATCGGCAGCCCCGGACATTTCGCGCAGAACCCCCGCAAGATCATCCATATCGACATCGATCCGTCGTCGATTTCCAAGCGCGTCAAGGTGGACGTGCCGATCGTCGGTGACGTGCGCGAGGTGCTTGCCGAAATCCTGGCCCAGGTCGATGCGTCGGGCGGCGGCGCGGGTGCGATCGGCGCCTGGTGGGAGCAATTGGGCACATGGCGGTCGCAGGATTGCCTGCGCTACGAGCGCAGCGAGACGGTGGTCAAGCCGCAGCATGTCGTCGAGACCCTCTGGAACCTGACGGGCGGCGACATCTTCGTCACGTCCGACGTCGGGCAGCACCAGATGTGGGCGGCGCAGTACTACCGGTTCGACAAGCCGCGGCGCTGGATCAATTCCGGCGGCTTGGGGACGATGGGGGTCGGCCTGCCCTATGCGATGGGGGTGCAGATGGCCAATCCGGGCGCGCAGGTCGCGGTGATCACCGGCGAGGGCTCCATCCAGATGAACATCCAGGAGTTGTCGACCTGCAAGCAGTATCGTCTGACCCCCAAGATCATCAACCTGAACAACCGTTATCTCGGCATGGTGCGGCAATGGCAGCAGATCGAGTACGGCAGCCGCTATTCGGAGTCGTACATGGACGCGCTGCCGGATTTCGTCCGCCTGGCCGAGGCATATGGGCACGTCGGCATGCGGATCGAAAGGCCGGCGGACGTCGAACCGGCCCTGCGCGAGGCGTTCACGACCTACCGCGACCGATTGGTGTTCCTCGATTTCATCACCGACTCGAGCGAAAACGTATGGCCGATGGTGCGCGCGGGCAAAGGGCTGACCGAGATGCTGCTCGGCGCGGAGGAACTCTGATGCGGCACGTCATTTCGGTTCTGCTGGAAAACGAGCCGGGTGCGCTGTCCCGGGTGGTCGGGCTGTTCTCCGCGCGCGGTTACAACATCGAAACGCTGACGGTGGCGCCGACCGAGGATGCCTCGCTGTCGCGCATGACGATCGTCACGATGGGGTCCGACGACGTGATCGAGCAGATCACCAAGCACCTGAACCGGCTCATCGAGGTGGTCAAGGTGGTGGATCTGACGGAGGCCGACTACACCGAGCGCGAACTCATGCTGGTGAAGGTGCGGGCGGTCGGCAAGGAGCGCGAGGAAATGAAGCGCATGGCCGACATCTTTCGCGGCCGCATCGTCGACGTCACCGACAAGACGTACACCATCGAGTTGACGGGAGCGACCGACAAAGTCGATGCGTTCCTGCGCGCGCTCGATCGCACGGCGATCCTGGAGACGGTCCGCACCGGCAGTTCCGGGATTGGACGCGGCGAACGGGTGCTGAGGGTGTGATGCGGCCTTCCCCTCGTCCGCGAGCGGCAGGGGGTGGGGGTGAGGGTTGGAACTATTGGTGCAGCTTATCAATCAGGAGAAATGAATGAAAGTTTTCTACGACAAGGACGCCGATCTGGCATTGATCCAGTCGAAGCGCGTCGCCATTGTCGGCTATGGTTCGCAAGGCCATGCCCACGCGCTCAACCTGCGCGACTCGGGCGTGAAGGTCACGGTGGCGCTGCGCAAGGGCGGGGCTTCCTGGAACAAGGCGGTTGCCGCCGGCCTGGACGTCAAGGAGATCAGTGACGCGGTGCGCGAGGCCGATCTCGTCATGATCCTGCTGCCCGACGAGAACCACGGCGAGGTGTACCGCTCCGCCATCGAACCCAACATGAAGCAGGGTGCCGCGCTTGCCTTCGCCCATGGCTTCAACCTGCATTACGCGCAGGTGCAGCCGCGCGCGGACCTCGACGTGATCATGATCGCCCCCAAGGCGCCCGGCCACACCGTCCGCGGCACCTATGCGCAGGGCGGCGGCGTTCCGGCGCTGATCGCGATCCATGCCGACCGTTCCGGCCAGGCCCGTGACCTGGCGTTGTCCTACGCCTGCGGCATCGGCAGCGGCAAGGCCGGCGTGATCGAGACGACGATCCGCGAAGAGACCGAGACCGATCTGTTCGGCGAACAGGCGGTGCTGTGCGGCGGCACGGTGGAACTCA
Source organism: Pseudomonadota bacterium (assembly GCA_021842465.1). GTDB lineage: Bacteria > Pseudomonadota > Gammaproteobacteria > Burkholderiales > Burkholderiaceae_F > GJ-E10. The sequence continues at coordinate 40,198 of JAKBZN010000009.1, forward strand.
TCAAGGCGGGCTTCGAGACCCTGGTCGAGGCCGGGTACGCTCCCGAAATGGCCTACTTCGAGTGCCTGCACGAGCTGAAGCTGATCGTCGACCTGATCTACGAGGGCGGCATCGCCAACATGAACTACTCGATCTCCAACAATGCCGAGTATGGCGAGTACGTCACCGGCGGCGAGGTGGTCAACGAGCAGTCGCGCGCGGCGATGCGCAAGGCGCTCGAGCGCATCCAGACCGGCGAGTACGCCAAGAGCTTCATCCTGGAGCACCGCGCCGGCGCTCCCACGCTCACGGCCCGCCGCCGCCTGACGGCCGAGCACCCGATCGAGCAGGTCGGCGAGAAGCTGCGGGCGATGATGCCGTGGATCCGCGCGAATCGTCTGGTCGATCAAAGCAAGAACTGAAGACGAGATGACGAACCCGGTTCGGGGATATCCGCATCCGATCATCGCGCGCGAGGGGTGGCCGTTCCTGGCCGCTTCGATCCTCCTCGCCGCGCTGATCTCCGTGCTTGCGGGCGGGTGGTGGTCGGCACCGTTCTGGGTGCTGGCGGTTTTCGTGCTGCAGTTCTTCCGCGATCCGCCGCGTCCGATCCCCGAATTGCCGGCGGCGGTGCTGTCGCCGGCGGACGGGCGCATCGTCCGCATCCAGGTCGTGCGCGATCCGGCGCTGGATCGGGATTCGTTGCTCATCAGCGTATTCATGAACGTGTTCAACGTCCACAGCAACCGCGCGCCGGTCGACGCGGTGGTCGAGCGGGTCGAGTACCGGCCCGGCCGCTTCGTCAATGCCGACCTGGACAAGGCGTCGACGGAGAACGAGCGCAATGCGCTGGTGTTGCGCACCGCGGGTGGCATCCAGTTGACGGTGGTGCAGGTTGCCGGCCTGATCGCCCGCCGCATCCTCTGCTACGTCAAGCCGGGTGACGCGCTGGCCCGCGGTCAGCGCTATGGGTTCATCCGGTTCGGTTCGCGGGTCGACGTATATCTGCCGACCGACGCGCGGCCGCGGGTCGCGGTCGGGGACATCGTCCGCGCGACCACGACCATCCTGGCGGAGTTGCAAGGCTGACATGACCGGGCGTTTGCGGCACCGGAAACGCCACCTCCCGGGTTCGCCCTCGGGGCCGTCGGAGGATTTCGGCGGCGCCCGCGCCGCGCATCGGCGGCGCGGCATCTATCTGCTCCCGAACCTGTTCACGACCGCGGCGCTGTTCGCCGGGTTTTTTGCCATCGTCCAGGCGATGGACCAGAATTTCGAGCGCGCCGCCATCGCGATCTTCTTCGCCATGGTGCTCGACGGCATGGATGGTCGCGTCGCGCGGCTCACCAACACCCAGAGCGCATTCGGCGAACAGTACGATTCGCTTTCCGACATGACGTCGTTCGGGGTCGCGCCGGCGCTGATCGCCTACGAATGGGTGCTGCACGACCTCGGGCGCTGGGGTTGGGCCGGTGCGTTCGTGTACTGCGCCGGTGCCGCGCTGCGGCTCGCGCGGTTCAATGCCAACATCGGCGTCGTCGACAAGCGGTTCTTCCAGGGGCTACCGAGTCCGGCGGCGGCGGCGCTGGTCGCCGGGTTCGTCTGGCTTGCGGTCGACAACCGATTTCCCATTCGCGAGGCATGGTTTCCCTGGACCCTGTTCCTGGTCACGGTCTATGCCGGGCTGACGATGGTTTCGAGCGTGCCGTTCTATAGCGGCAAAAGCTTCCACCTCGCGCGCAGCGTGCCGTTCTGGGTCATGATCGTGATCGTCCTCGGCATATTCTTCGTTTCGTCGAATCCGCCCATTGTCCTGTTCGCGCTGTTCTGCTGTTACGCGATTTCCGGCTACCTGTACTGGGCGTGGCTGTGGTGGCGCGGCCAGCCCAACCCCGTCCGGTCCACGTCGGCGGGGCCGGAGAGTTAAGATACTTCCGCTATGGACCGATTGATCATTTTCGATACGACCCTGCGCGACGGCGAGCAAAGCCCCGGCGCGTCCATGACCCGCGACGAGAAGCTGCGCATCGCCAAGCAGCTGGAACGCCTGCGCGTGGACGTCATCGAGGCCGGATTCGCGGCGGCGAGCAACGGCGACTTCGAGGCCGTGCGCGCGATCGCGGCGGCAGTGAAGGATTCCACCGTCTGCTCCCTGTCGCGTGCCAACGAGCGGGATATCCTGCGCGCCGCGGAGGCGCTGGCGCCGGCGGCCTCGCGGCGCATCCATACCTTCATCGCGACCTCGCCGCTGCACATGGAGAAGAAGCTCCGCATGGCGCCGGAGCAGGTCCTCGAGCATGCCCGCGCGGCGGTGCGCCTGGCGCGCCAGCACACCGATGACGTCGAGTTCTCCGCCGAGGATGCGAGCCGTTCGGAGCTCGATTTCCTCTGCCGGGTGCTCGAGCTCGCGATCGCGGAAGGCGCGACCACGGTCAACATTCCGGACACCGTCGGCTACGCGGTGCCGGCCCAATACGGCGAACTGTTGCGCACCTTGCGCGAGCGGATTCCCAACTCGGACAAGGCGGTCTGGTCGGTGCACTGCCACAACGACCTCGGCATGGCGGTGGCCAATTCGCTTGCCGGCGTGTTGAACGGCGTGCGCCAGATCGAATGCACCATCAACGGCCTTGGCGAGCGTGCCGGCAACACGGCCCTCGAGGAAGTCGTCATGGCGGTACGCACGCGCCGCGACGTCTTCGCGGTGGAGACGCGCATCGATACGACGCAGATCGTCCCGGCGTCGCGCCTGGTGTCGAATATCACCGGGTTCCCGGTGCAGCCCAACAAGGCGGTGGTCGGCGCGAATGCGTTTGCGCATGCGTCCGGGATCCACCAGGACGGCGTGCTCAAGTCGCGCCAGACGTACGAGATCATGCGGGCCGAAGACGTGGGCTGGAGCGCCAACCGCATCGTCCTGGGCAAACTGTCCGGCCGCAACGCGTTCAAGCAGCGGGTGCAGGAATTGGCCATCCCGGTGGCGAGCGATGCCGAGATGGAAGCGGCGTTCTCCCGCTTCAAGGACCTGGCCGACCGCAAGGCGGAGATCTTCGACGAGGACATCCAGGCGCTGTTTTCCGGGGAGGAAGGGGGGCAGCAGCGGGAGCGGTTCCAGTTCCGCTCGATTTCGCAGCGGTCCGAGACCGGCGGCCGGCCCAGCGCCGAGGTGCATTTCGCGGTCGCGGGGCGGGAGGAACGCGCGGCGTCGGAGGGCAACGGCCCGGTCGACGCGGTGTTCAAGGCGATCGAGAGTCGAGTGGGGAGCGGTTCGGAACTGCTGCTTTTCTCGGTCAACGCGATTACCACCGGAACCGAATCGCAGGGCGAGGTCACCGTTCGCCTGGCCCGTGGCGGGCGCATCGTCAATGGCGTGGGCGCCGATCTCGACATCGTCGCCGCTTCGGCCAAGGCCTATTTCAACGCGCTCAACAAGCTCTACACCACCGACGAGCGGATCGATCCGCAGATCTCGATGACGCCCTAACGGGCATGGCAGCGTGTGCCGCCCCGAACGCAGAAGCGCCAGCGTCATCGCGAGGCCCGCAACCCGCAACCGCGTCATCGCGACGCCCGCAACCCGCAACCGCATCATCGCGAGGCCCGCAACCCGCAACCGCGTCATCGCGAGGCCCACAACCCGCAACCGCGTCATCGCGAGGCCCGCAACCCGCAACCGCGTCATCGCGAGGCCCGCAGGGCCGTGGCGATCCAGCGGGCGGCTGGATTGCTTCGGGCTTTGCCCTCGCAATGACGTCGTTGCGAGTTTCACGCGAATCCCGGTCCGGTCGTGACGATCGGCATCGCCGCCGGCCCCGGCGGCCGGCCGATCCCGCGGGCGTCGTGACCGAAATCGTCATATAATCGGCGGTTCCCACGGCACGGCATTCCTTCCGTGTCCGCCTGTCGAATGTAAAGGAAGCATCATGGCTGTCTCCGACATCAACAAGGGCGACATCGTCGCCAAGTATCAACGCGCCGCCAATGACACCGGATCCCCGGAAGTCCAGGTCGCCCTTCTGACCGCGCGCATCAACGAACTCACCGAACACTTCAAGGCCCATGTGAAGGATCACCACTCGCGCCGCGGCCTCCTCAAGATGGTCAGCCGCCGCCGCAAGTTGCTCGACTACCTCAAGGGCCGCAACCCCGAGGCCTACAAGGGCCTGATCGAGCGTCTGGGTCTGCGCAAGTAAGGACGCGGCCGGTGTCCGACCTCGGCGTCGCTCCCGCTTCTCCGTGCGCCGTCCTCGGCGTCGCAGCGTTCGAAGCGGGATGTTCCCACGGGATTTCCCGCGCGCGGGCGGGCGACGGGTTTGCCGCGAAAATCGGATGACGGACCGGCTGCGACGGAATTCGCGAAAGGAATGCAAACGTGTTTGACAAAGTGACCAAGACGTTCCAGTACGGTAAGCACACGGTTCGGCTGGAAACCGGGGAAATCGCGCGCCAGGCCACCGGCGCAGTGATGGCGTGGGTGGGCGATACGGTGGTGCTGGCGACGGTGGTGGCCGCCAACCAGGCCAAGCCCGGCCAGGATTTCTTTCCGCTGACCGTGGATTACATCGAGAAAACCTATGCGGCGGGCAAGATCCCCGGCGGGTTCTTCAAGCGCGAAGGCCGTCCCTCCGAGAAGGAGACGCTGACCTCGCGGCTGATCGACCGGCCGATCCGTCCCCTGTTTCCGGACGGCTTCTTCAATGAAGTGCAGGTCGTCATCCACGTCGTGTCCGTCGATCCCGAGATCGATCCCGACATTCCCGCAATGATCGGCACCTCGGCCGCGTTGGCGATTTCCGGGATCCCGTTCAACGGGCCGATCGGCGCCGCGCGCGTCGGTTACATCGACGGCCAGTACGTGCTCAATCCGAGCGCGGCGGAACTGAAGCAGTCGCGCCTGGATCTGGTCGTCGCGGGCACCGAGCGTGCCGTGTTGATGGTCGAATCCGAAGCCGACCAGCTGCCGGAAGACGTGATGCTGGGCGCCGTCATGTACGGCCACGAACAGATGCAGGCCGTGATCAACGCGATCCACGACCTCGTTGCCGACGCGGGCAAGCCGGTCTGGGATTGGCAGGCGCCGGCGCGCAATGAAGCGCTGCATGCCCGCCTCGAGGAACTGGCTGGTCCGGGCTACCGCGAGGCCTATCAGATCCGCAGCAAGCAGGCGCGTTCGCAGAAGCTCAAGGAAGTCGAATCGACGGTGCGCGCGAAGCTCGCGGAAGATGCCGCGGCGTCCGGAACGGCGGTCGACGAGCGCGCCCTCGATGCGATCCTCTTCGACATGCAGGCCAAGATCGTTCGCAATCAGATCCTGGCGGGCGAGCCGCGGATCGACGGGCGCGACACGCGCACGGTCCGTCCCATCGAAATTCGCCTCGGCGTGCTGCCGCGCACCCATGGTTCCGCGCTGTTTACGCGCGGAGAGACGCAGGCCCTCGTGGTTGCCACCCTGGGAACCAAGCAGGACGAGCAGATCATCGATGCGCTGCAGGGCGAGTATCGCGATCGCTTCATGCTGCACTACAACATGCCGCCGTTCGCGACCGGCGAATGCGGCCGCGTCGGCACGCCCAAGCGGCGGGAAGTCGGCCATGGCCGACTGGCCAAGCGCGCCCTGGTGCCGGTGCTGCCGGCGCCGGAAGATTTCCAATACTCGATCCGGGTGGTCTCCGAGATCACCGAATCCAACGGCTCCTCGTCGATGGCCTCGGTCTGCGGCGGCTGTCTGGCGCTGATGGACGCCGGCGTTCCCGTCAAGGCGCACGTGGCGGGCGTCGCGATGGGCCTCATCAAGGAAGGCGGGCGCTTTGCGGTGCTGACCGACATCCTGGGCGACGAGGATCACCTCGGCGACATGGATTTCAAGGTGGCCGGAACCAGTGCGGGCGTGACCGCCCTGCAGATGGACATCAAGATCGAAGGCATCACCAAGGAAATCATGCAGGTCGCCCTTGCGCAGGCGCGGGAAGGCCGTACCCACATCCTCGGCAAGATGCATGACGCGATCACCGCTTCGCGCGGGGAACTGTCGGAGTTCGCGCCCCGCATGATCCGGCTCAAGATCAACCCCGAGAAGATCCGCGACGTGATCGGCAAGGGCGGCGCGGTGATTCGCGCGCTGACCGAGGAAACCGGCACCCAGATCGACATCGAGGACGATGGTTCGATCACGATCGCCAGCGTCGACCTCGAGCGGGGTCGCGAGGCCGAGCGCCGGATCCTGGAACTCACGGCCGAGGTCGAAGTCGGCAAGGTGTACGACGGTACGGTGCTGCGCCTGCTCGACTTCGGCGCGATCGTCCAGTTGCTGCCGGGCCGGGACGGGCTTCTGCACATCTCCCAGATCGCCAACGAGCGCGTGAACCAGGTCAGCGACTACCTCAAGGAAGGTCAGGTCGTGAAGGTCAAGGTGATCGAGGCCGACGAGAAGGGTCGTGTCCGCCTGTCGATGAAGGCAGTCGGAGCGGAAGGGGCCGCGCCCGCGGCGTAACGGTATTCCTCTCCCCGGCGGGGAGAGGGCCGTGGTGAGGGGGATTCGATCGATGAGCATGCGTCGCAAGCTGGTCGCGGCCAACTGGAAGATGAACGGCAGCCGCGCGGAGAACGCGCGCTGGCTGCATGGGTTCCGCGATGCGCTGCCCGCGTGTGAGACGGTGGTGTGTCCGCCGTTCGTCTATCTGTCCCAGGTGGTCGAAGGGCTGGCGGGAACGGCGGCCGAGGCGGGTGCGCAGAATCTCAGCGACCGGACGGCCGGCGCCTGGACCGGCGAGGTGACGGCCGAGATGCTCGTCGATGCCGGCGCGAAGTGGGTGATCGTCGGCCACTCCGAGCGCCGGGCGGCATACGGCGAGGGCGACGATCTGGTCGGCGCCAAGGCCGCGCGCGCGTTCGCAGGGGGGCTGCGCCCGATCGTCTGCGTCGGGGAGACCCTGGCGCAGCGCGAAGCGGGGCGGACACAGGAGGTCGTTGCCGCGCAGCTCGATGCCGTGCTGGCGCATTGCGCGCCCGCGCAACTCGTCGGCGGGGCCATTGCCTACGAACCGGTCTGGGCGATCGGAACCGGGCGTACGGCGACGCCGGAACAGGCCCAGGAAGTCCATGCCGCGATCCGTGCGCGCCTGGCGGAGCGGGATGCCGGGGCCGCCGAGGCGACGCGCCTGCTCTATGGCGGCAGCGTCAAGCCCGGGAATGCTGCGGAGCTTTTCCGGCAATCGGATATCGACGGCGGCCTGATCGGTGGGGCATCGCTGGTTGCGGCGGATTTTCTCGCCATTTGCGCGGCCGCGATCTGACGGAGACGGAAACGATGGGATGGCTCGGAAATCTGTTGATCGTCGTGCAGGTGCTGTGCGCGGTCGCGGTCGTCATTCTGGTCCTGCTGCAGCACGGCAAGGGCGCCGACATGGGCGCGGCCTTTGGCGGCGGGGCGTCGGGAAGCCTGTTCGGGGCCACCGGATCGGCAAACTTCCTGTCGCGCAGCACCGCGGTTGCCGCGACGATTTTCTTTCTCGCGACGGTTGGCCTGGCGTATACGTCGACGTCGATGCTGGGTCGTCACCAGGCGGTCGGCGGCGTGATGAGCGGCTACCGGTCGACCGGCGATGGCGCCGTGCCTGGGGTGCCGGCCGGAGCGAAGAACGGCGGCGCGTCGATGCCGAAGAATGGCAGCGCCGCCAACGCGGGGAAAGAGAAAAGCACGGAGATTCCGAAGTAGGGTAACCAATTCGGGGTAGAATTCCGCGCCAATTTGCCGACGTGGTGGAATTGGTAGACACACCATCTTGAGGGGGTGGCGGCGCAAGCCGTGCGAGTTCGAGTCTCGCCGTCGGCACCAACGTGGCGCGGTACCGTGGATCTGCAACTCCGGAAGGGATGAGGATCCCGGGAGTGCAGGTTGGGGTAAGTGGTTTTCATTGCGTTTGATCGGCATGATGTCCATCAAACGTGCGCGCGGCAAGAAAACACCCCGGAGGGTGGCTGGCCGCGCCGTAGGCGTCGACTTGCTCGCGGGCATCGCTACGGCGATCGTCCGAAAAAGATTGCAGGCGACGGAGGGGGAGCTTGCCGAAGGAGGAACCTCGGCGGCTCGTGTCGGATTTTGGGCTGCGAAAGGCCCGTTCACGCCCCGATGAATCGGAAGGCGGCGTGCGCGGGCCAGAGGAACGGGTGACTTGTGGATCTCGGAACCTATCTTCCGGTACTGATCTTTCTCGTCGTCGGCGCCGTGATCGGCGTGGCGCCGATGGCGCTCGGGGCATTGGTCGGCCCGCATCGTCCGGATCCCGAAAAGCTCTCGCCCTACGAGTGTGGATTCGAAGCGTTCGAGGATGCGCGCATGAAGTTCGACGTGCGCTACTACCTCGTCGCGATTCTCTTCATTCTGTTCGATCTGGAAGTGGCATTCCTGTTCCCTTGGGCTGCATCGGTCGGTTCGCTTGGGCACTGGAGTGTGGGCTTTTGGTCGATGATGATCTTTCTCGGCATCCTCACCATCGGGTTCCTTTACGAGTGGAAAAAGGGTGCTCTCGAATGGGAATGACGGGTTCCGTTTGCGCCTGGGAGATTTGAACCGGTGGCTATCGAAGGCAAGCTCGAACAGGGTTTCATCACGACCAGCGCGGACGCGGTCATCAATTGGGCCCGGACCGGCTCGTTGTGGCCGATGACGTTCGGCCTGGCGTGCTGCGCGGTGGAGATGATGCATGCCGGCGCGGCGCGATACGACCTCGACCGGTTCGGCGTCGTGTTTCGTCCCAGCCCGCGTCAATCGGATCTGATGATCGTCGCCGGCACCCTGTGCAACAAGATGGCTCCCGCCTTGCGCAAGGTCTATGACCAGATGCCCGAGCCGCGCTGGGTGATCTCGATGGGGTCGTGCGCGAACGGCGGCGGCTATTACCACTACTCGTACTCGGTGGTGCGCGGTTGTGATCGCATCGTGCCCGTCGACATCTACGTCCCCGGGTGCCCGCCGACCGCGGAGGCCCTGCTCTACGGAGTGATCCAGTTGCAGAACAAGATCCGCCGTACGAACACCATTGCCCGGTGATCCAACGATGAATGAAATCGGAGAACTTGCGCAACGCTTGCGCGACGGTCTGGGTGCGCAGGCGCTTTCGGTCGACGTCGCCTGCGGGGAAGTGACCGTGACGGTTGGTGCCGCCGACTGGCAGGCGCTGTCGCTGCGGCTGCGCGACGACCCGCAATTCGGTTTCGAGCAGCTCATCGATCTCTGCGGGGTCGACTATCTCGAATATGGCAACGGCGATCGCGGCACGCTTGTCGCCGAAGGGCGCTTCGCGGTGGTACTGCACCTGCTGTCGCTGGCCAACAACTGGCGCGTGCGCGTGCGGGCGTTCTGCCCTTCTGACGATCTTCCGCTGGTGGCGTCGCTGGTCGGGGTATGGCCGGCAGCCGGCTGGTATGAGCGCGAAGCCTTCGACCTTTTTGGCATCGTGTTCGAGGGTCATCCGGATCTGCGCCGCATCCTCACGGATTATGGCTTCGTCGGACACCCGTTCCGCCGCGATTTCCCGGTTTCGGGGCGTGTCGAGATGCGCTATGACCCGCAGTTGCGGCGCGTGATCTACCAGCCGGTGACGATCGAGCCGCGCGAGAACACACCGCGCGTGATTCGCGAAGAACATTACGCGCAGGACAAGTGAAACATGGCCGAAATCCGCAATTACACATTGAACTTCGGTCCGCAACACCCGTCGGCGCACGGGGTGCTGCGTCTGGTGCTCGAACTCGACGGTGAGGTGATTCGCCGCGCCGATCCGCATATCGGATTGCTGCATCGCGCGACCGAGAAACTCGCCGAGACGCGTACCTACCTCCAGTCGGTGCCGTATATGGATCGCCTCGACTACGTCTCGATGATGTGCAACGAACATGCATACGTCATGACGATCGAGCGCATGCTGGGGCTCGAGGTGCCGATCCGTGCGCAATACATCCGCGTGATGTACGACGAGATCACCCGCCTGCTCAATCACCTGTTATGGATCGGCGGGCACGCCCTCGACGTGGGTGCGATGGCGGTCTTCCTCTACGCGTTTCGTGAGCGTGAGGACCTCTTCGACATGTATGAGGCGGCCTCGGGCGCGCGCATGCACGCGGCGTATTACCGACCGGGCGGCGTGTACCGCGATCTGCCCGACACGATGCCGCAGTACCGTACCGATCAGGGATGGTCCGAAGGGGATGCGCGGCGGCGTAACGAGAACCGGCAGGGGTCGCTGCTCGATTTCATCGATGATTTCACGCGGCGTTTCCCGGCCCTCGTCGACGAATATGAGACGCTGCTCACCGACAACCGGATCTGGAAGCAGCGCTTGGTTGGAATTGGTGTGGTGGAACCCGAAAAGGCGCTGGCGTGGGGCTTCACCGGGCCGATGCTCCGCGGTTCGGGAGTCGCGTGGGATCTTCGCAAGAAGCAGCCCTACGAGGTCTACGACCGCCTCGAATTCGACATTCCGGTGGGCAAGACCGGCGATAGCTATGACCGCTATCTCGTTCGCATCGAGGAGATGCGGCAGAGCAACCGCATCATCAAGCAGTGCGTCGACTGGCTGCGTGCCAATCCGGGTCCGGTCATCACCGACAACCACAAGGTCGCGCCGCCCGACCGGGTCGGAATGAAGACCAACATGGAAGAGTTGATCCACCATTTCAAACTGTTTTCGGAAGGTTTTCATGTGCCGCCGGGAGAGGCGTATGCGGCCGTGGAACACCCCAAGGGCGAATTCGGCATCTACCTCGTGAGCGATGGCGCCAACAAGCCCTATCGCCTCAAGATCCGGGCTCCGGGGTTTGCGCATTTGCAGGGGTTGGACGAAATGGCGCGTGGTCACATGATTGCCGATGCCGTGACGATCATCGGAACTCAGGACATCGTGTTCGGGGAGATCGATCGATGAACGGCGACAGCACCCGGGAAACGGGGGCGGCCGCGCTCGTGCCGGCGCCGCGGCGTTTGTCCGAAGCCGCGTTGCAGCGGATCGAACGCGAGACGAAGAAGTTCCCGCCGGAACAGCGGCAGTCTGCGGTGATTCCCGCGCTGGCCATTGCGCAGGACGAGTTCGGCTGGCTGTCGACCGAGACGATCGAGGAAGTGGCCAACCTGCTGGGCATGCCGCCGGTGGCGGCCTACGAGGTGGCGACCTTCTATCACATGTTCCACCGCGCTCCGGTCGGCCGCCACAAGCTGACCTTGTGCACCAATCTTCCCTGCATGCTGTCCGGCGCGGGGCGGGCGGCGGCACGCCTGAAAGAGCGTCTCGGCATCGACTTCGGCGAGACCACCGCCGACGGTTCCTTCACGCTGGTGGAAGGCGAGTGTCTGGGGGCCTGCGGCGATGCACCGGTGCTCCTGCACAACAACAAGCGGATGTGCAGCTTCCTGGACGATGACGGAAAGATCGATGCGCTGATCGAATCCTTGCGCGTCGAGGGGGCCGCTTCGGACGGCGAGGGGGGCGTATGAGCGATCGGGTTACCTTTCACGGGCGCCACATCGATCCCATCCTGCTGGCGGATCTGGATGGGAACAACTGGCGCCTGCGCGACTACGAGCGCCGCGGCGGCTACGCAGCGCTGCGCCGCATCCTCAGCGAGGGCATGGCACCGGACGCCGTCGTGGCGGAACTGAAAAAGTCTGCCCTGCGCGGACGCGGCGGCGCGGGGTTTTCGACCGGCATGAAGTGGAGTTTCATGCCCAAGAATGTGCCGGGGCCGAAGTACATCGTCTGCAATTCGGACGAAGGCGAACCGGGCACGTTCAAGGACCGCGATCTGCTGCGTTACAACCCGCACGCGGTGATCGAGGGCATGATCATCGGTGGCTATGCCATCGGCGCGACGGCCGGTTATAACTACATCCACGGCGAAATCTGGGATGTCTACGAGCGCTTCCAGGAGGCCCTCGACGAAGCCTACGCCGCCGGGTTGCTCGGCAAGAACATCCTCGGTTCGCAGTTCTCGTTCGACTGCTACACGACCCACGGCTGGGGTGCGTACATCTGCGGCGAGGAAACCGCGCTGCTCGAATCGATCGAGGGCAAGAAAGGGCAACCCCGATTCAAGCCGCCGTTCCCGGCACTGGTCGGCCTCTATGGGCGCCCGACGACGATCAACAACACGGAGACCTTCGCTGCCGTGCCGTGGATCTTCCGCAATAGCGGGGATGCCTTCCTGGCCATCGGCAAGCCCAACAACGGCGGGACCAAGATTTTCTCGGTGTCGGGCGATGTCCGGCATCCGGGAAATTACGAAGTACCGCTCGGCACGCCCTTCGCCACTTTGCTTGAACTCGCGGGTGGCATGCGCGGCGGCGCGATCAAGGCGGTGATTCCGGGCGGTTCGTCGATGCCGGTGCTGCCCGGCGCGGTGATGATGGATCTGACGCTCGACTACGAGACGATCGCCAAGGCCGGTTCCATGCTCGGGTCGGGCGCGGTGATCGTGATGAACGACACACGCTGCATGGTGCGTTGCCTCGAGCGGCTGTCCTATTTCTACCAGAACGAGTCCTGCGGCCAGTGCACACCCTGCCGTGAGGGAACGGGATGGCTGTATCGGGTGATGCATCGTATCGAACACGGGCGTGGGCGCCCGGAGGACATCGATCTGCTCGACTCCGTGGCAGAGAACATTCAGGGACGCACCATCTGTGCGCTGGGCGACGCGGCGGCAATGCCGGTGCGCTCCTTCATCAAGCATTTCCGGGACGAGTTCGAGTACCACATCGAACACAAGCAGTGCCCGGTACCGGACTACGTGTGACGACGCGATGATCGAGATCGAAATCGACGGCCGGAAAGTCTCGGTGCCCCAAGGCGGCACCGTCATGGATGCCGCAAACGCCGCAGGCATCTTCGTGCCGCACTTCTGCTACCACCGCAAGCTGTCGATCGCGGCGAATTGCCGGATGTGCCTGGTCGAGGTCGAGAAGGCGCCCAAGCCGCTTCCCGCGTGCGCCACGCCCGCGACGCCCGGCATGATCGTGCGCACGGCGAGCGAGCGTGCGCGGCAGGCGCAGCGTTCGGTGATGGAGTTCCTGCTCATCAATCATCCGCTCGACTGCCCGATCTGCGATCAGGGCGGCGAGTGTCAGTTGCAGGACCTGGCGGTGGGATACGGCGGCAGCGCATCGCGCTACCGCGAGGAGAAGCGCGTCGTTCTGCACAAGCAGATCGGACCGCTGGTCTCTGCCGAGGAAATGGCCCGCTGCATCCATTGCACCCGCTGCGTACGCTTCGGCCAGGAGATCGCCGGGGTGATGGAACTCGGCATGGCCGGCCATGGCGAGCACTCGGAAATCCTGACCTTTGTCGGCCGCAGCGTCGATTCGGAGCTGTCCGGCAACATGATCGACGTCTGCCCGGTCGGCGCGCTCACGAGCAAGCCGTTCCGCTATCGCGCGCGCACCTGGGAACTGGCCCGGCGCCGCTCGATCAGCCCGCACGACAGTCTCGGATCGAATCTCGTCCTGCAACTCAAGCAGCGCGATGTGGTGCGCGTCGTTCCCCTCGAGAACGAGGCCGTCAACGAATGCTGGATCTCCGACCGGGACCGCTTCTCCTACGAGGGGCTGGCTGCGGAACGCCTGACGCGCCCGATGATCCGTCGTGACGGCGCGTTGCGCGAGGTCACTTGGCCCGAGGCGCTGGAGTACACGGCAAATCTGCTCGAGCGGGTGCGCGATGCGCACGGGGGCGCGGCGATCGGGGCCCTGGCCGCCGGCGGATCGACCGCCGAGGAATTGCACCTGCTGGGCAAGTTGGTGCGGGGCCTGGGATCGGAGAGCATCGATTTCCGCGTCCGCCAGAGCGATTTTCGCGCGGATGCCGTACGCCGGGGCGCGCCCTGGCTGGGGATGTCGGTCGCGGAAATCGGCGGTCTCGACCGGCTGCTGCTCGTCGGCTCGTTCCTGCGTCAGGACCATCCGCTGCTCGCGGCGCGGGTGCGCAAGGCGGCGCGGGCGGGCGCTCGCGTGCACGTCCTGCATGCCGCCGACGAGGATCTGCTGTTGCGGCCCGCGGGAAAACGCATTGCCGCGCCGTCCCAGTGGGCCGGGGCGCTCGCCCAGCTCGCCGTGGCGGTGGCGCGTGTCAAGTCGCTGCCGCTTCCCGTGACCGGCGTCGAGCCGGACGCCTGGGCGGTTGCCGCGGCGCAGGATCTCTGTTCCGGCGAACGCGTGGCGCTGCTGGCCGGCAACGCCGCCGCGCAGCATCCCGACGCGGCGCAAATCCAGGCATGGATGCAGTGGATCGCCGAGGCGGTGGGTGGGCGTTTCGGCGTGATCGGCGAAGCCGCCAACAGCGTGGGCGGTTATCTCGCGGGCGCCACGCCGGGGCCGGATGGACGCAATGCGCGCACGATGCTCGAATCGCCGATGGCCGGCTACCTCCTCTGGGGGCTGGAGCCCGAGCTCGATTGCGCCGACCCGGCACAGGCGCGGCGCGCGCTGCAGGGCGCGGAGGCGGTGGTCGCGTTCTCGGCGTACCGCAGTGACGCGTTGCACGAGGTCGCGCACGCGGTGCTGCCGATCGCGACCTTCGCCGAGACCGCGGGAACCTTCGTGAACTGCGAAGGCCGGGCGCAGAGTTTCCAGGGCGTCACCGTCCCGCCGGGCGAGGCGCGGCCGGGTTGGAAGGTGCTGCGGGTCCTGGCCGACCAGTTCGGCTTCGAGGGCTTCGGCTACGACACGCCGGAGGAGGTGCGCGCCGATGCGCTTCCGGCGCAGGCCCGGATGCCGCTCGACAATGGGTTCGACGGCGGAGCGCTGCTTGCGGGAAGCGCCCGCGGTGCCGCGGACGGCTCCGCCGAACGTCTTGCCGACGTTCCGCTCTATTTCACGGACGCGATCGTGCGCCGGGCCGAGGCGCTGCAGAAGACGGTCCAGGCGCGTGCGCCCCAGGTTCGCGCCAACGCGGCGACGCTGGCGCGGTTCGGCATCGAGCCCGGCGCCGCGGTGCGGGTGCGGCAGGGCGAGGCAATGGCGGTGCTGCCCTGCGCGGTCGACGCCGCGCTGCCGGACGGCGTCGTGCGAATATCCGCCGGTCATGTCGATACGGCCGGACTGGGACCGATGTTCGGACCGATTCATCTGGAGTGCGCGTAAATGCTGGCCGAATTCCAATCCTGGGCGCTGGGGCTGGTGGCGGCGAGCTGGTGGCCGCCCGTCTGGACGGTGATCTGGATCCTGATCAAGGCGCTGCTCATCACGCTGCCCATCCTCGGCGCGGTGGCCTACCTCACCCTCTGGGAGCGCAAGCTCATCGGCTGGATGCACATCCGCATCGGGCCCAACCGGGTCGGTCCGGCGGGCCTGCTGCAACCGATCGCCGACGCGCTGAAGCTGCTGACCAAGGAAGTCATCGCGCCCACGCAGGCCGACAAGGGGCTCTACTTCCTCTCCCCGGTGATCGTCCTGGTGCCCGCGCTTGCCGCCTGGGCGGTGATCCCGTTCGGTCCCGGCGTCGTGCTCGCCAACGTCAATGCCGGCCTGCTCTACGTAATGGCGGTGACGTCGCTGGGCGTATATGGGGTGATCATCGCGGGCTGGGCGTCGAACTCGAAGTACGCCTTTCTCGGCGCGCTGCGCGCTTCTGCGCAGATGGTGTCGTACGAGCTCGCCATGGGGTTCGTCCTGGTCGGCGTGCTGCTCGTGTCGGGCTCGCTCAACATGACCGCGATCGTCGACGGGCAGAATGCCGGTTGGTTCGCCGCGCACGGACTGACCTTCCTGTCCTGGAACTGGCTGCCGCTGCTGCCCCTCTTCGGCATCTACGTCATTTCGGCGACGGCGGAGACCAACCGCCATCCGTTCGACGTGGTCGAAGGAGAGTCCGAGATCGTCGCCGGGCACATGATCGAATATTCCGGCATGACGTTCGCGCTCTTCTTCCTCGGCGAATACGCCAACATGATCCTGCTCTCCGCCATGGCCGCCGTCATGTTCCTCGGCGGGTGGGCGGCGCCGGTGGACCTCGGCAAGCTGATGGGCCTGCACACCCCGGGGTGGTGGCACGACGGCCTGTCGAACTGGTTCTGGCTGCTTGCGAAGATTTTCGGCGGTTCGTCCATGTACATCTGGATTCGCGCCACCTTTCCGCGCTATCGCTATGACCAGATCATGCGTCTGGGCTGGAAGATCTTCATTCCGGTCACGCTGGTATGGCTGGTGGTGATCGCGGTATGGATGCAGTCGCCGTGGAACATCTGGACCGGGGCCCGCTAACGCCTATGCAACGCCTGCTCGAATTCTTCGATTCCCTGCTGCTGCGGGAACTGTTCCAGGGCTTCGCGCTCACGGGCAGGTACCTGTTCGCGCGCAAGATCACCGTCCTGTATCCGGAGCAGAAGACACCGGCTTCGCCGCGCTTCCGCGGCCTGCACGCACTGCGCCGTTATGAAAACGGCGAGGAACGCTGCATCGCCTGCAAGCTCTGCGAGGCGGTGTGCCCTGCGCTGGCGATCACCATCGAGGCGGAGCCGCGCGCCGACGGCACCCGTCGCACGACGCGCTACGACATCGATCTCACCAAGTGCATCTTCTGCGGCTTCTGCGAAGAGAGCTGTCCGGTCGATTCGATTGTCGAGACGCACCATACGGAATACCACGGCGAACGCCGCGGCGATCTCCTGTTCACCAAGGAGATGCTGCTCGCCGTGGGCGACCGCTACGAAAAAGAAATCGCCCGCGCCCGCGAGTTGGACGCGCGGTATCGCTGACCGGGACCCCAGACGATGGATCCGACCACAGCCCTTTTCGCCGTTTTCTCCGCCTGCACGCTGGTTTCCGCGCTGCGGGTCATCACCGCGCGCAATCCGGTGCATGCCGTGCTCTACCTCGTGCTGGCGTTCTTCTCGACCGCCTGCCTGTGGATGCTGCTCAAGGCGGAATTCCTCGCCATCACCCTGGTGCTGGTCTACGTCGGCGCGGTGATGGTGCTCTTCCTGTTCGTGGTGATGATGCTCGACATGCACGTCGACCGCAGCCGCGCGGGGTTCTGGCGACACCTGCCCTTGGCGGCCGTCGTCGGCGTGGCCATCGCCCTGCAGCTCTGGCTGGTGCTCGCCAACGGAACCTGGCAGACGATGACGCCCGCGGTCACCGGTATCGCGAAGATCGGGAACACCAAGGCCCTGGGGATGCTGACGTTCACCCAGTACGTCTTCCCGTTGCAGATCGCCGGCGCCATCCTGCTGGTGGCGATCATCGCCGCGATCGCGATCACGCTGCGGCGTCGCACCGATGCCCTGCACCAGAACCCGGGCTGGCAGGTGCGCATCCGGCGCAAAGATCGTGTGGGGCTGGTCAAGATGCCGGCGACGCCGCGTGCCGGGCAGAGCGCCGCCCAGGGTGCCGATGTGGCCGTGGCCGCGGCCGAAGCGAAGGAGGGATGAGGAGATGGTGTCGCTTTCCTGGTATCTGGGCGTCGGCGCGATCCTTTTCGCGATCAGCGTCGTCGGGATTTTTCTCAACCGGAAAAACCTGATCGTCCTGCTGATGGCGGTCGAACTCATGCTGCTCGCGGTCAACACCAATTTCGTCGCCTTTTCGCACTATCTGGGCGACCTGCACGGCCAGGTGTTCGTGTTCTTCATTCTCACGGTGGCGGCGGCGGAGTCGGCGATCGGCCTGGCGATCCTCGTCGCGCTGTTCCGCAACAAGAAAACCATCAACGTCGACGAACTCGACGCATTGCAGGGGTGACGCGGGCATGAATTCGTCGATGCTGGGCTTGTGTCTGCTCGTGCCGCTTGCGCCGCTGTGTGGCGCGATCGGCGCGGGCCTCTTCGGCCGGGTGCTGGGGCGCAAGGGGTCGCACATCGTAGCCATTCTCGGGGTGCTGGTGGCGGCCCTCGTTTCGATGGACATCTACGACGCCGTGGTGATCCACGGACAGAAGATCCTCACGCCGGTGTACACGTGGGCCGAATCGGGCCACCTGCACCTGGAGATCGGGTTTCTCATCGACAACCTGAGCGCGACGATGATGGTCGTCGTGAGTTTCGTTTCGCTCATGGTGCACGTCTACACCATCGGCTACATGGCCGACGACCCGGGGTACCAGCGATTCTTCTCCTACATCTCGCTCTTCACCTTCTCGATGCTGATGCTGGTGATGAGCAACAACTTCCTGCAGCTCTTCTTCGGCTGGGAAGCGGTCGGCCTGGTGTCGTACCTGCTCATCGGCTTCTGGTACACGCGCCCGACGGCGATCTACGCCAATCTGAAGGCGTTCCTGGTGAACCGGGTCGGCGATTTGGGGTTCGTGCTCGGAATCGGCCTGATCTATGCCTACTGCGGGACGCTCGACTACGGCCAAGTGTTCGCCAAGGCCCAGGTGCTCGCAAGCGCCGTGCTGCCGTCGACCGGCTGGTCGGTGATCACCGTCGCCTGCCTGTGCCTGTTCATCGGGGCGATGGGCAAGTCCGCGCAGTTCCCGCTGCACGTCTGGCTGCCGGATTCGATGGAAGGCCCGACCCCGATCTCGGCGCTGATCCACGCGGCGACGATGGTGACGGCCGGGATCTTCATGGTCGCGCGCACCTCGCCGCTGTTCGAGCTTTCGGATACGGCGCTTTCCTTCATCCTGGTGATCGGCGGGATCACGGCCCTGTTCATGGGCTTCCTCGGCATGATCCAGAACGACATCAAGCGCGTCATCGCCTACTCGACGCTGTCGCAGCTTGGATACATGACCATCGCGCTGGGCGCGTCCGCCTACCCGGTGGCGATCTTCCACCTTGCGACGCATGCGTTCTTCAAGGCGCTGCTGTTCCTGGCGGCAGGCTCGGTGATCCTCGGCATGCACCATGACCAGGACATTCGCAACATGGGGGGCCTCTGGCGCTACATGCCGATCACCTGGATCACCAGCTTCATCGGCTCGCTTGCGCTGATCGGATTCCCGGGGTTCGCGGGGTTCTTCTCCAAGGACAGCATCATCGAGGCGGTCGCCGTGTCGCATCTCCCGGGTGCGGGGTTCGCATACTTCGCCGCGGTGGCGGGAGTGTTCGTGACGGCGTTCTACTCGTTCCGGCTGTTCTTCCTGGTGTTCCACGGCAACGAGCGGTTCCGCGACGCGGCCGCCGCGCACGCCCACCACGACGGCGATGCCACGACCCACGATGCCGAGGCGACCGACGATTCCCACACCGCGGGGCACGAGCCCGACGGGCATCACCATGGCCACGTTCCGCACGAGTCGCCGGCGGTGGTCTGGGTGCCGCTCGTGGCATTGGCCATCCCCTCGACCATCATCGGCGCGCTGGGGATCGCCCCGATCCTGAACGGATACTTCGGCGACGCGATCGCGATCAATCCCGTTGCCCATCCGGCGATGGAAGAACTGGCGCGCGACTTCACCGGGATCCCTCCGATGCTGTTTGATGCGTTCCGCGAACTGCCATTCTGGCTGGCGATGGCCGGGGTCGTGGTGGCCTGGGCGATGTACCTGAAATGGACCTGGATGCCCGCCGCTTTGCGGCAGCGGACCGGGTTCCTCTACGACCTGCTCGACCACAAGTACTACATGGACCGGATCAACGAAATCGTCTTTGCCGGCGGCGCGCGCTGGCTTGGCACCGAACTGTGGAAGACCGGCGACGTCACGGTGATCGACGGCGCCCTGGTCAACGGATCGGCCAACCTGGTCGGCCGCATCGCGTTGACGATCCGGCGCGTCCAGACCGGTTTCCTGTACCACTACGCGTTTGCGATGCTTGCGGGCATCGCGGCGATCCTGTTCGTGTTTCTGACCTGGCCCTACCTGCCCGCGCTGACGGGCAAGTAAGCCGCGAGGGTACCCATGAGTTCGAGTTTGCCCTGGCTGAGTTTTGCGATCTGGATCCCGATCGCTTTTGGCATCTATCTGCTTGCGGTCGGGCGCGATCGCGCCCCCGGCCTGGTGCGGAAAATCGCCCTGGTGGGATCGGTGATTTCCGCGCTGCCGACGATTCCGCTGATGACCGGCTTCGACGCCACCCGCGGCGGGCTGCAGTTCGTCGAGCGGGTCGCGTGGATCACCAACCCGCTTGCGCACTATTACCTTGGCGTCGACGGGATCTCGCTCTGGTTCGTGCCGCTGACCGCGTTCACGACCATCATCGCCGTGCTGGCGAGTTGGCGCGCGATCGAGTCGCGCATGCCGCAGTACTACGCGGCGTTCCTGATCCTCTCCGGTCTGATGATCGGCGTGTTCGCCGCCGCCGATGGCCTGCTGTTCTATGTGTTCTTCGAGGCGACCCTGATCCCGATGTACCTCATCATCGGGGTTTGGGGCGGCCCGCGGCGCATCTATGCGGCGATCAAGTTCTTTCTCTACACCCTCCTGGGCTCGCTGCTGATGCTGGTCGCGATGGTCTATCTGTACCGACAGGCCGGCGGAAACTTCGACATCACCGCATGGCAGCGGCTGCCGCTGGGGTTCCATGCGCAGATGCTGCTGTTCCTCGCGTTCCTCGCCGCCTTCTCGGTGAAGATCCCGATGTGGCCGGTGCACACCTGGCTTCCCGATGCCCACGTGGAGGCCCCGACCGGCGGGTCGGTGGTGCTGGCGGCAATCATGCTGAAGCTGGGCGCCTACGGTTTCGTGCGCTTCTCGCTGCCGATCGCCCCCGATGCCTCGCACGCGATGGCGCCGGTCCTGATCACGCTGTCGCTGGTGGCGGTGGTCTACATCGGCCTGGTTGCGCTGGTGCAGACCGACATGAAGAAGCTCGTCGCGTATTCGTCGATCGCGCACATGGGCTTCGTCACCCTCGGGTTCTTCCTGTTCAGCCAGACCGGCATCGAAGGTGCGATCACCCAGATGATCTCCCACGGCTTCGTTTCCGGCGCCATGTTTCTGTGCATCGGGGTGATGTATGACCGCACCCACTCGCGCAACATCGCCGACTACGGCGGCGTGGTGAACACGATGCCGCGCTTTGCGGCGCTGATGATGCTGTTCGCGATGGCCAACAGCGGTCTGCCCGCGACCAGCGGTTTCGTCGGCGAATTCCTCGTCATCCTGGCGTCCGTCCGCTACGAGTTCTGGATCGGCGCGATCGCTGCGACCACGCTGGTGCTCGGCGCCGCATACTCGCTCTGGATGTACAAGCGGGTGATCTTCGGCGCGGTCGCCAACGACACGGTCGCCAAGCTGCGCGACGCCGACGGGCGCGAACTGTTCGCCCTGGGCCTGCTGGCGGTCGCCGTGCTCTGGATCGGCGTGTATCCCGCACCGATGATCCACGCGATGCATGTCTCGGTTTCCGATCTGCTCGTGCAGATCGCCCACACCAAACTCGTACCGGACAATTTCCAATGAACTCGTTCAACATGGCGGCGGTGACGCCGGAGCTGGCCCTGTTGATCGGGGCCGGCGCGGTCCTGATCGGCGATCTGTTCGTAAGCAATCGCGATCGCAACGTCACCTACGGCGGCGCCCTGTTCGTCCTGCTGGTGACGGCGTACGAAGTCTGGCAGAGCATGGTCGGGGGCTCGGTGCAGTACGCGTTCGGGGGCATGTTCGTCGTCGATCCGATGACCGGCGTGCTCAAGATCACGGCCATCGTCGCAGCGGCCTTCTCGCTGATCTATGCCCAGTCGTACGCGCGCGACCGCGCGATCTGGCGCGGTGAGTTCTTCGCGCTCGTGCTGTTCGCGCTGCTGGGGATCCTGTGCATGATCTCGGCCAACAACCTGTTGGTCATCTACCTCGGACTCGAACTCCAGGCGCTGGCGCTCTATGCGCTGGTCGCCCTGCGGCGCGACGATGCGCGGGCCACCGAGGCGGCGATGAAGTATTTCATCCTCGGGGCGATGGCTTCGGGCTTCCTGCTCTACGGCATGTCGATGCTCTACGGCGCCACCGGGACGCTGGACATCAACGCGATCGCCCACCGGGCCGCCGGAGGCGGCGTGGTGAGCTTTGCGCTGCTGCTGGGAACGATCTTCCTGATCGCGGGCATCGCCTTCAAGCTGGGGGTGGTGCCGTTCCACATGTGGGTTCCGGACGTCTATCAGGGCGCGCCGACTCCGGTGACGCTGCTGCTCGCGTCGGCACCCAAGCTCGGTGCATTCGCGATGGCGTTCCGCCTCCTCGTCGAGGCGGTTCCCCAGCTGGCGGTCGACTGGCAGCACATTCTGGCGGTGCTTGCCATTGCCTCGATTGCGATCGGCAACGTCACGGCGGTGGCGCAGACCAACATCAAGCGCATGCTCGGCTATTCGACGGTCGCGCAGATGGGCTTCATGATGCTGGCGATGCTGGCCGGCGTCGTGAGCGGCAACCTCAACGTCACCGCCGGCGCCTACTCAGCGGCGACCTTCTATGTCGTGACCTATGCGCTGGCGACGGCCGGCGCATTCGGCATCGTGCTGCTCATCGCGCGCGAAGGGTTCGAGGCGGAGGAGATTTCCGATCTCCGCGGTCTGGCCAAGCGCAGTCCGTGGTACGCGTTCCTGATGAGCCTGGTGATGTTCTCGCTGGCCGGCGTGCCCCCGACGATGGGCTTCTATGCCAAGTTCGTCGTTCTGCAGGCGCTGCTTTCCGGCACCGCCTCCGGGATGGTCTCGCTCGCGGTGACCGCGGTGTTGTTCTCGCTGGTCGGCGCGTTTTATTACATCCGGGTCGTCAAGGTGATGTGGTTCGAGGACGCGACCGACACCCACCCCATCCATGCGCGCCGCGACATGCGGATCGCGCTGTCGCTCAATGGACTGCTTGCCCTGATCCTCGGGATTCTGCCGCAGGGCCTGCTCGCGTTGTGCGACAACGCGGTGCTTCGCGCATTGGGCGGTTGATCGATGGAATCCCCCTCCGATCCGCTGGCCGAAATCTCCCTGGAATCCGAGCGCGCCTTCGAAGGCGCGTTCTTCACCATCCATCGCGATCGCGTTCGCTGCCCGGACGGACACGTCGGTGTGCGCGAGTACATCCGCCATCCGGGCGCCGCGGTGATCGTGCCGCTGCTCGATGACGACACCGTGCTGCTCGAGCGGCAATTCCGCTACGCCGCGGGTCGCAGCTTCGTCGAACTGCCCGCCGGCAAGCTCGACCTCGGCGAGGATCCGCTGGCCTGTGCCCAACGGGAATTGCAGGAGGAAACCGGGTATTGTGCCGCGCGCTGGGACCACCTCGGCGGCTTTCATAATGCCATCGGCTATTCCGACGAGAAGCTCGAAGTCTTCCTCGCCCGCGACCTGCAGCAGGTGGGCGGCGCGGCGCCCGAGGCGGGCGAAGTGCTCGAAGTGTTCACCGCGCCATGGCGCCAGCTCGTGCAATGGGCCAGCGACGGCACCGTCACCGACGTGAAGACCATCATCGGCGCGTACTGGCTCGAGCGCTTCCTGTCCCGGTAGTTTTGGCGCAGTCCGGACCGGACGCGGAATCCCGGGAGTGTGTCAGGTTCCAAGGACGAGGGGCGTATGTTCCCTCCCGAGCGCCGCCGCCACCGCCGCGTGTGCGACGGTTCCCGCATGGACGTTTACCCCGGCGCGCAGGTGCGGATCGTCCGCGCAGGCTTGCCGCCATCCTTTGTCCGCAAGCGCCAGCGTGAACGGCAGGGTCGCGTTGTTGAGCGCGAATGCCGACGTGCGTGGGACGGCGCCCGGCATGTTGGCAACGCAGTAGTGCACGACGCCGTCGACGACGAAGGTCGGGTCGGCATGGGTCGTCGGTCGCGACGTCTCGACGCAACCGCCCTGGTCGATCGCCACGTCCACGATGACCGCGCCGCGTCTCATGTGCGCAAGCTGTGCGCGGCGGATCAGTTTGGGGGCCGCGGCACCGGGAATGAGCACCGCGCCGATGACGAGGTCGGCGTCCTCGATCGCCTGCTCGGTCGCGTCGAGCGATGCAAACTCCGTGCGAACCCGTCCCAGGAACAGGTCGTCGAGCGCGCGCAGGCGCGGCACCGAACGGTCGAGCACGGTCACCTCGGCGCCCAGGCCGACCGCCATCTTCGCCGCATTGGTTCCGACCACGCCGCCGCCCAGAACGGCGATCCTTCCCGGCGCGACGCCGGGAACGCCGCCCAGCAGCACGCCGCGTCCGCCATTCGACTCCTGCAGCGCGACCGCGCCCACCTGGATCGCCATTCGCCCCGCGACCTCGCTCATCGGCGCGAGCAAGGGCAGTCCGCCGCGGTCGTCGGTGATCGTTTCATAGGCGATGGCCGTCACCCCCGACGCCAGCAGCAGGTCCGTCTGCCGGGGATCCGGGGCCAGGTGCAGGTACGTGAAGAGCACCTGCCCGCGCGAGAGCAGGGCGCATTCCTGCGGCTGCGGTTCCTTGACCTTGACGATCAGTTCCGACTGGGCGAAGACCTCCCGCGCCTCGGCGGCGATCCGCGCTCCTGCCGCACGATAGGCGTCGTCGTCGCAGCCGATCCCGATCCCCGCACCCGCCTGGACGAGTACCGCATGGCCGTGATGGACGACCTCCCGCACCGCCGCGGGCGTCATGCCGACGCGGTACTCGTTGTTCTTGATCTCTTTCGGGACGCCGATTTGCATGGGGGAATTCTATGCGTTCGGCGCGCGGGGGTCGCGGCGCGCTTCGTGATAGGTTAGACGTTCCCGCGTTGTCCTGTTCGCCGCAAGGGAGATTCCATGAACCACCCTGCCGATACCGTGACCGTGCTGCTGGGGGCCTGGAGCGCACGCCTGCTCGGTCCCCTCGGAAGCCGGGCCGTGGTCGGCCCGATCACCGTCGCCGACGCGGCCGTCCTGGCGTGCCTGTTGCTCGGCGTCGTTGCCGCGAGCGCCGCGGCCGCCGCGGTCTTCCGACGCTACGCACGGCCGGAGTCGGGGACCGAGGCCTCCGCGCGCCAATACGTGCTCGCGGCGCTTCGGACTCCGGCCTATGCCCTGATCTGGGCATACGGCCTCGATCTCGCAGCGGCCCGCCTGCTCACCCGGTTCGCGCCCGGCAACGAGGCGGAGGCGGGCCGTGCGCTGGCCGGCGGCGCCATCGATCTGTGCGCCTTCGCGCTCGTTTTCTGGTTCCTCTTTCGCGCGACCCGCGGCCTGGACGACCGGCTCAGCCAGTGGTTTTCGCGCACGCCCGGCAAGCTCGACGATCTTCTGCTGCGCCTGATCGGGAAAAGCCTGAGGGTAATGGTGCCCGTCCTCGGCGTCGTCCTGGCCTTGCCGATCCTGCGCCTGCCCGCCGATTACGCCGACGTGATCGGAAACGGCACGAGCATCCTGATGATCATCGCCGTGGCGGCGGTGCTGTTCCAGGCGGTACGAATCGCCGAACGGGCGGTCCTGCGGAAATATGACGTCACGGCCGCCGACAACCTCCGGGCGCGCCAGGTCCACACCAAGGTCCACATCATCAGCCGCGTCGCCGACGTGATCGTGGCGGTGTTCGCCGCGGGCGCCGCGCTGATGCTATTCCCCGCGGCGCGTCACATCGGCGACACCCTGCTCGCGTCGGCGGGCGTCCTGGGCATCGTTGTCGGCTTTGCCACCCAGAAAACCATGGCGAACCTCTTCGCCGGGTTTCAGATCGCGCTCACGCAACCGATTCGCGAGGACGACGTCGTGATCGTCGAGGGCGAGTGGGGGCGTGTCGAGGAGATCACGCTGACCTACGTCGTCGTGCGGATCTGGGACGAGCGCCGGCTGGTGGTGCCGCTGAGCTATTTCATCGAAAAGCCGTTCCAGAACTGGACGCGCAGTTCCGCCGATCTTCTCGGCTCCGTACACGTCTGGGTCGACTATTCATTTCCGGTCGAGGAGGCGCGCGGCGTCCTGAAGCGGATCATCGAGTCGCATCCGCTATGGGACCGGCGATTTTGGAACCTGCAGGTCACCGAGGCCACCGACCGGGCGATGCAGCTTCGAATCCTGGTCACGGCCTCCAACTCTTCGGCATCGTGGGACCTGCGATGCGAGATCCGCGAGAAATTCATTGACCATGTCCGGCAACACTATCCGGACGCGCTCCCCCAAGTGCGTGCCCGGTACCGTGCCGTGACCGGGGATCCGCTGCCGGCGGCGGACGGAACGGCCTGAACACCGGCACGGCTCCGCCCCGGCGCCGGCCGTTGGGCCGGGCATGCAAAATACCGGCATGACCTCCGTCGTTGTCGAGCCCGGCGCGATGGCCGCCGGCGCGGCCTACGTCGGGCGGTTCGCGCCGTCTCCGACCGGCCCGCTGCATCGCGGTTCGCTGGCGGCGGCGCTCGCGTCGTGGCTCGATGCGCGCGCGCACGGCGGGCGATGGCTGGTCCGCATCGAGGACGTCGACGGCCCGCGCTGCCGCCCGGGTGCGGAAGACGCGATCCTCGCGCAGCTCGCGGCCTGCGGCTTGCTGCCGGACCTGCCGGTGATCCGCCAGCGCGACCGCGCGGCGGCATACCGGCGGGCGCTCGATGCCTTGCGCGCACGCGGACTGGCGTACCCCTGCGCCTGCTCGCGTCGTGCGATCGAAGAGGCCCTGTTGCAGCGGGGAACGGCGCCGGAACGCCACGCGGAGCGGATCTACCCGGGGACCTGCCGCGCGGGCATTGCGGCGGGAACGCCGGACGGGCCGCGAGCCTGGCGGCTGCGCGTGCCCGAGGGAGCCGCGGCGCATGTGGACTGGATCGATCGGCGCCTGGGTGCGCGCTCGGAGGCCGTCGATCGCGCGGTGGGGGATTTCGTCCTCCTGCGCGCCGACGGCATCTGGGCGTACCAGCTCGCCGTGGTGGTCGATGACGCCGAGCAGGGGGTGACCGACGTGGTGCGGGGCGAAGACCTCGTGGATTCCACCGCGCGCCAGATCCTCCTGCAGCGCATGTTGGGATATCCCACCCCGCGGTATTTCCACGCGCCGCTGGTGCGGGATGCGGCCGGGGAGAAGCTCTCCAAGCAGACCGGTGCCGCGCCGTTCGCGCCGGGGCGCGATGCGCTGGCGCAGGCGATGCGCGATCTTGGTCTGGGATCGTCGGGCGCGCCGACGGTGGCGGGCGTTCTGGAGGACGCGGCGGGGCGGTGGCGGCGGATGCAGAGGGAGGTTTGAATGCGGGGGGAAGGGCGCAGGATCTGGGACATCTTCTGCCAGGTCATCGACAACTACGGAGACCTGGGGGTGAGTTGGCGCCTGGCGGCGCAACTGGCTGGCCGCGGACAGCGCGTGCGCCTGTGGATCGACGATCCGTCGGCCCTGGCCTGGCTGGCGCCGGACGGCTGCGACGGCGTGTCGACGCACGTTTTTGCCGAAGCCGGCGCGGAATTCGTTCCGGGGGATGTGGTGGTCGAAGCCTTCGGCTGCGCGGTGCCGCTGCCGGTCGTCACGGCGATCGCGCGCGCCAACCGGCAGCGCGCGGCCGAGGGCGGCGCGGGGAGCGTCTCGTGGATCAACCTCGAATACCTGAGCGCCGAATCCTGGGTTGCCCGCTCCCATGGCCTGGCGTCTCCGGTGCATGGCGGCGCCGAAGCGGGAATCCGCAAGTGGTTTTTTTTCCCGGGATTCACGGAGGATACCGGCGGGCTGCTGCGGGAACCGGATCTGATGGCCGAGCGTGCGCGCTTCGACCGCGCGACCTGGCTGGCGCAGCGCGGCATCGCGTGGCACGGCGAACCGATCGTGACCTTGTTCTGCTATGAGCCGCCGCATCTGGCCGAGTTGTTGCGGGCGGTTGCGCAGTCCCGGGTCTTGCTGCTGGTTGCCGCGGGACGCGCGACCGCCGCGGTGCGCGCGGCGCTGGCCGGCGAGGAACGCCTCGGCAATGTGGCGGGCCCGGGCCGCACGGTGTTCCTGCCGTTCGTCCCTCAGGGGGAATTTGATCGGGTGCTCTGGTGCGGCGACTGCAATTTCGTGCGCGGCGAGGACAGCCTCGTGCGGGCGCTCTGGGCGGGTGCGCCGTTCGTCTGGCAACCCTATCCGCAGGAGGACGCGGTGCTGGATGCCAAACTCGCCGCACTGCTCGCGTGGCTGGGCGCGCCGGAGTCCCTGGCGGGGTTCCACCGGGTCTGGAACGGGCTGGAGCCGGGAGATCTGCCCGCGGACTTGGCGCTTGCCCCGCCGGACGCCTGGCGCGACTGCGCGGCACGGGCGCGCGCCCGTGCGCTGGCCCAGGACGACCTGGTCTCCCGCCTGCTTCGTTTCGTGGCGAAAAGCCGTTAAAATTGCAGGTTTCGTAACCGCCTCGCGCCTGGAAATTCCCCCCATGAAAACCGCTCAAGAAATCCGTGCCGGCAACGTCGTCATGCACGGCAAGGATCCGATGATCGTGCTGAAGTCCGAGTTCAATCGCGGCGGCCGCAACGCGGCGACGGTGCGGCTGAAGCTGCGTGGTCTGCTCAACAACTCCGGCACCGAAGTCGTTTTCCGTGCCGACGACAAGGTCGAGCAGGTCATGCTCGACCACAAGGAATGCACCTACTCGTACTTCGCCGACCCGATGTACGTATTCATGGACGCCGACTACCACCAGTACGAGGTGGAAGCCGCGAACATGGGCGATGCGTTGAACTATCTCGAGGACGGGATGCCGGTCGAGGTCGTGTTCTACGACGGCAAGGCGATCTCGGTCGAATTGCCCAATTCCGTCGAGCGCGAAATCGTCTGGACCGAGCCGGCGGTCAAGGGCGACACCTCGGGCAAGGTGCTCAAGCCGGCGAAGATCGCCACGGGGTTCGAGGTGCCGGTGCCGATCTTCGTGGCGCAGGGCGACCGCATCGAGATCGATACCCGTACGGGCGAGTATCGCCGGCGGGTGTAAGCAAGCCGAACGCGGCGGGCGGCCGCGCCGGATCGCCGGAGAAGCCCGGCGGCGGCGCGGTTCCTCGTCCGTTTGCGGTTTCGGCGGGCGCCTATCCTCGCGACATGCACTTTTCCTTCGTCATCCGGGGTTGGCGGGCTTGGGGTCGGCGCGTGTGCGGCGGCCTCGCCGCAGTGATGCTCGTCGCGGCGCTGGGCGCTTGCGCGACGGGCAACGTGGCGACCAATCGGCCTGCGGGCGAGGGCTATGCCGGCGTCGGCGAGTTGGTTCTGCAGATCTCCGTTCCCGGAGGCCATTGGTATGACGGCCTGATCCCCGGCGAAAAGCGGGCCAGCGTGGAGATCCGCTACCTGGGGATCGACGATGCCGGGCGGGCGGTGTTCGAGCGCCACGATGTCGACGTGCTGGCCGGCAGGCCGGTTGCAGCGGACACCGGCGCGGGCATCGCGCGGTCGGGTCCGATCGATACGCGGCGGATCGCAATCGATTTGCGGACCACGCGTGAGATCCACGTCCAGGGAAAGATCATCGACGTCCTGGAGGCCAGTCCCTCCGGGGTGGTTTTCCGGTTGTACTGAATCGCATTTTCTTTCGATCGGGGAGCATGCACAGGCGCGGCGAACCGCAAGCGCGCTAGAATGCCGCCCCATGGTTCCCATTTCCCCGGTTCCCCGCGAACCGTCTTTCCGGGCTGCGCGCTGCTGACGCCATGTCCGACTACTCCGACTTCGATCATTTCGGGCTCGATCCTCGACTCGTTGCGGCGGTGCGTGCGCTCGGGTACACGCGCCCCACGCCCATCCAATCCAAGGCGATCCCCATCGTGATGCGCGGCGGCGACGTGATGGGCGCGGCGCAGACCGGGACCGGCAAGACCGCGGGATTCTCCCTGCCGATCCTGCATCGGCTGCTGCCGCATGCGAGCACGAGCATGTCGCCCGCGCGCCATCCGGTGCGCGCCCTGATCCTCGCGCCGACGCGGGAACTGGCGGACCAGGTGGCCGTCAACGTGCGCCAGTACGCGGCGCAGACCCCCTTGCGCAGCGCGGTGGTGTATGGCGGCGTGGACATGGATCCCCAGACCCAGGCGCTGCGCGCGGGCGTGGAAGTGCTCGTCGCGACGCCGGGACGGTTGCTCGACCATCTGCAGATGCGCAACACCTCCTTGTCGCAGGTGCAGGCGGTGGTTCTGGACGAAGCGGATCGCATGCTCGACATGGGGTTCCTGCCCGACATCTCGCGCATCCTCAATCTGTTGCCGCGGGAGCGGCAGAGCCTGATGTTTTCGGCGACGTTCTCCGACGAAATCAAGAAACTCGCCGGCAACTTTCTTCGCGATCCGGTGCTGGTCGAAGTCGCGCGCAGCAACGCCACGGCGGAGACCGTGCGCCAGGTGCTCGTGCGGGTGCATGAGTCGGAGAAGGAAGCGGCGCTGACGGCCTTGCTGCGCGATCACGATTACGCCCAGGTGCTGGTGTTCGTGAACGCCAAGATCGGCGCGCGGCGCCTGGCGCGGCAACTTGAGCGTGATGGCGTGCCGACGGAGTCGATCCACGGCGACAAGTCGCAGGACGAGCGCATGAAGGCGCTGGACGCATTCAAGACGGGCGCGGTGCGCGTGCTCGTTGCGACCGACGTCGCCGCGCGGGGCTTGGACATCTCGGCGTTGCCCGCCGTCATCAATTACGACGTTCCGTTTTCGGCGGAGGACTACGTTCATCGCATCGGCCGCACCGGTCGCGCGGGAGCCGAAGGCGTGGCGTTCACGATCGCCAGCGGAGCCGACGACAAGGCGGTTGCCGCGATCGAAAAGCTGATCAAGCGGCGAATCGAGCCGATGACGGTGGATCTCCGGCTTCCGCGGCGTCCCGCCCCGACCCGGCACGAAGGCGGCCGTCCCGCCCGCGGCCCATCCGCGCAGCGGGGGGGATCCGCGGCCCCGGTGGATGATTTCTTTCTCAAGCCCTACGAGCCCGGTCCGTCGGCGGCCGCGGAAGACGCGGCGGCACCTGCCGCACCCGCAGCGGAGGAGCGCAAGCCCACCGTGCGGCGCGCGGCCTTGCTGGGCGGCGGACGTCGGTAGCGGTCGCGGCGACATGCGCCGCCCCCAAAGGGGAAAGGTCGGCCGTCATCGCCAGGCCCGCAACCCCCAACTTCGTCATCGCGAGGCCCGCAACCGCAACTTCATCATCGCGAGACCCCCAACCCCAAGTTCGTCATCGCGAGGTCCCCAGCCCCAACTTCGTCATCGCGAGGTCCCCAGCCCCAACTTCGTCATCGCGAGGCCCGTAGGGCCGTGGCGATCCAGGCAATGCCCTGGATTGCTTCGGGCTCCGCCCTCGCAATGACGACTGTTTCCCGGTAAGGCATCGGGTCTGCAGCGTCGGCAGACTGCACCAAGGTGCAGGTCCGGATCTTGCGCCCACGCATTGTTTTCGCAGCAGTGCCAAGGGATAATCGGTCCATCCCGCTCGAGCACGCGAGGAAATCCTCGATCTCCAACGCCGCATCCCTCCAGGGGCGGTGCTTGCAGCTTCCGCCAGGGTGTTCGGATCGGGTCGTAATGCTTCTGTAGACGGGACGGACCTTGTTGGGTACCTTGGGAGGACAGCCTCGACCGCTCGGCAGTGCGGTGCAACTGCCTGCAGCGGATGCGGATGCAGGGCCGCGGTCGGCGCTTTGGGAGCGGTTGCCGGGTTTCGTCTGGGTGGTGGATGCGCGGGGCCGCATCCTGCATACGCAGAGCGACGATGTGCGGCGCTGGGGCATGCGGATCGAGGCGCACATGCATCCGCGTTGGTGGGATGCCTTCGTCTATCAGCCCCGTTCCCGCGAAGCGATGGTGCGCGCGCTCGATGCCGCGCTGCACGGCCGCCCCACCTACGATTTGCAGGTGGATCGCGCGAGCCACTCCGGTGGGAGACTGGCGCTGCGCGCGCACGTCGTGCCGATATCCTGGCCCCCGCAGCCGACCACTCCGGAAGAAGCCGATGCGGTGCAGCCGGCGGCGATGGTGCTCGACACGATCGCCTCGGCGCGCGAACTGCTGGAGACCGAACACCTGCGCCAGCGCAAGGCGTACTACAAGGCGCTGGTGGAGGTGAATCCGAATTTCATCTGGGCGTGCGACGAGCATTTCCGGTTCACGTTCGTGAGTCGGCGCGCCTGCCGGGAACTCTACGGCTACGCGGTCGAAGAATTGATCGGCGTCTCGTTGAGCGTCCTGCTCGACCCCGGCGTCGACCAGACCGGGGCGCGGCAGGCGCTGGCGTCGTTGCGGCAGGGAAAGATCCTGCGCGACCGCGAGATGGTGCAGATCACCCGGGACGGGCGGCGCGTGGCCGTGCATCTGAGTGCGGTGGGCCTGACCGGGCCGAACGGCGCCTTTACCGGGGCGATCGGGATCATCGTCGACATCACCGCCCTGCGGCAGCGGGAAGCCAGCCTCGCAGATGCGCTGCGCGTCGAGCGCAGCCTGCTCGATTCCGCGGGCCAGGCGATTGCGGTGATCAAGGACAACGCGGTGGCGCGGTGCAACGAAGCGTTCCTGGGCTTGTTGCAGCGCGAGGCGCACGAGATCGAACGCATGCGCGTCGTCGATCTGTTCGCCGATTCGGCGGATTGGGTTGGACTTTGCGGGTCGGCCGACCGTGCGGCGCTGTCCGAGCAGGCTGTCGTGCGCGAGATGAAGATGCGTCGCCTCGCTCCCGGATTGGCGGCCGAGCAGATCGTCTGGTGCCAGCTCACGCTGCGCGCCATCGATCCCGGCGAGTACGTGCTGGTCGCGGCCGACATCGACTCGATCCGGCGGCGTGAAGCGCACGCGATGTTCGACGCGCGCCATGACGAGTTGACCGGCTTGGCCAATCGCCGACTCTTTGCCGAGCGCGCGCAGGCGGTGTTGGCGGCAGGGGCACTGCGCAATGCGGGCTGCGCCGTCGTGGTGATCGACCTCGACGGCTTCAAGGGAATCAACGACCGCTACGGCCACCAGGCCGGGGACGTGGTGCTGCGCGAGATGGCGCGGCGGCTGTTGCGGGTGGTGCGCCCGCAGGACACCGTCGCGCGCTATGGCGGCGACGAGTTCGCCTTGCTCATTCCCGATGCCGGCGGCCGGCGCGACGTCGAGGCGATCGCCAGTCGCCTGCTGGATGAACTTGCGCGACCGATGGAAATCGAGGGCAACGGCACGCACGTGTTGTCGGCGAGCGTGGGGATCGCGATGGCGCAGGAGTCCGGCCGGGACATGTCCTGGTTGTTCAATCTCGCGGATCGGGCGATGTACGAGGCCAAGAACGCGGGCGGCAATCGCACGGTGTTCGCCGCCGACGTCGCGGTCTCCGAGCCGCCGGCCCCGGCCCCGGCCGCGGGCGCAGCGCGCGGCGTGCTGGGACGCGCGGCGTAGTACGCCGACGACGCGTCCCACGCCGCTATTTCTGCCGGCGCCGCCCCGAGCGCGCGCTCGGAAACATGGCTTCGTACCCCGCCCGGATCGCATCCGCATCGCTGTCCCGCATCAGGCGTCCGATGTACTGCAACTGGCGCCGCCGCCCTTCGTGCGCATGGATGCGCTGGGC
Source organism: Pseudomonadota bacterium (assembly GCA_021842465.1). GTDB lineage: Bacteria > Pseudomonadota > Gammaproteobacteria > Burkholderiales > Burkholderiaceae_F > GJ-E10. Next base: position 73,476 of record JAKBZN010000009.1, read on the forward strand.
GGCGAGGATCGCGTCGCGCAGCGATTCCGGAAGGTTGAGGCGCGCGAGCTGGTCGGGCTTGCACGCCACCAGGCGCACGCCCAACTGCTGCAGTTCCGTCATGTCGCGCTTACGCTGCGATTTGCTGGGGCGTTCGGCAATGGCGTCTTCGCCGGTAGGGTTTTCGTCGTCGCGCATGGCGCTGTTGCTCTGAGGTTCCGGACACTCGGTATGACACTCGGTATGATACCGATCCGACTTCGGCCATTCCGGGCGCCCAATTCCCACGATGAACGCTCCTTTCTCGATTCCTGTTTCCCGCCTGCGCGAACTCGCGCAAGATGCTCTGGATCATGCGCGCAAACTCGGTGCCAGCGACTGCGTCTGCGAGGCCAGCGAAGCGACCGGTTTGTCGGTGACCACCCGCAAGGCAAAGGTCGAGACGATCGAGACCACCCGCGACAAGGGGCTGGGGATCACCGTCTACCTAGGCAAGCAGCGGGGCAATGCGTCGACGTCCGACTTCTCGCCCGATGCGATCCGTCAGGCCGTGCAGGCGGCGTACGACATCGCGCGCCATACCGCGCAGGACGATGCCGCGGGCTTGCCCGAACCCGAGGAACTCGAGACCTCGCCCGTCGATCTGGATCTCTTCCATCCCTGGACGATCGACGCGGAGGCCGCGATCGCCATCGCGCAGCGCGCCGAGGAGGCGGCCTTTGCGGTGAGCGGGCAGATCGTCAATTCGGAAGGCGCCAACGTCCATACGGGGTGCGATCAGTTCATCCTGGTGAATTCGCGGGGCTTCGCGTTCGGCTATCCGCAGTCCCGCCATTCGATTTCCGTGGTGCCGATCGCGCGCGGGGCGGGCGGCATGCAGCGCGATGACTGGTATTCGTCGGCGCGTCGCAGCGCCGATCTGGCCGACCCGGAGGCGATCGGCCGCTACGCCGCGCAGCGGGCTCTGGCACGGCTGGGCGGACGCAAGATCGAGACGCGGCAGTGTCCCGTCCTGTTCGAAGCGCCGGCCGCCTGTGGCCTGCTGGGCCATCTGGTTCATGCGGCGTCGGGCGGCGCCCTTTACCGCAAGGCGTCGTTCCTCGTCGATTCCCTCGGACGCAAGCTGTTCCCGGACCACGTCAACGTGCATGAGGATCCGTTCGTTCCGCGCGGCATGGGGTCGAGCCCGTTCGACGAAGAAGGCGTACGCGGCCGCGCGCGCGACGTCGTGGCCGGCGGCGTGCTGCAGGGGTATTTCCTGTCGTGCTATTCCGCACGCAAGCTCGGCATGAAGTCCACCGGCAATGCCGGCGGCGCGCACAACCTGGTCTTGCGTTCGACCGCGACGCGGCCGGAAGACGATTTCGAGGCGATGCTGCGCAAGCTCGGAACCGGCCTGCTGGTGACCGAGCTCATCGGCATGGGCATCGACTACGTCAACGGCGACTATTCGCGCGGTGCGAGCGGATTCTGGGTCGAGAACGGCGAGATCGCCTATCCGGTCGAGGAAATCACGATCGCGGGCAACCTCCCGGACATGTTCGCCGCAATCGCGGCGGTGGGGGCGGACACCATCGTCCGCGGCGGGCGGACCACCGGCTCCGTCCTGCTCGAATCGATGTCGGTCGGGGGAAGTTAGTGTATTGCTTCATTCTGTTTGGAACGTAAGCGCTTCGTGCCTGCTGCATGGGTGTCGTGCGTGCGAGACGGATGCGTGTGAAGGATATCCCGCACGAGGTCGGGGTGCGCTGTGCCGGTTCGGGCCCCGGTGTCGC
>JAKBZN010000010.1 GCA_021842465.1 Pseudomonadota bacterium
TGGTCAAGGCAACCGCCCGGCATCTGCGCAGCGTGCAGCGCCAGCCCGAGCGGATCATGCGCTATTTCGAACACGCCCCGGTCCGGTATGCAGCCTGATTCAACTTGGTTCATGCCGGCTCAATAATCCGATCGCGTTCGCGAAACCGCCGTCATCTGGGGGCGAAACCGTCGCCATTGCGAGGGCGAAGGCGTCGCCATCGCGGGAGTGAAACCGTCGTCGTTGCGAGGGCGAAGGCGCCGTCATCGCGGGAGTGAAACCGTCGTCGTTGCGAGGGCGAAGCCCGAAGCAATCCAGCCGGGTTCTGGATCGCCACGGCCCTACGGGCCTCGCGATGACGAGGTCGGCGTTGCGGGCCTCGCGATGACGAGGTCAGCGGTTGCGGGCCTCACGATGACGAGGTCAGCGGTTGCGGGCCTCACGATGGCGGGGTCGGCGGTTACCGTCCTCGCGATGACGAAGTCCGCTTCCGGTGCGACGCACGCGGCCAGGGCCGCGACGTTCCGGCGCAGCTCAGGCGGCGTCCGTCGCGAGCGACGCGACGGCGGAAATCTCCACCAGGAGGTCCGGGGCGATCAGCGGACCCACCTGCACCATGGTCGTGGCCGGCCGCACGTCGCGGAATACCGCGCCGTGGGCACGCCCCACGCCTTCCCAGTTCGTCATGTCCGTCAGGTAGATGCGGGTCTCGACGACGTGCTCGGGGCCGGCCCCGAGCTCGGCCAGGGCCGCGACGATCCGGTCGAGAATCACCTGCGCCTGCGCGCCCGCGTCCCCCGGATGCAGCGCCTTGCCATCCGATCCGCTCGCCGTGGTTCCGGACACGAAGATCAATTGTCCGGCGCGGATCGCGCGCGAGTAGCCGATGGTTTCCCCCCACGAGGACGTGACGGCGACGGTCTTGCGATGGTCCATGACGGGTTCTTTCCGGTCATCAAAGGTTGCACGAAGCCCGCGAGTATGACACCGCCAGGCGGGCCGATGCGCCCGCCGCGCTCAGGGCGCCGCGGGCGGCGCCGGCACCGCGGCGCAGGACGTCGCGTCGCCTTGCTTCGACCGGCCGGCCAGGCCGACCTGCTGGTTCCGCTCCGCGCACCACGAGGCTTCGTCACGCACCTTCGCCGACGCGTCCGGCGGCACCGCCGAAATCGCGGCGTTGAGTCGCGCGAGATCGGCGTGGTCGCGCGCCACTGCCTCCTGCCAGGCGCGCAGCTCCCGCTTCGCCGCACGGGCTTGCGCCGGATCGCCGCCTCCGCCGGCACCGAGTGCCTGCAGCGCGCGCTCGGCATCGTCGAGTCGCCGCTGATCACCCTGGAGTTCCGCCTCCGCCGCCCGCACGCCTTCCTGCGCCGCTTCGGCATCGGCAACTGCCTTGAAGAACGCCGGTCCCTTGTTCGGCAGCGGCTCGGGCACCGTCGCCGCCAGATCGCTGTCGATCGCCACCGCCTCGGCGGCGTTGCGGCATCCCTCGATATTCTCCGGCTCGGCCTGCTTGCCGCACCAGACCATCTCGTCCCGCAGCACTTGCTCGTCCTTCAGCAGAAAGTCGACGGATACATCCTTGTGACGATGTCCGCCGCACGCGGCGAGCAGGGTGCCGGCGGCGATCATCACGGCAAATCGGCGTTGTTTCATGAGGGCCTCCCTCGGTGTTGCATCGACGGCACCCCCGGCGCCGGCCCGGCGCGGCGATCCCATCTCGCTCGATATCCTACTCGCGGGGACTGCGCGCCGGGCCGCCGGCGGACCCGCGCCGATAGCGCAGCGCCCCCGATGCGTCGCGCTCCGAAATCGCCAGTTCGGGGGCGGCGAGCGTCCAGGGGACGGGCGCAAAGGCGGGCCGGGCGGGTGACTCGCGCAGGCCCCGCGCCAGCGTCACATGCGCGGCGAAGGGCTTGCGGTCATAGGCGATTCCCGCTTCGTCCAGCACCGTGCGTACCTCCTGCGCGAGGGCCGCGACGTGCGCGTCGTCGGCCCCGCCGATCCACAGCACCCGCGCCCCGGCGAACCAGCCCAGTCGGTCGAGGCGCCAGACGTGCGGCGGCACGACAATGCGCCGCAGACGCCGCGCGAGTACGGCCGCTCGCGGCGTCGCGAGCGCGCCGACGAAGGCAAGGGTGCAATGCAGATTGTCGGCGGCAACGGGCTGCACGCCCGGATTCGCGGCATGCAGCTCGCGCGCCAGCGCCGCCAGGGCGCCGCGCGCCACCGCATCGGGCCACAAGGCGACGAAGCAGCGCGGAATGACCGCGGTCATGCGCGCAGACCGGGCTGTGCGACCGCAGGGGCGGCGCCTGGCATGCGGGACCTCCCGTCCGAGCCGACCGCCCTCAGGCCAGGGCGCCGGCCACCAGGCGCTGCGCGTCGGCCACGATCCGGCGCAGATGATCCGCGCTGGTGAAGCTCTCCGCATACAGCTTGTAGATGTCTTCCGTGCCCGACGGGCGGGCGGCGAACCAGCCGTTCTCGGTCGTGACCTTGAGACCGCCGATCGGGGCGCCGTTGCCCGGCGCGCGCGTGAGCTTGGCGGTGATGGGTTCGCCCGCGAGGGTTTCGGCCGTCACGCGCTCCGGCGACAGATTTTTGAACGCGGCCTTCTGCGCGGGATCGACGGGCGTGTCGATGCGAACGTAATGCGGCGCCCCGTGCCGCGTCGCCAGTTCCTGGTAGTACCGTCCCGGGTCCTTGCCCGTGACGGCCGTGATCTCGGCGGCCAGCAGGCCAAGGATGATGCCGTCCTTGTCGGTGGTCCAGGCCGTGCCGTCGCGGCGCAGGAAGCTCGCGCCGGCGCTCTCTTCGCCGCCGAAGCACAGGCTGCCGTCGAGCAGTCCCGCCGAGAACCACTTGAACCCGACCGGCACCTCCACGACGCGGCGCCCGAGCCCCTGCACGACGCGGTCGATCAGCCCGCTCGACACGAGCGTCTTGCCGACCGCCGCGCGGTCGGACCATTGCCGCCGGTGGGTGAGGAGATAGTGGATGGCGACGGCCAGGAAGTGGTTGGGATTCATCAGCCCCATCGAGGGCGTGACGATGCCGTGGCGGTCGACGTCGGCATCGTTGCCCCAGGCGATGTCGAACCGGTCCTTGAGCGCGACCAGGTTGGCCATCGCATAGGGGCTCGAGCAATCCATGCGGATCTTGCCGTCATGATCGAGTGGCATGAATCCGAAGGCGGGGTCGACGTTCGGATTGACCACCTCGATCTGCAAGCCGTAGTGGCGCGCGATCGGCTCCCAATAGCGCACCGCCGCCCCGCCGAGCGGATCGACCCCGATGCGCAGATTCGCCGCCCGGATCGCTTCCATGTCGACCACGTCGCCCAGCGCCGCGATGTACGGCGACATCAGATCGACCTGCGCGACGTTGGACATCGCCATGGCCTGCTCGTACGGGATGCGCCGCACGCCGCGGTTGGCTTCCGCCATCAACGCGTTGGCGCGGCTCTCGATCCAGCCGGTCACGTCGGTATCCGCCGGCCCGCCATGCGGCGGGTTGTATTTGATGCCGCCATCGGTGGGCGGGTTGTGCGAGGGTGTGATGACGATGCCGTCGGCCCGCGCGGCCGCCGGGTCGGCATTCGCCGCGAGGATCGCGCGCGAGATCACCGGGGTGGGCGTGAAGCCGGGAGCCCGCGCATCCTCGTGCTGGATCTGCGTCAGGACCCCGTTGGCGGCTAGGACCTCGATCGCCGTGCGCTGCGCGGGCGCCGACAGGGCGTGCGTGTCCTTGCCCAGGAACAGCGGGCCCGCGATACCCGCCCGGGCGCGGTATTCGACGATGGCCTGCGTGATGGCGAGGATGTGCGCCTCGTTGAAACTGCCGAGGAAGGCACTCCCCCGATGACCGCTGGTGCCGAACCCCACGCGCTGCCCGGGTTCGGCGATGTCCGGCGCATTGCGGTACGCCGCCAGCAGGGCGGGAATGTCGGTAAGGCTCTCGGGAGGAGCGGGATGGCCGGCAAGGGGATGGGGCATGCAATACCTCTCGTCGCTGGGGATGGCCTGACGCGGAGGAAAACGGCGTGCCTCCGCGGAATCGATGCGAAACAACGCGCTTTGATTGTACGTCGCGGTCACTTCGCCGAGGTTCGGGCAAACCGGTCGCGCGCCGGTGGCACGGCATTTGCGTTCTCTGGTTGTCGCTGCGGCGATCGGCCGCAGGCTTCGGTTCCCAGGAGGAAACAACCATGCCATGGACAAACTGGATTCGCGGAAATTTCCGACGCGGCGAATCGCGTCCGCAAAGCGGCGCAAAGTCCGAGACATCGAATGCGAACTATCTGCTTGCGGGCGTCTTCTCGCTGGCCACCTATGGCGGGCTCGCCTCGGTAGCTTGCGCGGCCCCGTTGCCAACCGAGACCGCCGAAGTGCAGGACAAGGCCGGCACTCCGCATGCGGCCGCGGGATGCCGATCGCTGGTGGCGTTCTATACCGCCAAAGCCGAGGAAGCGCGGAAATGGGCGGCTGCGGACCGCGCGACGGCGCGGGAGTACGCCGACAGCGGGAAACCGGCGAAAGCGTCCAAGGCCGCGGAGCTGCGGGCACTTGCCCGAGCGGACGAACGCCGGGCGGTGCAATACGCATCGCTGGTGCTGCAGGTGCCATGACGGTGCACGACGCGCGGCGCCGGTGCGGGTTCCGCAAGGGCCGGCGGAGGGCGCACCGGCCGGGAGGCTGAAGCCGGGACGCCCGTCCTGCGATGCCGGAACGCGCCGCCCGCCCGGCGCCGGGCTTGCCGCGGAAATCGCGGGGTTATGGATTGCGGACGGGGCGCAGTGCGCGTAGAACGATGGCATGTTCGTGCCGAAATTCTCGTCGCTGGCGCCGGGGGTGGTACGCATGCCTTGGGCGCCGCCTGCGCGGCTGCTCGCCTTCCTGCGGATCGCCGCGTGCCTGCTGTTGTGCTGGGGCGCGCAGGGCGCCGCGCACGCAACGTCGCGGCCCGGGGCGGCGGGACGCGAACGACCGATCCTGGTGTTGCAGTACGACGGCGCGATCGGCCCCGCGGCGGCGGATTACTTCCGCCACGGCCTGAACGAAGCGCGCCACCGCAATGCGCAACTGCTGGTGTTCGAACTCGACACGCCCGGTGGGCTCGACTCGTCGATGCGCGACATCATCAAGGCCATCCTGAACTCGCCGATCCCGGTTGCCACCTGGGTTGCGCCGTCCGGCGCGCGCGCAGCGAGCGCGGGCACCTACATCCTGTACGCGAGCCAGATCGCGGCCATGGCTCCGGCGTCGAACCTCGGCGCCGCGACGCCGATCGCGATCGGCGGCCTGCCGGGCGGAGCGCCTGCCGGGAAATCGGCGCCGCCGGACAATGCCGACACCGAACGACGGAAGATGGTCAACGATGCGGCGGCCTATCTGCGCAGCCTGGCCCAGTTGCACGGCCGCAATGCGGCGTTCGCCGAGACCGCGGTGCGGGAAGCGCGCAGCATGTCCGCGGATGAGGCGCTCCACGCGCACGTCATCGACCTGATCGCGGCCCATATCGACGACCTTGCACGCGCACTCGATGGCCGCGTGATCCGGCTGAGCACCGGCGAAGTGACGCTCCATACCGCCGATGCGCCGGTGATCCGGGTGGCGCCCGGTTGGCGCACGAAACTGCTGGAAGTGGTGGGCAACCCCCCGGTTGCCGCCTTCCTGATGATGGCCGGCATCTACGGTCTGTTCCTCGAATTGCTCCACCCCGGCGCGGCCCTGCCGGGAATCGCCGGAGCGATCTGCCTGCTCCTGGCGCTGTATGCGTTCCAGTTGCTGCCGGTCGACTGGTCGGGGGTCGGGTTGATCCTCCTGGGGTGCGTGTTGATGGTGGCCGAGTTGTTCCTCCCGACCTTCGGCGTGGTCGGCCTGGGGGGCCTCATCGCGCTGGTGGCGGGGCTGCTGATGCTCATCCGGCCCGAAGTTCCGGGGTTCGGCATTTCCGGCGGATTCATCGCCGCGTTGACGCTGGTCACGGCGCTGGTGATCTTCGGCGTCGGCGGGTTTGCGCTGCGCGCCCGCCGGCGGCCGGTGGTGAGCGGGCGGGAAGCGCTGATCGGTGCGGAGGGAACGGTGACGGCGGTCTCCGGCGGCGACGCGTGGGCGCACGTGGCGGGCGAGACCTGGCAGGTGCGCGGCGCCCGCAACGGCACAGCGCTGCGGCCCGGCCTGCGGGTGCGTGTACGGGCGGTCGAGGACCTGGTCTTGCGGGTGGATCCGATCGACGACGAAATTTGAGAGGGAGGATGTTTCATGGACTTCGCCTTTCCGTTTGGCTTCGGCACCGTAGCCATCGCGCTCGCGGCCATATTCGCGCTCAAGTCGCTGCACGTGCTGCGCGAATATGAACGCGGCGTGGTGTTCCTGCTCGGCCGGTTCTGGCGCGTCAAGGGGCCCGGCCTGGTGCTCATCGTCCCCGGCGTTCAGCAGATGGTGCGCGTGGATCTGCGGGTGGTGACCCTCGACGTGCCGCCCCAGGACGTGATCTCGCGCGACAACGTCTCGGTCAAGGTGAGCGCGGTCGTCTATTTCCGCGTCGTCGATCCGCAGAAGGCGATCATTCAGGTGGAGGATTTCCTCGTCGCCACCAGCCAGCTCGCGCAGACCACGCTGCGCGCGGTGCTCGGCAAGCACGAACTCGACGAGATGCTCTCCGAGCGCGAACGCTTGAACCTCGACGTGCAACGGATTCTCGACTCCCAGACGGACGCGTGGGGCATCAAGGTGACCAACGTCGAGATCAAGCACGTCGACATCAACGAGTCGATGATTCGCGCCATCGCCGCGCAGGCGGAGGCCGAGCGCGAACGGCGCGCGAAGGTGATCCATGCCGACGGCGAGAAGCAGGCCGCGGAGACCCTGCTCCAGGCCGCGCAGATGCTCGCCCACCAGCCCGAGGCCATGCAGTTGCGCTATCTCCAGATCCTGACCCAGATCGCCACCGACCGGACGTCGACCATCGTGTTCCCGGTGCCGATCGACTTGCTCAAGACGCTGGCACCCGGGTCCCGGTCGCCAGGACAAACCGGATCGGCCAACGGCTGACGCGGTCCGACCTTGCTGGCGGCGCGGTCGCCAGGGCCGCACCGCGCGGTTTCAGGACATGCTCACCGCGCCCGCGCGCGGACGAGCCAGGCCCGGGCCGGCACGGCCAGCCGATCGGCGGTCAGAAAGTCACGATAGAACGCGACCAGATCCTCGTGGATCGCAGCGCGCGTCGCCGCATCGGCGGCTTCGATCGCGTCGGAGAAGAAGAAGGCGCCGGCGGCGAAGTCGGCCGCGGCAGCGGGATCGGCCGCGCCTCCGACCGCGACATGGTGACGATGTTCGACGACCTCGATGTCGACGAATCCGGCACCGGCCAGCAGATCCGCAAGCCGCTCCCGATCGGTCAGCGTGAACGGTCCGGGGGCGCCGGGGTCCGGCGCCGGCAGGTCGAGATGACGGGCGGCAACCGCCCGCGCGCCGAACATCCACGGGTTGTCCTCCTTGGGCCCCCACACCGCCCAGTCCATCCGCCCTCCCGGCACCAGCAATCGGCGCAAGCGGGCGAATGCCGCCGCCGGGTCGACGAAGAACATCACGCCGAGCCGCGAAATCATCCGATCGAACGGCGCCCCCGGGATCCCATCCACCGCCGCGTCCGCGCGCACGAAGGTGAGGTTCGGGATGCCGGCGGCGCGGCGCGCGGCCTCGCGCAGCAACAAGGCGGAGATGTCGACCCCGCAAACCGCGCCCCGGGCGCCGACCTGGATCGCGGCGGTGCGGCTGGTCCAGCCGCCACCGCAACCGATGTCGACGACGCGCTCGCCGGGCGCCAGCGCCGCACGGGCCATCAAGGCTTCGCCGAGCGGCTGCAGCATCGCCTCGAAACCCGCCATGTCGCGCAGCCAACGCGCGCCGCGTTCGCCCTGCCAATCCTGCGGACCGACCTGTTCGCCTTTCGTCATGCCGTTGCGTGCCTTTCCAATCGGAGTTTCGGCGCGCGCGTTCGTGCAGCGGCGCAAGACTGGCATCGGTATTGAAGGTGAACTCACTCCAAGTGGATCATCCCGCCGCGGTCGCCAGTCAGGCATGCGAGCGCATGCGATTCCGGCGACGGAGAGCCCTGTGAATCCCCAAAAATGTAGCGGCCACGCCCATAAGGGCGATAACTGGTGGCTCTGGGACCGATGTGCCGGACGATGATGTACCGCCAAATTGTCCGCCGTTCGTCGTAGTTCCGTGCGTCACGTCAAGACTCTTGTAGTCGATCTGCACAGTCGATTCTGGGCTACCTGCAGATGTAAATGCCCTATTGGATAGGATATCGCTGTCGATCAAATCCGCTTGCCAATACTGCTGGGTCGCCGAAGGGAGCGAAACGAGATAGATATTGTTAAATAAGCTTCCAGGATTCAGATATCTCCCAGCACTCTGAATACCCATTGCGTCGAGAAATGTCACGTCAACGAAATTGGTGCTTTGGAGGGATCCCATCCCGGGAAATTGGTTTGCCTGTCCGGTGCCGAAGGCAAAACTATTAATGGCTATGCGGTGGATACTTCCTGTGCCATCAGGAAATTCCAAATAATAGGCCGGTATCGACCCCGCCGCGGCCGCAAATGAATTGACGAGCAGCCAAGTGCCGACGAACGCACGCCTATCCATTCGCCGAGCAAGCCTAGCTATCGTTGAATCAATCAACCGGCGCTGCACTTGCCCACGATTTTGCATGAGGCCGCTCCCGGCAAACGGAATAAGTATCAATTCATCCTATCACCTTCCTATCCTCTCAGGCGATACACCCAAAACGCAGACTGCGCCCCCACGAAGTGCGATTCCGCCGGTGTGTGACGATGTCCATCCGCCTTGGCATGGGTGTTGCTTGAATATCCATCGTGCATAGTCTTCTGTCCAGGAGGGCAACATGAATCGAGGATTTTTCGCAGTACTCGCGCTCAGCAGCGTTCTCGCCGTGGGTGGCAAGAATCACAAGAACGCCTCCGTCGAGGAGTTGCTCCACGACCAGCAGGCGCTGCTCGACCAGATGGCCTGGTGCGGCCGGCAGCGAAATCCCGACGCCATTCACGGCTGCCGCAACGCCGGCGAGGCACTGGCGACGATCGCCGCAATGGGGCAGTGAGCCGGCGGCGATGGTGCACACGGCGCGGCGGCGCATCGAATCGGTGCGAATCCGGGCCGTTCGGGTTTCTTGGAAGCATTCAGGAGTACATCATGAACGCACGAGCATGCATGTGGGCGGCGATGGAGGGACGGTCTCCTCGCTCGGATATTTCGCACGAGCGGGTGGTCGAGGCACTCGACCGCAGCGGTCTGGTCCATGGATGGAGCCGGCCCCAGGTCGACAACCTGGCCGGACTGGCGGCACTGCGGATCCTGTCGCCGGGCGCGCACACCGACGACCGCCTGGACGACGCATCCCACGACGGGCTGCTGATCCTGCTCGACGGAGATGTCGAAATCGATGCGACGATCGAGGGCGAATCGTTCTTCCTGCACCTGCAGGCCTGCGGGGACGTCGCCCGCGCCGCCAGCTTCTCGGGCAGCGGCACGCTGCGGATCCGCACCCGCCTGACGGTGCGCCGCAAGAGCACCTTGCTCCTGCTGCAGCGGTCGCGCCTGGAGGGGGTACGCGCACTCCCTCCGGTGCTGATGCAGCGCCTGCTGGGCAATCTGGTGCTCCACGTCCACGGCATCGCCCGTCGCAGCTATGCCGACACCGAGCAGTTGCGCCAATACCTGTTCGGGGCGGCCGCCACGGCGTCGTGAGCGGTCGCCGACCGCAATTCCGATCGCGCAGACGCGGGACCGCGAAGGATCAGGTTTCCCAGACCCTTGGCGGACAAGGGGGCATGGACCACGCCGCGGCTCTCCATGCGGCCCATACCCCGCGCAGCATTGCGCAAACCGTCAGGGCACGCCGATTTCCTCTTCGAGGCAACCGACGACGCAGCCGTTGGAGAAATCGACCATGTAGACGGGCGTGTTCGTCGCGGTGTGCATGCCCGTCTGCACCACCACTCCCGTCAAGCCTTTCTCGATCAGCAGGTCCCCCTCGGCACGCTCCGGATAGGAGCCGTCGTTGTAGAGGTCGACGCCGGCGACCACGCGTTGTCCTTCACCGTATTTCGGAATTCTCGGTTCCACGAGCGCAATCCTTTGTCCTGCGGTTCCCGCCTCAGTCGTCGTCTTCCGCTCCGCGGCGCGCCAGAACGCCGCGAAGGACGGAGCCGCCGAGGCGATCGGCACCGTCGAGTTCCATCAACTTCCCCACCATGGCGTCGGCGATTTCCAGGTCGCCCAGGCGCATGTGCAGATACGCGCAAGCCTTCAGCGTAAACAGGTAGAAGCGCGGCAGGGCGGCATAGCGGGTGCTGGAGAAGTCGGCCTGCCCGGCCCGGACCATCCACGCCAAAATCGTGCCAGCTCCCGCGGCATCCCGGAAAACCGCGCCAACCCGCGCGCGCAGCCCCGATTTCCGGCCCTGCGCGCCGCGGCGACGCCGACGGGCCGCCGGCGCCGAATGCGACAAATCGTACAAACGGCAGGTTTCCGACATCCGCCGACGGCGGACGCGCATTCCCCGGGCAGGCGCGTGGTGCCGACAAGGGAGTCCGGAGCCGGAGCCGGGGTCGGGGTCGGGGCGGAGTCAAGATCGACTTACGGCCCGCCCTCTTTGCGGCGGGCCCTGGCCGCATTAATATCGAACGCTTCCAGTGCTGGTCGGTATCCGGATGAGCGACGACACGGACTTCGACGCCGGCGTGCCCCTGCGCGATGCATACGACGCGAACGCGGCAGTCCGCCTGCGCCTGCTCAGCCGGCACGTCGAGCGGCTCGCGGACGAATCCGTCGACGCGTTTTACCGCGATCTCGCGCAAGACCCGCGCCTGGGGCCGGCCTTGCGGGGTCTGGGCGATGCGGCGCTGGGCGTGCTCAAGGAACGGCAGGCGGCCCACCTTCGCGGGGTGGCGTCGCCCGAGGCGACGCGCGATTCGCTCATCGAGCGCGCACGGGCCGACGGTGGGGCCTATGCCCTGATCGGCGTGACCAGTTCGTTGCTCGTGAACGCCCAATCGCTCCACCGCGGCGTGCTTTCCGCCGTCCTGGAGCGGGCCGAAATGGATGGCGGCGAGCGCTACGGCCTCTTGCAGATCATTGATGCCCGCCTGCAGGACGCCATGGAGGCGCAGTCGGAGGCTCGCGAGGCGGTAATCGCGGCGTACTTCGGAACACTGTCGCAGCCGTTCGCCGTGCCGAGCACGCCGTGGCCCGACATCTACGCCGAAGAACTGGGCGGCCTGGGCCGGCTGCCCGCGGTGCGCGGCGTGCTGCTGTTGCGGCTCAATCAGGACGGCATCCTCGTCGTCGAGTTCGCCGCAGGCCCGAACGTGCGGGAAATCGCCCAGGTGATGCAAAGCCCTGTGACGGGCGTCGTGATCGATCCGTCGTCGCCTCGTGGACGGGGGTTGGCCGCCCTGGCATGGCGTACGCGGCAGACGCAAAGCACGGCATCGTACGCGGACGACCCCCGTCTCCAGTTCTGGGCCGAGACGGCGCGGCGGCTCGCGGTGCAATCGACGTTCGCGATCCCGGTCCTGGACGCCGAAGGCCATCCCATCGCCTGCATCTACCTTTACGGCGCACACCCGAACCAGTTCGAGTCGGACTGGATGCGGGAGTTCGGACGCGGGCTCCAGCGCCGCTGGGAACAGACCTGGGCGCGTTCGCGCACGGTCGGCGCATTCGCGCTGCCCCAGGCTGCCGCGGACACGATGCGCGAATGCGTCTTCGGCGACGGCCTGACCATGTTCGCACAGCCGATCGTCGATCTTCGCGACGGAACCGTGCATTCCATCGAAGTGCTGGCCCGATTGCGCCTGGCGGACGGTACGATCGTCGTGCCGGGACAATTCCTGCCGCTGCTCGGAAACGCCGAACTGGAACGGCTTTTTCAAGTGGGCCTGGACCGGATTCTGCGGTGGCTCGGCACGGACGGAAAAGCTTTTCCGGATTTGTGTGCCTCGATCAACATGGCGCCCTCCACACTGCTCAACCCGCAGTGTCTGCAATGGCTCCGGGACGGCGTTCGCAAGCACAACGTTGCGCCCGATCGTTTGTACATCGAGGTTCTGGAAGACCACGACCTGCACTCGACCATGCAGCGCAAGCATATCGAGGAGCTGGCGGGCGCGGGGTTCAAGCTGTCGATGGACGACCTGGGCTCCGGTTACAGCAGCCTCGAACGCCTCGCACGCCTACCGTTCGACGCGATCAAGATCGATCAGGGACTGTTGTCATCCGTCTCCCGGGATCCGGAGGGCGTGCTCAGCCTGGTCGGCTCGCTGATCCAGATGGTGGGCGACCTCCGGCGCGAGGCGGTCGTGGAGGGCCTGGAGCGCGATGATTTCGTCGAAGCCGTGCGGATTCTGGGCGCCCCGTTGGGCCAAGGCTACGGGATCAGCCGGCCGATGCCCTTGGACCACACCGCCGCTTGGCTGCGGTCGTACACACCGCCGCCCGTCGACGGAGCAATCCGCACCCCGCTCGGCGCACTGGCGTACCACTGGCGTTTTCTCCGCGCCTTGGACAGCCCGAAGCTGCACGCCGATCTCGCGGATTGTCCGCTGACGCAATTCTTCGCGACCGTTGCGCCGAACGACGCGGCCATCCACCGATGGCATGCGCAGGTCCACGCGGGGGAGAACGTCGGCACCGCCAGCCACTTGCTCAACGACTGGCTGCTGCGCCGCCTGCGCGCGGGCCGGACTTCCCGGGACACGCCCAACGTGGAAGCCGCCCCCGCGCAGACGGGCGCGGCCGTCGGGCCAAATGCCGCGACGGTTCAAGAGCGTTTGACAGCAACGAGCGAGGGATTTTCCGCGATGGATTTTCCGCTTCGACGGCCTACCGGGGACAGGTCAGACAGACAGAAATAGGTCAACCAAGCGGGAAATATTACCGCCGGCGATGTGAGAGGCCGCGTCGTTCCATGCTGATCGGGGAGTTCGAAGTCCGGCATCCTGTCGCCGGCCTTGAGCGCCCGATTTTCAATGCCCGAGGCTTTCAGCTCTTGCGTGCACCGCAGCATGATTTCCCGGACTTCCACCGGGGCCTTCGATAACGGGGTATTTCGGCACGAACATGTCCCGGTTGATCGAGGCGACCCATCTTCCGTCCGAACCACGCAGGAATTCCTGATTTCGGAAATCCGAAAGCCGCAGTTTGATTGCTGGTATCACCGTCAATATGACGCACGCGCCGACCGTCGGTGGACTGCGTGGCGATCCTCGAACGGCTTCCGGCGCAGTCGCCGCCGGCTTCTTCGCCGGCGACCGCCAACCCGGCACCAAACTGCAGCGCTTAGGTACCTCGGGTTTACAACCTGTAACGGGGCTTCTGGACCAAGCAGTCAACCAAGGGATATACGAGAGACGTTATTGCGATCGAACCCTCGCACGGGTTTACCGCGAAATCGTCGTCCCAAGGAGAGTCTCATGAAAATCGCAGCACGATTCGCTGCTCTGGCAATTGCCGGTTTGGCTTTAGGCGCAAGCGCCTCCGCCTATGCGGATACCGCATTTGCAAGCAACCACCCCCGCAGGGATCAGGTCAACGACCGCCTCCAGAAGCAGAACCACCGCATCCACCAGCAGGTGCGCCAAGGCGAACTCGGGCGCGGGAAAGCGGCACGCCTGCATCGCGCCGACCATCACATTCGCCAGGAAGAACGGCGCTTCGCCAGAAGGCATAACGGCACGATTACTCCTGCCGAGCAGGCGCGCCTAAATCGCCAGGAAAATCGCGTAAGCCGTCAGATCGGAAACTGAACCAGGCCGGACAGCCGTGCCCTGCGCGGCTGCCCGGCGTCACCGATTTTGAGCGCCGCGCCGCATTGACTCATCAGATTTGTTACCTCTGATGCCCCGTTGCCTCATGTAGTTTGCTACCAGCCGGATGGTCCGGAGGGGGCACGAGGTGACGAAGCAGAGGCAAATGAGCATGGCCACACGCAGGGAGTTGATCGAAGCCGTCGGCGCGAGGTACCGTGCCGCGTCGAGAGGCGAGAAGCAGACGATCCTTGATGAGTTCGTCGCGCTGACCGGTTGCCACCGCAAGCACGCCATCAGGACCCTCGGTCGCAGACCGGGGGAAGATCACGGCAAGGTCGCGCGCAGCAGGATCTACGACGAGGCCACCAGCCAAGCCATCATCCTGCTGTGGGAGGCTGCGGACCGGGTGTGCGGGAAGAGGTTGAAGGCGTTGATGCCGATGCTGATCGACGCCATGGAGCGGCATGGCCATCTCGACCTGGATCCGATCATCAGGGAGAAGGTTCTGACGATCAGTGCCGCGACGATCGATCGCATGTTGGCCGGAGTTCGTGCGCAGATTGACGGGCAGCGCAAGCGTCGCAAGGGCGTTGGCGCAGCCATCCGGCGCAGCATTCCGGTGCGCACGTTCGCCGACTGGCGCGACCCTCCACCAGGCTTCTTTGAGATGGACATGGTCGAGCACTACAGCGGCCCGAAGACGGATGGCGACTACCTGCACACGCTCGTTCTCACCGACATTGCCACTGGCTGGACTGAATGCGTTTCGATGCGCCACCGCACCCAGGCATTGGTGATCGAAGGGCTGGACAAGATTGCCGGAGATCTTCCCTTTCCGATGCTGGGCGTGGACTCCGACAACGACAGCGCTTTCATGACCCAGGACGTCTTCGACTATTGCAAGGCGCATCGGCTGGAGCAGACCCGCTCGCGGGCCTACAAGAAGAATGACCAGGCATGGGTCGAACAGAAAAACGGTGCGATCGTGCGGCGCCTGGTCGGCTATGGGCGCCTGAGCGGTTCAGAGGCGACGAAGGCGCTCACACGTCTGTATGCCAGCGCCCGGCTGTACATCAACTTCTTCCAGCCGTCCTTCAAGCTGAAATCGAAGACGCGCGACGGTGCGCGCGTGAAGAAGCTGTATCACCCACCGGCAACGCCATGCGACCGACTGCTGGCTCATGACGCAGTCGATCAGGCCACCAAGAACGAGCTGGTCGCCCAGTTCCAGGCGCTCGACCCCGTTAAGTTGCTCCAGGAAATTCGTGTTGCCCAGCAAGCATTGAGCGACATTGCAGCGTCTGGTCCGCCCACGCAGAAGGCAGAGCCTGCGCCTGTGGGGATCGCCGCGTTCTTGTCGAGCCTGTCGTGCGCATGGAAGGTCGGCGAGGTGCGACCGACGCATCGCAAGCGGGACGATGCCGAGCGGTGGTGGCGAACTCGCGCGGATCCGTTCGCCGAAGCCTGGCCCGTCGTCGAAGGCTGGCTTGATGCCGATCCATCGACCAGCGCCAAGGAATTGATGGACCGTCTGGCTGCGATGGTTCCGGAGGTCTACGGAACCAAGGCGCAACTTCGAACGCTCCAAAGACGGGTGCGCGACTGGCGCACCGAACGCGCGAAGGAAATGGTTCTCGGCCGCCTACGAAAGGTTGACGCAGAAGCCGTTGAACACGGATAGGCAAGCCAGCACGGCAGCGAAACCACTGAAGGGTCAGCGACGACGGAGGCCGAATAACGACAACCACGCCACGGGTAACATCCCCTGGTGAGGCAACACGGCGCTCAAGTCAATTGTCGCCAGCCGCTGAGAACGGCGCGTTCGCAGCGATGGCGGCGCCTTTTCGCTCGGATCGCTCCGCAATGCGTTCGAAGAGCACCGATGTTTCCGCCGGATCACACAAGGGTCAAATATCGATATTCCCCGCCGCCAGCGCATTGGCCTCGATGAACACCCGTCGCGGTTCGACTTCGTCGCCCATCAGGGTGGAGAAGATCGCGTCGGCGCCGATGGCGTCTTCGATCTGCACCTTGAGCAGGCGGCGCACCGTGGGGTCCATGGTGGTTTCCCAAAGCTGCTCGGGGTTCATTTCGCCGAGACCTTTGTAGCGCTGCTTGCTGACGCCGTTTTCGGCCTGGTCGAGCAGCCATTGCATCGCGCTGCGGAAATCGCTGACCGCGCCTTCCTTGGCGCGGTCGCCTTCGCCGCGCGCGACGCGGGCGCCGTCGCGCAGCAGGCCGCGGAAGATGTTGGCGGCGGTGTTCAGGGTGGCGTAGTCGGATCCGGCGACGAAGTCGGCGTCGATCGTGCTGACCTTCCAGTTGCCGTGCTGGCGCCGTTCGATGCGCAGTCGGGGCTTCTCGGTGCGGGCGTCCCATTCGACGCGCACGGCGATGGCCGCGCTGTCGGTGATGCCGTCGGCCTGGACGAGCGCGCGCCGCAGCGCCTCTGCGGACGCTTCCGCGGATGCCTGCTCGTGCAGGTCGATTTCGACGCCGTTGAGGATCGCGTCGAGCGCGCCGCGGTCGATGACGCGGGCGAGGCGATCCGACACCGCGGCGGCAGTGAGGTATTGCCGCGCGAGTTCGTCGAGGGCGTCGCCGGTGATCGGACGGCTGTCGGCGTGTGCCTGGGCGTCTGGGTAGAGGCGGGCGCCGTCGAGGGCGATCTTGAGCATGTACTGCGTCATCTCGGTATCGTCCTTGAGGTAGCGCTCGGCCTTGTTGTGCTTGACCTTGTAGAGCGGCGGCTGGGCGATGTAGATGTGGCCGCGCTCGACGAGTTGGGGCATCTGGCGATAGAACAGCGTCAGCAGCAGGGTGCGGATATGGGCGCCGTCGACGTCCGCGTCGGTCATGATGATGATGCGGTGGTATCGCAGTTTGTCGGCGTTGAAGTCGGGGCCGATGGCGGTGCCGAGCGCGGTGATGAGGGTGACGATCTGCTCGGAGGAGATCAGTTTGTCGAAGCGCGCGCGCTCGACGTTGAGCACCTTGCCGCGCAGCGGCAGGATGGCCTGGAACTTGCGGTCGCGGCCTTGCTTGGCCGAGCCGCCGGCCGAGTCGCCCTCCACGATGTAGAGCTCGCACTTGGCGGGGTCGCGCTCCTGGCAGTCGGCGAGTTTGCCGGGCAGGCCGGCGCCGTCGAGCACGCCTTTGCGGCGGGTCATTTCGCGGGCCTTGCGCGCGGCTTCGCGGGCGCGGGCGGCTTCGACGATCTTGCCGCAGATGATCTTGGCGTCGGCGGGCCGTTCGAGCAGGAAGGTTTCGAGCGCCTTGGCCACCACCTCCTCGACCGCCGGGCGCACTTCGGAGGAAACGAGCTTGTCCTTGGTCTGCGACGAGAACTTGGGCTCGGGTACCTTGACGCTCAGCACGCAGGTGAGGCCCTCGCGCATGTCGTCGCCGGTGGTCTCGACCCTGGCCTTCTTGGCGAACTCGTGTTCTTCGATGTACTTGTTGATGACGCGCGTCATCGCCGCGCGCAGGCCGGTGATGTGGGTGCCGCCGTCGCGCTGCGGAATGTTGTTGGTATAGGCGAGCAGCGTCTCGTTGTATCCGTCGTTCCACTGCATCGCGACTTCGACGCCGACCTGCACGCCCGCGCCGTTGGGCGTGGAGTCGCCCTGTGCGTAGAAGATGTTGCCGTGGAGAACCGTCTTGGTCTTGTTGATGTATTCGACGAAGCCGCGCACGCCGCCGGAAAACGCGAAGTCCTCTTCCTTGCCGGTGCGCTGATCGACGAGGCGGATGCGGACGCCGTTGTTGAGGAACGAAAGCTCGCGCAGGCGCTTGCTGAGGATCTCGTAGTGGAATTCGACGTGGCCGAAGATTGCCTCGTCGGGAAGGAAATGGACTTCCGTGCCGCGGCCTTCGGTGGTGCCAAGGACACGCAGCGGGGAGACGACGTCGCCGTTGACGGTCTCGATCACCCGGTCCTGCAGCACGCCGGTGCGGAATTCCGCTTGATGGATCCGGCCGTCGCGGCGGATGGTGAGGCGCAGCCACTTGGACAGCGCGTTCACGCACGAGACGCCTACACCGTGAAGACCGCCCGAGACCTTGTAGCTGTTCTGGTTGAACTTTCCGCCGGCATGCAGTTCGGTGAGCGCGATCTCGGCCGCCGAGCGCTTGGGTTCGTGCTTGTCGTCGAACTTCACGCCGGTCGGGATGCCGCGGCCGTTGTCGGTCACGGAGATCGAGTTGTCGGTGTGGATGGTGACGACGATGTCGTCGCAGAAACCGGCCAGCGCTTCGTCGATCGAGTTGTCGACGACTTCGAACACCATGTGATGCAGGCCGGTTCCGTCCTGGGTGTCCCCGATGTACATGCCGGGGCGCTTGCGCACCGCTTCCAGGCCTTCAAGGATCTGGATGCTGGATGCGCCGTAATCGTCCAGCGTCCGCGCTGTTTGCGCGGCGGGTTGGGGGGCGGGTTCGGAATCCTGCATCGGGTTGTGTTCTTGCGCTGGCTCGTTGGGAACTGCGGACATCGTGCGCTGGGCCTCGTGAGGTTCGGTCGAATGCGCGATCGGATCGGCGATCAGATCCGCATCGGCATGACGACGTACTGGAACCGATCGGAATCGGGGATCGTGATCAGGGCGCTTCCCAGGGAATCGCCGAGCGACACGCGAATCTGGTCGCACTTGAGATTGCCAAGAACGTCCAGCAGATAGGTGACATTGAATCCGATGTCGAGCGGCTCGCCGGAATAGTCGATTTCGATCTCTTCCTGCGCCTCTTCCTGGTCGGTATTGCTGGCGCTCACCTTGAGCGAGCCGTGTGCCAGCACGAGGCGCACCCCCTTGAATTTCTCGGTGGTGAGAATCGCGGCGCGAGAGAGCGACTGCATGAACTCTTCGCGGCCGATGAGGAAGCTCTTGGGATTGTTCGTCGGGATGACCTTGGCGTAGTCCGGAAACTTCCCCTCGACGAGTTTGGAGACGAGTTCGATCGAGCCGAACTCGAAGCGCACCTGGTTGGACGCCACCTGGATGCGCACGGGCTCTTCGCCGTCGGGAAGCAGGCGGGCGAGCTCCTGCACGGTCTTGCGCGGAACGATGACGTCGATGGCGCCACTGGTCTCGGTGCGCTCGAATTCGCACATGGCCAAGCGGTGGCCGTCGGTGGCGACGGCGCGCACCTTGGGTCCGTCGATCACCAGCAGCATGCCGTTGAGGTAATAGCGGATGTCCTGCGCCGCCATGGCGTAGTGGACCATCGACAGGAGGTACTTGAACGACGACGCGGGGACGGTGAAATCGACGTTGACCGGCGCCTGGGCGACGGTGGGGTATTCGTCCGCCGACATCGTCTGTAGCGAGAACTTGCTACGGCCGGCCTGGATCGTGAGCTTGCGATTGACGTAGGAAAGCTGCACCTCGACGTCCGGCAGTGCGCGCAGGATGTCGATCAGCTTGCGTGCGGAAACCGTCGCCGATCCGGATTCGGTCGAAGCCGTCACGTCCATGCCGGTCTGGATCTGGATCTCCAGGTCGGTGGTGGTGAAGGACAGCCGTGCCGGGTCGCGACGGAGCAGGACGTTGGCGAGAATCGGCAGGGTCTGCCGCCGCTCGACGATTCCACCGACCACTTGCAACGGCCGGAGCACCGAATCGCGGGGCGCTTTGACGAGTTGCATGTTTTATATCCTTTTCGTAACAGGTAATGGATAAAGGGGCGTCGAAACTGGGGATAAGCCGACAATTCGATTATTTATCAAAATGTTATCCATGTGGAATCGGCGTGGACAAGTGTGTACGGCAGCCTTGGATTGTGCGGGACAAGTTGGGAAAACTTTCGTGGCGATCGGGTTTTGCGAAAAGTTATCCCAGCCTATTCCCGGGAATGCTTGCGTTATCCACAGACTTGTTCCGATCCGTCATCCCTTCAGCGTTTGTTCGAGGACGTGCAGGGCATGGTTCAGAACCGCGTCCTTGGATCGGGCGCCGCCGATCTTGCGCACGGCATGCAGCACGGTGGTGTGATCGCGGCCGCCGAACAGGTCGCCGATCTCGGGCAGGCTCTTCTGCGTCATTTCCTTGGCCAGGTACATCGCGACCTGGCGCGGCATGGCGATGTTGTTCGGGCGCCGCTTGCTGTACATGTCCGAGACCTTGATCTTGTAGTACTCGGCGACGGTCTTCTGGATCAGCTCGACCGTGACCTGACCGGTACTGGCGGTCAGGATGTCCTTGAGCGCTTCGCGGGCGAGGTCGACGGTGATTGGGCGGTCGTGGAAGCGGGAGAACGCCAGCACCTTGCGCAGGGCGCCTTCGAGCTCGCGGACGTTGCTGCGCAGGTTCTTGGCGATGAAGAACGCGACGTCCTCGGCAAGCTCGGATCGCTCCGCCTCCGCTTTCTTGAGCAGGATGGCGACGCGCATCTCGAGTTCCGGCGGCTCGATCGACACCGTGAGGCCGGAGGCGAACCGGGAGACGAGGCGGTCTTCAACGTCCTTGAGCTCCTTGGGGTAGGTGTCGCTGGTGATGATGATCTGCTTGCGGCCGGCGACCAGCGCTTCGAAGGCGTAGAAGAACTCCTCCTGCGTGCGCGACTTGCCGGCGAAGAACTGGATATCGTCGATGAGCAGCAGGTCGAGCGAATGGTAATAGCGCTTGAACTCGTCGAAGGCCTTGCGCTGGTAGGCGCGGACGACGTCGGTGACGTATTGCTCGGCGTGGATGTAGCGGACCTTGGCGTTGGTGCGGCGGGCGAGCAGGCTGTTGCCGACGGCGTGGATCAGGTGCGTCTTGCCCAGACCGACGCCGCCGTAGAGGAACAGCGGGTTGTACGAGCCGCCCGGGTTTTCGGAAACCTGCAGGGCGGCGGCGCGGGCCAGCTGGTTTGCCTTCCCCATGACGAAGGTTTCGAAGGTCAGGGAAGAGTTGAGCTTCGCGCGCTCGACCGATTCGGGATTGGCGGAGACGACGATCGCCGGGGCGGTGCGCTCGACGATCGGGCTGCCGTCATCGTCGCCTTCGGCCGGTATTCCGTCGAGCTCGTCGTCCGGGGAGGGGGGTTCGGCGGATGCTTCCGCCGGGGTGTCGGCTACGGCGGCGTCGATCTCGAACGAGACCGTGACCGGGCGCTGCAGGATCGCGGCGACCACGGATTGGATGCGGTCCGCAAACTGGGTGCGAACCGCATCGAGCTTGAGGCGGTTCGGCGCGACGAGACGCACGTCGCCGGTGGCCTCGTCGAATTCGAGAGCACGCAGCGGTTTGATCCACGCCGAGTATTGTTGTGGGCTCAGTTCGCTTTCCAGTTGGCGCGAACAGGTTTGCCAGAATGTGCGCATTGGGTCGTTGTTTCTCGCCGTTGGATTGACCGCGCCATCCCCGTCCCCTCCGAGTTCCGGTTTGGATCGCGCGACGCCAGCGTGCGTGCCAGCGCTTTTTATGATCGGCATGAATTTGTGATTGTAGCCGGGAAGGGATAAGTTATCCACAGGCTCGCGAATCGGCATTTGACGAAACGATGCGATTCGCTTCTAATAGAGGGCTTTTCGTTTCGCAGTCTCGCGACGTGCGAAGCACCCATTCGGCAGCGCCCCGGCGAGTTGCATCGATTTCGCGGCGCCTGCGCAGGTTCGAGGAATCGCCATGGCTACCAAACGCACTTATCAGCCTTCCGTCGTGAAGCGCAAACGCACGCATGGTTTTCGGGAGCGGATGAGCACCCGGAACGGGCGCGCCGTTCTCAATGCTCGCCGTGCCAAAGGCCGCAAGCGGCTCGCGGTCTGAGTCTGCGCGGCGAAACCGGCTTTCCTGGGGCAAGGATCGACGCCTGCTCCGGAACGCCGAGTTCGACGCGTTTTTCCCTCCACAAGGGTCCTGGCGGGCGTCGGGTACGTGGATTGCCATGAGCGCACGGTTTCACCCGGTTGAAACGTCCGAAGGGGCGGATACGGGTGCGGCGGATGCCGGATCCGTACGGAAAACCGAGGTCGTTTCCGCCGGAGAACCCCCGAACCGTTCCCGGACGCGCTTCGGGATCCTCGTTGCGAAGCGGCACGCGCAGCGCGCGGTGGTGCGCAACACCATCCGCCGGGTCTTGCGGGAAGCGGCGCGACGGCGTGCCGCGAGCCTGGACCGCGCAGCGTCCGGAGTTCCTCTCGATATCCTGATGCGCCTGAAGGCGCCGTTTCCCGCAAAGGGAGACGATCGGACCTGGCAGGCGCTGAAGCGCGAACTTCGGGTGGAATCCGACGGCTTGCTTGCGCGTCTCGAGCGGGTGGTTCGGGGCGGTCGCGGACCGGAGCGCGGTTCCCGGCGACCGGTGGCGGATCCGACGAGGAGCGGGGCATGAAGACCCTGCTGCTCTGGGCGATCCGCGGCTATCAATTCTTTCTCTCCCCCTGGATCGGCAATCAGTGCCGATTCGCTCCGACTTGTTCGCATTACGCAGCCGAAGCGATCAGCCGGTTCGGTGCATTGCGTGGTGGCGCATTGGCGGTGCGGCGGATTCTGCGCTGTCATCCCTGGAATCCCGGCGGGATCGACCCCGTTCCGGAGAGGAGCGACATTCCGGAATCGGGTGGGACGGGTTGCGGGCGGGGCGAAGCGGGGACGAGCGGCGGTGGGGTGCGAGGAGTGCATGGAGCACCGCGGGTGCAGGACGGGCCGGCGCGGTAGCGTATTCCGCGGTTCTTGCGCGGCGGATCGATAAAACAGGTATTCAGGGCAAGCCATCATGGATTTTCAGCGGATATTGTTGTGGGTCGTTTTCTGTTTTTCCCTGGTCATGCTCTGGGATCGTTGGGAAGTCGCGCACGGCCATAAGCCGATGTTCTTTCCGGTTCCCACCCAGGCGGCCGCGGGTGCCGGTGCCGGCGCAGCGGGCAGTGCCGCGGGCGGTGCGGTGCCGGCGGGCGGAGTGGCGGCGGCTACCCAGCCGGGCGCGGTTCCGGGGGCCGATGCCGGCGCATCCGCCGCGGCGCCGGTCAAGCCGGTGGAGATCGTGACCGACGTGCTGCGCATCGACATCGATCCGCAGGGCGGAACGATCGTCCGGGCGGTGTTGCGGAAAGAGCATCGGGCGACGAACTGGAAGGCCGAGGGCCTGGCGGGCTTCATTTCGGGGCAGAAGCCGGGACCGAAGGCGCACGAGGTGCTGTTCGACCATAGTGCGGATCGGGATTACGAGGGGCAGACCGGGCTGATCGGTGGTGACGGTTTCCCGAACCATCGCAACACGCGCTTTACGCTCCTTCCGGGGCCGACGACGCTGGCGGAGGGCCAGGACGCGCTGCGGGTTGTGCTCGAAGGGCAGTCCGGCGGACTGATGCTGCGCAAGACCTTCGTTTTCCGGCGGGGACATTACGACGTCAACGTGCAGCAGGAGGTCAAAAACGTCGGCGACAAGGCGGTAACGCCGTCCTTGTACCTGCAACTGGTGCGAGATAACGGCCAAACGGGCGAAGAAGGGTCCTTCTACAAGACCTATACGGGTCCCGCGACCTATACCGGTGAAGATCACTATCGCAAGATTCCGTTCAAGAAAATTGCCGAAAACGACGTCACCTTGCCGCCGCCGGCGAAGGACGGTTGGGTGGCGATGGTGCAGCATTACTTCCTGACGGCGTGGATTCCGCAAGAAAGCGTGCATCGGGAGTTCTATGTCCGCGCGCTGAGCGACCGACTCTTTTCCGTGGGCACCATTCTTCCCCTGGGGACGATCGCGCCGGGGGCGAGCGTGACCCGCAACGCCATCCTTTATGTCGGTCCGCAGGATCATCGCGAACTTGCGGCGCTGGCGCCAGGCCTGGAACGGGTGGAGGACTATGGCTGGCTCGATCCGATCGCCAAGCCGCTGTTCTGGCTGCTCAGCGCCCTGCATCGCGTTGTCGGGAACTGGGGCTGGGCGATCGTTGCGCTCACCATGTTGATCAAGCTGGCGTTCTACCCACTATCGGCGGCGGGCTACAAGTCAATGGCCAAGATGAAGGAACTGGCCCCGCGGATGCAGCGGCTCAAGGAGCAGTGCGGCGAGGACAAGCAGAAGCTCCAGCTGGCAATGATGGAGCTCTACAAGCAGGAGAAAGTCAATCCGCTGGGCGGCTGTCTGCCGATCATGGTCCAGATCCCCGTGTTCATCGCGCTCTACTGGGTGTTGCTCGGCTCGGTGGAGATGCGGAACGCGCCCTGGGTCCTCTGGATCCACGATCTGGCAACGCCGGATCCCTGGTTCGTGCTGCCGGCGATCATGATGGCGACGAGCTGGATCCAGTATCGCCTGCAGCCGACGCCTCCGGACCCGGTTCAGGCGCGGATGATGATGATCATGCCGTTCGCGTTCGGGGTGATGTTCTTCTTCTTCCCTTCCGGCCTGGTTTTGTACTACGTTCTCAACAACGGTCTCTCGATCCTTCAGCAGTGGCGGATCAATAAGGTGATTGCGCGGTCGAAGAAGGCGGCGGCGTAAGGTACGCTGCCGATTCCCCCCGAAGCCGGACGTCTGTGGCCGGGTTCGGGGGGAATCCATCCGGAATCCGGATGTTTCACGTGAAACATTGCGGCGCATGGTTTCACGTGAAACATTCATCCCGTCTTCCGTTCCCGGAGGAGGGGAGTCGCCCAACGGAATTTTGCGAGTAAGACGAGCGGCGCATGGAGTACCCCACTCAGTTCGACGTCCTGGTCATCGGCGGCGGTCATGCCGGCACCGAAGCGGCCCTGGCAGCTGCCCGCATGGGGGCGCGTACGCTGCTGCTGACGCATAACATCGAGACCCTGGGGCAGATGTCCTGCAATCCGTCGATCGGCGGAATCGGCAAGGGCCATCTGGTCAAGGAACTCGACGCGCTCGATGGGGCCATGGCGCGTGCCACCGACGAAGCCGGGATTCAGTTCCGCATCCTCAATCGGTCCAAGGGTCCCGCGGTGCAGGCCACCCGTGCCCAGGCGGACCGGGTGCTCTACAAGGCCGCAATTCGCCGCCGCCTCGAAAACCAAGCCGGGTTGCTGCTGTTCCAGCGGGGCGTGGACGACCTGCTGGTCGAGGGCGACCGGGTCGTGGGCGCGGTCACCCAGGCCGGAATTCGGTTTCGCGCCCAGACCGTGGTGTTGACCACCGGCACCTTTCTCAACGGCCTGATTCACATCGGCCTGGAGCGGCATTCGGGGGGCCGGGCCGGCGATCCGCCGTCGATCCGCCTGGCGGAACGTTTGCGCGAACTGCGCCTGCCGCAAGGACGCCTGAAGACCGGGACGCCGCCGCGGATCGATGGACGGACCATCGACTTTTCCGTCTTGGAGGAACAGCCGGGCGACCGAAATCCCGTGCCGGTATTCTCCTTCCTCGGCGATGCGGTGGAGCATCCGGAGCAGCGACCCTGCTGGGTCACGTACACCAACGCCCGCACGCACGAGATCATCCGGGAGAACCTGGATCGCTCGCCGATGTATTCGGGCGTCATCGAAGGGGTGGGGCCGCGCTACTGTCCGTCGATCGAGGACAAGATCCACCGCTTCGCGGCCAAGGATTCGCACCAGATCTTTCTCGAACCGGAAGGCCTGGCGACGCACGAGATCTATCCCAACGGGATCTCGACCAGCCTGCCGTTCGATGTACAGCTCGCGATGGTCCATTCGATCCGCGGCCTGGAGCATGCGCATCTGCTGCGTCCGGGATACGCGATCGAGTACGACTATTTCGATCCTCGGGGGCTGACGGCGTCCCTGGAAAGCAAGGCGCTCGCGAACCTGTTCTTCGCCGGCCAGATCAACGGCTCTACCGGATACGAGGAGGCGGCAGCCCAGGGCTTGCTGGCGGGAATCAACGCCGCCCGGCGCGCGAGCGGGCGGGAGCCGTGGGCACCGCGCCGCGATCAGGCGTATCTCGGTGTGCTGGTCGATGACCTGACCACCCGCGGCGTCACCGAGCCGTACCGGATGTTCACGAGCCGGGCGGAATATCGCCTCAGCCTGCGCGAGGACAACGCCGATGCGCGCCTGACCGAGATCGGGCGGGAGCTGGGGTGCGTGGGGGACGCACGCTGGAATGCCTTCTGCGCCAAGCGCGACCGGATCGCGCGCGAACTGGAGCGCCTGCGGTCCACCTGGGTCAATCCGCGCGTGCTCGATGCGGTGCGCGCGCAGCAGGTCTTCGGCAAGGCGCTCGAACGCGAATACACCCTCTACGATCTGCTCAAGCGCCCCGGCGTCGACTACCCGGCGCTGGCGACCTTGCGGCCGGTGACGGAGGAGGGGGAGGGCGAGCCCTGGGTTCCGCCGCCCGAGGAGCTGGGAACGGTGGTGGTGCAGCAGCTCGAGACGGCCGCGAAGTACGACGGCTACATCGCCCGCCAGCAGGTGGAGATCGCGCGCCGGGAGCACCACGAAACGACGCGGATTCCGCCCGATTTCGATTATGAAACCGTGCGCGGCCTGTCGATCGAGGTGCGCCAGAAGCTGCAGCAGCAGCGCCCCGAGACCGTGGGCCAGGCCAGCCGGATTTCCGGCGTCACACCGGTGGCGATTTCCTTGTTGCTGGTTTTCCTCAAGCGTGCGGGACGGACGCACGCGCAGGTCCCGGCGCCTTCCGAGGCGGCATGAGTACGGGACGGGGGTCGGAGCGGGCGCCGGACCCGGACGCCGCCGCGCGGGCGCTGGCGGACTTGGCGCAGGCCGAACTTGGCCTCGCCTTAACCGAAGCCCAGGGCGCCAGCCTGTTGCGCTACGTGTCCTTGCTGCGTCGCTGGACCCGGGTGCACAACCTCACGGCGATCCGTTCCGAGGAGGAGGCGCTCAGCCACCATATCCTCGACAGCCTGTCCATCGTCGCTCCCCTGGAGGAGCTTGCCTATCCGGAGCCGCTGCATCTGCTCGACGTCGGCGCCGGCGGGGGGTTGCCCGGCATCCCGCTGGCGATCGCCCGTCCGGCCTGGCAATGCACGCTGGTCGATGCCGTGGAAAAAAAGTGCGCATTCCTGCATCAGGTGCGGATGGAACTGGGATTGGCCAATGTCCAGGTGCGCCACGCGCGCCTGGGCGTGCGCGACAACGCCAACATCCCGTCGCAGGATCTGGTGGTGTCGCGGGCGTTTGCCTCCCTGCGCGACTTCGTCGATTGCTCCCGCGGTCTCCTGCGTCCCGGCGGAACCTGGGCAGCCATGAAAGGGAAGTACCCGGAATCGGAGCTGGCCGAGCTGCCACCCGATATCCGCGTGCTGCGGACGGTTACACTTCGCGTTCCCCGGCTTGCCGAACAACGCCACCTGGTTCTGCTGCGGCCCGAGGGGGCGAAAATCCCATAACCGGATCCAGGAAATCGTTTGACCAAGGTTTTTTGCATTGCAAATCAAAAGGGTGGCGTCGGCAAGACGACGACGGCCGTCAATCTGGCCGCGGGCCTGGCGGTGCACGGGCAGCGCGTGCTGCTGGTCGACCTCGATCCCCAGGGCAATGCAACGATGGGAAGCGGCGTCGACAAGCGGTCGCTCGTGTCGTCCGTGTATCAGGTCCTGATCGGCGCCGTCGATGTGGCCGCCGCGCGCGCGCGATCGCCGCGCGGCGGGTATGACGTGCTGGGCGCCAACCGCGAACTGGCCGGCGCCGAGGTGGAACTGGTCGATCTACCCCAGCGCGAGGCGCGCCTGCGCGATGCGCTGCGCGCCGTCGAGGCCGAATACGATTTCGTCCTCATCGACTGCCCGCCGTCGCTGTCGCTGTTGACCCTCAACGGCTTGTGTTCCGCCCATGGTGTGGTCATTCCGATGCAGTGCGAGTATTTCGCGCTGGAAGGGCTGACCGATCTGGTCAACACCATCAAGCGGGTTCATGCCAACCTCAACCCCGCGCTCAAGATCATCGGATTGCTGCGGGTGATGTTCGACCCCCGGATCACGCTGCAGCAGCAGGTTTCCGAACAGCTCGAATCGCACTTTGGCGACAAGGTGTTCCGGACCGTCATTCCCCGCAACGTCCGCCTGGCGGAGGCGCCGAGCTACGGCACGCCGGGCGTGGTCTACGACCGGGCGTCGCGCGGCGCTACGGCGTACGTCGAGTTCGGGGCCGAGATGGTCGAACGCGTAAAAACACTCTGATGCCATGAAACGTACCAAAGGATTGGGCCGCGGCCTCGATGCGCTGCTCGGCGCCGAACCCGTCGAGGCGCCGGCCGGGGCGCCGCAGACCCTGCCGGTCGCGCGCCTGCAGCCGGGGAAATATCAGCCTCGTACCCACATGCAGCCCGAGGCGCTGGCGGAGCTCGCCGAGTCGATCCGCCGGCAGGGCGTGATCCAGCCGATCCTCGTCCGCCCGGTGGCGGGCGACCGCTACGAGATCATCGCCGGAGAGCGCCGCTACCGGGCGTCGCAGATGGCCGGCCTCGCCGAGGTGCCGGTGCTGATCAAGCCGGTACCCGACGAAGCGGCGCTGGCGATGGCGCTGATCGAGAACATTCAGCGGGAAGACCTCAATCCGCTGGAAGAGGCGCAGGGCGTCCAGCGCCTGATCGCCGAGTTTTCCTTCACCCATGAGCAGGCGGCGGAGGCGATCGGCCGTTCGCGCAGCGCCACCTCCAACCTGCTGCGCCTGCTGCAACTCGCACAGCCCGTGCAGGACCAGCTGATGGCGGGCATGCTCGACATGGGCCACGCGCGCGCGTTGCTCGCAGTGGATCCGGCGACGCAGATCCGCCTCGGCCAGGAGATCGCGGTGCGCGGCTATTCCGTACGGCAAGCCGAGCAACTGGTTCGCCGGGCGTCGGCGCCGGCGCCGGAGCGCAAGGCCGCGCCGGTGCGCGACCGCGATCTTCTGCGGCTGGAGGAGGAACTCTCGGACATCCTGGCAACGCAGGTGCGCATCCACGCCGGTCGCAGTGGGGCAGGGCGCCTGATGATCGATTATGGCGATCTCGACCAGTTGCAGGGTTTGATCGATGTGCTGCGCGGAAATGCGGATCGGGAGTGAGCACGCACAAACTTTTGGTGCGACCGTGCAAATCGGGCAATTCGCCGCAGAATCGATGAGTGCTTGACCCAATTCCGTACGGCAAAGTAGAATCCGCGGGTTTTGGAGGGGGGCGGTCGCTTCCGGATGCGCGCAGGCAAGTTGCGCGCCGGGGGTAGCGCCGGAATATGTTCCGGGTCGTCGCAGTGCAGTTCGGGGTCGCCATGTGCGCCGCGCTGGTCGCGGGTCTGCTTGGCGGACGTCATGCGGCGTTCGGCGCGATGCTCGGCGGGGTCGCCTGCGTGCTGCCCAATGCCGTGTTCGCAGGGAACATGGCGGTTTGGGGACTGCTGCGGAAAGCGAAGCCGGAGAGCGGCGCATCGGCAGCGTTCGGAAGCCTTCTCCTTCTTTTGTTTGGCGAATTCGCCAAACTCGCGCTGACGGGTGGCATCCTGGTGCTGATCGTCTGGAGCGTGAAACACGTAAATTGGCCGGCGCTGATCGGATCGGTCTGCGCCGTTTTGTTGGCACAACCCTTTGCCTTGGCTTGGCGGCGCTGAAGTGCGCGCCCGGCGACGGCAACGGAAAAAGACGCAATAAGACACACCGATGGCTACCGACGGCGCGGTTACCGGATCCGAATACATCTCGCACCACCTGCACTACCTGGCGACCGGGCCTCAGCACGGACTCTTCGATCCGTCCGTCTATAACCTCGACACCATCAGCGTCGCGCTGATCACCGCGGCCGTCACCCTCATCGGGCTGCGGATCGTCGCCGGTCGCGTCACCTCCGGCATTCCCGGCCGCATGCAGGCGTTCATCGAAATGCTGGTCGAAATGGTCGACGAGTCCGCCAAGGCGCTCGTGCCCGGAGATCGCCGCTACGCCGCGCCGCTGGCCCTCACCGTATTCTGCTGGGGCACCGTGATGAACGCCCTCGACGTGTTTCCGGTTGACGCGATCCCGCGCCTGGCGGGTGCGCTCGGCGCCGGTCACTTCCGCCCGGTGCCGACGGCCGACGCCAACGTCCCGCTCGGCATGTCGGTCGGCGTGCTGGTCCTGTCGCTCTATTACGGGTTCAAGATCAAGGGGCCCGGCGGCTTTGTGCGCGATCTGTTCGTTGCGCCGTTCGGCCGCGTTCACCTGACGGCGAATCCGCTCTCCTGGATCGGCGCGATCGCGCTGGCGATCGCCAACTGCGGCCTCAACCTCATCGAATACTTCTCCAAGACCCTCTCGATGGGCATGCGGTTGTACGGCAACATGTACGCGGGCGAACTGCTGTTCTTCCTGCTGGCCATGCTCGGCGGCACCGCAACGGCGTGGGGCATGGGCATGCAGCTTGTCGGCGGCACGGTCTGGGCGCTGTTCGAGTGCCTGATCATCGTGCT
This sequence comes from Pseudomonadota bacterium, assembly GCA_021842465.1. Lineage (GTDB taxonomy): Bacteria > Pseudomonadota > Gammaproteobacteria > Burkholderiales > Burkholderiaceae_F > GJ-E10. Next base: position 30,120 of record JAKBZN010000010.1, read on the forward strand.
GCAGGCATTCATTTTCATGATGCTGACGCTGGTCTACATCGGCCAAGCGCAGGAATCGCACGCGTCGCATTGATTTTTTTACGGCCTCTTTGACTCTGTCACTCTTTACACAATAGGAGATTTCGTATGACTACCATTGGCCTCGTCGCTGTTGCTTGCGGCCTGATCATCGGTCTGGGTGCCGCCGGCGCTTGTATCGGCATCGGCATCATGGCGGGCAAGTTCATCGAATCGTCGGCGCGCCAGCCCGAGCTGATGAACACGCTGCAAACCAAGGTCTTCCTGCTGCTCGGCCTGATCGACGCGTCGTTCATTATCGGCTTGGGTATCGCCCTCTGGTTCGCGACTGCCAACCCGTTCGTCGCTGCGCACTAACGGGTGCTCGCCACCCGCTGATGTCAGGCGCCGCGGCGGTCGTTTCCGCCGTCCAGCCTGCCGGCACGTAGTCCGAAACGGGATTTGCCATGAATCTGAATGCAACGTTAATCGTCCAGGCGATCGTATTCATCATCCTGGGCTGGGTCACGATGAAGTTCATCTGGCCGCCGCTCATTCGCGCGATCGACGAGCGTCGCCAGAAGATCGCTGACGGCCTGGCCGCGGCGGAAGAGGGGACGCGCAACCTCAGCGAAGCCACCCGCAAGATCACCCAGCTCGAGTCCGACGCCAAGGCCCGCGCGCAGCTGATCATCATCGATACCGAGAAGCGCGCCCAGGCCATCGTCGAGGCGGCCAAGGCCCAGGCGCAGGTCGAGGCGGAGCGCCTCATCGCCGCGGCCAAGGGCGAGGCGCAGCAACAGCTGGTGCGTGCGCGCACCGAGCTGCGCGACCAGGTGGCCGGATTGGTGGTCGCCGCCGCGGAGCAGATCCTCAAGCGGGAAGTCGACGCGCGGACGCACGCGGCGCTGCTCGAGCAACTTCAGCAGCAGCTCTAAGCCATGGCCGAACTTTCCACGATCGCACGTCCCTACGCCGAAGCGTTCTTCGACGCGGCGCAAGCGCAGGGAAAAACCGCGGAATGGCTGCCGGCGCTGGACGCGCTGGCGGCGGTCGCTTCGCAGCCCGACGTGGCGGAATCGCTGGGTGACCCCCGGCTCACGCCGCAGCAGCGCATCGACCTCATCGCCGGTTTGGCGGGGGCGCAGTTGCCCGAGACGGTTTTGGGCCTGCTCCGCGTCGTCGTCGAAAACGACCGGGTGGTCGCGCTGCCGGAAATCGCCGCGCAGGTCCGCAGCCGGAAGAACGAGGCGGACGGCGTCGCGGACTGCGTGATCGAAAGCGCGTACCCGATGGAGCCGGGGCAGGTCGCCGGTCTGGTCGGCGCGTTGGCCAAGAAGTTTCCCTTTCAACTCAAGCCTGAAGTCCGGGTCGACTCGCGCCTCATCGGCGGCGTGCGGGTCACCGTCGGCGATCGGGTGATGGACAACTCGGTGCGCGCCCGTCTGGACGGCCTGCGCATCCAGTTGACCGCGTGATATTCCAATCCGGAGTGGTTCGATGCAACTCAATCCTTCCGAAATCAGCGAACTGCTGAAAAGCCGCATCCAAGGGATGGGCGCTTCGACCGACGTCCGTACTCAAGGTACGGTCGTGACGGTCACTGACGGGATCTGCCGCGTACACGGGCTGTCGGACGTGATGCAAGGCGAGATTCTGGAGTTCAAGGACGGCACGGTCGGCCTTGCGCTCAACCTCGAGCGCGACTCCGTCGGCGCGGTTGTGCTGGGCGAGTACGAGCACATCTCCGAGGGCGACACGGTCAAGACGACCGGGCGGATTCTCGATGTGCCCGTGGGTCCGGAACTGCTTGGCCGGGTGGTCGACGGCCTCGGTCGTCCGATCGATGGCAAGGGCCCGATCCAAGCCAAACTGCGCGACGTCATCGAAAAAGTGGCGCCGGGCGTGATCGCGCGGGAATCGGTGACACAGCCGCTGCAAACCGGACTGAAGTCGATCGACTCGATGGTGCCGATCGGCCGCGGTCAGCGCGAGCTGATCATCGGCGACCGCCAGACCGGCAAGACGGCTGTGGCGATCGACACGATCATCAACTCCAAGGGCAAGGGCGTCTTTTGCATCTACGTCGCGATCGGCCAGAAGGCATCGACGATCGCCAATGTGGTGCGCAAGCTCGAAGAGTCCGGCGCGATGGAATACACCATCGTCGTCGCGGCTTCGGCCTCCGACTCGGCGGCAATGCAGTATCTCGCGCCGTATGCGGGTTGCACGATGGGTGAGTACTTCCGCGACCGCGGCCAGGACGCACTCATCATCTATGACGATCTGACCAAGCAAGCCTGGGCGTACCGCCAGATCTCGCTGCTGCTGCGCCGCCCGCCCGGCCGCGAAGCATATCCGGGCGACGTGTTCTATCTGCACTCGCGCCTGCTCGAACGCGCGGCGCGTGTCAATGCCGAGTACGTCGAGAAGTTCACCAACGGCGAAGTCAAGGGCAAGACCGGTTCGCTCACCGCGCTGCCGATCATCGAAACGCAGGCCGGTGACGTCACGGCGTTCGTGCCGACCAACGTGATCTCGATCACCGATGGGCAGATCTTCCTGGAAACGGACCTGTTCAACTCCGGCATCCGCCCCGCCATCAACGCGGGGATCTCGGTGTCGCGGGTCGGTGGCGCCGCCCAGACCAAGGTCATCAAGAAATTGGGCGGCGGGGTGCGTCTGGCGCTGGCGCAGTATCGAGAGCTGGCGGCGTTCGCGCAGTTCGCGTCCGATCTCGACGACGCGACGCGCAAGCAACTGGACCGCGGTCGTCTGGTCACCGAACTGATGAAGCAGCCGCAGTATCAGCCGCTGCAGGTGTGGGAGCAGGCCGTCGTGCTGTTCGCCGCCAACAACGGCCACTTCGACGACGTGCCGGTGCCCAAGGCGCTGGCCGCCGAGCGGGCTCTGCGCGACTACCTGAAGCTGCATCACGCCGACCTCGTCGATCGCCTCGAAAATACCAAGGACCTGCCGAAAGACGACGAGGCTGCGCTGACCGATGCCATCAAGGCGTTCAAGGCGTCGGCGGCGTACTGATCCACGGGACGACCTGACAGCGTAATCAAGAGAAGGCTTCCCGATGCCCAGCACCAAGGAAATCCGCGTCAAGATCAAGAGCGTGCAGAACACGCGCAAGATCACCAAGGCGATGGAAATGGTCGCCGCCTCGAAGATGCGGCGCGCGCAGGATCGCATGCGCGCGCACCGTCCTTACGGCGACAAGATCCGCAATATCGCCGCGCACATGGCGCTGGCGACCCCGGAGTATCGTCACCCGTTCCTGGTTCATCACCAGGGCAGCAAGCGGGTCGGCTTGATCCTCGTTTCCACCGACAAAGGCCTGTGCGGCGGTCTCAACACCAACGTCCAGCGCCTGCTGCTCGGTCGTTTCCGGCAATGGGAGGCGGACGGCGTCCGCTTCCAGGCGGCGGCGATCGGCGCCAAGGGCCTGGGATTCCTGCAGCGCCTGGGCGCCGACGTGATTTCCCAGGTCGTGCACCTGGGCGACAAGCCGAATTTGGAAAAGCTGATCGGGCCGGTCAAGCCGCTGCTGGATGCGTACGCGGAAGGCAAACTCGATGCCGTCTATCTGGCGTATTCCCGTTTCGTCAACACGATGAAGCAGGAGCCGATGTTCGAGCAACTGCTGCCGCTTTCCGCGGAACGCCTGCAACAGACCGACGAAGAGCGCCGCAGCCACTCGTGGGACTACGTCTACGAGCCCGAGGCGCGCAAGGTGGTCGACGAACTGCTGACCCGCTACGTCGAAGCGCTGATCTATCAATCGGTGGCGGAAAATATGGCCTCCGAACAAAGCGCCCGAATGGTCGCGATGAAAGCGGCGTCGGACAACGCGAAGAAGCTCATCGGTGAACTGCAACTCGTCTATAACAAGACGCGGCAGGCGGGCATCACCAAGGAGATCTCGGAGATCGTGGGCGGCAGCGCGGCGGTGGCCTGACCGAGGCACCCCCCCACGGAGCTTCGGCGCGTTCGGACGAACACAAGAATTTTGAACTGAGGGACAACATGGCAAACGGACAAATCGTTCAGTGCATCGGCGCGGTGGTCGACATCGAGTTTCCGCGCGACGCGATGCCGCACGTATACGACGCGGTGGTGCTGGAGACCGACGAAGGCAACCAGATCGTCGAGCAAGGTTTGACCTTCGAGGTGCAGCAGCACCTGGGCGACGGCGTGGTGCGCGCGATCGCCATGGGGTCGAGCGACGGCCTGCGCCGCGGAATGACGGTTCGCGGAACGGGCGGCGGCATCAAGGTGCCGGTCGGCCCCGCGACCCTCGGCCGCATCATGGACGTACTCGGCCGGCCGATCGACGAAGTCGGCCCGATCCAGACCGAAGAGCGCCGCGAAATCCACCAGGACGCGCCGGCGTTCGATGAGCTCGCGCCGTCCGTCGAGCTGCTCGAGACCGGGATCAAGGTCATCGACCTCGTTTGCCCGTTCGCCAAGGGCGGCAAGATCGGCCTGTTCGGGGGTGCCGGTGTCGGCAAGACCGTGAACATGCTCGAGCTGATCAACAACATCGCGACCCAGCACTCCGGCCTCTCCGTGTTTGCCGGCGTGGGCGAGCGGACCCGGGAAGGCAACGACTTCTATCACGAGATGATCGATGCCGGCGTCGTGAAGCCCGACAATCTGCCCGAATCCAAGGTTGCGATGGTGTTCGGCCAGATGAATGAGCCCCCGGGCAACCGTCTGCGCGTCGGCTTGACCGGCCTGACGATGGCCGAGCGCTTCCGCGATGAAGGCCGCGACGTGCTGTTCTTCGTCGACAACATCTACCGCTACACGCTGGCCGGCACCGAAGTGTCGGCGCTGCTGGGCCGGATGCCGTCCGCCGTGGGCTATCAGCCGACGCTGGCGGAGGAAATGGGCAAGCTGCAGGAGCGCATCGTCTCGACCAAGACCGGCTCGATCACGTCGGTCCAGGCCGTGTACGTTCCGGCGGACGACCTTACCGACCCCAGCCCGGCGACGACCTTCCTGCACCTGGATGCGACCGTCGTGCTGTCGCGTGACATCGCGGCGCTGGGGATCTATCCCGCCGTCGACCCGCTCGACTCGACTTCGCGCCAGGTCGACCCGCTGATCATCGGCGAGGAGCACTACACCACCGCCCGCCGCGTGCAGGCGACCCTGCAGCGTTACAAGGAACTGCGCGACATCATCGCGATTCTCGGCATGGACGAACTGTCGCCCGAGGACAAGCTCGCGGTATCCCGCGCGCGGAAGATTCAGCGTTTCCTGTCGCAGCCGTTCCACGTCGCCGAAGTGTTCACCGGCGCCCCCGGAAAGTACGTCCCGCTCAAGGAAACCATCCGCGGCTTCAAGATGCTGGTCGATGGCGAGTGCGACGCGCTGCCCGAGCAGGCGTTCTACATGGTCGGCACGATCGACGAAGCCTTTGAGAAGGCCAAGACGCTGAAGTAATCGGCGGAGAAGGAACCCCCGCATGGCCACCATTCATGTCGACGTCGTCAGCGCCGAAGAGTTGATCTTCTCCGGACAGGCCGAGTTCGTCGTCCTGCCGGGCGAAGACGGTGAACTTGGCGTATATCCCCGCCATGTGCCGCTGATCACGCGTATCAAGCCCGGTGTCGTCCGCATCCACACGATCGGCGGCACCGACGAGCGCATCTTCGTCGCCGGCGGCATCCTGGAAGTGCAACCGACCATCGTGACGGTGCTCGCCGATACGGCGATCCGCGCGAAGGATCTGGACGAAGCCAAGGCGATCGAGGCGCTCAAGCGGGCCGAAGAAATTCACCGCGCCGCACTCGACAAGCTCGATATCGCCAGGGTCGAAGCCGAGATTGCCTTGCTGACCGCCCAACTGGCCGCAGTTCGCAACTACAAGGCCAGCACTCCCACCGGAGCGGCGTCGATCCGGTAGTCCCGCCGGTCCCGGATGGGTGGGACCGGGGGGCACTTCGCGCTCCGCCAGGCCGCCCGGTGGTTTCCGGTAGACGGCTTCCGGTGCGGGTCACCCGCCAAACGCCGGCTGTGTCAGCGTCCCCCGGACGGTGACACGGACCGGCGCTTGCGCGCGCATCGAATCGATCAGATCGGCGAAGAGGCTCCCCGAAAGCCGGCGCTTGTCCGCAATCGTCACCTCGCCGACCACCGCGAGGGCGCCGGCCCGCAGGCGGATGTCGCGTAGCGCCAGTCCCCCACGCCCGATCTCCAGGGACGCCGTTCCCGACCGAAACGGCGTCGACCCCCCCGATCCTTGGATGCCGCCCGGATGGGTCGCCGCGTACCCGAGGTCGACGCCGTTCAGCGTACCGTCGCGCATCGAAACGCGGCCGACGAACGAGGCATCCGCGAATGCGCCGGCGACGGTGTCGCCCCGCCCCGCAAGCTGCCCGGAAACCGACGCCGATCCCGCCAACAGCGGCGGCGCGCCGCCATCGCCCGGGTCGGAACCCGCCGCGCCCCCGAGCATGGCGGCGACATCCACTTGGCCCGATTCGACCGTTCCGCGGAGCGCCCAGCCCGTGGCGTCGCGCTGCACCACCGCTCGCGCGTCGAGGTCACCGCGCCGATCGTTGATCATCAGCGAGTCCAGAGCGATCCGATCGCGCGTGACCGTTCCCTGGCCCCGCACCCGGTCGAACCCGAAGCCCGGCGCGGTGGGAAGCGCCGTCCTCGTTCCGTCCAGCCGAAAAGAGATGGTGTCGGGCGGTTCCCCCGCCGCGGACTGCGGGGAGGGTGAAAACGCGAGCTGTAGGAAGGCGCCCGTGCGCGACGCTTGGGTCAGCGTGACGCCATCGAAGCCGCCTCCGGAATTGCGCGCGGCAACCATTACCCACGGCGCGGCGTCTCCCGGAATCGCGCCCGGCAATGCCAGCGCCGCACACCGCAGCGCACCGACGTCAGCGGGGAGCGCGGCGCGCAGCCGCGGCAACAGGCCAAGCAGAAACCGAGCCTGCTCCGGAGTGAGGCTCAGGGGCGCGATCTCCCCGGCACCCCATTCCAGGCGCCGTTCGATCAGGAGCTGCCCAAGGTTCCGCACCTGCACCTGCAACGAGATTGCCGGGAAGGCGACCTGGTCCCCCACGCGCACGTCGTCGAGCTCCAGGTGCGGAGTCGGCGACAGGCGAAGCCGCGAATCGGCGATCTGCACCGGGACGCCCAGCGTCCGGGTCAGGCGGGCGGCGATCGCGGAAGGCGAGAGGTCCGCCCGGGCGGCGTCCAGTGTCTGCGCAATCTCCCACCCGCCAATGCCCACCACCGCCAGCGCGACGACACGCAGCACCCAGACGCGGGCGCGCCGCCGGAGATGCCGACGGGCGCGGGCCGGGGGATCCTGGTGCGCCCGGCCCTGCAACTCCAGCATGTCCAGCCGGTCGGGAACGTTCACCGAGGTGATGGCAAAGTCGGTCGACGGAGGATCGAGTTCTCGCCGCATCATGGTGGATCGGTGGTAAGGACAAAGAAGGAGAGGTGCCTGCCCCCTAGGGCTGACACCAGGGTTCCGAACGCGGGTCGGTGTCCTCGCCGGGCCACCGACCAGGCACCACCCAATATCGCGGGGGACCGGGCCGCACGCCTGCGGACCGCGCCCACCCGCGCCATTTTTCAGGAAAGGATGTTGATGTCGACCGCCTGCAAGCCCTTTTGGCCCTGCTGCACTTGATATTCGACGCGCTGGTTTTCTTTCAAGGTCCGAAACCCCTTGGACTTGATTCCGCTGTAGTGCGCAAACACGTCGCTACCCCCGTCGTCGGGCTTGATGAACCCGAACCCCTTGGTCTCGTTGAACCATTTCACCGTTCCAGTCGGCATACGCAAACCCACCCTACGAATTGACGCGGGATGCGCCCGCGGCGCGCAAGCGATCGGTGCGGCCGGATTGGCCCGGCCGGCTTCGCGCCCCCGGCATTGCGCACGATAGGCGGCGGCACCGGACGCGCGACAACCAGCAGGGCGTCAACGGAAGATGCCCGGAATTCGCAGCGGCGGAATCGACTGCGCGCAAAAATTACTCCAATCTCCCCGCGAATGCCAGAGATATTTTCCGCTCGCTTGCGCGCCATCGCCCTTCCGGACGACCCGCGCGTCACGCCATTTTTACGCCTCGTCGGCGTATACCTGCTCGGGGCCGGGAAACGCCCCGCTGCGCACCGCGTCGACGTACCGCCGAACCGCACCGTCGACCGAGCCCCCTTCGGCGAGAAAATTCTTCACGAAGCGCGGTCGCTTCCCCGACGTGACCCCGAGCATGTCGTGCAGAACGAGCACCTGTCCGTCACAGGCAGCGCTCGCGCCGATCCCGATGACCAGCGACCGTCGCCGGGCGACGATGCGTTCGGCCAGCGAGTGGGGTACGGCCTCGACGACCAGCATGTCCGCTCCCGCCTCCTCGATCGCCCGCGCGCCCGCCAGGACCCGCTCCGCCCCCGCCGCATCCTTGCCCTGAATCCGGTATCCGCCCAGCGTCTGCACGTGTTGCGGCGTGAGTCCGACATGCCCGCAGACGGGAACCCCCCGGGCGACGAGGAAGGCCACCGTCGCCGCCATTTCTTCGCCGCCCTCGAGCTTGACCATATCCGCGCCCGCCTGCATCAGTTCCACGGCGTTGCCCAAGGCCTGCTCGGGGCTGGCCTGGTAGGAGCCGAACGGCATGTCGGCGACGATCCAAGCCGTGCGGGCGCCCCGCGCGACCGCGCGGGTGTGGTACGCGACGTCGCCGACGGTGACCGGCAGGGTCGACGCATGACCCTGGATGACCATTCCGAGCGAATCGCCGACGAGCAGGATGTCGACTCCGGCATCGTCGAGCACGCCGGCGAAGCTCGCGTCGTAACAAGTGAGGCTGGCCAGCTTGCGGGTCGCCGCGAGCCGACGGAGATCGTGAATGGTGCGTCGCAAGCCGAGGTCCTCCCAGGAGTGCGGGCGGAATCGCCGCCCCTCATTTTCCAATACAAAACCGCCCGAAGATCTCGCCGAGGACGTCATCCGGGGTCACCGCGCCGGCGACCTCGCCCAGGGCATCGCCGGCAAGGCGCAGTTCCTCCGCCATCAACTCCGGCAACGCATAGTTCCGATCCGCTTGCGCGCGCGCGGCATCGAGATGGGTACGAGCGCGCTCGAGCGCATGCACGTGCCGCGCGCGGGCAAGAAACGTGGTCTCGGCGCCCGCTTCATGTTCCCCCTCCCAGCCGGCGATCCGGAGAATCTCCCGCCGCAATTCCTCGATCCCGGCCCCGCTTCGCGCCGAAATCCGGACGCATCCGTCCTGCAGGCCCGGCGGCGATCCGGTGAGGTCGATCTTGTTGCGCACGCGCAGGACCGCAATCCCGGCTGCGGCCCCGGCGGTGATCGCCGCATCGCCCGGTTCGTCGGCCTGCCGATCGTCGACGAGATGCAGCACGATGTCCGCACTGGCGAGCGCCCCGCGCGTGCGTGCGATGCCGATCGCTTCCACCGGGTCGGTCGTCTCGCGCAATCCGGCGGTGTCGACGACGTTCAGCACGACTCCGTCGATGGCGATTTTGCGCTCGATGCGGTCGCGGGTCGTCCCGGGGTGTTCGGTGACGATGGCGACCTCCTCGCCGGCGAGCGCGTTGAGCAGGCTGGACTTGCCGACATTGGGCGATCCGGCGAGCACGACGTGGATGCCCTCGCGCAGCAGGGCTCCCTGGCGCGCCCGATGCAGCAGCGCGTGCAGCGCGTCGCCTGTCTGCGCCAAGCGGCGCCGGCAGTCCGCCGCCCGCAGGAATTCGATCTCCTCTTCCGGAAAGTCGAGCGTGGCCTCGGTGAGGGCCCGCAGTTCCAGGAGGTCGGTCGCCAAGGCATGCACGGCGCGCGAAAACTCCCCTTGCAGCGACCGCAGGGCGCCGCGCGCAGCCGCGGCGGTGCCGGCGTCGATGAGATCGGCCACCGCTTCCGCCTGGGCGAGGTCGATCTTGCCATTGCGGAATGCCCGCTGCGTGAACTCCCCCGGGCGCGCGATGCGGGCGCCGACGCCGCCTCCCGCCTGCAGACAACGGGAAAGGATCATCTGCAGCACGGCGGGGCCGCCATGCCCCTGGAGTTCGAGCACCGACTCGCCGGTGTACGAGTGGGGCGCGGGAAACCAGAGAGCAAGCCCCGAGTCGATGGCTCGGCCGTGATCGTCCAGAAAGTCCGCATGCAGCGCGACGCGGGGCCGCAGGCGCGCGGCCCGGGTGGGGCCGAGCACGCCCTGGATGAACGGCTCCAGGCGGGTTCCCGAGATGCGGACGACCCCGACCCCGCCCCTTCCGGGCGCGGTGGCGATCGCGACGATCGGATCGGCATCAAAATTCATCATCTTCTTCGCAAAATATCGCGACCGCGCAATTCTGGTGCATAATCGACGCGGATCTGTTGCGGCACCATGCTCGAGACGTGGACATCCGCAATCCCGATCCCGATGAGGGGGTGGAGTTGCGGAAGCGGCGACGTCGGCGGGGGTTCCTTCGAAGACCTCTGTCAACGGCTGCGAGCGCTCCGACGTTATCGCTCCAGAGCGCAGAACGCTGAACCGCCAATTCCGGCGGGGGCACTCTGCGAACGATATCGGATTTTTCAATTAATCCACGGAAGCCAACATGAAGAAACTGCTTGCTCTGATGATCGCCTCGATGTTCGCCGCTGGTACCGCGTATGCGGCCGACGCTGCCAAGCCCGCTGCTGCCAAGAAGCCGGCCGCGCACCACGTCGTTCGCCACCATGCCCGCGCCCACGGCCATCGTCACAGCCATCGTCACGGCCATCGCGTTGCGCACCACGCTGCCAAGAAGGCCGCCAAGAAGCACTAAGCCGGGATTTTTCCCGCAAGAAAAGGCAGGCCTCGCGGCTTGCCTTTTTTTATGCGCTGACATGCCTGGATTGCTTCGGGCTGCGCCCTCGCAATGACGGCGGTGGCCGGGCCATCTCGGGCAGGCCCTCGAAATTCGTCATCGCGAGGTTGGCTATTCCCCGTCGTCATCGCGAGGCTTGGCTATTCCCCGTTGTCATCGCGAGGCTTGGCTATTCCCCGTTGTCATCGCGAGGCCCGCAGGGCCGCGGCGATCCAGCCCGGGTGCGTATCCAGGGCGGCGAGCCGGAGGGCGAGTGCGGCCAGTGCGTCCGCATCGTCCAGACCGGATATCCGGACCTGCTTGTCGCGACTGGCCGCGCCCGCGGCAAGCGCAAGTTGCCGCGCACGCAGCCCCAGCGCATCGCCAAGGAAGCGGAGCAGTTCGGCATTGGCCTTGCCGTCCACCGGGGGCGCGTGCAAGGCGATCTTCAGTCGATCGCCGTAAGGACCCGCCGCCGCGGTACGCTTGGCACCGGGCTGCACCCGCAGCGACAGAATCACGGATTCGCCATCCTGGCGCGCCCAGACCGGCAGCGCCGTCGTGCGAAAATCAGGTTTTTCCATTTGTCGTGAACGAGCGCGCGTGAAACCTACGAACGATACCTTTCTGCGCGCCCTGTTGCGCCAGCCGACCGAATACACCCCGATCTGGCTGATGCGCCAGGCGGGGCGTTATCTCCCGGAATACAACGCGACGCGCAAGCGCGCCGGCAGTTTCCTTGCGCTGGCTCAGTCTCCGGACTTGGCAACCGAGGTCACCATGCAGCCGGTCGATCGCTATCCCCTGGATGCGGCGATCCTGTTCTCGGACATCCTCACGGTTCCCGATGCCATGGGCCTGGGCCTGCATTTCGTCGAGGGCGAGGGGCCGCGGTTCGCGCGTCCGGTGCGTTCCGAAGCGGATGTCGCCGCGCTGGCGGCGCCGGATCCCGACGACCGGCTGCGCTACGTGGTGGATGCGGTCCGTTCGATTCGCGGTGCGCTGGCCGGTCGCATTCCCCTGATCGGATTCTCGGGCAGTCCGTGGACCCTGGCCTGCTACATGGTCGAGGGCGGCGGATCGGACGACTTCCGCACGGTCAAGGAAATGCTCTATCGGCGGCCGGACCTGATGCAGCGGATCCTCGACGTCAACGTCCAGGCCGTCACCGACTATCTCAATGCCCAGATCCGTGCCGGCGCCCAGGCGGTGATGATTTTCGATACCTGGGGCGGCGTTCTGGCGGATCCCGCCTTCCGGGCGTTTTCGCTCGACCCGATGGCGCGCGTCGTCCAGGGTTTGCAGCGCGAGGCGGAGGGCGAGCGGGTGCCTTGCATCGTGTTCACGAAGGGCGGTGGCGTCTGGCTCGAAGACCTGGCGCAGACCGGGGCCGACGCTGTGGGCGTGGACTGGACGGTCGATCTGGGCCGCGCGCGCGCCCGGATCGGCGACCGCTGCGCGCTGCAGGGCAACCTGGATCCGATGGCCCTGCTTGCCGGTGCCGAGCCGGCATGCACGGAAGCCCGCCGGATCCTCGATTCCTTTGGCGATCCGCAACGCAGTGACGGCACCTGGGATGGACATGTGTTCAATCTGGGACATGGAATTTCCCAGTTCACCGACCCGGAGGCCGTGGCGGCGCTGGTCGAAACGGTGCACACCCACAGCCGGACGCTGCGGGGTCGCGGCGCCTGATTCGGGCGGATTCCGCAGGCGACCTCTTCTTGACTTATGCACAAAATTGGGGAAGTCCCGAAATCCGGGGCATTCCCCTCGGGAAGCCCGGCAAGCCTCCTGAATTTATTTCGTAATGTATTGAAAATAAAGGGATTTTATGGGTTGCCCCCAAAGGGGCAATTCCGCCAAATTCCTGGCCTGTCGAGCACTTAGCGCGCTTTCCCCGGGCTTTTCCACATAGTTATCCACAGGAAGCCGATCGCCCTAAAAAATCCGTACGGGCCTTCAGTAAAAAGAACGGGTTAGCGGCGAATCTTGAGAAAGTGCGCGATATTTTGATCGAGACCGGGATGCGATACGCGCGGGTGATCGTCGATCTGCCGATCGACCAGCCGCTCGATTATCGGCTCCCGGAGCAGCCGGTTTCCCTCGGTTCCGTCTGGGCGGTGCCGGTCGGCCGGCGCAAGCAGGTCGGGATCGTCGTCGGCTTCGCTGCCGAAAGCGGAATCGACCCGGCGCGCGTCCGGCCGCTAGGGGAGCCGTTGTGGGACGGCCTCCACCTCCCGCCGAAGTGGCTCGACCTCTGTCGCTTCGCCGCCGACTATTACCACTATGCCTGGGGCCAGGTTGCCCTGCCGGCATTGCCGCCGCGCTTGCGGCGCCCGCCCGGAAAGCGGAAGTCCGCCGCGGCGGATGGCGCGGCCGCGCCGTCGGCCGAGCCATCCTCGCCGGACGTGCGTCCGACCCTGCGCGCCGAGCAGGCGGAAGCGATCCAGGCGCTGACGGCGGCGCAGGGCTTCGTCCCGCACCTCCTGTTCGGCGTCACCGGCAGCGGGAAGACCGAGGTCTATCTCGGCGCGATCGAGCGGGTGTTGGCCCGGGAACCCAGCCAGGTCCTGTTCCTCGTGCCCGAAATCAACCTCACGCCGCAACTGCAGGGCCGGCTGGCGCGGCGGTTTCCAACGGCGTCCATCGTCAGTCTGCACAGCGGGATGACTCCCGGAGAACGGGCCGCGGCGTGGATTCAGGCGCACGAGGGCCGCGCCCGGATCGTGCTGGGCACGCGGACCGCCGTGTTTGCGTCGGTTCCCCATCTTGCGCTGATCGTGGTCGACGAAGAGCACGACGCGTCGTTCAAGGCCCAAGGCGGCGTGCCGTACTCGGCGCGGGATCTGGCGGTGAAGCGGGCGCAGATCGAAGCGGTGCCCATCGTGCTCGGATCGGCGACCCCGGCGCTCGAAACCTGGCAGCACGCCCAGCATGGCCGCTACCGCCTGTTGGCGCTGGCGCAGCGTGCCGGCGCGCACGGCGTGCCGCCGGCGATCGAGGCGGTCGACCTGAATCGCTACCCGCCGGAACAGGGTTTGTCGGCTCCGGTGCGGGAAGCGGTCGCCGCCGCGCTGGAGCGTAGTGAGCAAGCGCTCATTTTCCTGAATCGCCGCGGATTTGCTCCGGTTCTGCGCTGCGGCGCCTGCGAGTGGTTATCCCGTTGCCCCCACTGTGATGCGTTCGCCGCCTACCATAAGGCGGGGGCGGCGCTGCGCTGCCACCACTGCGGATGGAGTGCCCGAATCCCCGCATCGTGTCCCGATTGTGGCAACCAGGACCTCGAGCCGGTGGGCCAGGGAACGCAGCGCATCGAGGAAACCCTCCGCGAGGCCTGGCCGGAGGCGCGGATCGCCCGCATCGATCGCGACAGCACCCGCGGCGCGCGGGGGCTGCAGCATGCCGAGGCGGCATTCGACGCCGTCCACGCCGGCGAGGTCGACATCCTCGTCGGCACCCAGATGGTCGCGAAGGGGCACGACTTCCAGCGCGTGAGCGCGGTGGGCATCCTCAATGCCGATGCCCAGCTCGTCGCCGCCGACTTTCGGGCGCCGGAGCGTCTGTTCGCGCTGCTCACCCAGGTGGCGGGGCGCGCGGGGCGCGCCGGCCAGCAGAGCCGGGTGCTGGTGCAGACGCGATATCCCCAGCATCCGCTGTTCGCGGCGCTGGCCCGCAACCGTTTCGCCGAGTTCGCCCAGGAGCAATTGGAGGAGCGGTCCGCGGCACGGATGCCGCCGTTCGTGTACCAGGCGTTGTTGCGCGCCACGGCACGGACCCTCGATGCCGCGCTGGCGTTTCTGGAAGCGGCGGCCCGGACGGGGGGCGAGCTTGCCGGCCGCCACGGCGTCACGCTGTACGACGCGGTGCCGATGCCGCTGGCGCGCCTGGCGTCCGAATCGCGCGGCCAACTGCTGGTGGAGGCTGCGCGCCGGGCCGATCTGCACGGGTTTCTCGACGCCTGGCTGCCGGCCTTGCGGGAGCGGGGCAGCGGCGGCGTCCTACGCTGGGACCTGGAAGTCGACCCGCAGTCGGTTTGATGGCTTGCGATGACTTGCCCCCGGCAGCCCGCGCGCGCCCGATGTCGCAGCGCCCTGTCTGCCGGCGACCGAACCACGCGGCGGGTCAGGTACACTTCGCCTTTGCGCGGCGAATTTTCCCGCGCCGCATCACACGCGCCCGTAGCTCAGTGGATAGAGTATTGGCCTCCGAAGCCAAGGGTCGCAGGTTCGACTCCTGCCGGGCGCGCCACCCGCATTTCCCGACGATCTATCTCCGCCACAGCCATAGGATCAGCGAGATCACGATCGAGATGACGATGCTCGTCGCCAGCGGGAAGTAGACGTCCATCCCGTTGCGGTGGATGTGGATGTCCCCGGGCAGGCGGCCGAACGGCAGCCGCGAAAGCCACGGCCAGAGCGTCCCCAGCAGCAGCAAGAGCAACCCGATCCCGATCAGCAAACGGCCCATGCAAGCATCCCGCGCGGCAAGACTCCGCGGGGATGATGCTACAAAACCGCGCGCTAGAGATAGCGGTACACGGTGGAATAGTAGAGTTCGCCCACCGGGCTGGTGAGCACCCGCCGCCGCATGCGCTGCAGCAGGTGGAGTCGGTCCAGCCGCCGGGTGTATGGACCGATCTGGGAAGCCGCCCCCAAAACGGGGTCTTCCTCGACGACGGCCGGCTGCAGGACACCGATGCGCGGACGGAGGGGGCCGCCGCGCCCGCCGAGGAAGTGGTCGATCGGCAGCCGGATCCGGCGCCGGGATTTGCCGCCGTCCCCGCCCGAGTCCGGACTCTCGGCGAAGAAGCGCTCGACATAGGCGCGCGTCACGACATATCCCCAGGTGTTGAGGATCACCCCGACGGGTTCGTGGATCCGCAGGCCGCCGCACTGCACGAAGCGACGTTGCGAAACGTTGCGGGAGGACGTGCCCAGGTACACCAGGTCGAAGCGGTCCTGCGTCGACAGGACGTGCAGCGCGTGTCCGAACTGCGGCGCCAGCCGCAGATCGTCTTCGATCACGGCGCAGGCGGGATGCCCGGACCGGCGCAACCGGTCCCAGGCGCACAGATGGGAGAGCCAGCAGCCGACCTCGGCATTGCTCAGGGTCTTGGCGCTGAACTGGAATCCCGGTGCGCGGGCGGCGATTTCGCGTCGCACGCCGTCGCCGTCGGCGTGACGAAGATCCACGCCGACCCGCTCGAAGGCGAGGCCGAGCTTGTCGAGCTGCCGCGCCATCGCGACGCGCCGGGCGGCGGCGGTTTCGAGATTGATGAGTACGAGCATGATGTGCGGCGGGAATGGTGGCAAGCGCGCGTGACCGGGTGGTTACCACGGTGTCGCGGCGCATTCCGGGGCTCCCGGCGGCGTCCGCGTGTATGCTTCCACGCTTGCAACCGGAGTCGGAACATGAGCACCGCCAGCCCCGAACCTTCCTCGCCGGAATCGCAGTCCGCCGCGCGCACGCAGGCACCCAGCCCCACCGAAATCACCGTGCATTCGGGCTCGCGGGTGCTGGAAATCGCCTTCGATGACGGCAATCGGTTCCGCCTGCCCTTCGAGTTCCTGCGTGTGTACTCCCCCTCTGCCGAGGTGCGCGGTCATGGCCCCGGCGAGGAGGTGCTGCAGACCGGCAAGCGCGACGTGACGATCGAGTCGGTGGACACCGTCGGGCTGTACGCCCTGCAGCCGGTGTTTTCCGACGGCCACGATTCGGGCCTGTACTCCTGGGAGTACCTCTATGGCCTGGGACTGCACCAGGATGCCCTCTGGCAAGATTATCTCGACCGCCTGGCCGCGGCGGGCGCATCCCGCGACGCATGAACGACGAATCCACCACCCATTTCGGCTTCACCCAGGTTCCCGAGGCCGAGAAGGCCCGGCGCGTCGCGAGCGTGTTCGATTCGGTCGCGTCGCGCTACGACCTGATGAACGACGTCCTGTCCGGCGGCCTGCACCGCGCCTGGAAGGCGTTTGCGGTTGCGCAGGCCGCGGTGCGCCCGGGCATGCGGATCCTCGACGTGGCCGGTGGCACCGGCGACATGACGCGTGCGTTCGCGCGCCGCGTCGGGCCGCGCGGCGGGGTCGTGCTGACCGACATCAACGGCGCCATGCTGACGGAAGGACGCGACCGGCTGCTTGACGAAGGCATCGTGGCCGAGGCGGTCCGCTGCGACGCCGAGCAGTTGCCTTTTGCCGACCGGCGGTTCGATCGCGTCATCGTGGCGTTCGGCCTGCGCAACATGACGCACAAGGACCGTGCGCTCGCGGAAATGCGCCGCGTGCTCAAGCCGGGAGGCATGCTCCTGGTGCTGGAGTTCTCCCGCGTCTGGGCGCCGCTGGCGCCGGTCTACGACGCCTATTCGATGAAGATCATGCCCTGGCTCGGCGAGCGGATCGCGGGCGACGCGGAGAGCTACCGGTATCTTGCCGAATCGATCCGCGTGCATCCTCCGCAGAAGGACCTCGCGCGCATGATGGAAGAGGCCGGCCTGGCGCGCGTGCGCTGGTTCAATTTCACGGCGGGGATCTGCGCGCTGCACACCGGATACCGGATATGAATCCCTGGGATCGTCCTTTGGATCGTCTGGCCGCGCAGGCCGTCGTGGGCTGGTACCAGCGCCTGCTCGCGCGGGAATCGTGGGCGCGGGCGGCATTGGACGCCTACGCGGGCCGCGTGGCGCGGATCGAAGTCGGGTTCGTCTGCCTCGAACTGCGCATTCTCCCGGGAGGAGGCCTCGCCGCCGGCGGCGAAGGCCGTGCGCCGGATGTGACCGTCGCGGCCAACCCGGCCGCGGTCGCCCAGGCTTGGGCCGATCCGTCCTCCGCGCGTCGCGATCTTCGCATCGAGGGCGATGTCGACTTCGCACAGGCGTTGATCGACGTGCTGCAGAAGCTGCGTCCCGACCCGGCGGAGGACCTGTCGCGGTTCGTCGGCGACATCGCGGCCGAGCGGATCGTCAACACCCTGCGGGCGGTGCTGGAGCAGGCCCGCGACGTCGCGTGGCGCGCTGCGCGGCAGGGGGCGGACTACCTGGTCGCCGAGAATCCCATGCTGCTCGGCACGCAGGAATTCGTGCAGCATCGGATCGAACTGGCGGCGTTGTTGGAACGGGTTGATCTCCTCGAGCGCCGTGCCGGCGCACTCGATCGGAAAGGCGATTCCCCGCCCCGCCCGGGTGCGGGGCAAGGGGTGAGGGGCGTCGACTGATGCGGCGATTGCTGCGGCTGTTGCGCATCGCCTGGATCGGGATGCGCTACGGTCTGGATCAGATTGCGCTGTCCAATCTCAAGCATCCGCTGCTCGTGCGGTGGGCGCGGATCGCGGCCATCGGCCGCCGGCTCGATGCGCCGCGGGCCGTACGAGTGCGCCTGGCGCTCGAAAGCCTGGGACCGATCTTCGTCAAGTTCGGGCAGATGCTGTCGACCCGCCGCGATCTCGTGCCCGAGGATCTCGTCGACGAGCTGGCCAAGCTCCAGGACCGCGTGCCACCGTTCGATCCCGACATGGCGGTGCGCGAGATCGAGCGCGGCCTGGGCCGGCCGCTGGGCGAGATCTTCACCAGTTTCGATCGCACGCCGGTTGCGAGCGCCTCGATCGCGCAGGTGCATTTCGCCGTGCTGGGGCCGGGGCCGCTGCAAGGTCGGCCGGTCGCGGTGAAGGTGCTGCGCCCGGACATGCTCCGGGTCATCGATCGCGATCTGGAACTGATGGAGATCGCCGCCACGCTGGTCGAGCGGCTGTGGCACGACGGCAAGCGCTTGCGCCCGCGCGAGGTCGTGGCGGAATTCCGCAAGGTGCTCCACGACGAACTGGACCTCACCCGCGAAGCGGCGAACGCCTCGCAGCTGCGGCGGAATTTCGAGAATTCCACCCTGTTGCGGGTGCCCGAAATGTATTGGGACTATTGCTGCGGCAACGTCATCACGATGGAGCGCATGCACGGCATCCCGATCGGCCGGATCGATGCGTTGCGCGCCGCCGGCATCGACCTGAAGAAGCTTTCCCGCGATGGCGTGGAGATCTTCTTCACCCAGGTGTTCCGCGACGGATTCTTCCATGCCGACATGCACCCCGGAAACATCTCGGTGGGCGTCGGCGGCGCCGACTTCGGCCGCTACATCGCGCTCGATTTCGGCATCGTGGGCACGCTCACCGACGTCGACCGGAACTACCTCGCGCGCAATTTCCTTGCCTTCTTCCGCCGCGACTATCGCGCGGTGGCGCAGACGCACGTCGAATCCGGCTGGGCGCCGCCGGGCACGCGCGTCGATGAACTCGAGAGCGCGGTGCGCGCGGTGTGCGAACCGATCTTCGATCGCCCGCTCAAGCAGATCTCGTTCGGCCATGTGCTGTTGCGCCTGTTCGACGCATCGCGGCGTTTCAACATCGAAATCCAGCCGCAACTCGTGCTGTTGCAGAAGACCCTGCTCAACATCGAGGGCCTGGGCCGGCAGCTCGATCCCGATCTGGATCTCTGGCGTACCGCCAAGCCGTTCCTGGAAAGCTGGATGCACCGGCAGGTCGGATGGCGCGGCCTGCGGGAACGAACGATCGCCGAAGCGGCGGCCTGGAGCCAGATGCTGCCGAAGATCCCGCGCCTGGTGCACGACGCCCTCGCCCGCGAAGACCACAGCGCCGCGATGCTTGCCGAGATCACCCGGCTGCGGGGCGCACAGGAGCAGCAGACCAGGCTGCTCGCGCTGCTCGCCGTCGCGCTGGGAACCCTGGCGGCGATGGCCGCATGGTATTTGCTGGGATTGCCCTTGCCCGGATAATCGCTCCCGGAAACCGTACCCGTCCCTTTCCCGCCAACGGGAGAGGGGGAAGGATCAGATCATGAACATCGTCATCCTCGCCGCCGGTCAAGGCAAGCGCATGCGCTCCGCACGGCCCAAGGTCCTGCATCCGATCGCCGGCAAGTCGATGCTTGCGCGGGTGGTCGAAACGGCGCGCGAGACCGCGCATCTCAGCGGCTCCGGCGCGCGCATCGTGGTGGTGGTCGGGCACGGCGCGGAAGAGGTGCGGTCCCACTTCGCGTCCCAGCCGGATCTGCAGTTCGTCGAGCAGCAGCCGCAGTTGGGAACGGGGCACGCGGTGCTGCAGGCCCTGCCCTGGATGGCCGACGACGTGCCCACGCTCGTGCTGTACGGCGACGTGCCGCTGGTGCGGGCGCAGACCCTCGCCGCGCTGCTCGACTCGGCGGGCGACGGCGTGAGCCTGCTCACCGTGAACCTGGCCGACCCGACCGGATACGGCCGGATCATCCGCGAGAGCATTCACGGCGGCGGCGAGGTGCATGCCATCGTCGAGGAGCGCGACGCCAACGACGCGCAGCGGCGCATCACGGAAGTGAACACCGGCATCCTCGTCGCGCCCACGGGGCGTTTGCGGCACTGGCTGGCGGGCCTGTCGAATCAGAATGCGCAAGGGGAGTACTACCTGACGGACATCGTCGCCGCGGCCCGCCGCGACCATGTTCCGGTTACCGCGAGCGTGGTCGCGGATCCCGACGAAACGCTGGGCGTGAACAGCAAGGCCCAGCTTGCCCATCTCGAGCGGGTCTTCCAGCAGCGCACGGCGCAATCGCTGCTCGATGCGGGCGTGACGCTCGCCGACCCGGCGCGCATCGACGTGCGCGGCAGCCTGACGACGGGTGCGGACGTGTTCATCGATGTCGGCTGCGTGTTCGAGGGGACGGTGGCCCTGGCCGATGGCGTTCAGGTCGGGCCCTATTGCGTCTTGCGCGACGTCGTGGTCGGCAACGATACGGTGATCCACGCGTTTTCGCACTTCGATGGCGCGCACATCGGCGCCGACGTCGTCGCAGGACCGTTCGCGCGGCTGCGCCCCGGTGCGCGCCTGGACGATGCGGTGCACATCGGCAACTTCGTCGAGGTCAAGGCGAGCCACCTCGAGCGTGGCGCCAAGGCCAACCACCTGGCTTACGTCGGCGACGCCCACGTCGGCGCGCGCACCAACATCGGCGCGGGCACCATCTTCGCCAACTACGATGGGGCGAACAAGCACCGCAGTGAGTTGGGGGCGGACGTGCACGTGGGCAGCAACTCGGTGCTGGTGGCGCCGGTTCGCGTCGGCGAGGGTGCCACCATCGGTGCCGGTTCGACGGTCACGCGCGACGTGCCGGCACGCAAGCTCACCGTCGCCCGCGCTCGCGCGGTGACGGTCGAGGGCTGGAACCGGCCGCAGAAGAAACCGCGCTGAGCCGCCAGGCACTGGATGTCTGCGCGGTACGCGGCGTGCCTGGATTGCTTCGGGCTGCGCCCTCGCAATGACGGCCGGTCATCGCGGCCCCGTGCTTACGTTCGTCATCGCAGCCCGGCGGTTGCGCTCGTCACCCCAACTCGGCGGTTGCCCTGGTCATCGCAGCCCCGCGGTTGCGCTCGTCATCGCAGCCCCGCGGTTGCGCTCGTCATCGCGAGGCCCGTAGGGCCGTGGCGATCCAGAGCCGCGCGACCCCCGGGTCGCACCGGCCATGATCCGGTTCAGCCCGGCTATCGGCCGAGCGCGATGTTCAGCAGATACGCCAGCCGCGCTCCCGCCAGCGCCAACTGCGCTTGCGCCACCGATTCCGAGCGCATCACGTAGGACCGCGAAAGCGTGATCGTCCGGCGCGGCGGCGGGCCATCGCAGGAAATGCCGGGAAGGTCGAGCGCAACGGTGCGCGCCAGCGCGAACGACTCCGGTCCCCATGCCGACGGCGGTTCCTCCACCCGCTGCGGGGCCTCCGCACGCGCCAACCGGATCAGCCGCTGCAGCGACGCTCGCGGGATCCAGTCTCCCTCGGGGTGGAGCGCGAGCGCCACCACGCGGCTGTCCCAGAAGGCGTGCAGCGACAGCTTGTCGTGCTTGCGTCGGTGCGCGCCGCGGAAGCGCCGTCCCCGCAGGCGCACCCGGATCCGATTGCCGCCGGCAGCGTAATCGACCTCGTGTAACGGCTGGTGGATGTCGGCCGCAAGATGCACGATCCACTTGAGGGCTTCTTCGCGCTCCGATTGCGGACGGTTCCGGTCGCGCAGGACCGCCAGCATCCGGCCGATTTCGGCCGTCGCACAGGCGTCTTGCGGGCACCAAGACCGCATGTCGCGGTCGCCGCCGCATAGCGGCCGGTTGTCAAAATGCCAGCGCGGACGATCCTGCGGGCCGCCGCGGATCCGGTCGGCCCAATCGGCGACCGCCGCCAGGCTTTTGCGTCCGGATGGCCGGCCTTCGCGATCGCGGTCGCTGCGCAGCAGTTCGGCGACGGCGGCCTTGGCTTGGACATCGAGCAGGGCATCGGCGATGGCGCCGACCGCCCGGTGCCCGACCGGGCCCCAGGCCTGCGCACACCAAGGAACCCCGGCGAGCGCGAGCGCCAGCGCAAGAGAACGCGCACGGCTGAGCGTCCTTGCCGCGCGCGGCATGCGCGCGCCGGCGCCGTCGGCGCTCAACGATGCGGCCAGAGCCATGCCGCGCCGCGCACGCCGCTCGAATCGCCGTGAACGGCGCGGACGAACCGCGTGTCGAGGTGATCCGAAAACGCATACCGTCCGACGCACGTTCCGAGTCCCTCGTACAGGGCGTCGATGTTGGAAAGACCGCCGCCGAGTACGACCACGTCGGGGTCGAGAACGTTGACGACCGTCGCGAGGCTGCGGGCGAGCCGATCCTGGTAGGTGCGCAGACATCGTTGCGCCGGCTCTTCGCCGGCTTGCGCGGCGGCCGCGATTTCCGCTCCACTGCGGGCCTGCCCGGTCTGGGTCCGATACTCCCGCTGCAGTCCGTCCCCCGAAAGGAACGTTTCGATGCAGCCTGTCTTCCCGCAATAACAGGGTGGACCCGGCCGCTCTTCGTCGCGGGCCCACGGCAGCGGGTTGTGACCCCATTCCCCGGCGATCCGGTTGCGCCCGATGAGGCAGCGCCGTTCGACCACCAGGCCGCCACCGACGCCGGTGCCGAGGATGATCCCGAAGACGACATCGTGACCGGCGCCGCCACCATCGATGGCCTCGGAGAGTGCGAAGCAATTGGCGTCGTTCTCCGTCCGGATGGCCCGCCCCAGTTTGCGTGCGAGGTCCTCCGGTACGGCACGCCCATTCAGGACGGTGCTGTTCGAGTTCTTGACCAGGCCGGTCCGGGAAGAAGTCGCACCGGGCAGCCCGACCCCGATCGTTCCGCGTTCCCCGAGATCGGCTTCGATGCGCTGAACCAGTTGCGCGATCGCGTCCAGGGTCGCTTCATAGTCGCCCTTGGGCGTCATCACCCGTTGTCGCCGCAGAACGGTACCGTCTTCGTCCAACGCAATCGCTTCGATTTTGGTCCCGCCGACGTCGATGCCGATTCTCATGGTGTCGCAATGCACTGGAAGCCGTCTGTCGTGCTTCGGGGTGGGCGGGCGCAAGGCCCGCCGAGGCAATCCACGCGTGCGCCGCCGGCGGCGATCGCCGCAAAGCGCAAGTGTTGCGCATTGTGGTGGAAAAGGGAAATGCCGGGACGCGGGGCGCGGCGTCCCGGCCGGAGTTTACGGATTCACCTGTGTGCGGGTCTGGTCCCGCGTTTGATCCCGGGTCTGGTCGCGGGTTTGATCCCGGCTTCGTTCGCGGGTCCGGTCATGATTCCGGTCTCCGCTCTGGTCCCGCGTCCGCTCGCGCGTATGCTCCTGGGTCTGTTCCTGGGTCCGGTCGCGAGACCGGGTCTGGCTTTGCGCACCCTGGCCCATCGAGCCGCTGTATCCGCCGCCAACCCCGCCGCCGCCGAAGCCGCCCCCACCACCGCCACCACCACCTCCTCCTCCCCCGCCACCGCCGGCAAAGGCCGAGCCGAACAGCAGCAGGCATGCGGAAAACACGATACTTCGTTTCAAGGTTCGGTTCTTCATGATGACAACCCTCCGAGGAACGCTCGATTCGCGTCTTTTCGTTATAGGCGTCGGCGGAGTTCCCCGCATTGGCGCCCGTCAATCGGCACCGGACCGGTGATGCGCGCGGTGCCGCGCTTCAATTCCCCAGCACCAAGGTGGCGATGGTGGCGGGAGCGACGGCCGGAACCACATGGAACGGGCCGGGAAAGAAGGTGGCGTAGACGCCGGCCCAGCTTTCACCGGCTGGATCGAGCGACGATGCGGTGATGGTCATCCAGCCGCCGCGCAGCGATTCGCGCTCGACGGCGAGCGACGACACGACCGACCCCGCCGGCGCGGCCGGGTCCAGCGAAAGCATGTCGTCGCCGATCGCGACGACCTTGAACACCGGGCCGATGGCGTTGCCGGTGAGCGCCGCGCCGTAGATCCCCGACGCGGGCGTCGAACCGTTGGCCGCAGGCTGCAGCGATCCCAGAAAGATCACGCCGTGCGCGCCGTCGACGGCCGCGAACGCCGATACGCGCCAACGCGGCGGCTCCAGTCCGCTGGCTTCCGATGATCCCGACGACCCCGACGACCCGGATGAGCCTGATCCGCCGGAGCTGCCCGATCCACCGGACCCGCTGGACCCGCCCGTCGCCCCGGCATTGCCGGAGAAGTTCCAATACAGGAAATCCTGGAACGCTTCCCCGGTTCCGGCGCGCGCGACCATCCGCAGCGAGCCCTGCGTGGTGTCGTAGAGGAAAATGCCCTGGTCGATCGGATCGTCCATCGTGGTTTGGCCGCTGGGATACTGCTGCAGGCAGGCGGCCTGCAGGGCGGCATTGCCCTCCGTCGGGCACTGGAGCGTGATCGGGCGCAGATTGGCGGAATTCTGGGTGTTCCATGCGCCCCAGAAGGCGACGTAGCGGCCGTCGAACGCCACGCCTTCGCCGATCTCGCTGAACGTCGGATTGTCCGCGAGTGGATTGCCCGAGGCGTCGGGCACCACGGTCAGTCCGATCTGCACGAGCGGCGTCAGCGACGGTTGGTCGGCCACCGGCGCGAGGTAGAGGCCGCCGGCGGTGGGCGCACTTTCGTTGTCGAGGCCGACGAAGACGACTTTGCCGTCGGCCGAGCTCGGCGGCGCGGTGGACCCGAAGGGTGTCGCGGTGGTCGGAATGAGCATGTTGGTGTCGGCAATGCGCTGCACCGACGAACCGGCTGCGTTGAGGTCGCGGAAATACACGCCGGTCTTCGCGGTGGTGCCGTCGGTGTAGTTGCCTTTGAACACCAGATAGCGTCCCTGCGTCAGGGTCGGCGAGCCGGGGAACTGGTCGAACCGAACTCCCGGCGTGCTGGCTCCGGGCACCTGCATGTAGGAAAACTCCGACACGTTGCCGAGTTGCCCGATCCCGGTCGCCAAACCGTTTGGCAGGCTCACGTAGACGCCGGAGGTTCCGGTTTTGGTGCCGTCGGGCAGGGTCCACACCGGAGTGGACTGGCCGCGCGTCGCGAGCACGCCGGAGTCGATGTCGATGCGCGGGAACGAGGGAAATTCGGTGAAGGATGCACTGGTGTCGTTGGGCGCCGGAACCGCCATGGTGGTATCGGCCACCGTGTAAAGGGCGAGCGAACGGAGGCAGGCATC
The DNA here is from genome assembly GCA_021842465.1 of Pseudomonadota bacterium. GTDB lineage: Bacteria > Pseudomonadota > Gammaproteobacteria > Burkholderiales > Burkholderiaceae_F > GJ-E10. Next base: position 55,450 of record JAKBZN010000010.1, read on the forward strand.
GATGGCGAAGACGCCGCGGCTCATGGCGCCGCCGCCCCCGGAGCCCTGTGCGCCTCCGGAGCCGGTTGCGCCTTTGGCCCGGCCCCGAAAGACCACCAAACCGCTGGTGTTGACCGACGGCGGGTTGAAGCTGAAGAACGCGATGTCGGCCGATCCGGGAATGAATATGCGGTTGTCGGCCAGGACCTTCCATGTTCCGATGACGTCGCCGCCCGGGACGCACGCGGTTTGATCGTCGGCCGGCGTGTAGGGGGTGGCGGAGGTGAACCCGCCGCCGCTTCCGCCGAGACAGCCCGCGGTCAACAACGCCAAGGCGGATGACGCCATGGCCAGTACGCCCCGCCGTGCTTGCCGCATGATCTGCTCCGCAATCGATTCCGCCACGCGTCAGTGTTCGCCCGGCGGCCGCGGCGCGTAAATGACGCCCGTCAAGCGGCGAAACCCGATTTGCCGGGCGCTTGATCCAATGCAGGGATACGTACGTGCCCCGATGGGCCGGGGGCCGCTATCGGTGCGGTGTCGGATACGGATTGGTCAGGTCGTCGACCAGGGCATGCAGCGCCGCCCGCAACTGGGTTTCGCTGCATCCGAGCAGCAACCCATCTTCCAACGCATCCTGCGCCATCTGTCGAAGCTCGGCGTAGTTGTCGTTGAGTACCTTGATTTTTTCCAGGCAGGAAACCGGTGCGCCATCGTCCTGGCGCCAGACGGGGAGTGGATTTTCGGGGCGGCCGGACATGTTGCGGCGGAATATGCACGGCGGGTGCGAACGTGGCGTTCCGGACGACCCTTCGGTAGACTGCCTGCGCCATGCGCCGCGCCGTTCTTTTCCTGTCGCTCGTCTTTCTGCTCCTGGCGGCGCAGACCGCCGGACTCGTCCACGAAATCGGACATGGACTGGACGGCGGGGTGGCCACGCGTTCCGTGGCCGCGGCCGCCCAAGCCCATTCCGGCCGGTCGATGTCGCACACTGCGCCCTGCGACAAGTGCTTCCAGTATGCGCAGATCGCCGGGTTGACGACCGCGTCGGTCATCGCGTTCGCCGCGCCCGATTCGGGCGTCGAATCGGCGCGCGCAGCCGCCTTCGCGTGGTTGCCGGCGGTCGCGCCGACGTCGCGCAGCCGCGATCCGCCCGTCGTTCTCTGAGCGACTCTCCGCCGTAATTCCCGCCGCCATTCCGCCCGACGCCTCGGGCGGAATGGCGTCCATGTCCCGTTTTTCGCGTGCCGCCATGAATTGGAAAAATCTCCGTCCCCTTGCGGGGCTCGTCGCCCTGGCTCCAGCCCTCGCGTTTTCCCAGGAGGCCGCGCCCGCGGGCCCCGCACCCACGACGGCCGCGCCGGCTGCGGCAGCGGCACCGGACGCGGGCCAAGACGCCGGTCAGGACCTCACGCCGCTGCCGGATCTCGGCGCGACGCAGATCGAATCGATCCAGGTCGTGTCCCACCGCCTCGACCGCGCCCGCGCCGGTCTGGAGACGGACCTGGGCGCGTCGACCTACACGATCGACGCGAAGGCGATCCAGAACATGCCCGGCGGCGACAACAACCTGCTCAGCCAAGTGGTTCTGCAGGCTCCTGGTGTGGCGCAGGACTCGTTCGGACAGATCCATGTCCGCGGCGAGCACAACGCGCTGCAGTACCGGATCAACGGCATCATCCTGCCGGAGGGCCTGGTCGGCTTCGGGCAGATGCTCGATCCGCGTCTGATCTCCTCGATGCGCCTGGAGACGGGGGCGCTGCCCGCCGAGTACGGCCTGCACACGGGCGGGATCATCGACATCACCACCAAGAGCGGCGCGTTCGACTCGGGGGGTACCGTGTCGATCTACGGCGGTAGCCAGGACACGTTGCAACCCAGCATCACCTACGGCGGCGGCGCCGGCAACATCCACTACTTCTTCTCGGCCGATTCCTTGACCAGCAACCTCGGCATCCAGTCCCCGGACGGCAATGCCGCAACCCTGCACGACCACACCAAGCAGCTCCATGGCTTCGGCTATCTCGAGGATGTGCTCGATCCGAACAACCGGCTCGCCGTCATCGGCGGAGTCTCGACCGGCAATTTCCAGATCCCCAACCTGCCGTCGGCGGTGCCGACCGCGGGATGGAACGTCAACGGTCAGACCACCTATCCCAGCGCGGCCCTCAACGAGTACCAGCGCGAGACGACGAACTTCGGCATCCTGAGCTGGCAGCATTCGCACGGGGCATGGGACTGGCAGTCCTCGCTCACCGTGCACGAATCGACCTTGAACTTCACGCCCAGTCCGCTCGGCGATCTGCTGTTCAGCGGCATCTCCCAGGCGGCGTACAAGAAGAACACTGCCTACGCGTGGCAGACCGACTCTTCCTACCTGCTCAATGACACGCACACCCTGCGGGCGGGATGGTTTATGCAGGTGGACCAATCGGTGAGCATGACCAATTCTCAGGTTCTGCCGCTCGATCCGGCGACGGGGGCGCAGATCGGAACCGCGCCGGTGAACGTTGCCGACAACAGCGCGGCGACGGAGCGCATCATGAGCGCATACGTCCAGGACGAATGGCGGTGGACCCCGCGGCTGACGGTGAACTACGGCCTGCGCGCCGACACGTATTCGGCATATGGGAGCGCGAGCCAGATCAGCCCGCGCCTCAACATGGTTTGGCGGCCCGAACAGGCGACGACGGTGCATGCCGGCTACTCGCGCTACTTCACGCCGCCGCCATTTGAACTGGTGGGCACCCAATCGGTCGCGCTGTTCACCAACACCAGCGCGCTGCCGCCGGGCTCGGTGACGCAGGACACCGCGCCCTTTGCCGAGCGCGCCAACTATTTCGACGCCGGCGTCCTGCAGCAACTGACGTCCCGGGTGCATGTCGGTCTGGACGAGTACTACAAGCATTCGACCAATCTTCTCGACGAGGGACAGTTCGGCGCCCCGATCATCATGACGCCGTTCAACTATGCCGACGGACGCCAATACGGCACCGAACTGACGCTCAACTACACCGGCGACGCGCTGACCGCATACGGCAATCTCGCCTGGGAGCACGCAGTCGGGCGTGCCATCACTTCAGCGCAATTTAACTTTCTGCCGGCAGAATTGGCCTACATTGCCAACAACTTCATCTACCTGGACCATGCCCAGACCATCACGGCCTCCGGCGGGTTTTCCTATCGCACCGGCGAAACGCGCTGGAACGCCGATTTCCTGCTCGGCTCCGGCCTGCGAGCCAGCCTCGTGCAGCCCAACGGCGCAGTCATTCCCAACGGGATGAGCCTGCCGTACTACGTGCAGGTCAACGCGGGCGTGATGCACGTCTTTCACACGTCGGCCAAGGGGACTTTGACCACTCGCCTCGATTTGATCAATCTGTTCAACCGGATCTATGAAATCCGCAACGGCACGGGGGTCGGGGTCGGGGCCCCGCAATACGGTCCCCCGCGCGGCGTTTTCGTCGGTTTGACGAAATCCCTGTAAGGGTTTCCCGCGGGCGCCCATCCCGCGGAATGGGATGCGATTGGAACCAGTCGGCCCCACGCCCGGTCCAATTGGCCAGGAAGCTCGTGCCGGGGTGCTGTCATGAATACTCAGGGTACCGTCGTCGTGAATCGCAACAAACCAGATCGACCTGTCCGATTGACCGCTACGTTGGAGCGCAAGCGCGACGACGACGCGTTTTATGGCGAGGCGATTCCGTTTTCCATGGATCCCGAACCCTCGCAGGACGACGTCGATTGGAGCCGGCTGCGTCAGCCGCCGTCGAAATACGACGGCGCGCTCAATCTCGCGGCGCAGGCGTGGATGCGGCAACTTCCGCCCGAGGAGGTTCCGTCCCACACCGCGGCGCAATTTCCACGCATCGTCAACCGGATTGCGCGAAACTGGGAAAACCCGCGGATGATGCGGGAGATCTTCTCCGATCTGCTGATCGACCGGCGCGGTTCCCGCCGGGGTTTCCCGCTGGCGGTGTCGCGGGAACTGCATGCCCTGTACGACGTCTATCGCCAGCGTCACCAGGATGCGGAGATCGGCGTGGACATCGACATCTGGGGCGCGGGTTCGTAATCCGGATCCGGCGCCACCTCGCTCATTCCCGGACCGGCCGCTTGAGCAGTTTTCGTTGCAGGGTTCTGCGGTGCATCTTGAGCGCCCGGGCGGTGGCGGAAACATTGCCGTCGTGCTCGGCGAGTACCCGCTGGATGTGTTCCCACTCCAGGCGCGAAACCGATAGGGTCTCCTCGGGCGCGTCGTCGGAATTGGGCGTCTGGTCTTCCAGGAACGCCTTGACGATCGTTTCCGCATCCACCGGCTTGGCGAGATACTGCCGGGCTCCCAGCTTGATGGCATCGACGGCCGTGGGAATGCTGGCGTAGCCGGTGAGGACCACGATCTCGCATTCCGGGTTGCGTTGCAGGATCGCCGGAATCAGCTTGAGGCCCGAAACGCCACCGAGGTTGAGGTCGAGCAGGGCAAAGTCGGGCAGGGTTCCCTCATCGAGGCGTTCCAGGCAGGCGTCCGCGGAATCGGCGGCGCAGACCTGGAAGCCGCGACGACCGAGGGCGCGGGCAAGCACCCGACCGAGGACCGGATCGTCGTCGACCAGAAGAAGGTTGCCGTGGATGGGGGGCATCGGTTCCGCCATTTCATGTTCTCGTGAAGGTCGGGTTACTGCGCGGCGACCCGAGCGGGGGTGAGTACGTCCGCGCCGAGGGACCGCAGCGGAATCTGCACCGAGGCGAGTGTGCCGCCGCCGGCGCGCTCGGAAAAGGCGAGTGTGCCGCCGGCCCGCTCGATTGCCGCATAGGCGAGCAGTACGCCCATTCCCAGCCCGGCGCCGCGGGTCGAAACCGGCTCGCGTCCCAGGCGCCCTTCGATTTCCGGGGCGATTCCGGCACCGTGGTCGGCGACGCGCAGGCGCAGCGCATCGGCATCCCAATCCGCCGCGATTTCCACCGTATCGGGGCTGGCATCGGCCGCATTGTTGAACAGGTTGAGCAGCGCCTGCGCCAGCGTGGTTTCCGCGGCGATCCGCGGGCCGGGACGCTTTCCTGTCAGGGTCACGCGCGGCATGATCTGCGGGCGCTGGCGTCGCCAGCGCTCGAAGATCTCGGCCAGCCAGGCGTCGAGCGCGACCGGCTGTGCTCCCTCCGCGCGCGAGGTGCCGGCCTGGGTCGCCAGTTCGGTGATGATGCGCTTGCACTCCGCGAGCTGGGTCCGCATCAGGTCCAGGTCGGCGTGCAGCGGGGCGGGCAGATCCGGCTCCTGCAGCATTTCTCCGGCGAGCACCGCCATCGTCGCGAGCGGCGTGCCCAGTTCGTGGGCGGCGCCCGCGGCCAGGTTGCCCAGCGCCAGCACGCGTTCGCTGCGCAGCGCGGCCTCTCGCGCCGCGGCCAACTGCGCATCGCGCTGGCGCACGGCGGCGGTCAGGCGGGCTACGAACCATCCGATCATCGCCGCCGAGAAGATGAAGGTCAGCAGCATTCCGGCCATGTGGATCTGGAAGGCCTTCGCGGGGTTGTGCACATGGATGTCGGCATGCACGAAGTTCACGAATGTGTAGCAGGCGATGGATGCGGCGACGAGCGCCGCGGCCTGACGCGCCTCGAGCATGGCCGAGCCGACCGCGATCCACGGCAGATAGAGACTAATGAGTGGGTTGCGCGATCCGCCGGCGAGGTAGGCGATTCCGGTGAGCGCACCGATGTCGACCAGCAACTGCGCAAACAGCATGCGGTCGCTGACCGGCTGGGTGCGCCGGCCGGAAACCGTTGCGCGGACGTTCAGCGCCGCCTGGGCGGCGAGGATCGCGAGTACCGGACCGAGGGCCGCGCCGCCGCCCAGCCACTTGCGCATGAGCAGCACCAGTCCGAGTTCGGCGGCGATGCCGAACCAGCGCAGCGCGATCACGCGCTGGAGGCGGTTGGATGGATCGATTTCCGAGAGGATCATGGCGCCCCCGTACAATACCGCGGTCATGTCGTCCATTGAATCGACCACGGAATCGACTTCGGCGGAGGGGTCGGCCGGAGTCCACGCCGCGCCGCGGCGCCACCTCGACGTGCGCCACGCGATGGCGGTGTGCGTTGGCATGGTCGTCGGCGCCGGGATCTTTCGGACTTCGCCGAACGTCGCCGCCAGCGTCATGGGCGCCGGCCCGCTGTTTGCCGTGTGGACGGCCGGCGGAGTGCTGTCGCTCATCGGGGCTCTGTGCTTCGCCGAGATGGCGTCGGCGTTTCCCCATGCCGGCGGCGAGTACTTCTTTCTTTCGCGCGCGTATGGCAAGAACGTCGCGCTGCTGTTCGCCTGGTCCCGGTTTTCGGTGATCCACACCGGGTCGATGGCATTGCTCGCCTTCGTGTTCGGCGACTATCTGACGCAGATCATCCACCTCGGCCCCTGGAGCAGTTCGATCTTCGGGGTGGCGGCGATCCTGGCGCTGACGGCGTTGAATCTGCGGGGCGTCCGGCTGGGACTGGAAACCCAGATCGGCTTCATGGCCCTGGTTCTGTTCGGGTTGACCTGCGTGGTCGCGGGCGGGGCCTGGGCCGCCTGGCATGGTGTGGCGTCGGCGACCCCGATGGCGGTTTCGGCGTCGCGGGTCGACCGAACCGCCATCGGCACGGCGATGGTGTTCGTGCTGCTCGCCTACGGCGGCTGGAGCGATGCCGCGACGCTGTCGGCGGAAATGCGCGACGAACGGCGCGGCATCGTCGCGGCGCTCGCATTGGGCATGGCCATCGTCCTGTTGCTCTACCTCGGCGCCAATTGGGGCTACGTGCGCGTGCTGGGCCTGGACGGACTGGCGCGCAGCAGCGCGCCGGCGGCGGACCTCATGCGCCGCCTGTTCGGTCCGCCGGGAGAGTGGCTGATCGTCGGTACCGTCACGGTCGCGGCGATCTCGGTGCTCAATGCGCTGCTCATCGTCGGGGCGCGGACCACCTACGCGGCGGCATGCGACCTGGCGGGCATGGATCACGTCGGCCGTTGGGACGCCGCCCGCGGCACGCCGGCGCGCGCGATGCTGGCGATGGCGGCGGTGGCGATCGCCCTCGTCGGCTTCGGCAGCGTCACCCGCAGCGGGTTCTCGACGATGGTCGACTACCTCACGCCGGTTTACTGGATTTTCCTCACCTTGAGCGCGGTCGCGGTGATCGTCCTGCGGCAGCGGTTTCCCGACGTGCCCCGGCCGTTCCGCGTGCCGGGGTATCCCGTCACCCCGGCGATCTTCATCCTGAGCTGCCTCTACATGGTGTATGCCAGCCTGGAATTCGTGCGGGTGGGTGCCGTCGTCGGCGTGGTGGTGCTCGCGGCCGGCGCGCTATGGCTGCTGCCGCGGAGGCGGTGAAAAAGGCGGCCGCCGCTCCCGCCGACCGCTTCCAAGGCGCGATCGAACCCGTCAATCCCGCGAGCAAGCGCCCATGCAAAACCCCTGGCTCGAAATTCCGCTGGAAGATCTGGAAGGGCACATGTCGCTGCCCGCCGTCGACCAGACCCGATTGGTGGCGGACGGGCTGAAAGAAGCCTTGCGCACGCATCGGCCCGGGTCGGTTGCCGTGGTCGGCTGCGCAGGCGGCAAGGGGTTGGAAAACATCGATCCTCGGGTGACCCGGCGCGTCGTCGCGATCGACATCAATCCCTCGTATGTCGCCGCGGTTCGGGAGCGCTTCGGCGGCACGTTGCCGATGCTGGAAACCTATGTGGCGGACGTGCAGGCGACCGAATTGCCCATCGAGCCCGTCGAATTGGTGTACGCGGCGCTCGTGCTGGAATTCGTCGACGTTGCGCAGGCATTCGACCGCTTGGCGGCGATCTGTGCGCCGGGCGGGGTGCTCGTGACGGTGACGCAGCGTCCGTCCGCGGCGATCGCCGCGATCACCCCATCGCCCTTTGCCAGCATGCAATCGCTCGCCTCGTTGTTTCGGTTCGTATCCCGGGATACGCTGAGCGACGCGGCGGCAAGAACGTCGCTCATCCTGGTTTCGGAAAACGAGGTGGCGTCGTCCTCCGGAAAGCGATTTGCCGTATGCACATTCCGCCAGCCGGGCGATTGAAACCGCGACCGCCCGGGGCGGATGACGATCTCCGCGAACCGCAGCGCGGAAATCCGGTCAGCCGGCCTTGCCGAGTTCCGAGCCGTGCATCGCGTACGCCCAGTCGAGCCACTGCGTCAGCGCCACGATGTCGTCCGTCTCCACTGTGGCGCCGCACCAGATCCGCAATCCGGGGGGCGCGTCGCGATACGAGTTGATGTCGTAGGCCACGCCCTCGGCTTCGAGCGCTGCGGTGATTTTCTTGAACCATGCCGCCTGCGCTTCGGTGGGGACCCCATTCGCCATGTCCCGCGGCAAGCGCAGGCAGACCGAGGTGGGCGATCGCGTCTCCGGGTCCACCGCCAGGTATTCCACCCAAGGCGTGCGGTCCACCCATTGCCGCAGCGCGTCGGCATTGGCGCGGGTGCGGCGGGCGAGCCCCGCGGCGCCGCCGATCGAGCGGGCCCAGGCCATCGCATCGAGGACATCCTCGACGCAGAGCATGGACGGCGTGTTGATCGTGTCGCCTTCGAAAATGCCGCGGAGGAGTTTGCCGTTCCGGGTCAGACGGAAGATCTTCGGAACCGGCCATGCGGGCGTGTGCGATTCCAGCCGCGCGACGGCGCGCGGCGACAGGATGAGGATGCCGTGCTGCGCCTCGCCGCCCAGCACCTTCTGCCAACTGTACGTAATGACGTCGAGCTTGTTCCAGGGCATCGGCACGGCGCCGACCGAGGAGGTCGCGTCGCAGATCGTCAGGCCGGCGCGGTCGTCCGGGATCCAGTCGCCGTCGGGAACGATGACCCCCGCGGTGGTGCCGTTCCAGGGAAAGACGACGTCATGGCCGAAATTCGCCTGGCGCAGGTTCGGCAGAACGCCGAATTCGGTGACGAAAGAGCGCACTTGCAGCGGCTTGAGTTCCTGCAGGCAGTCGGTGACCCACTCCTTGCCGAAGCTTTCCCACGCGAAGACGTCCACCGGGCGCGGCCCGAGCAGGGTCCACAGGGCGGCTTCGACGGCGCCGGTGTCCGAAGCCGGCAGGATGCCGACGAGGTAGTCCGCCGGCAGCTCGAGCAGTTCCTTGGTTTCCGCGATCACCCGGTGCAGGCGGCTCTTGCCGAGCGCCGCCCGGTGCGAGCGGCCGACGGGCGTGGACCGCAGCGCATCCACGGACCAGCCGGGACGCTTGCTGCAGGGACCGGAGCAGAAATTGGGGGAGCGGGGGCGTTGCGACGGCTTGGTCGCGGCGACAGCGGACATGGGCAGGCTTCCTGGCGTACGGGCCGGCTCGGGCGAGCCGAAGCCCGCTGGCAGTGTAGCGAATTCGGACGCGCTCCCCGTCGGGCGGAGCCTGCCGTTGGCGGTATCCTTCGCCCCTTGCCTTGGAAAAGGATGTCGGAATGCATTCGCCTTCGAACCGCCTCTTCGTCCGAACCGCCACTCGAACGGCCGCCCGCACCGCCGTCGCGCTGGCCCTCGGGCTTGCGGTCGGGCTCGCTGCGGCGCAGGCGCCTGCGGGCCAGGACGCCGTCCCGGTGCAATCGGCCGGGAAGATTCCGCCGGTCACCGGTTCCAGGGAGAAGCCGGTTCCGTCCTGGGGCAAGCCCTTGCCGTATCCCGTGGTGATCGCCGATCGCCGCAACAACCGCCTGCTGGAAGTCGCGCCCGACAAGCGCGTGATCTGGCGGTTCGGTTCGCCCAACCTCAAGATCTACCATGACAACGACGACGTCTACTTCGCGCCCGACGGCCGCTGGCTGGCCATCAGCGAGGAAGACAACCAGGACATCCACCTCATCGACTACTACGATGGGACGCTGGCGTGGAGCTACGGCATCGCCGATCAGCCGGGCAACGGCCCGGGCCAGATGAACTTTCCGGACGACGCCCACCTCATCGATCACGGCAAGACCGTGATGGTCGCCGACATCCGCAACTGCCGGATCCTGTTCATCGATCAGGCGACGTCGAAGATCGAAACGCAATGGGGCGGCCTGAGCCGCAGGGGCGGCCATTGGGCGCACGATCCGTCCTGCCGGCATGACCCTCCGCGTCATTTCGGCCTCCCCAACGGCGACGTCGAGCTGCCCAATGGTGACATCCTGATCTCCGAAATCCTCGGTTCGTGGATCACCGAAGTGCGGCGCGACGGCACGGTGGTGTGGAGCATGCACACTCCGGGCGGCATGCAGTATCCGTCCGATGCCATGCCGACCCGCGACGGCCAGGTGATCGTCGCGGGCTACACCAAGCCGGGCCGTGTCATCATTTTCGACCCCAAGACCCGTAAGATCACCTGGGACTATCACGTTCTGCGCGGCGAGGGCATGCTCAACCATCCATCGCTGGCCGAAGAGCTTCCCAATGGCGACGTCATCCTCAACGACGACTATCGCGACCGGGTCATCGTGATCGACCGGAAGACCAAAAAGATCATCTGGCAATACGGACACACCGACGTGAAAGGGTCCGCGCCGGGGTACCTGAACAATCCGGACGGCATCGACATCGATGTGTACCGGGACTGGAAGGCGGCGCTGCAGGCGCAAAAATGAACGTTCTGCTGACCGGCGGCGCCGGCTACATCGGCAGCCACACCTGCGTCCGCCTCATCGAACTGGGGCTGCGCCCGGTGCTGCTCGACAATTTCGCCAACAGCAAGCGCGCCGTGCTGGACCGCGTCGAGCGGGTGACGGGAGTGCGTCCGGTGTTTTTTGAGGCCGACATCCGGGATCGCGCCCGTCTGGACGAAGTGCTCGCCGCCCAGCCGATCGACGCGGTGATCCACTTCGCCGGCCTGAAGGCGGTCGGCGAATCGGTCCAGCGGCCGCTGGCGTACTACGACAACAACGTGCACGGTTCCTGCGTGCTGCTCGAGGCCCTGCAGGCGGCCGGGGTGCGCACGATGATCTTCAGTTCCTCGGCGACGGTCTACGGCGATGCGCGCACGGTGCCCATCGCCGAAGACGCGCCCACCCAGGCGACCAATCCATACGGCCGCACCAAGCTGATGATCGAGGAAATCCTGCGCGATCTGGCGGTTGCGCAACCCGACTGGTCGATCACGCTGCTGCGCTATTTCAACCCGGTGGGCGCGCACCCCTCCGGCGCGATGGGCGAGGATCCGCAGGGCATCCCCAACAACCTCGTTCCGTACATCGCCCAGGTGGCGGTGGGCCGCCGCGAGCGGCTCACGGTCTTCGGCGACGACTACCCCACACCCGACGGCACCGGGGTGCGCGACTACATCCACGTCCTCGATCTGGCCGAGGGGCATGTCGCGGCCCTGCAGCACGGCCACCGGCGCCCCGGCGTGCACGTCTACAACCTGGGGACCGGGCAGGGATACAGCGTGCTGGAGGTGCTGCGCGCGTTCGAGCGCGCCTGCGGGCGGGAATTGCCGCACAGGGTGGCGCCGCGCCGCGCCGGAGACGTCGCGACGTGCTGGGCGGATCCGGAGCGGGCCCGGCGGGACCTCGGCTGGCGTGCGGAACTCAGCCTCGACCGGATGTGCGAAGACGTATGGCGCTGGCAGTCGGCGAACCCGGCCGGATACCCCGACTGATCCGGCCGCACCCGTTTTTCCGCCCCAGTCCTTGAAACCCCCGTTTCGCACCCGACATAGCACCCAACCGTCCGCCGGGGTTGATTCATGACCTGCTGTCTTCCTCCCCCCTCCTATGAGCGCGGATCCTCGCCCTTCGGCGGCGCGTCTTCGCACGGAGCTCCCATGACCATGCGCTTCCACTTTCCGATCATCGTCATCGACGAGGATTTCCGTTCCGAAAACGCCAGCGGCGTCGGCATCCGGGCGCTCGCCCGCGCGTTGGAGGAGGAGGGCGTCGAAATCGTCGGCGCGACCAGCTTCTCGGACGTCAGCGGCTTTGCGCAGCAGCACAGCCGCGCCTCGGCCTTCATCCTGTCGGTCGACGACGAGGAACTGGCCGCCGAGGGCAGCCCGATCATCGGCGACCTGCGCGCCTTCGTCCAGGAAGTGCGCTTCCGCAACGCCGACATCCCCATCTTCCTGTACGGCGAGACCCGAACCTCGCGCCATCTGCCCAACGACATCCTGCGCGAGTTGCACGGCTTCATTCACATGCACGAGGACACGCCGGAGTTCGTCGCCCGCTACATCGTGCGCGAGGCACGGCACTATCTCGATGGGTTGGCGCCGCCGTTTTTCCGCGCGCTCACGCAATACGCGCAGGACAGCTCCTACTCGTGGCATTGCCCGGGACACTCCGGCGGCGTGGCGTTCCTGAAGAGCCCGGTGGGGCAGATGTTCCACCAGTTCTTCGGCGAGAACCTGCTGCGGGCCGACGTTTGCAACGCGGTGGACGAACTGGGCCAGCTGCTCGACCATACCGGCCCGGTGGCGGCGGCGGAGCGCAACGCGGCCCGGATCTTCGGCGCCGATCATCTGTTCTTCGTCACCAATGGCACCTCGACGTCGAACAAGATCGTGTGGCACTACACCGTGGCCCAGGGCGACATCGTCGTGGTCGACCGCAATTGCCACAAGTCCGTCCTGCACGCGATCACGATGACCGGGGCGATCCCCGTGTTCCTGATGCCCAAGCGCAATCACTATGGAATCATCGGCCCGATTCCGCTCGAGGAGTTCCGGTGGGAGGCGATCGCGCAGAAGATCCGCGAGCATCCGCTGCTGCAGGGCAACGAAGGCAAGCCGCGGGTGTTGACGATCACCCAGAGCACCTACGACGGCGTCGTCTACAACGTCGAAACGATCAAGAAGCTTCTCGATGGGCGGGTCGACTCGCTGCATTTCGACGAGGCCTGGCTGCCGCACGCCGCATTCCACGCGTTCTACACGAACATGCACGCGATCGGCGGCGTCGCCGGGCCGCGCGAGCGCACGCAGAACTCGATGGTCTTCGCGACGCAGTCGGTGCACAAGCTGCTCGCGGGGCTTTCGCAGTCCTCGCAGATCCTGATCCAGAACTCCAAGACCGAAAGCCTGGACCGCTGGACGTTCAACGAGTCGTTCATGATGCACACGTCGACGTCGCCCCAATACGCGATCATCGCGTCGTGCGACGTCGCCGCGGCGATGATGGAGCCGCCCGGCGGCCCGGCGTTGGTCGAGGAATCGCTCACCGAAGCGCTGGATTTCCGCCGCGCGATGCGCAAGATCGATGATGAATACGGCGATTCCTGGTGGTTCCAGGTCTGGGGCCCGGATGCCGAACTGCCCGAGGGCGGCGCGGACCGCGACTACTGGACGCTGCGCGCGGGAGAGCGCTGGCATGGATTCGGCGAGCTCGCGCCCGACTTCAATCTGCTCGACCCCATCAAGGCGACGATCATCACTCCGGGGCTGGACGTGGAGGGCTCGTTCGACGACACCGGCATCCCGGCCGCGGTGCTCACCAAGTACCTGACCGAACACGGCATCGTCGTCGAGAAGACCGGGCTGTACTCGTTCTTCATCATGTTCACGATCGGCATCACCAAGGGCCGCTGGAACACCCTGGTGACCGAGCTGCAGCAGTTCAAGGACGACTACGACACCAACCAGCCGCTGTGGCGCGTGATGCCGGAATTCCTGCGCGCGCATCCGCGTTACGAAACCTTCGGCCTGCGCGACCTTTGTCATGCGATCCACGAGATCTACCGGGCCAAGGACATCGCGCGCCTGACCACCGAGATGTACGTCTCGGAGATGGAGCCCGTGATGATCCCGGCCAAGGCCTACGCGAAGATGGCGCACAACGAGATCGATCGCGTGCCAATCGACCAGGTCGAAGGGCGGGTGAGCGCAGTGCTGCTGACGCCGTATCCCCCGGGGATTCCGCTGTTGATCCCGGGCGAGCGCGTCAACGCCAAGATCGTGCATTACCTGCAATTCGCGCGCGAATTCAATGCCAGCTTCCCAGGATTCGAAACCGACATCCATGGGCTGGTGAAGCTCGAACGGGACGGCAAGATCGAGTATTGTCTCGACTGCGTGCGGGAATGAAAACGACGGAATCGAATGCGGAACTCCGCGCCAGGCCAGGCGCGGCGGCCGTTCCGACATTTGAACGGCACAAGGGGTGGCTATGGACGAACCTCGTGAGGGATTGAACCCGGTTGCCATCGGCGCCGTGGTCGTGGTCGCGGCGGTTGCGGTCGTCGGCGGGTATTACTGGCTTCATCATCGCGCCGCCACGCCGGCCGCGCCGGTGGTTGCGGCGCCGCCGGCGCCGGTTGCCCCGCCGGTGCCGACGCCGGTGACGCCGGCGCCCGCGCCTGCGGTGGCGCCGAAGCCGATCGAAATGGCGCCACCCGCCGGGCAGCCGCGTATCACCCTCGACCGCAGCGACCGGCCGTTTCTCGACGCCTTGCGGGGGATCGCCGGCTGGCGCGCGTCGATTCTGCATCTGTTGATCCCCCACGACCTGATCCGGCACATCGTTGCCACGGTCGATGCGCTGGGGCGCGACAAGGTCGCCTTGCGGGTGATGCCGACCAAGCCGGTCCCCGGCCAGTTCCAGGTGACCGCCAGCGCCAGCCAGACGTGGATCGCCGCCGCCAATGCGGCGCGGTACGAGCCTTATGTCACCGCACTGACCTCGTTCAATGCCGCGCAGTCGGCCCAGGTCTACCGGCGGTTTGCCTACCTCTTCCAGGATGCCTATCGCAACCTCGGCTATCCGGATCGGCGTTTCCAGGACCGGCTGGTGAAGGTGCTCGGAGAAATGATCGATGCCCCGGAGCCGAAACCGCCGGTGGCCGTGCAGACCAGCAGCGCGATGTTCCTCTATGCGGATCCGGACTTGGAGGCGCTTACCGCCGGCCAGAAGATCCTGATCCGCATGGGGCCGGAAAACGAGCGGACCGTCAAGAAATGGCTGCGCGCGTTCCGCGCCGCGGTGGTCGCGAAGTAGGTGGGGGGCGGGACGACGACCGGCCCCCGTTCATCGCCGATTCAGGAGCCGCGCGCGATGTCATGGCACGATGCGCCCATGAAAATCCTGCTCTTGGAAGACGACATCGACCTGGGTCAGGCGGTCAACGACCATCTCGAGGCGGCAGGGCATGAGGTGCACTGGTGCAAGCTCGTGGCCCAGGCGCGGCGCGTGGCCGATCCCGACCTGGCGCTGCTGGACCTCAATCTTCCGGACGGTGACGGTCTTGCGCTGCTGCGCGAATGGCGCGCAGCGGGAAGCCGCCGGCCGGTGATCGTGCTCACCGCGCGCGATCAGGTCAGCGATCGCATCCGGGGCCTGCAGGCCGGCGCCGACGACTATCTGGTCAAGCCGTTCGACCTCGACGAGCTGTTGGCGCGGATCTCCGCGGTGACGCGGCGCACGGCGCCGCCTTCGCAACTGAAGATCGGCGGGATCGCGATCGACCTCAACTCGCGTTCGGCGCGCCGAGGATCGGAGCGCGTGGAGTTCACCGCGATGGAGTGGAGCGTCCTGTCCCTGCTCGCGCGGCATCCCGGGCGCATCTACAGCCGCACCGAAATCGAAACCCATCTTGCCGATGAAGGCATGGGCGACGCCGACAGCAATTCGCTCGAAGTGATCGTGAGCCGATTGCGCAAGAAACTCGGGCCCCTGGCCATCAGCACCCACCGCGGCCTGGGTTATCGCCTCGATGTCTGAGCCCCTGAGGTCGCGCGCGCAGGGGTGGAGTCTCGAGCAGCGCATCCGCCGCCGGCTGCTGGTGGCGTTCGCCTCCCTGTGGGTGCTGAGTTCGGCGGTGGCGCTGTACGTGGTCGAGGACGAGACCGCCGAAGTGCTCGACAGCGCGCTGCAGGAGGTCGGCCAACGCCTCTTGGTGTTGCCCGAGTCGGCCTTGCGGGATGGGGAGCAGGACGCCTTGTTCATGGCGATCGGAGCGCACGAGGAATCGGTGGTGTACCAGGTGTATGGACCGACGGGGACCATGGACCTGCACTCGCACCGGGCCCCCGCGACGCCGTTGGACTCCGATACACGCGATGGCTTCCGCGATGTGCACGGATGGCATGTGCTGACGCTCAATCGCAGCGACGGCAAGCGGCGCATTCAGGTGGCGGAAACGCGCAAGCATCGGGTCGAACTCTTCAGCCGGATTCTTTTCTGGCTGGTCGGCAGCCTGGCGTTCGTGCTGCCGCTGGCATCGGTCGCGCTCGCGGTCATCCTGCGCCAAGGCTTCCATGCGCTGGCGCCGGCACACGCCGAATTGTCGGGGCGGTCCGCGGATGATCGTCGGCCGTTGTCCACCGAGGGCGCGCCGGATGAACTGCAGCCTTGGCTGGCCAGTGTCAACGGCCTGATCGCGCGGGTCGGCAGCCTGGTCGACATGGAGCGCATCGCGGCGGCGGAGACGGCGCACGAACTGCGCACGCCGCTTGCTGCGGCGCGGGCGCAGGCTCAGCGCCTGCTCGATGTAACGACCGAAGAGACGGCGCGCCGCCATGCGGAGGCGCTGGTACGCCAGCTCGACCGTCTGACGCGTGTCGCGACCCGCCTGTTGCAGGTGGCGCGCATCGAATCGGGGGCGACGCTGCGCCGGGAGCCGGTCGACCTCGTCGTGGTGGCGCGCCTGGTGGTCGAAGAGTTTCCCGAGGCCATCGGCAGCGAGCGGCTGCGCATCGAGGTGAGCGGCCATCCCGCAGAAGTCACCGGCGACATCGACGCGATCGCGGTCGCGCTGCGCAATTTGATCGAGAACGCCCTCAAGCACGGCGGCAAGGATGCCTGGGTGACGGTGCTGGTCGAGGACGGCGCGATCTTCGTGGTCGACGACGGCCCGGGCGTGCCGGCGGAGATGCTGGGCAAGCTGGTGCGCCCGTTCGAGCGGGGGATCACCGCTGCCGCGGGGTCGGGGCTGGGCCTGGCGATCACCAACGCGATTGCCAGGCAGGGCGGAGCGCTCCTGGAGATGCGGTCGCCGATCGTCGGCAACCGCGGGTTCGCGGCGATCTTGCGGTTCTGATCGACAGCGCCGCTGCGCTAGCGCAGCGGCATGATCGTGTCGCCGTCGACGCGCACCCGGGTTCCGGGGCCGAAGGGCGGCGGTGTGCTGCCGCGGATCGTGCGTCCGCGACCATCGTCCATGTGGATGTCGATCAGGTACTCGGTTTTTTCATGCGCGCGCTTTTCGACGGTATTGCCGGCGAGCGCGCCGCCCAGCGCGCCGACGACGGTCATGGCGGTCCGACCGTTGCCTTCTCCCACCTGGTTGCCGAGCACGCCGCCCAGCAGGCCGCCGGCGACGGCGCCCAGGCCCGTGTCGTGACCGGCCACCTGGATCCTGCGGACCCCGACCACGACGCCGCAGTCGCGGCAGGCTGCCGGCGCCGCCGCGACCGACTGCGGTGGCGCGGACGGCGCGTAGCCGGGCCCGCTGCGGGCGCGTTCCCCGGACAAAGGCGGCGGGGGCGGATAGCCGGTTCCCGTGGTGGCGGCGGGCGCGGAACCCGAGTGCCGGATGCCCGGTACCATGTACACGACGGCCGCTCCCACGCTGACCGCGACGACGGCAATCGCGCCAACGGCGATCAGGGGACGGAGGGATGTGTTGGGCTGGTTCACGGCGACACTTCTGCGATTGCGATGCGGATGACCTCCCTATGTTGCGACGTTTCTCGCGCTTCGGAAAGAGCATCGGGATCCCGAAATATCGGTAGGCCGAACGTGTAGCCTTGTCCGCCAGGGCACCCGACGGTGGAGGAGCGCTTGGAAAAGCCGAAACTGGAAGAACTGCTGGCGCGCGCCCGTGCGCTCCAGGAAGAGATCGAAGAGTCCTATCGTCAGGCGCACGAAGATCTGGAGCAGCGGCGCGCCCGGCTTGCGGTCGGGTTTTTGCACTGGCAGCGCGCACATCGCGTCGGCGTGTTTCGTTTCCTCGCGCAGTCCCGTCCGCTGGTCGTGCTGACGGCGCCGGTGATCTATCTCGGGTGGTTTCCGTTTCTTGCGCTCGATCTGTTCGTCACGGTCTATCAGGCGATTTGCTTTCCAGTCTATGGCATTCGCAAGGTGCGGCGCGCCGATTACCTCGTGTTCGATCGCGGCCATCTGGCCTACCTCAATCTCATCGAGCGGTTCAACTGCTTTTACTGCTCCTATGGCAACGGCGTCGCTGCCTACGCACGAGAAGTGGCAGCGCGCACCGAGCAATACTGGTGTCCGATCAAGCATGCGCGTCGCATCGCCGGCGCGCATGAACACTATGCAAGATTCCTGGCGTATGGAGATGCGGAGGCCTACCGGCAGGAGCTGGATGCGTTGCGGAAGGATCTGTCCGGCCGGCCTTGACACATCCGGCACCGCAGGAACAATATGTGTGAACCCGGATGTCCCGGGGGACGCCATGCCCGAGAATCTCGCATCCAAGATCGGCCGGGCGCTGCGCAGAGTTCGCGCGCGTGAGAGCGACCTTGTTTTCCACCATGCGGCAATGGACGCGGTTCCTGCCGTGATTCGCGTCACGAGTCCCGCGTTTTCCGACCATGGGAAATTGCCCGCCCTGTACACCGCCGATGGGGAGGGGATCTCGCCGCCGCTTGCCTGGGAAGGGGTGCCCCGGGAGGCCGCGAGCGTCGTGATCGTCGTGGAAGATGCCGACAGCCCTGCGCCGCATCCGTTGGTCAATGCCATCGTGTGGGCGCTGCCGGGCGCCGACGGTGCCCTGCCCGCCGGTGCCCTGCACCAGGCTGGCGATCTGGTGCCGGCGGATGCGTGGATGGGCCGCACTTCCCTGCTCACCGTGGGCTATCTTCCTCCGCATCCGCCATCGGGGCACGGAATACACCGATATGCGTTCGAAGTGTTCGCGCTCGATT
>JAKBZN010000035.1 GCA_021842465.1 Pseudomonadota bacterium
TAGCTCCGGAGGAGGACATCCGGAAATGGCGGGCGGTATTCCCCCGCGCGTCGTTCTCCTGGGTCGACGCGGGCCACTATGTTCACCTGGAATCGGGTCCGGAGTGCTGGCTCGACCGGCGGGTCGATTCGGCGACGCATCCGAGCAACAAGCCGATCGGAGCCCGGTGAGGAAATCATGGAGATCGCCGATCGTCTGTCGCGCACGCTGATCGAGATCTATCGCGCGGCGCGCGAACTGCCGCCGCGGGATTTTGAGGAGTTCGCGATGGGGCTCCTGCGCTCCCTCGTCCCCTTCGACTCCGGCCGCTGGGCGACGCTCGAAATCGGCGGAAGCCGCGCCGTCACCCAGAGCGCGTATCTGGTCAACGAGCCGACCGACATCATTCTCGATTGGGATTCGATCAATCGGCTGGACAAGCTGATCCCCATCACAGTGAACAGCCCGGGGCAGGCGATTTCGATCGATACGGAGTCGTTTTTCGCGGACCGGAAATTTGCCGAGCTGCGCGACTACACCCGCCGGTACCGGCATGCGAATACGCTCGGCGTGACCGTACCGACGGCAACGCCGCCGCTCTGGTGTGCGATGAGCTTGTTCCGGGCTAAACGGGAGAACCATTTCGATGACGGGGAGCGGGTGCTCCTGGAGCACCTGATGCCGCACCTCGCAGAAGCGCTCGCGGTCAACCGGGCGATTCACGTGGATCGCGCGGCGGATCCGACCTCGGATCGCTCCCCCCGGGCGATCGCGTCGACGAACGGGGTTCTTCATTACGCCGGGCGCTATTTCCGAGCATCACTCGCGGAGGAGTGGCCGGGATGGAACGGCGCGGTGTTGCCGCAGGCGCTGCTCGCATCGCTCGCTGGACCGGGCGATTCCGGCTTTGCGGGCCGATCGGTCCGGGTCTGCGTGCAGCGCGTTGGGGAGTTGCTCTTCTTGCAGGCAAGCCGGAAATGCCGTCTGGACGAACTCAGTCGCCGCGAGAAAGAAGTCGCCCGCCTGTATGGGATTGGCAAGTCCTACAAGGAGATCGCCCGCGAGTTGGGGATCACCGCCGTCACCAGCCGAAACTACATTCAGAGTATTTTCAAAAAACTCGCGATCCGGGACAAGTCCGAATTGTCCGCGCTGCTGTACCGGGAGAATGTGTTGTTCTGAACGGTACCGCAACCCCGTGCCAAGGCCATATCCTGTGCGGATAAGATCGCCCCCTTTTGCGATGGTGCGCGAGTGCAAGGGGTGGGGAGCGTCGGCTGCCGAGATCTGCTAGCGGCCGGCACAGGAACCGAACCTTCAACTGCCTGCGGTCAACATCCGCAGTGTGCAGGATTGCCGACGCCGCTCGGGATACGTCCCATTTGCCGCGTTGGCCGACCTGCCGTGCCTAGTCAGCCGTGCTGGGCGACCGCTGTACTCGGATACCTGCCGTCGCACCAACTCTGCATTGGACAGCCGAATTGGGTCGAGGCTGTGTGAAAACTCACCCACTCAAACAAATTTTTCAGAAGCGACCCAATAGATCGGCCTAGGATCGACGATCGCCACTACGGGAGGGGTCAAGTGACCTCCGAAAAAGTGAGTTTTCCGAGTTTTCACACAGCCTCGGTCGGGAAGAGTCCTTCGCCGCGCCGCCAACCGACCGCTCCCTTTGCCTTGGAAGCGGTCGCCAAAGTCCGCGACCCTCTGGCGCCTACACTGGCTGTTCAGGCACGATCAAGTTCACGCCAGAAAAATATGCTTCGTAGCGCCGCGCGTCGCGTGTCAGGATTGGGCAGCCTGAAACGGCCGCATGGGCGCCGATGAAGAAATCGGCCAGGACATTGCTCTTGGCGCCTCCCTGGCGGCGGTAACGCACGAATGCCTTCCCGGCCAAAAATAGTGCCGGGCGAGGAATCTCGATCACCGTCAGCCCGAGGCCTTCAATCGCATGGTCCAGCGCTTCGACGGTCGAAAAAGCCGTCGACAGTTCTGCATAGACAACCGGATTGATGATCAGCTGCCGAACCTTCGCTTGTGCGCGCAACTGATCGATCGACCAGTCCGACCATTGCGGATCGTTCTCCAGAACGTCGATAAGAACGTTGGTATCGACGAGCAGCATCAGTCGTTGCTGCGAAGGAGGGCCATCAACTCCTCAGTTCGCCACTTGATGTCAGCCTTTCCGCGGGCGGCTTCGAACCGATCCGCCTTTCGGCTAGCGCGAGCGCCAGCCTTGCGGACCACGACCTCGCCGGCCCGATTGACCTCGAAGTCGACCGCAGATCCGGGCGCGAGATTCAGGGCATCACGGATCCGCTTGGGGATGGTGACTTGGCCCTTACTGGTAAGCGTCGTCGACATAATGGTGCTCCGTAGGTATTACATATCTCGCAATTGTAATACCAAGGATTGAGCGCGACAAGCGTCGGTCACAATCACGCTTTCCGCGACCGGACGATGGGAAGGGCCTGGTAAGCCGGAACGTGCACGGCGGTAGTTGATCCTCGATTGTCCGGCCTGACATGGCGTTGAATCGCATACTCGTCGGGGTCAGTGCCGGACCGAGCGTCAGCTTTTCGACTTCGAATTCGCGCTGATGGGCGACCGGAAGGGGTCGGGTCCCGGTATCGGCGTAATACCCGACAGCGGGCATCGCTGACGCGGAGCCAGCAATGCCGCCAGCGGCGCTCAAGATGGCGACGGCAGGATGGTCAATGAGGGGACGCGGAAGTTCCTGCATCATTTTATGCAGGCGTTCTCCGAATGGATTTCGGCGAACCGGAAATCGTGATGTGCGGCGGTGGTGCCGCGGTGCGCGCCGACTGCTTAGCCGAGATCGAAAAGAAGCAGTTCCGAATCCTCGTCCGCCGAAATGGTCAGTACCGACTCCCCTTCGATCTTGGCGCCGTCTCCCGACGCCAGGGCGACGCGGTTGATCCGTACCGCGCCGCGGATGAGATGCAGGTAGGCTAGGCGGCCGGCCGCGACGGGCTGGGATACGCTCTCGCCCGGACCAAGCAGACTCGCATAAAGGTCGGCGTCTTGATGAAGGGTGACGCTGCCTTCCCGTCCGTCCTGCGAGGCGATCAGGCGCAAGCGACCGCGCTTTTCTTCCGGCGCGAAAGACTTCTGCGCGTAGCTCGGCGTATGGCCACGCGCATCCGGTTCGATCCAGATCTGCAGGAAATGCACCGGCGCGCTGGGCGAAGGATTGAATTCGCTGTGCTGCACGCCGGTTCCGGCGCTCATGCGCTGCACGTCTCCCGGGCGGATGACCGTGCCGTTGCCCATGCTGTCCTGATGCTGGAGTTCGCCGGCCAGGACATAGCTCACGATTTCCATATCCCGGTGGCCATGTCTGCCGAAGCCCTGGCCAGGCTGGACCCGATCCTCGTTGATGACGCGCAGCGGTCCCCAGCCCATTTCACGGGGGTCGTGGTAGTCGGCGAAAGAAAACGTGTGGCGGCTATCGAGCCAGCCGTGGTCGGCATGGCCCCGATCCGAACTTTTGCGAACGGCAATCATGGTTACCTCGGCAAGACGTTGCGGAGCCGGAAAAACGCGGCGAGGGAGTCGCTCGAAGTCTTTCCTGGCGGCGGGGTAGCATGCGACATGGTGTCTTTCCGTGGATTGTGAAAGGCGTGAAATGAATCAGGACCGCGTTGAGGCGTTTAGCGACGGCGTCATCGCCATCATCATCACGATTATGGTCCTCGAACTCAAGGTTCCGCACGGCGAAAGCCTCGAAGTCCTGGCGCCGCTGTTTCCCCGCTTCCTGAGCTATGTCCTGAGCTTCGTCTACGTCGGCATCTACTGGAACAACCACCACCATATGCTGCATACGAGCCGCACGGTGACGGGAGCGATGCTGTGGGCCAATCTGCACCTGTTGTTCTGGCTGTCGCTGTTTCCGTTCACTACCGGATGGATGGGAGAAAACCATTTCGCTGCGGCACCGACCGCGATCTACGGGGTGGTGCTGCTGATGGCCGCCGTGGCCTATTGGATGCTGCAGCAGGCCATCATCGCCTCGCAGGGCGCTGACTCCCTCCTCAAGAAGGCCATCGGTCGCGACTGGAAGGGAAGGCTGTCGCCACTGCTTTACGTCCTCGGCATTGCCGCCGCCTTCCTGTCGCCGCAGATTTCCCAAGGCTTGTATGTGCTGGTGGCCCTCGTTTGGCTGATACCGGATCGGCGGATCGAGCACGCGCTGGTCGACAAGGAGACATGAGCCGTAGCCAACCAGGCCGCGGCGTGCAATGCCCGCGGATCGGCGACGCGCTACGCCAGGTCCGCCTTCGACACGAAAGCGTCGGAGAAGAAGCTCCCCTCCGGGAGCCCGCACTGCGTCGTGAAATCGCGATGCGCCGCCTGCACCATCGCCGGCGCCCCGCAGGCGTAGACCTGATAGGCCGAAAGGTCCGGAAGATCGGCCATCACCGCCGCGTGCACGAAGCCCGTTCGTCCCGTCCACCCATCCTCGGGCAACGGATCCGACAGTACCGGCACATACCGGAAATTCGGCTGCTCGTGCTCCCACCGGCGCACCAGCGCGTCGCCATACAGGTCGGCGCGGCTGCGCCCGCCCCAATAGAACACCACCTGCCGCGGCGGGCGGCCGCTCACCGCATCCCCGCGATTGAGCCCTTTGGCGAAGATCGTCTCGGCGATCGCCTTGATCGGGGCGAACCCGGTCCCGCTCGCCAGCAGCACGATGGGCTCGGGCCCGTCCTCCTGCAGCGTAAACGTGCCCAACGGCCCTTCGATCCGCAGGATCGCGCGCTCCTTCACGGGCGCCCCACTCAGGCCGAACAGCGCGTCGGTGAACGTCCCGCCCGGCATGTGGCGGATATGGAATTCGATCGGGCCGTCGGTCCCCGGCATCGACGCGATCGAGTAGCTCCTGCGCACGCCGTTGGGCAGGATGAAATCGACGTACTGTCCCGCGCGATAGATCAGACTCTCGGTCGCCGGCAGTCGCAACTGCAGCACCACCACGTCGTGCGCCGCCCGTTCGATGTGCTCGACGCGCGCCGGCATCTTGCGCGGCACCACGCCGTCGAGCGCCGCGACGATGCGCGCCTCGATGACCAGATCGGTCTCCGGCACCGCGCAACAGAACAGCGCCATCCCCGCCGACTCTTCCTCCGCCGTCAGCGCCGAGGAGGTGTGCTCCCGGTGATGGACGGTACCGGCGAGAACCTTCCCTTTGCACGAACCGCAGGCGCCGTTCTTGCAGCCGTGCGGCAGGGTGATCCCGGCATGCAGCGCCGCATCGAGCACGGTCTCCCCGGTGTTGACGGAAAATTCGCGCCCGGACGGGCGAACGGTCACCTGATGGCCAGCCATATTTCCACGAATACAATCGAAAAAAACCGGTGCCCCGAGGGGCGCCACGGACCTGACCGTCGACCGGCATGAAATACCGCCCGCAAACCGAACCTGCCCCACCGCCCGGACGGACTCCGGTGCGCCGACGGCGCCTGGGGATGCCCCGCCTGCTGATCGTCGGCTGCGGCGACATCGGGTCGAGGATTGTCGCACGACTGCACCGGCGTTTCCGGATCTTCGCCGTGGTTTCCGGCCCCGACAGCGCCCGCCGCGTCCGCGAGGCGGGGGCGGTGCCGGTCATTTCCGACCTCGATCGGCCCGGCCCCCGCGCCGCCCTCGGCGGGCTGGCGCAACGCGTCATCGTCCTGGTGCCGACCTCCGCGCAAGGCCGGATCGATCGGCGCACGCCGCATCTGCTGCGGGCGTTGTTCGTCCCGCCCCCCGCCGCCCGCGGCGGCAACCGGCCCCCGGGCCCGGGCGGCCGGCGGTTTGCCGCATCCGGTGCGCCACGACTCATCTACGCCAGCACCTCCGGCGTCTACGGCAACCGCCGCGGCGCCTGGACGGACGAAACCACGCCGCCCCGCCCCGGCAACGACCGCGCCCACCGCCGCCTCGATGCCGAACGCCGCCTGCGCGCGAGCCGCTGGCATGCCGGCGTCCTCCGCGTTCCCGGCATCTATGCCGCCGACCGGCTACCGCGCGAGCGGCTGCAACGCGGGATTCCGGTTCCCCCGCCCGAAGAGGACGTCTACACCAACCACATCCACGCCGAAGATCTCGCGCGCGCCTGTTTCGTCGCCGTGTTCCGCGCCGCCCCGGCGCGCGTCTACAACGTCGTCGACGACACGCAACTGGCGCTCGGGGACTATCTCGATGCGGTGGCCGACCGCCTGGGCCTGCCCCGGCCCCCTCGGGCCTCGGGCGATGCACTGCGTGCGGCAGCCGGTCCCCAGCGGATGTCGTTCATGGCCGAGTCGCGCCGCCTGCGCAACCGGCGCATGAAGCGCGAGTTGCGGCTGCGGCTGGCGTACCCGGATATCCATGCCGGCCTGCGCGACGTCGTTGGCGATCGCACCCAGCGCGACACACCGCCGTAACCGCCGCTCCCGAGAATCGCGGGCATGCACCAGGACCCGCCGCCGGCCATCGCCCAGAAGCGCCCGATCGTCCTCGTCACCGACGCGTGGCATCCGCAAGTCAACGGCGTCGTGCAGACCTGGACCTACATGCAGCGCGAGCTCGCGGCCCTCGGCCACGAGTTGCGGGTGATCCACCCCGGCGGCTCGCGCGGCGTTGCCGCCCCGGGGGAGCCCGACATCCTCCTGTCGACCGAGCCCGCCCGCCATGTCGCGCGCGCGCTGGGTTCGCTGGTTCCCGCCGGCCTGCACATCGCCACCGAAGGTCCGCTGGGCTGGGCGGCGCGCGCGCTCGCGCGGCGCCGGAAATGGCGATTCACCACGTCGTACCACACCCGGTTTCCCGAATACCTCAAGACCCGCTTCGGCATTCCCGCCCGATTGACCATGGCGGTGCTGCGCCGGTTTCACGGCGAATCGCAGGCGGTCCTCGTTCCCAACGATCATCTCCGCGCCGAGTTGTGCCGCGCGGGCCTGCCGCATACCCGGCTCTGGGGGCGCGGCGTCGATGCGGAAATGTTCCGCCCCGGCAAACGCGACCGGCTTGCCCTGCCGCGGCCGATCTGGCTCTATGTCGGTCGCGTCGCGCCCGAGAAGAACCTCGACGCCTTCCTGCGGCTGCGCCTGCCCGGATCGCGGGTGGTGATCGGCGACGGCCCCGACCGCGCCCGCCTGGAAAGCCAGTATCGCGACGTCCATTGGCTCGGACGGCAGCCGCACGGCGCACTGGCGACGTTCTACGACGCCGCCGACGTCTTCGTGTTCCCGAGCCGCACCGACACCTTCGGACTGGTCATGCTGGAAGCGATGGCCTGCGGTTGCCCGGTAGCGGCGTTCCCGGTCGCCGGGCCCGAGACCGTGGTCATTCCCGGAACGAGCGGCGTCCTCGACGAAAATCTCGAGACCGCCTGCCGGCAGGCGCTGGTACTCGATCGCCGGCGCGTGCGCGAGGCCGCGCTGCAGCGTTCCTGGCGAGCGATCGCCCAGGACTTCATCGCGTCGGTCGCGCCGATCTGACGGCGCGGCGCCCGCGCGAAAGGTCGGTCAATATCCCGCGGCCAGCCCGGTATCGCCGCGCGCATCATCGGCGCCGAACAGGCGATTGCCGCCCTTCCCCGCCCGGCCCAAGGCGGGCCCGCCGACGAGAATCGCATCGACATGGTCGTACGGCGCCACGGTCGTGAAGCGCTCGCCCCAGGATTCGAGCGTGCGCCGGGTCTCGGCCGGCAGCGCCCCCGCCTCGCACATCGTCGCGCGGGGCCGCCACTGCTGGTGGAAGCGCGGCGCGTCGACCGCCTGCTGGATGTCGAGACCATAGTCGACGACCCCGAGGATCGTTTCCAGGACGCCGGTGATGATGCGGCTGCCGCCCGGCGTTCCCACCACCAGGACCGGCTTGCCGTGTTTGGTGAGGATGGTCGGGGTCATCGAAGACAGCGGCCGCTTGCCGGGGGCGATGGAATTGGCCTCCCCTTGCACCAGACCATAGCGGTTCGGCGTTCCCGGTTTGACCGCGAAATCGTCCATCTCGTCGTTGAGCAGCACGCCCGTTCCCGGGGCCACGACCTGGGCCCCGAACGGCCCGTTGAGCGTGACCGTCACCGACACGGCGTTGCCGGCGCGGTCGACGATCGCGTAATGGGTGGTCTGCGCGCCCTCCCGGCCCGTCGGGCCGAGGGCATCATCGCCGGGAATTCCCGCCCGGGCGTGTACCGGGATTGCCGTCATCCGGGCGACGATTCCGCTACGCAAGCGTGCGGCATAGGCCGGGGCGAGCAGGTGCGCAACCGGATTGTGGACGAAGTCCGGGTCGCCCAGATCCCGATTGCGATCCCGATATGCGCGACGCATGGCTTCGATCTCGACGTAGCTCGCCCGCACCGAGCCCCGGCCCCAGCTCCGCAGCGGAACTCCCTGAAGGATGTTGAGCATCTCGCAGAGCACCACGCCGCCCGAACTGGGGGGCGGTGCCGACAGGACGCGATAGCCGCGGTAGGAGCACTCCACCGGCGCGCGCTCGCGCGCCCGATAGGCGGCGAGATCGGCCTGCGTGATCAGGCCGCGGCGGCGCCCGTCCGGAGCGGTCATCGTCGCGGCGATCCGTTCCGCCACCGGACCCCGGTAAAACCCGGCCGTACCCGCATCCCGGATCCGCTCCAGCGTCGTCGCCAGATCGCGCTGAACCAGTCGCTCCCCCGCGGCAAGCGGACGCCCGTGGGGTAGGAAGATCGCGGCGGCGGCCGGATCACCCCGCAGTCCGTTGCCCGAGCGCTGCAGGAACCGCGCGTCGCCGGGAGCCAACACGAATCCATCCCGCGCCGCCCGGATCGCCGGCGCCAGCAGGGCCGCCCGCGGCATCGTGCCGTACCGGCTCCGCGCCAACTCGAGCCCGGCAACGGTGCCCGGCACACCGACGGCGAGAACGCCGTGTGTGCTCGATCCGGGTACGACCCGGCCCGCGGCATCCAGGTACATGTCGTGCGATGCCGCGCGCGGCGCCGTCTCGCGAAAATCGACGACGGTCTTGCGGCCGTCGGCCATGCGGATGGTCATGAACCCGCCGCCGCCGAGGTTGCCGGCGACCGGAAATACCACGGCCAGCATGTATCCGACCGCCACCGCGGCGTCGACGGCATTGCCCCCGCGACGCAACACGTCGACGCCGACCTCGGTCGCGAGGCGCTGCGCAGTTGCGACCATCGCATGGCGGGCGCCGACCGGCTCCCGCGGCGGATCTGCGGCGCGCGCCGGCGGCATCCCGAGCGCGGCGGCCAGAACTCCGACGATCATGACGCGTGGAACCGGCAAACGGCTCATGCCCTCACCCCGCCATCGTCCGAAACGAAAAACCCCCGATCCCGCATCCCGGAATCGGGGGTTGCGCCGCGGTTTGCACCGCGGCCCGCACGTTTGCCCGCGAAGCGCAAACGCACGCCATCGTCAACGCATCGTGGTCCGCGAACCGTCGACCTCGACCTCGACGCGGCGATTCTTCGCGCGCCCGGCCGCCGTCCTGTTGCTGGCGACGAAATCGTGCTTGCCGCGGCCTTCGGCCGTGATGATGTCGGCCGGCACGCCGTCCCGGATCAGATAGTTCCGGACCGAGTCCGCACGCCGCTCGGAGAGCTTCTGGTTGTATTTCTCGGTGCCGATGCTGTCGGTGTACCCGACGACATGGATCGCATTGATCCGGGCGCCGTGCATCCGCTGCACCAGCGCGTCGAGCCGCGCGCGAGCGGCGGGCTTGAGGTCGTAGTGGTCAAAAGCGAACAAGGCGTCGGAGCCGAACGTGACGCGCTCCAGCACCGCCGGCTTCGTCATCACCGGCGCCGGTGCGGGGGCCGCCTTCGCCATCGGCTTCGGCGCGGGCTTCATCATCGGCTTGTGGACCACCGGAGGCGGCGCCGTGCGGTCGCAACCGATCAGCGCATCACTGCTCGCATACGAGCCGCTGTGCCAGCACAGGCCGTAGGGATCCCGCACCACGGTGCTGCCGGAATCCCCCCAATAGCCGGCGTTGCTCGCCATCGGCGCGTTCATGCCCTGTGCCGACGCCACCGTCGCGGCCGATGCCGCCACCGCGAAAACCAGTGCCCCCATCCTCTTCGTCTGACGATTCATCATGTTCCTTTCTTGTCCGTGAAAACCATGCCGCTTGGCCAATCGCGCAACCTGGCAGCGCAAACCCATCCATTCGCATCGGAATGCCATGGATCAATGATACCCACGAAAACCCGCCAATTCGAGCCAACGCCGTGTTTCGCCTCAACAACGCTCCCACTTCCATCCGGTGATCTCCGGCATGTCGATGCCATGCTCGACGATGTACTGTCGATGCTCGGTCAGCTTGTCGCGGAACGCCTGCTTGGCGTATGCCGCCGCCGCACCCAGGCGCGGCACGCGGTCGATCGCGTCGATCGCCAGGTGATAGCGATCCAGATCGTTGCGCACCACCATGTCGAACGGCGTCGTGGTCGTCCCCTCCTCCTTGTAGCCGCGCGCATGCAGCCGGTGCTGCCCGGGGCGCCGGTAGGTGAGGCGGTGGATCAGCCACGGATAACCGTGATAGGCGAACACGATCGGCCGGTCCGCGGTGAAGATCGTCTCGAACTCGCGATCGTCCAGACCGTCCGGATGCTCCTCCTTGGGCTGCAGCACCATCAGATCCACGACGTTCACCACCCGGATGCGCAGTTGCGGGATGTGGCGGCGCAAGAGCGTCACCGCCGCCAGCGTCTCCAGGGTGGGCACGTCGCCGGCGCATGCCATGACGATGTCGGGTTCGGAGCCCTGGTCGTTGCTCGCCCACTCCCAAATGCCGATGCCCGCGGTGCAATGCTTGATCGCCGCTCCCATGTCCAGCCACTGCTCCTGCGGCTGCTTGCCCGCCACGATCACGTTGATCCGGTTGCGGCTGCGCAGGCACAGATCGGTGACGTAGAGCAGCGAATTGGCGTCCGGCGGCAGGTATACCCGGATGATGTCCGCCTTCTTGTTCACGACATGGTCGATGAAGCCCGGATCCTGGTGCGAAAAGCCGTTGTGATCCTGGCGCCAGACGTGCGACGTCAGCAGGTAATTGAGCGAGGCGATGGGCCGCCGCCAAGGCAGTTCGCGGGTCGTCACCTTGAGCCATTTGGCGTGCTGGTTGACCATCGAATCGACGATGTGGATGAACGCCTCGTAGCAGGAGAACAAGCCGTGCCGGCCGGTGAGCAGATACCCCTCCAGCCAGCCCTGGCAGGTGTGCTCGCTGAGGATTTCCATCACCCGCCCGTCCGGCGCGAGATGATCGTCCTCGCGCAGCGTCTCGGCCACCCAGGTGCGGTCGGTGGCGTCGAACACCGCATTCAGGCGGTTCGATGCCGTTTCGTCGGGGCCCACGATGCGGAAATGGCGGATCCGGTCGCGCTTCACGACGTCGCGCAGCAACTGGCCCATGACCCGCGTCGCCTCGGCGGTGACGCAACCCGGCGACGGAACCGCCACGGCATAGTCGCGAAAATCGGGCAGGTCCAGATCGCGCAACAACAGGCCGCCGTTGGCGTGCGGATTCGCGCCCATCCGGCGCGTACCCTGCGGCGCCAGCGCGGCCAGTTCCGGCCGCAACGTTCCATCCCCGTCGAACAGGTCCTCGGGCATGTACCGCTTCATCCAGGCTTCGAGTTGCGCGCGATGGGCGGGATTGGCGGCTGCTTCGGGGATCGGCACCTGATGCGCGCGCCAGGAACCCTCGGTCTTCAGGCCGTCGACCTCCACCGGCCCCGTCCATCCCTTCGGGGTGATGAAGACGATCATCGGCCAGCGCGGGCGGACCACGGCGCCCCGCGTGCCGGCCGATGCGCGGGCCGCGTGCTGAATCGCCGCGATCGCATCCATGACGCGATCCATTGTTTCCGCCATCAGGCGGTGCATCGTCGTCGGATCGGAACCCTCGACGAAAAACGGCTCGTAGCCGTACCCTCGGAAAAGGCTTTCGAGTTCCTCGCGACCGATGCGCGCGAGCACCGTCGGGTTGGCGATCTTGTAGCCGTTGAGGTGCAGGATCGGCAGCACCGCGCCGTCGGTCGCCGGGTTGAGGAACTTGTTCGAATGCCAGGCCGTCGCCGCCGGCCCGGTCTCGGCCTCGCCGTCGCCGACCACGCAGCAGACCACCAGATCGGGATTGTCGAACGCGGCGCCATAGGCATGCGCGATCGCATAGCCGAGCTCGCCGCCCTCGTGGATGGAACCCGGCGTTTCCGGGGCGACGTGGCTGGGCACGCCGCCGGGGAACGAGAACTGCCGGAACAGGCGCCGCATGCCGTCGGCATTGCGCGGCACGTTGGGGTAGATATCGCTGTAGGTTCCCTCGAGGTAGGTGTTGGCAACCAGCGCCGGCCCGCCATGACCCGGCCCGGTGACGAAGATCATGTTGGTGTCGCGCTGCCGGATCACGCGATTGCAGTGGGCGTAGAGGAAGTTCAGTCCGGGGGTGGTGCCCCAATGCCCGAGCAGCCGCGGCTTGACGTGTTCCGCGCGCAAAGGCTCGCGCAGCAGCGGATTGTCACGCAGGTAGATCTGGCCGACCGACAGGTAGTTCGCCGCGCGCCAGTAGCGGTCGATCGCATGCAGTTCTTCGTCGGTCATCGCCGGGCTCTTCGCAGGCGTCATCGCGGTATCGCTCCACTCGAAACGACAATGCGGCCGAGCGTAGCGCATTCCCCTGTCCGACGTCTGACAGGAATCCCGTACCGACGGGACCGCCTCCTAGCCCCAGAGCCCCGACAATCCGCCGACGAACCCGATGATGCACGTCGCCGCCGCGGCCAGCAGCAGCAGCGCGAGATAGCCGCCCTGCAGGCGTTGGGCGTCGGGCAGGCTGCGCCGAGCCAACACGACCAGGAAACCGATGAGCATGGGCAGCATGAAGGTGTTGACCACCTGCGCCGCAACCGTCAGCCACACGAGATCGCGGCTGGCCCAGACGAGCAGCGCGCTCCCTGCGACACAACCGACATACACCACGTGGAACCACCGTGCCGGTTTCGCCCGCGATTCGAGCGAGCGGCGATACCCCGCCGCCTCACCGATGCCCCAGGAAAACGCCTGCGACGCGACGATCGCCGCAACCATCGCCGCCCCGAGCACGCCGATGCTGAAAATCAGTCGGCCGGCCTCGCGCCCGAGGATCGGCGTGAGCGCACGGCTCACGTCGCCCACCGAATCCAGCGGCATCGGATGCTTGCCGCCCAGGGTGGTCGCGGCGGCGATCAACACCGCACCGGTCAGCAATTGCGTCAGCACCGCGCCGATCGCCGTATCCCAGCGGGCGGCGGGATACTGTTCGGGCGTGAGCCGCTTGTCGGCGACCGCCGACTGCTGATAGAAAATCATCCAGGGATTGAAGCTCGCCCCGATCAGCGCGGCGGCGAGGAACAGGAATTCGTGATTGCCGAGCGGCAGGTCGGTGACGCTGCGGGCGATCTTCGCGAAGTCGGGGTGCGACACCCCCGCCACGACGAAAAACGCCAGTTCGAAGAGCCCGATCAGCAGCGTCGCCCGCTCCATCCGCTGATAGGAGCCGCTCAACACGATGGCCATCAGCACCGCGGCGGCGCTGGGCAAGGTGACGCTGCGGGAAATGCCGTACATCTCGCCCACCCCGGCAACCCCGGTGAATTCCGTCACCATCGAGCCCACCGCGGCAACGGTCAGCCCGAGCACGGCGAACCATGCCCAGCCGGCACCGAACTTCTCGCGGATCAACTCGCCATGGCCGCGCCCGGTGAAGATTCCCAGGCGTACCGTCAATTCCTGCACCATGTACAGCAGCGGGATCAGGGCGATGAGCAGGGGAAGCAGGTGATAGCCCCACTTCGACCCGCTCTGCGCTGCGGTGACGATGTTGCCCGGGTCGGTGTCGGCCAGCATCACCAGCAGGCCCGGCCCCCAGACGGCGATGGAAAGCAGCCAGCGCAGCGGGAGCCGTTTCACCGCTCCCGCTACCGCAGGGCGTTCCGCCATGTGATCCCGTTTACCGTGAAACGATCGTCATTGCGAGGGCGGAGCCCGAAGCAATCCAGGCGTGCGTCCTGGATCGCCGCGGCCCTGCGGGCCTCGCGATGACGACTGGCGTTTCATCATTCGGGGCCGCGGGCCGTCAGCGCCGGTCGCTCAACAGGCGCAGCAGGCTCAGGAAGAGGTTCAGGATGTCCAGATACAGCTGCAGCGTGGCGAGGATGTAGTTGGTCTCGCCTCCGAGCACGATGCGCGAGGTATCGAACAGGATGTACCCGGAAAACACCATCGCCGAGAGCGCCGCAACCGTCAACTGATAGGCGCTCGACGACACGAACAGGCCGATGAGGCTCGACACGACGACGACCATCAGGCCGGCGAACAGCATCCCGGACCAGGCGCTGAAATCCTTCTTCGTCACGTGGACGTAGGCGGACAACGCGAGGAACACCGCGCCGGTGAGAAATGCCGCCGTCGCAACGGTCGCGCTGCCGCCGGGCGTCCGCAGATACATCGAGATCAGCGGCCCGAGGCACACTCCCTGCAAACCGGCGAACCCGACCAGCGAAACCAGCCCCATCGCGGAATTACGCGTGCGGAACACCGCGAAAATCATCGCGAAGCTTGCGATCATCGCAACGAGATAGGCACCGCCGCTCAGGTGCAGGCCCATCGACTCCCAGGCCACCCCGGCGGTGATGAACAGCGTCGCCGACAGCAGCGTATAGGTATTCTTGACCAGCTTCGACACCCCGGCCTGGCGCCGGGCATAAGCCCCAGTGACGAACGTGGGCATACATCACTCCTTTCCGTTCCGTGCGGCAACGACCCGCACAGCGCGGATTCTTTCACAATGCACGGAAGGCGTCGATTTGGGCAGCGGGGGGCCCGAAAAGTTCACGCCGGCCGGCGGGAACCCGGCCCCCCCCGGGAAATCACGCGTGCTTCTTGCCGCGCAGGCACATCTTCATGAACTGCTTGCGCGCATCGCCCTTCAACCCCTTCGACTTCGCGCCCGCGTTGCACGACACCATCTTCTGCTGTTGGGCGTTCATCTTGGCCTTGGCATGATGCGGGTGGGCATCCTTGGCGGCCGACTTCTTCGAGCGCAGGCAGGCCTTCATGAACTGCTTGCGCGCCGCACCGTGCAGGTGCTTGGCCTTGGCATTGCCGCTGCACTGGGTCATGCGGTGCGTCTGCGCATTGGCGGCCTGCGCCGGAACCGCGACCACGGCGAGTCCCAGGGCGGCGGAACAGAAGGCAAGCGAAATCAGGGTCTTCTTCATCGGGGGTCCTCTCCTCACATCATGGATCTTCGAATGGTTGCGTTCCGCGGCGGCAAGCGAATTTCCCGCCAACCGGTCGGGGATTGTATGCAAATTTCGATTCGCATCGCCGATCGCGGCCCCCGGCACCCGCAGCCGGAACGCCACGACGTCGCGATCGGGACGGTCTGCGTGCCCGCTCAGGCCAGCGGCACCCCGTCCTGCGGCGGATTTCTCGCGAGGTATTCCTGGATGCCGCCGAAGATCGACCGCGCGAGACGGCGCTGGTAGCCTTGCTCGATCAGGCGCGCCTCCTCTTCGGGGTTGCTGATGAACGCGGTCTCGACCAGGATCGACGGGATGTCGGGCGCCTTCAGCACCGCGAATCCCGCCTGCTCGACGTAGCCGCGGTGCAGGCGGTTGATGGTGCCGAGCTCATTGAGCACGGCGTCGCCGAAGCGCAGGCTGTCGCTGATCTGCGCCGCGGTCGAGAGGTCCAGCACCACCTGCGAGACCTGCGGATCGCCGCGGCCGGCGCCGACGCCGCCGATGCGATCGGATTCGTTCTGTTCCCGGGCCAGTTCCGCCGCCGCCGCACTGCTGGCGCCGCGCTCCGAGAGCGCGAACACCGAGGACCCTCGCGCGTCGGGATGGATCCAGGCATCTGCGTGGATGGAGACGAACAGATCCGCCCGCGCACGCCGCGCCTTGTAGACCCGCATCCCCAGCGGCACGAAGTAGTCGGAATCCCGTGTCATCAGCACGCGATAGTCCGTGCGGGACCCGATCAGGCTGGTGAGGTGGTGCGCCACCGAGAGCACCACCGTCTTTTCATAGTGGCCGTGCCGCCCGATCGCGCCCGGATCCTCGCCGCCGTGACCGGGATCGACCGCGATGACGAGCGGCCGCCGTGCGCGCGGGCCGCGGCGACGCAGCGACGGGGCGGCATCGGCCGTCTCCGGCGGCGGCTGGGCGATCGTGTCGACCACCGGACGCTCCACCACCGGCTCGGACCGGCCCGGCGCCGGCCGGGAATCCGCCACGGGTTCCGCCGCCGGAGGCGGGGCCTCGCCGCGCGCGCGCAGCAACGGCAACAGCGGATCACCAGCATTGGCCGGATAGAGATCGAGTACCAACCGATTGCGGTACGGTCCCGCGGGCGCAAGCGAGAACACCTGCGGACTCACCGGCGCCTTGAGTTCGACGACGAGGCGGACGACGCCCGGACGATACTGGCCCACCCGCATGCGGGCGATGAACGGATCGTGCGGATCGACCCGACGGATCTGTTCGGCAAACCGGCGCGTGAAGTCGACGCCCTGGATGTCCACCACCAGGCGCTGCGGCGACCGGTCCTGCAGCAGGAAGTAGTGGAAATGCAAGGGCGTGTCGTGCTCGATCGCGACCCGGGTGTATTCGGCCGCCGGCCAGACGCGCACCGCCAGCAGCGAAGCGCCTCGCGCCAGTTGCGGCGTCAATGCGAACACCATGGTGCCGGCGGCGCCCTGCAACAGGCGCCGGCGCGTCGGAGATTGCGGGACGGCCTGCCCCGCCGCCGACCCTACGTCTTCCGCGCCAGGATCTCGGTCAATCGATGTTGGCATCGTTCCCCCATCGGCGTATCGGCGCGGATCACCGCGCGGCGCCCGGAATCCAGCAATTCCAGGCCAATTTCCCAATCCAGTCGGGGCAGAAACGCCCCGGCACGTTCGGGCCACTCGACCAGACAGACGCTGCGGGGACCGAACCATTCCGAAAACCCCCCATCGACGAATTCCTGGGGTGTTTTTAGACGATAAAAATCAAAGTGATGGAAGTGTAATCTCGAAACGTCGTAAAGTTCAAGCAGGGAAAACGTCGGACTTTTCACCCGCCCGGTCACGCCTGCCCGCCGCAACAGCGCGCGCACGAGCGTGGTCTTGCCGGCGCCGAGGTCGCCGCGCAGGCCGATTCCGACTCCCGAACGGGCAATCTCGTCTTCCAACCCGAGCAAGGTGTCCGCCAGGGCCTCACCCAGCGCAACCGTTTCCGCTTCGTCGCGCAACACACGAATCAGGGGGGACAATCGCAACCTCCATGAACCATGCCGCCCAGGATACCGAGTTCGCCACCGCACCGATCGGGGCACAAACGCCCGAACCATGGGCTGCTCTTGCCGATCGCATCCGCCGCTGGGGAGCCGAACTCGGATTCGGCGCCGTCGGCTTCGCCGATCTGGACGTATCGGAGGCGGCGCAGCGCTACGCCGCCTGGATCGGCGCGGGCATGCACGGCGAGATGGCCTACCTCGAGCGCCACGCCGCCCTGCGCGCCGCGCCGGGGCAGTTGCAGCCGGGCGCCCTGCGCGTCATCAGCGCACGGATGGACTACCTTCCGCGCGACACCCGGCCGGACTGGCGCGCGCGCGAAATCGCCCGTTCCACCCAGGACGGCAGCGCCGTCGTGTCGGTCTATGCCCGTGGGCGCGATTATCACAAGGTGCTGCGCGCACGCCTTGGTGAACTGGCGCGGCGGATCGCCCGCGAAATCGGCCGCGACGCCTATCGCCCCTACTGCGACAGCGCGCCGCTGCTCGAAGTCGAGTACGCGCGCAAGGCCGGCATCGGTTGGCGCGGCAAGCACACGCTGCTGCTGACCCGCGATGCGGGCTCGATGTTTTTCCTCGGCGAAATCCTGACCGATCTGCCCTTGCCGGTCGACGCGCCGCAGTCCTCCCACTGCGGCCGCTGCGTGCGCTGCATCGAGGCCTGCCCGACCGGGGCGATCCTCGGCCCCTACCGCCTCGATGCCCGGCGATGCATTTCCTACCTGACGATCGAACACCCGGGCGCCATCCCCGAGGACCTGCGCCCCGCCATCGGCAACCGCGTCTACGGCTGCGACGACTGCCAGCTCGTCTGCCCGTGGAACCGACACGCCCGCGCGTCCGGCCTGCCGGACTTCGACGTGCGCAACGGCCTGGATTCGGCCGGTCTGGCGGAACTGTTCGCCTGGACGCCGACGCAATTCCGCGACCGGCTCGCCGGCAGCCCGATCCTGCGGATCGGCCATGAGCGCTGGCTGCGCAACCTCGCGGTGGGCCTGGGCAATGCGCAGGCCGGCCCGGCGACCGTCGCAGCCTTGCGGTCCCGGGCCGACCACGAATCCGCACTGGTCCGGGAGCACGTCCGCTGGGCCCTCCGGCGACAGGATGTCGAGGTATAATTTGCGGCTTCGCTGTTGTAGCTCAGTTGGTAGAGCAGCTGATTCGTAATCAGCAGGTCGG
>JAKBZN010000011.1:0-14828 GCA_021842465.1 Pseudomonadota bacterium
CCAGAATTCCGACGAAGGCAAAACCGAATACGAGCATGGCCCAATCGATGAATCCGGTGAACGTCGACGGATCGTAGGCCATCCCGCCGATGCCACCCCAGTTTCCAAAACCGCCGCGTCCCAGCATGCACATCATCGCCGCGCCGAACACGCTGCCATTGCCCATGCCGGTCAGCATCCCGCCAACGATGATGGACCAGAAGGCTTTACTCGTTATCGACCTTTCTTCCATGCTCCCCCCTAGAGGCTAGTACTTCAAAAATTCCCTTCCGGACCGGCGCCAGGAGCGCCATGGAAATACCGGGCCGAAAGCCAGAAAACAACAGCTAAGACTGAACGAACTCGGTTGCCGCGTCGCGCATCTCCCTATGTGATCGGTCCCCACAGTGCGGAATTTTTCCTTTTTTCATTTTCACTGCGGAAAAGCAGGCGCGATCATAGGAAGAGCGGTCTCCCGCTGTCAAGCGCAAAGCACGTACGCACCCGCGCGGGCAGGCGACACCGATACCGTGTTTGGGTTCTCCTCCTCGATTGCCTCATGTCGCCGCAGGTGCGTTTT
This sequence comes from Pseudomonadota bacterium, assembly GCA_021842465.1. Taxonomy (GTDB): domain Bacteria; phylum Pseudomonadota; class Gammaproteobacteria; order Burkholderiales; family Burkholderiaceae_F; genus GJ-E10. Next base: position 560 of record JAKBZN010000011.1, read on the forward strand.
CATCCCGTTCAGCAGCATGGGCTTTCTTTTGATAATCGGCGGATTGTGGCGGAGAAAAAACCGGGGCGCAAAGTTTTTTTCCGAGGGCGATCGGCGTCGTATCGCCAGCGCAACAGATTTCCGCGGCGATGAGAATCGCTATAAATAGGAGAGCCGACAGTCGTCGAACGAAGTCCTTCGACAGGAAGCGATCGGCCCTACGATTCGGCCGACGTGACGCAGTCGCCTTTTCCTGAGCGTTCTGAGCCGCTCCGTCCGTTCCGGGACGTTCTGAACCGCCCGTCATTTCGGCGACGCCCGGAAGGGTGCGTCATTGGGGGCCGTAAGCCCTCCGGCATTTCGAGGGCGTCGTGAGCGCTCCGTCATTTCGAGGGCGTCGTGAGGGCTCCGTCATTGCGAGGGCGCGTGAGGGCTCCGTCATTGCGAGGGCGCGTGAGGGCTCCGTCATTGCGAGGGCAAGGCCCGAAGCAATCCAGCGCGTTCCCTGGATCGCCACGGCCCTGCGGGCCTCGCGATGACGAATTTGGCGGGTCCCAAGGCCTCGCGACGACGAATTTGGCGGGTGCCAAGGTCTCGCGATGACGAATTTGGCGGGTCCCAAGGCCTCGCGATGACGAATTTGGCGGGTCCCAAGGCCTCGCGACGACGAATTTGGCGGGTGCCAAGGTCTCGCGACGACGAATTTGGCGGGTGCCAAGGTCTCGCGACGACGAATTTGGCGGGTGCCAAGGCCTCGCGGTCATGCATTGGCGGGTCGCAGGCCTCGTCGTGGCGAGCTGGCGGGTCGCAGGCATCGCGGTGACGGGCCATGTCGCCGATGGCCCCGGGCAGTTTGGGATACCATGCGGACTTGTTTCCCGCACGGTGCCCGTCCCGGGAGCCGGATGCGGCCGGAGAATTGCCATGAGCGCTATTGCCCAGTTTTTCCAAAACCTGCCCGACGGCTGGACGATCTATGTCTGGCTGGTTGCGGGTGGCCTGATCATCATCGCCGCCATCTTCTGGATGCGCTGGGGCTTCAAGAACGAGCAGTTCGACGAAGACATCAAGTATGTGATCTTCGACGAAGAGGACCAGGACAAGATGACCCCCGAGGAATATGCGAAATCGCGGGACGTCATGAAAAAGCAGATGGAAAGCCGCGAGCGGCATCTGGCGATGAAGGCCGCCGCCGAAGCGCAGAAGCGCCGGGCGTAGAGGCGGCTCGCGTGCGATCCGGAGAGAAAGCCCTGTGGGGCGGCATGGCCCTGTTCGTCGCTGCCGGGGTCGTGTGGAAGCTGGCCCACCCGCCGACCAAGCGGGACGAGGAGATTCCCTACTACAGCACGGCCTCCCACGCGGTCGCCGTGCGTGCCAGCGAGCTGATCGACCAGTACTCCTGCAAGGACTGTCACAGCCTGTGGACCACCCACAACATGTACCAGTTCGTGCCGGCGCCGATGCTCGACGGCATCGGCTCACTGCGCAGCAAGGAGTGGCTTGAGACCTATCTGTCGGCGCCGAACCCGCAGGCGATCCTGAAAACGCGGCTCAAGCCGAAGTACCGCATGCCGTCCTATGCCTCCATGCCGGAGGCGGATCGGCGCGTGCTGGTGGATTACCTGGCCAGCCTGCGGGTCAAGAACTGGTACCTCGACCAGACGCGCAAACTGGAACAAGACAAGCTGACAGGGTCGAGCACGGCGGAGTAGGTCATTTCCGCCGCGCCGCAGCACCCCGCTTGCGCGCCCGTGCGAGGCGCGCCCGCACGTTGAACACCTCGATCAGCAGCGCAACGGCGACGGCGCCGTACGAACCCCACACGAAGCCTCCGTAGCCGCCCATCGCGAAAAACGCGTGCATGCTGGCCCACTTCATGCCGAAGCCCTCCCTGCCGAAACCTGCCGCACCCACTCCGCGCCGCGTTCGCGCTCGAGCACCAGCGCGCGCGCGCGCGTAAGCGCCACCGCGATGCTGTACATCCAGAACGCCAGCGCCATCACCAACATGGACCAGAGCATCGGCGCGGCAATCGTCGGCGCCTTCCCCAGGGTGATCGACGCGCCTTGGTGCAGCGTGTTCCACCACCGCACCGAAAAATAGATGATGGGCACGTTCACCACCCCGACCAACGCGAGCACGCCTGCCGCCCGGTCGGCGCGGCGAACGTCGTCGATCGCGCTGTGCAGCGCCATGAACCCCATGTACAGGAACAGCAGGATCAAGGTCGACGTCATGCGCGCATCCCAATCCCAGTACGTGCCCCAGGTCGGCCGTCCCCACAACGCCCCGGTCCACAGCGACAGGAACGCCATGAGCGCGCCGGTGGGCGCCAGGGCGCTGGCCATGATGGACGACAGCCGTGTGTTGAAGACCAGCCCGACCCCCGCCCAGAACGCCATCACGAGATACACGAACATCGCCATCCACGCGGCGGGCACGTGGATGAACATGATGCGGTACACCTCGCCTTGCTGGGCATCGGTCGGTGCGACGAAGAATCCCAGGTAGAGTCCGACCGCCGTCAACGCGGCGGCGAGCACCCCGAACACGGGAACCGCCTTGCCGGCAAGACGGTAGAACTCCGGGGGAGCGGCGAAACGAAACAAGGAAGCCATATCGCAATTATTCCAAAGAAATCCGCAACGCCGCGACGATCGCCCATGGCGCCAGCGCGGCCGCACCCAGGGAAATGCCGCCCAGGAGCAGCAGGTTCGCCGCGGCAGGCACGCCGCTCGCCACCGACTCCACCGCACCCGCGCCGAAGATCAGCACCGGCACGGTGAGCGGCAACACCAGCAGGGTGACGAGCACCCCGCCACCGCGCAGACCCAGCGTGAGCGCTGCGCCTACCGCCCCGAGCAGGCTCAGCGTCGGGGTGCCCAGCGCCAGGCTCGCCACCAGCGTGGCCGTGGGCGCGCCGCCCAGATCGAACATCAGCGCGATCGGCGCCGCCGCGATGGTGATGGGGGCGCCGGTGACCAGCCAGTGCGCGACGATCTTTCCGACCACGAACACCGCGGCGGGCTGGCCCGAAAGCAGCATCTGCTCCAGCGACCCGTCGGCATGGTCCTGCGCGAAGAGCCGCGCCAGCGACACGATGGATGCCAGCAGCGCAGCGACCCAGACCGTGCCCGGCCCGATCATGCGCAGCACGTTGACGTCCGGACCCACGCCCAGCGGCACCATGGTCACGACCACGAAGAAAAAGAGCAGCACGTTGAGCACGTCTCCGCGCTGGCGCAGCGCGAGCAGCAGGTCGCGCCGGATCACCGCGGCCAGGGATGCGATCATGCCGGCGCCTCCCCATCCGCATATCCCTCCGCGTCATCGGGCTCCGGCGCGCGCAATTCCAGCCGCCGGATGCGGTCCGAAAGCCCCACCGGCAGATGGGCGGTCAGGATCACGATGCCGCCGCGCGCGAGCTGCGCCGCGATGAGGCCGTTCAAGGTCGCCACCGCCGCCGCGTCGAGCGCGTTGAACGGCTCGTCGAGGATCCAGATCCGCGCCGACGTCGCGCCGCAGAGCCGGGCCAGCGCCACGCGCCGCTTCTGCCCTTGCGACAGGTGCCGCGCCAGCACGTCGCCGAACGCGCCCAGGCCCATGCGGGCGAGCGCCTCCTCGGCGCCATCGGCGTTCCCGCCAGGATCGCCGCCCCGCCCCGGCCCGCCCCGGATCGCCGCCTCCAGGCGGATGTTCTCCAGCGCGGTCAGGTCGTCCTTCACGCCGTTCAAGTGGCCGACGAAGGCGAGGTCGGCGCCGAATTCCTCGCGCGCGCGCAGGATCGGCTTGCCGTCCCACCGCACTTCGCCCTCGGTCGGGTGCAGCAGACCGCATAGCACGCGCAGCAGACTGGTCTTCCCCGCGCCGTTCTCGCCGGCAATATGCAAGCCCTCGCCCGGCCGCAGTTCGAAGGACAGCCCCTCGAACAGACGACGTTCGCCGCGGATGCACTGCAGGTCGATCGCTTGCAGCATGGGAGGTGTCAATCCGCCATCAGCAGCGCCGACACCATCGCCGCGATGCCCTCGCCGCGGCCGGTGAACCCCAGCTTCTCGGTGGTCTTGCCCTTGACGCTCACCGCACCCTTTTCCACGCCCAGCGCCGCCGCCAGCGCGGTGCGCATCCCATCGACATAGGGGGCGATCTTCGGCTGCTGCGCGACCACCGTGCAATCGAGGTTGCCGAGGCGCCATCCCTCCGCCCGCACCCGCGCCCAAGCCGCGTCGAGCAGACGCATGCTGTCGGCGCCCCGATAGCGTTCGTCCGTATCCGGGAACATCGCCCCAATGTCGCCCAATCCGGCGGCGCCGAGCAGCGCATCGATGACCGCATGGGTCAGCACGTCGGCATCCGAATGGCCTGCCAGGCCCAGCGGATATTCGAGGGCGACGCCCGCCAGGATCAGCTTGCGCCCCGCCACCAGCGCATGCACGTCGAAACCTTGTCCCACCCGGATCCGCATCACCACCGCCCCTGTTGCTTGAGCACGGCCTCCGCCAGCGCGAGGTCGCCCTGCTCCGTCACTTTCATGTTGCCGGCCGAGCCGGCGATCAGGCGCGGACGCAGGCCCAGCGCTTCCACCGCCGCCGACTCGTCGGTGATCGCGGCAAAGCCGCGCCCCGCCGCGCCGCTCCCGGCACCGCTGCCGCCGGCCACGCCATCGAGCGCCCGCCGCAGCACGTCGAGGCGGAACATCTGCGGCGTGAGCGCGCGCCAGAGTCCGGTCCGATCGACCGTCTCCGCAACGCGCCCCTCCTGTTCGCGCTTGACGGTATCGGCGAGCGGCGCCGCCAGCAGACCGCCATCCTCGTCGAGCGCGCCGTCGATCAGCGCGGCAAGGTCGGCCGCGCCGAGGCACGGACGCGCGGCATCGTGGACCAGCACCCAGGTCCGATCGGGATTGGGCACCGCGTCGGCAAGGGCATGCACGCCGTTGCGAACCGTTTCGGCGCGCGTCGCCCCCCCTGCGGCAAGCACTTCACAGTGTTGCGGCAGGTCGAGCGTCTGCGCATGCGTATCCCCCGGCGCCACGACGACGAGAATGCCCTGCACCCGCGCATCCGCGGCAAGCGCGGCCACGGACCATTCGAGCAGCGTCCGTGGTCCGAGGGAAAGATATTGCTTGGGGCGATCCGCACGCATGCGCACGCCGGTCCCGGCGGCGGGGATCAAACCGACAATCTGATTCAATGCAACCCTTCTGACGGTCATGGCGATCCGCCGCGCCCCGAATGAGGAAGCGTTGGCGTCATCGCGAAACCCGTAACCAGCCACCTTCGTCATCGCGAGGCCCGCAGGGCCGCGGCGATCCAGAGGATGGTCTGGATTGCTTCCGGCTTCGCCCTCGCAATGACGATCGTTGCCATTTCGCGTTAATAAAACGCGCCCCTCGCCCCGACCCGCTCCCCCCGCAATCGGGAAAGGGCGGTGGTCAGGGTCTCCACCGGGCGCCCAGCCTTTTATTTTGTCTCCGGTTCCTATAATACCGGCGATGCAACATTCTCCAGAGTCCGGCGCCGTCCCGCCGATTCCGCCGCAATGGACGACGCTGCGAACGGGCCAGCGTTACGCTGTCCGCCGGCCGCCGGGATCGGGCGACGCTCTGCTGCTGGCCCGGTTCGCGATCGAAGGAAAGTCCGAAGGCCGGTCCACCGTGCTCATCTGCGCCGACGCGCTCGACGCGCAGCGGCTCGCCGAGGAGTTGCGCGTATTCGCCCCGACCCTTTCGGTCTGCGCCTTCCCCGACTGGGAGACGCTGCCCTACGACACGATTTCACCGCATCCGGACCTGGTTTCGGAACGGCTGCAGACCTTGTACCGCCTTTCCCACGGCGAGGGCATCGACGTCCTCGTCACCGCGGCGACCACGGCGCTGGCGCGGCTCGCGCCGCCGGAATTCCTTGCCGGTCGCAGTTTCTTCTTTCGCCAGGGCGAAGACCTCGATGCCGACCGGCTGCGCGACCAGATGGTGCTCGCCGGATACCAGGCCGTGTCGCAGGTCGTCGCGCCGGGCGAGTTCGCGGTACGCGGCGGCCTGATCGACCTGTATCCGACCGGCTCGGCGGTGCCGTACCGGATCGACCTCGCCGACACGGTCATCGATTCGATCCGCGCGTTCGACCCCGACACCCAGCGCAGCCTCTATCCGGTACCCGAGATCCGGCTGCTGCCCGGCCGGGAGTTCCCCTTCGACGACGCCGCGCGCACGGCGTTTCGCGGCCGCTGGCGCGAAACCTTCGAAGGGGACCCGAGCCGCTCGCCGGTGTACCGCGACGCCGGCAACGGCATCGCATCGGCCGGGATCGAGTACTACCTGCCGCTCTTCTTCGAGCGCTGCGCGACCCTGTTCGACTATCTGCCGCAAGCCGCGCGGATCGCCCTGCATGGCGACGTCGCGGCGGCCTGTCGGCAGTTTCGGACCGAAACGTCGGAACGGCACCGATTCCTGTCGCGCGACGCGCAGCGGCCGTGCCTCGATCCGGACCAGTTGTACCTCGGAACGGACGATTTTTTCCTCGCGCTCAAGCCCTATGCGCAGATTGCGGTTGCGCCCGCCCCGGAAAATGGAGCGGGTGGAGGCGAGGGAAGCGTGTTCGCGGCGCTTCCCGATCTCACCGTCGACCGCAAGGCCGCCGACCCGCTGCATCGGCTGCGCGCCTGGTGCGACGCGTTCCCGGGCCGCATCCTGATCTCGGCCGACTCGCCCGGGCGGCGCGAGACCGTCGCGCAACTGTTCCGCGATCAGGATTTCGCCGTCCAGGACTGCGCGAGCGTGGCGGAATTCCTTGCCGCGCCGATCGACGGCCGCCTTCTGGCGACGCTCACCGTCTCCCCCCTGCATCAAGGGTTCTGCGTTCCGGGGATCGAAGCGCCCTTCGCCATCGTCACCGAAGCCGAACTCTACGCCAGCAACCCGAACCGCCAGCGCGGGCGGGGACGCGAGCGTGCCTCCAACGTCGAGGCCATGGTGCGCGATCTCGCCGAACTGCGCGTCGGCGACCCGGTCGTGCACTCGGAACATGGCATCGGCCGCTATCTCGGCCTCGAATCGATGGACCTGGGCGAGGGGCCGGCGGAATTCCTGCACCTCGAATACGCCAAGGGCGCCAAGCTCTACGTCCCGGTGGCGCAACTGCACTGCATCAGCCGCTATAGCGGCGCCGACCCCGAAAGCGCGCCGCTGCACACCCTGGGTTCGGGCGATTGGGAACGCGCCCGGCGCAAGGCGGCGCAGCAGATCCACGACACCGCGGCCGAACTGCTCAACCTCTATGCGCTGCGCGCGGCGCGCAAGGGGCACGCCTTCGCGTTTTCGGAAGCCGACACCCAGCGCTTCGCCGAAGGCTTCGGCTTCGAGGAGACACCGGACCAGCAGGCGGCGATCGATGCCGTGCTGAAGGACATGCGCGCGGGCAGCCCGATGGACCGGCTGGTCTGCGGCGACGTCGGCTTCGGCAAGACCGAGGTCGCCCTGCGCGCGGCCTTTGCCGCCGTGTCGGGCGGCAAGCAGGTCGCCGTGCTGTGTCCGACGACGCTGCTCGCCGAGCAGCACGCCCAGACGTTCCGCGACCGTTTCGCCAACTGGCCGGTACGGATCAGTGAACTGTCGCGCTTCCGCTCGCCGAAAGAAACCGCGCAGGCGATCGAAGGCCTGCGCAACGGCACCATCGACATCGCCATCGGCACGCACAAGCTGCTCTCGGCGGAAATGCGTTTCGCCAATCTCGGCCTGGTGATCATCGACGAGGAACACCGTTTCGGCGTGCGGCAGAAGGAACGGCTCAAGACCCTGCGCGCCGAGGTCGACGTGCTGACGCTCACCGCCACGCCCATCCCGCGCACACTGGCGATGTCCCTCGAGGGCATCCGCGAATTCTCGGTCATCGCCACCGCGCCGCAGCGCCGCCTGGCGGTCAAGACCTTCGTACGTCAGAACAGTCCGGGGCTGATCCGCGAGGCCTGCCTGCGCGAACTCAAGCGCGGCGGCCAGATCTACTTCCTGCACAATGAAGTGGAGACGATCGAGAACCAGCGCGCGCGCCTGACGGAACTGCTGCCGGAGGCGCGCATCGGGGTCGCCCACGGCCAGCTGCCCGAGCGCGATCTCGAACACGTGATGCGCGACTTCTACCAGCAGCGGTTCAACCTGCTGCTGTGCACGACGATCATCGAAACCGGTATCGACATCCCGACGGCCAACACCATCGTCATCCATCGCGCCGACCGCTTCGGTCTCGCGCAGCTGCATCAGCTGCGCGGCCGCGTCGGGCGCTCGCACCACCAGGCCTACGCCTACCTGCTGATCGAGGAAGGCGCGATCACCAAGAACGCCGAAAAGCGCCTCGAAGCGATCCAGAACCTCGAGGAACTCGGCAGCGGCTTCTACCTCGCGATGCACGACATGGAAATCCGCGGCGCCGGCGAGGTGCTGGGCGATTCGCAATCGGGCAACGTGCAGGAGATCGGCTTCGACCTCTATTCACAGATGCTCAATGCCGCGGTGCGCGCGCTGCGCTCGGGCAAGGAACCGGACCTGCTGCGGCCGCTCGCCGCGACCGCGGAGATCAACCTGCACGTGCCGGCCCTGCTGCCCGGCGACTACGTCCCCGACGTGCATCAGCGTCTGTCGTTCTATAAGAAGCTGGCGTCCGCCCCCGACGCCGATGCGCTCGTCGCGATCCAGGAGGAGATCGTCGACCGCTACGGCCGGCTGCCGCCGCCCGCGCGCGCGCTGCTCGACACCCACCGCCTGCGGCTCGATGCCGAACGGCTCGGCATCCAGCGCATCGACGCCGCGCCCGGCGCGATCGTGCTGCAATTCGCGCCGCAACCCGCGATCGATCCGGCGAACATCATCGCGCTGGTGCAGCGCGACCGCCGTGTGCGCTTTGCGGGACAGGACCGGCTGCGCATCGAGCCGGCGGCCGAGAAGATCGAAGAACGGCTGCAGCAGTTGCGCGCGGTCTTTCAGGCACTGACCGCGCCACCCGCGCCGCCGCCACCCGAACCGAAACGAAAGCGATAAATGGACCTCGTTCTCCAGTCCCCCCACCTCACCGACACGGCGGTCGACGCCCTGCAGCGGGCCTGCGCCCCGCGATCCGTCCGTCGCAAACCCGGCGCGGCGCGGCTTGCGGAGGTTGCTCACGACGACGGCACCCGCGCCACCGTCGCCGCCCTCGCACAGGAGCATGACTGCGACGTCGCATTCGTCGACGGTGCCCGCGCACAAGCCGACATCCGGGCGCTGGCGATGGACATGGACTCGACGGTCATCACCATCGAGTGCATGGACGAGATCGCCGGCTACGCCGGCAAGGGGGCCGAAGTCGCCGCGATCACCGAAGCCGCGATGCGCGGCGAAATCCCCGACTTTGCCGAGAGCCTGCGCCGCCGCGCGGCCCTGCTCGCCGGCGCCGACGCGGCGCTGATCGACCGGGTGATCGCCGACCGCCTGCGCTTCTCGCCCGGGGCGCCGGAACTGATCGCCGCCGCGCGCGCCAACGGCTGGAAGACGCTGCTGGTGTCGGGCGGGTTCGTGCAGTTCACCGGCCACGTGCAGCGCGCGCTGGGCTTCGACGTCGCCTGCGCCAACCACATCGAGATCCGCGACGGACGCCTGACCGGTCACGTATCCGGCCCCCCCGAAAACGGCGGCGCGATCGTCGACGCCGCCGGCAAGGCGGCGGCCTTGCGGCGCCTCTGCGCGGAGATCGGCTGCGACACTTCCCAGGCGATCGCCGTGGGCGACGGCGCCAACGATCTACAAATGATGCGCCTGTCGGGGCTGTCGGTGGCCTACCGGGCCAAGCCCCTGGTACGAAGCCAGGCGAATGTGGCGATCCAGCACGCGGGGCTGGATGGGATCCTCAATCTCTTCGCGGATCGGTGGTGACGCGCCCGAACAAATCGTGCACGTCGGCGGACTCCACCACGACGTCCGTGAACTCCCCCGCCCGTAGCCGCGGGTCGGGCGCGATGTAGACGACACCGTCGATCTCGGGCGCATCGGCGCTCGAACGCGCCACCGCCCCCTCCTCCGACACGTCGTCGACCAGCACGCGCAGGGTCGTTCCGACCTTGCGCGCCAGGCGGGCCCGCGAAATTTCCTCCTGCGCCGCCATCAGCCGGGCGCGGCGCTCCTCCCGGACTTCTTCCGGCAGCGCCCCCGGCAGTTCGTTCGCGGCGGCGCCGTCCACCGGGGAGTACGCGAAACAGCCGACGCGATCGAGCTGGGCCTCGCGCAGGAATTCGAGCATCGACTCGAACTCCGCCTCGGTTTCGCCGGGGAATCCGGCGATGAAGGTGCTGCGAATCGTGAGATCCGGACAGATCGCCCGCCAGCCGCGGATCCGCTCCAGATTGGCCTCGCCCGCCGCGGGCCGCTTCATCGCCTTGAGTACGCGCGGATGCGCGTGCTGGAACGGAACATCGAGGTACGGCAGCACCTTGCCTTCGGCCATCAACGGAATCACCTCGTCGACGTGGGGGTACGGATACACGTAATGCAGCCGCACCCAGGCGCCGAGCCCCGCCAGTTCCCGCACCAGTTCGGTCATCCGCGTCCGCACCGGGCGGCCGTCGACGAAGCCCGTCCGATAGCGCAGATCGACGCCGTAGGCGCTCGTATCCTGCGAAATCACCAGCAGTTCGCGCACGCCCTGACGGACCAGCGCCTCCGCCTCGCGCAGCACCTCGCCGATCGGCCGCGAAACCAGATCACCACGCAGCGACGGAATGATGCAGAAACTGCAGCGGTGGTTGCACCCCTCGGAAATCTTCAGGTACGCATAGTGGCGAGGAGTCAGTTTCAATCCTGCGGGCGGCACGAGATCCACGCGCGGGTCGTGGGGCTGCGGCAGGTGCTCGTGCACGGCCTGCAACACCGCGTCGGTCTCGTGCGGCCCCGTCACCGCCAGCACCTTGGGGTGCAGGCTGCGCACGAGGTTGTCGCCCTCCGCGTCGGTGCGTCCGCCGAGACAGCCGGTGACGATCACCTTGCCGTTTTCGGCCAGCGCTTCGCCGATCGCATCGAGCGACTCCTGCACCGCGCTGTCGATGAATCCGCAGGTATTGACGACGACGAGGTCGGCTTCCTCATAGGACCCCTGGATGCGATATCCCTCCGCGCGCAGGCGGGTGAGGATGCGCTCGGAATCGACGAGCGCCTTGGGGCAGCCGAGGGACACGAAGCCGACGGCGGGAATCGTTGTTTTCTTGCGCATGAACCCGGGAAATATCAGTCGTTGAACACGTCCGCACGCTCCAGCGACGGCGCCGCGGCGTCCTTCGCGGCGAGGATCGGCGCCGCGCCGTGCAATGGCCATTGGATGCCGACCGTCGGGTCGTTCCAGATCAGGGAGCGTTCATGCTCCGGCATCCAGTACTCGGTGGTCTTGTACAGGAAGTCGGCCGAGTCGCTGCACACCAGAAACCCATGGCCGAAGCCCGGCGGCACCCAGAGTTGCCGCTTGTTCTCGGCGCTCAGTTCGACCCCGACCCATCGCCCGAACCGCGGCGAGCCGCGGCGCAGATCGACCGCCACATCGAACACGGCGCCCTGCACCACGCGCACGAGCTTGCCCTGCGGCTTGACGAGCTGGTAGTGGATGCCGCGCAGGACATTCCGCGCCGAGCGCGAATGGTTGTCCTGCACGAAATCCGCGGCGACGCCGGTGGCTTCGCGAAACTGCCGCGCGTTCCAGCTTTCCAGAAAGAAGCCGCGATCGTCGCCGAAGACCTTCGGTTCGATCAGGAGGACTTCCGGCAAATTCGTCGGTGTTACGTTCATGCACCCTCACCCTTGCCCTCTCCCGCAAGCGGCGGAGAGCGCGTCGATATTGGTTCAGCGGATCGGTTCGCGCAGGATGCGCTGCAGATACTGCCCGTAGCCGTTCTTCGCCATCGGCGCGGCCAGGCGTTCCAGTTCCTGCGCGCCGATCCAGCCCTGCCGGTAGGCGATCTCCTCGGGGCACGCGATCTTGAGCCCTTGCCGCGTCTCGATCGTCTGGATGAACTGCGCCGCATCGAGCAACGACTCGTGCGTGCCGGTGTCGAGCCAGGCCATGCCGCGACCCATGATCTCCACCTGCAGGTGGCCCTGTTCCAGATAGGCGCGGTTGACGTCGGTGATTTCGAGTTCGCCGCGCGCCGACGGCTTGAGCGCCGCCGCGATGTCCAGCACCTGGTTGTCGTAGAAGTACAGCCCCGTCACCGCGTAGTTCGAGCGCGGCTGCGCCGGCTTCTCTTCGATCGACAGGGCGCGGAACTGCGCGTCGAACGCCACCACGCCGTACCGCTCGGGATCCGTCACGTGATAGGCGAAGACCGTGGCGCCGCTGGCCCGCGCGTTGGCGCGCTGCAATTGCGCAACCAGATCGTGGCCATAGAAGATGTTGTCGCCCAGCACCAGCGCGGTGTCGTCCGCGCCCACGAATCGGCGGCCCAGGACGAAGGCCTGGGCCAACCCGTCCGGGCTCGGTTGCACCTGATAGGACAGGTTCAGCCCCCAGCGCGCGCCGTCGCCCAGCAACTGCTCGAAGCGCGGGGTGTCCGCCGGCGTCGAAATGACCAGGATGTCCCGGATCCCGGCGAGCATCAACGTGGTCAGCGGGTAATAGACCATCGGCTTGTCGTACACCGGCAGCAGTTGCTTGGACACGGCCTGCGTGACCGGATAGAGCCGGGTGCCGGAACCGCCGGCGAGGAGGATGCCTTTGCGGCGTGGAAGCGAACTCATGGAAGCTCCGACCGTTGCATGGATATGCCCTCCCCTAGCCCTGGGACGCCGAGGCCGCATCGCCGTACTGCAATGCCACCCACTCGCGGTACTTTCCCGACGTGACCTCCGCGATCCAATCGGCGTTGTCGAGAAACCACCCGATCGTCTTGCGCAGGCCGGTCTCGAACGATTCCGCGGGCTTCCACCCCAGTTCGCGCTCGATCTTCGTGCAATCGATCGCATAACGGCGGTCGTGGCCCGGCCGGTCCTTCACGTAGGTGATGTGCCGCGCGTACGATCCGCCGGCATCGGGCCGCAGTTCGTCGAGCGCCGCGCAGATCCGCCGCACGACCTCGATGTTGCGCACCTCGTTGCGCCCGCCGATGTTGTAGGTCTCGCCGAGGCGACCATCTTCCAACACCCGGCGGATTCCGCTGCAATGGTCGCCGACGTAGAGCCAGTCGCGCACGTTCTGCCCGTCGCCGTATACCGGCAGGGGTTTTCCTTGCAGCGCATTGGCGATCATCAGCGGAATGAGCTTTTCCGGAAACTGGAACGGCCCATAGTTGTTGCTGCAATTGGTCGTGAGCACGGGCAGGCCGTAGGTATGAAAGTAGGCCCGCACCAGGTGGTCGGATGCGGCCTTCGAGGCGGCGTACGGACTGTTGGGTGCGTAGGCGGTGGTCTCGGTGAACGCCGGATCGTGTTCGCCCAGCGAGCCGTAGACCTCGTCGGTGGAAACATGCAGGAAGCGGAAGGCATCGCGCTCGGCGCCGGTCCGCTCGCCGTGGTATGCGCGCGCCGCTTCGAGCAGCGCAAAGGTTCCTTCGATGTTGGTGCGCACGAATTCGCCGGGACCCAGGATCGACCGGTCGACGTGGCTTTCCGCCGCGAAATGCACCACGGCGCGCGGTCGATGGCGGCGCAGCAGCGCGAGCACCGCCGCGCTGTCGCAGATGTCCTGCCGGACGAACTGCAGCCCGGGATGACTGCGCACGGATGCGAGGTTGGCAAGATTGCCGGCATACGTGAGCGCATCCAGCACCAGCACGGGTTCGTCGACCGCCGCCCGCTCCGGATGCAGCCAGTCGACGACAAAGTTCGAACCGATGAAACCGGCACCGCCGGTGACGAAAATCATGATGTAAAGGTCCTCATTTGCACAAGCAAGTCGTCATTGCGAGGGCGCAGCCCGAAGCAATCCAGTGCCCTGCCTGGATCGCCACGACCCTACGGGCCTCGCGATGACGAAATACGCCAATCTTGCGGGCCTCGCGATGACCCGACGTCATTGCGAGGGCGCAGCCCGAAGCAATCCAGTGCCCCGCCTGGATCGCCACGACCCTACGGGCCTCGCGATGACGAAATACGCCAATCTTGCGGGCCTCGCGATGACCCGCCGTCATTGCGAGGGCGCAGCCCGAAGCAATCCAGTGCCCCGCCTGGATCGCCACGACCCTACGGGCCTCGCGATGACGAAATACGCCAATCTTGCGGGCCTCGCGATGACCCGCCGTCATTGCGAGGGCGCAGCCCGAAGCAATCCAGTGCCCCGCCTGGATCGCC